>NZ_JBHXRR010000030.1:0-72352 GCF_042716665.1 Nocardia sp. NPDC058658
ATACCGGAAACGAGGTGAACGAACCCGCCCTCGAACTCAGCGCCTGACCCATTGAACCGAAGGATTTGCGTTACACCACTACTGGGGACTTGACCATATCGCTGTCCCTGCCACGCGACGGCGGTGCCACTCGCAGCGCTGCATCGAACTTCCTGGACAACCTGTTGCCGGACAACGCTTCGGCGCGGCAACGGATGGCATCGGTGTACGGGGTCGGATCGATGGATACCGTTGAACTTCTCGCCGAGGCAGGTGGTGATGTCGCGGGTGGATTGGTGCTTTCGGCGCGGGAGGAACCGCCGACGGCCGGGCCGCTGGTACTGGATCCGGCCAGTGACGCCGACGTCGCAGGCCGCATCGACGCGGTGAAACGTTCGCCTGATCAGTGGATAGACGCGTCGACACCGGCCCGATTCTCCTTGGCTGGTACGCAGGGGAAATTCGCCCTCGCCGATATCGGTGGCGAGTGGTATTGGTCGAACGCCACGGTGCCCTCGACACACATCGTCAAGCCGGCGCGGCCTGGACTGGTCGGATTGGAAGATGCGGAGGCGATGGCGATGACGCTGGCCGCTCAGGTCGGTGTCGGTGCACCGAGCGCGCGAGTTGTTCACATGCTCGATCAAACCGCGTACCTCGTCGAGCGGTTCGATCGAGTGCGGTCCGGGCAGATCGCGGTGCGCCTGCACGCCGAAGACATCGCACAGGCGATGGGCCGGGGCCCCGACGAGAAGTACGGGGTCTCCGCCGTCCAGGTCATCCGACTGCTCCGCGAGCAGGTCGATGACGAAGTCGCCTACGATTTCATCCGGCAACTGGCCCTCAACACGTTCCTGGGTAACGCGGACGCGCACGCCAAGAACTACTCGTTGCTGTTGCGCCACAACAGCATTGCCCTGTCGCCGATGTACGACGTTGTGCCGGTCGGTTTGTACCCGGACTTCGATCAGAAATTGGCGATGCGCATCGGTGGAGCCCGGTACGCGGCCGAGGTCACTGCGGCGCATTGGCGCAAGCTTGCCCGGACATCCGGGCTCGTGGAAGACCGCGTCTCCGAAACGGTGACGGCACTGGCGAGTTCGCTTCGAGAAGCTGTCAGCTCACTGTCAGCAGGCTCGGCGGTTGATGGGATCACGCGTAGTCGCGACCTCGTCTACGACAACACGAAGTCATTCGTGAGTGGCTGAACGACTTGCCGAATCTCGTTCGCTTCGAGGGTCCCGGCAGGAGCTGCAAAGCCCGCTGCGGCAGCCGCGAGCTCGTTGCGCGCCGATTGTTCGAGGCCACGCTGTCGCTACTTACTCCACGGTGATTCGGTGTCGTCCGTGTCCGGTTGGGCTTCTCTGCGGCGGTGGGCCGCGACGCGTTGGGCGCTGCGGCCGAGGATGTCCAAGCCGGTCGCGCCGGCGTCGAGTCCGCGCGAGCCCAGCACCTTGGCCGAGTCGCCGAAGGACTTGATGCGAATTCCGAGTTCGGCGAGGGCGTCTCGCACGGTCGGGTCCTCATGATCGTGCCATCCGAGGACTTCTGCCCGACGTGCGGTTGCGAAACTGTCGAGGTCGCACCGCAGTTGCACGCCGTCGCGCTTGAGTTGGGTCGTCGACAACCATCGCAGGAGCTCGAGGGGCTTGATCGCCGCGTAGCTCGCGAGCTCGGCACGAGCTTTGAGCAACAGCTCGCTGTCGGAGTCGAGCTGTTCGGCGAGTATTCGGCGGGCAGTCGCGATCACCAGCTCGAGGTTGGCGAACTCGGTTTCGCGGACTCGTTCGATGCGCAGGCGTTGCCACTGATACATCGAATCCTGCGCGAGCGCGAGCAACTCGAGGGTTTCGCCCAGGCGATTGTCGCGCACTGCCCGTGTCAGGTATTTGGCGCGATCTTGCACGGGTTTCGTGCGGTCGAAACCATTGATGGTTTTGTTGATGTGGGCGCGCAGGCGCTCCACGACTGTCTCGATTGTCGGTCCCAAGTGTGCGACCGAGTCCCAGTCGACCGCGGGCAGCGTGCCGGTTTCATCGAGCGTGCGCACGATCCGCGTCAACGATCGGTGATGCCCGATGACGTCACCGATCGTGGTTGCCTTGGCCAGGTTCAACACCTGATCAACGGTGCCTTCGACACGCTCGATGGCCGCAGTTGTCTCAGCGATCGCGGTCTGAAGAGCGATCGTCGCGACGGCCATTTGCAGCGAGAGCGCTTTGGTCCCCGCCAGTTGTACTGGCTGCCATTGCATTTGGCCGCGAAAGCGCCCGGCGACGTCGGTGACTGTCATCCGGTTGAAGCCCGATTCCCCAGGAATGACTTTGAACTTGCGCAACAACTCGATATCGGCCGGCCGGATCCGGACGAAGGTTCCGTGCTGAGCGCCGATCGCAGCCAGCCCGGTGGCCAGGGCAGCCGCGCCGGTGACGGTTTGGGCGTCCACGCCGGCCACTTCGACCAATTCCACCGCGTTGAAGCGCAGCTTGCGCAAGTACGTGGCAACAGCATCGGCGTCGCCAGCGACAAGTAGCCCCTCCGGTTCAACGGAAACGCTGAGAGCGGTCTCGCTATCGGGCTGATCCACCGTTGGTCCTCTGCTCGGCTGGCGCTGTGTGGCCAGGCTACTTGCAGATTGTCGAGATCGTTGGCGGTCCCGAAGACAACGGCTCCAGCGTCTGACGGATCAGCGGCTCCACGCTCACCCAGTCGAGGCCGCCATGCCCGCACCCGAGCGCCGGGATGGCCACCGATCGGATCTCGCTCCGCTCGATGGTCTCGGCAAGGGACGGTAGGCCACGTCGGCCACGTCGGCCAGGCGGCTGGGGGAGCGCCAGTGTCGTTTCGTCGAGAAGTTGATGATGAACCGCGGACCGCTCGTGGCGCCGGTTGCCCACACGTGCATCGCACCGATCTGAACTTCGCCGGCCCGTGCGGCTCGGGCGTACTCCCGAAACATCTCCGGGTGGTCTGTTTGAACTGCAACGCGATCCCCTTGCCCATCACGCCGACTGTGCTGACGGCGTTGACGAGCGCTTCGACGTCGGCGTTGAGGAGGTCGCCGGATTGCACACGGATCATGTCGTCACCGTGAGGCACCGTGCCGAAATATGTCCTGGAACAGTGCCTCTCTTCGGGGAAGCGATCGTGCAACGCCGTGGCGGGACGAGGGGCATCACGCGTTACCTCTTGGGCGGCAGGGGCATTGCCTCGGCTCGCAGTTCAAGAAGTTGCGCGGCCTGGGCGGCGGTGATGACACCTCGGGCCCTCCCGAGCTCTATCACCTGTTCCATCCCCTGTAACAAGCCATCATTCAAGGCGGCCACGGCCTTGGCGATACCACTCTCAGGTACTTCGGCGTTCACGAAAATCCTCCCGTATCGGCTGGCAGTCTGTGCTGGCTGATGAGCAAGCTACAGTCCGGCACCGACAAGAACCGGAATCGGCGCGAACGCAAGGGTGGCGCCCGCAGTTGAACGAGTGCTCGGCGTCGAAAACTGCTGACAGAAGTCCATTTATCTGCTCGAATAGTCACCGACCGCGAATCTCAACGGTCACGAACTGGCTGGGTAGGAGCCGATCGTGGATGGGATGCAGACGTCGGGGTGGTTGCGGCGCGACGGGGATGGCGTTGCGCCGCCGACGGTCGGCCAGGTTGTTCGTGAGTACCGGCTCGCGGGCGGGGCCAATCAGGCCGCGGTCGCTGATGCGTTGGGGATCACGCAGCAGTTCCTGAGCCAGGTCGAGAAAGGAACACGCAAGGCCACGCTGGAGCAACGGCAAGGATTCGCGCGGGTTTTGGGGATCCCTCCCGAGGAACTCGGAATCGCGGGCCGCGCTCACCGCCGGGCGGGCGCCGATGACACCCGTGCGGTGGCTACCAGCCGAGGTCGGTGGCGAGTCCAACGCAACTGGCTGAATCACCACCGCGACGATCTGGCGAGACTGGCGACCGCATGGTATCCGGAAGAATACCGGCTTCCGAGGACGTCGCTGATCACTCTCGATGGTTGGCTGCCAACTGCCCCAGTAGATTTGGAATCACTCTCTCTCGAACTCGACGAAGGACCGCAACTCGCCGACATCACCGGTGCCGAGCGAGAGACTGCGCCCGTGCGCCCGCTGCGCGTTCCCGGGCTCGCCTTCGAGACGTATTCCGCGGCGGTGAAGCATCTTGACCCGCCGCAACTTTTCGAGTCGAGACCGAGCTACCGGTATCTCGGCGGGACGGTCACATCCGGTGTATTGGACTTCGGGCTGGCCAGCTACTTCGACAAACTCGATGTAAGCGAGGCGCTCGCGCACGAGTTGGCTGCGGCTTGTCTGGCTCATCCGACCACTGACGTCTCGGACTTGAGGGGCTGCTTGCCTTTCCGCGAGCTCATCGGAGATCCGTTCGATCCGGCTCGCCGCGCGATCATTCCGGCAATCACGACGTTGACGATCCGGCTGCGAAGGTTCCCAGCACCGCCGTCGTTTCTGCTGCACTGGCGGGATCCTTCTCGTGTCGCGACTGCAGCCGGTGTCTACGACGTGATTCCGGCCGGTGAGTTCCAGCCGTCGAGTCTGGGGTTGTGGGACCGCCGCAACGATTTCTCCCTGTGGCGCAACATGGTTCGGGAGTATTCAGAGGAGGTACTCGGCCATCTAGAACACGATGGGACGCGAAGCGTTCCGATCGATTACGCGAATTGGTCGTTCTATCAGCAGCTCAGTGCGGCACGTGCGCAGGGAAAGGTCACCGCGCATCTACTCGGATTCGGGCTCGATGCGCTGACATTGGCAGCCACGTTGCTCACGGTGGTCGTCATCGACGACGACGTGTTCGACGAAATCTTCGGCACGATGGTGCAGTTCAACGAGGAAGGCGAGGTCGTTGGCATCGGTGATGGGCGAGCCGCCGATGGAGTGCCGTTCACCGAGGAGTCGGTGACGCGGATGCTGGAAGCCGAACCCATGGCTGCGCCGGGAGCAGCGTGCTTGGCTCTTGCATGGCAGCATCGAGACAGCTTGATCAGCTGAGGAATCTGGAGATCATATGCCCACGCAATCGCGCACCCTGACCGACAGCGAGCAGGCGTGGGTCCGAACCCGCTCCTATCTGCGTGAACACCGAACCGCATTGGACCTGGCCGCGGCGGGGGAGTACCCAAACGCACACCGTGTGGCCGATTCCGCGCTACTTACACGACGCGAGTGGCTGCCGACCTCGCCAATTCCGTTGAACGACATCAGGCTGGATTGGTCTCCCACAGGCGCTCTGTCGTCGGCGGTCCATTCGCCGCGCAGTTCGGTCCTGCCTGTGCGCGCTGAGGGCGGGGAGTATGAGACATATTCCGCAGCGGTCGGCGATGTCGCGGCACCGACAGTCTTCGAGAATCGTCCGACCTACCGACTGTTTCGTGCGGAGTTGACTGGTCCAACGCCAACCCTGCAATTCGGCCTGGGGCATTACTTCGACAGTGTGGATATAGGGGAAGCGGCTGCTCACGAGTTCGCCGTTGCCTACCGCGACGGACAGGTCGCACCAGGCGTACGCGCCGCGATCACCGACCCATGTGACCTCGAGCAACGTCGTGCGAATCTCGCGATCAGCACGCTCACAATCCGGCGCGACGTCGACACCGGCGAGCGGTCGTTCCTGCTGCACTGGCGTGACCCACGCAAGGTTGGCCACGCCGGCGGGATGTATCAGGTGGTCCCGGTCGGCATCTTCCAGCCCTCGGCGTACGCCGAGTGGAACGTGGGAAATGACTTCTCCCTGTGGCGCAACATGATCCGTGAGTTTTCCGAGGAACTGTGTGGTGCCGACGAAGACCATGGCAGCGAGAATGCGCCGATCGGCTACGAGTCGTGGGAATTCGCTTCGAGGCTCACGGAAGGGCTCGGCGACGGATCGGTCGAGGCCTATTGCTTGGGCCTTGGCGTTGATCCTCTCAGCTTCGCCACGGATCTGCTGACCACTGTGATCATCGACGGGCCGGTCTTCGATGAACTATTCGGCGGAATCGTGACCGACAACGATGAGGGGCGCGTGCTCGAGTTGCAGCCCTTCACTTCAGAGCGGGTCGAGCAGATCATCGCGGAGCATCCGATCCAAGCCGCAGGGGCCGCAGCCCTTCGGCTGGCGATCTCTGAACTGCCCTGACTCGATACAACAGGCTGTTGTACAGCAGCCTGTTGTTGGAACCACCGCCATGGTCGGAGAGACGCTGGGGCGGTGAAGAATTCAGAGATAACAACGACCGGCCTGTTGCACCGCGCCGTCGATATCGGCTTGCAGTTCAAGGCTCGCCCCGAGATATTCGGTCGGCGAAGCACCACACGCGAGATCCGAGACCTGCTGGTCACTGAGCTCCCAGTGCAGCCCATGACCGGTGAGGAGGTCCTGGCCGAATTCGTTGATCACGTGCTGCCGCTGTGCAAGAACGAGGCATCGCCACGGTTCATGGGTTTCGGTGACACCGGCGATGATCAGCTCGCCCTGATGGGCAGCGCACTGGCCGTGCTGACGCAGCAGAACATGATCAACCAGTCGTTCGATAGCCCGAGTGCCACCTTCGTCGAGATCGCCGTATTGCGATGGCTACGAGACCTGCTCGGCTATCCGAGTCCACCGGTCGATGCGGTGCACACGGTATGGGATGTGGGCGGCATGGTCACTCCGGGCGGGACGACCAGCAATACCGTCGCGATGATGCTGGCCAGGGAAGCGACAGCGCCGGGCACGATGCAGACCGGCGTCACCAACCTGGGCCGGATGGGAGTGGTGGTTCCGAAGGGGATCGGGCACTACAGCGTGAAGGCGGCGTTGACGTGGATCGGGTGCGGAGCGCAGGTGATCGAAGTCCCCACCGACGGATTCCGCTACGAGAGAAGCGAACTCGCCCGAACGCTGCGGGAGAATGCTGATCGCGTGATGGCGGTGATTGCCTATGCCGGTGACAGCCGAACCCAGACGGTCGAGGATCTGCGGGCTGTGAACGATCTCGTGCGAGCAGTCGACCCGAGAATTTGGTTGCACGCGGACGCGTGCTGGGGGCTGCTCGCGGCATTCAGCCCGAAACTGCGGGACAAGATCGACGGCATCGCCGAGTTCGACAGCATCACCGTGGACCCGCACAAGATCATGGCCGTGCCCTACGGGCTGAGTGCGCTGCTGGTGCGTAAACCTGCTGTGCTGCGGACCATCTCGACCTACTCCGACCTGATCATGCAGGAGGACTTCGCCTTCGGTCAGGTCACTCCGTTCATCGGCACCAAAGGCTGGATGTCGCTGAAGCTGTGGATGATGATGCTCGGTCGCGGACGAGCGGGACTCGCAGAACTCGCCGACCATCGGCGGAAGCTGGCTCGACGATTCGCTGAGTTGGTCGATGCGCACCCACGACTGGTTCGGCTCAACGAACCAGACCTGGCGGCGGTTGTCTTCGCCTACCTGCCTGCGGGCATCGTGCCCGGACGTGTCGACGAGTTCGGGCTGGACCGCGTCAATCAGCTCAACATCGCCCTCCACGATCGGATCCTCGCCGAAGGCCGCTGGCACCTGCACCAATTCACGCTGCCGGATGACCTGGGCCGCCTACGAAAAGGATCGGTCGTGTATCCGCTGCGGTTCATGGCCAACAACCCTGGCCTCACCGAAACCCACATGCATGAAGTTCTCGCCTACCTCGACCATCTCGCCTCGGATCTGGAGGAACAAGCAGCATGACGAATTCAAGTTTTCGCGCGGTGTACGAGGCAGCCGGCACCTACGACAAGCTGCTGTTGCAGCATTTCTACGGCGGCACGGAAGACATCGACCTGGTTGCGGACTGGCTCACCGAGCATCATGCGGCACCGCGTGCAGCGTTGAATGTTGTCGAATTCGGCTGCGGCACCGGCAGAATCACGGACGCGATCGCACCATATGCCCGAAATCTCGTGCTGGCCGATTACAGCGAAACGATGGTAGTCGCGGTCGCACAGATGTTCCCCGACGCGCAAACGATTTGCGCGGACACCAGCGACGCCGTGACCTCCCTGCTCGCGGCCGACCGAGCGGCGACCTTCGACCTGGTGACGGCGTTCTGGTCGTTGAGCTACCCGATCGGCGAGTTCTTCGAGGAGCTGTCGCCAGCGGGCGTGCGGCCACGGTGTGACCAGGCCGTCGCCGCAGACCAAGCGCGGAAGTTCGTGCTCGACCTGGTTGGGCTGACCGCACCGGGCGGGCACTTGCTGGCCATGTTGTTCGACGCCGAAAGTTCGGAGCAGAAGTTGGTGACACAGGCCTGGGAAACAGTCGCTCCATTCCCCGGCGGTGGCCGCGCTTACACCCGGCACGTCCTGATCGACGCGCTTCGCGAGGCCGAGAACCGCGGCGACGGCACGCTGACCCACACACGGCTCGGGGGAGTGGCCTGGGCTCCCACACGTGAATCCGCCCGAGAATGGTTCTTCGGCGTCCATTTCAAGCACCACCCGCAATTGCTCGACGACCTCGAGCTCGAGCGGGCCGTGGAGGAGTTCATCGACCGGTACGAAATGCCGGAAGGTGGTGTCGCGCTGCCGAGTGGGGTCCATTTCATCGACTTCCACGCGGTCGCGCACCCGCGTGCATCGCTTCCGGATGGGTTGGCGTCGTGACTCCCGAACTGTTTGCCGCCGCGGCGCAGCTATGTCGCACCTACACTCCGGTCGGTGGCTACGGATTGGCGTACGGTTCGCAGGCCAGCGGCGCCGGTCACTCGGACTCGGACCTGGATCTGGTGTTGGTCGGACGGCATCGCCCCGGTTATCACATCATGAACGACCTGGTCACCGCCGTGTGCAAGATCCACGACGACTTCGGTCTGCGCAGTGACACGGAAGTCGATTACGAGACAAAGCTTTTCGCGACCTATACCGATGTCGACAGCGCAGTCGGGTTGCGGTGCTTCTCGCGGATCAGCGGTGTGCTCAGCCCGGATCCTGTCGTCGCCGAGCAACGCTGGCTGAATTCGTCGGCATTTGCTCAACGGCTTGTCCTCAATGCCCTGAGCAGTGAACACGTGTTCCTCGGCGGGAGCGTGGCGCGCTACCGCACTGACCGTGCGAGGGCGGAGCAGTCGATCGCCGTGCTCGCGATTTCGATACTGGGGGCGCTCGAACTGACCGTGTCTGACGCCGTACAGGCACTCGCCGAAGGGCCCGGAGCTGAGCGTGGCAAAGACTTCCTGGGCTACACACCGGGCCCTCGCCTGTACTCGACCGTTCAGGCTGGACTGGCATCGCTGGTCGCGCGGAATCTGGTCGAGGTGGTCGACGGTGTGCGGTTTCGCCGGTGCCATGTCCGAGACGAACAGGTCGGTCCTGGTCACGCCGCATGACGCACCTGCGACAATGGGCTCACCATCCCCATCGAAAGGAATCTAAGGTGAGCTCTGCCGGTATTGTGCCGCTGCTCGGACGTGTCGCTGCCGCTGTGTCGGAGGCGATCGTGCGAGTCCGCCCGGAAATGGCGGATGCGGACCCGGTAGTGCGACGATCCGATCGGGCCGACTTCCAATCCAACGCTGCATTGCCGTTGGCGAAGAAGGTCGGGATGCCACCGGCTCAACTCGGTGGCGAGCTCGCCGGCCAGCTTGATCTCGCTGAGGGTGTGATCGCCGATGTGCAGGTGTCGGGGCCAGGATTTCTGAACATTTCTCTCGCTGATCGGGCGATCTGGGAAAGCGTGGCTGCACGGCTGGCTGATGACCGTCTCGGTGTGCCAGCAACTGAGAGCGGGCATCGGGTGGTCATCGACTACTCCGCGCCGAACGTGGCGAAGGAGATGCATGTCGGGCATCTGCGGACCACGATCATCGGTGACAGCCTTGCCCGGATTTTCGGGTTTCTCGGTGCTGATGTCGTGCGCGCGAACCATCTCGGTGATTGGGGTACCCAGTTCGGGATGCTCATCCAGTACATCGACGAGCATCCCGAATCACCCTGGCACACTGGAGAACTCGAGGATGATACGAGTTCGGTGTCAGCGTTGGACAGCCTGTACAAAGCTGCCCGCGCCCAGTTCGACTCCGACCCCGCCTTCGCCGACCGGGCGCGGACGCGGGTGGTTGCCTTGCAAGCCGGCGACCCCGACACGGTCGCACGCTGGCGGGAGATCGTCGCCGAGTCTGAGAAGGCGTTCGGTGCGATCTATGACCGGCTCGGTGTCCTGCTCACCCCGGACGACTATGTCGGTGAGTCGTTCTACAACGACCAGCTCGCGGATACGGTCACCGAACTCATCGACAAGGGCGTAGCCGTCGACAGCGACGGCTCGATCGTCGTCTTGTCCGAGCAGGTCACAGGCCCTGACGATCAGCCTGTCGTACTCATGGCCCGCAAGCGTGACGGCGGGTACGGCTATGACAGCACCGACCTGGCCACCATTCGGTACCGCATCTCGTCGCTGCACGCGGACCGGCTGCTGTATGTCACCGATTCACGACAGGCTTTGCATTTTCAGCTGATCTTCGAAGCGGCGCGGCGAGTCGGGTGGCTCACCGAGGCGATCCAGGTCGATCACGTGGCTTACGGCACGATCCTGGGGCCCGATGGCAAACCGTTCAAAACCCGTGCGGGTGGGACTGTTCGGTTGATGGACCTGCTCGACGAAGCCGCTGCACGCGTCCGTGCTGTTGTCGCGGAGAAGAACCCGGACCTTTCTGCTGTCGAACTCGACACCATCGCCGAGCAGGCGGGCATCGGTGCGGTCAAGTACGCGGACCTGTCGACGTCGCGGGTCAAGGACTATACCTTCGACCTGGACCGGATGACGATGCTGAACGGCAATACCGGTGTTTACCTGCAGTATGCCCATGCTCGAGTGCGTTCGATCCTGCGCAAGGCCGACGCCACGACACTGTCCACGGTCAATACTGCAGTCCCGCTCGATCCGGCCGAGCGGGAGCTGGCGTTGGTGCTCGATGGCTACGGGACTGTCCTGGCCGAGGTAGCCGACGTACTGGAGCCGCACCGCCTGGCGGGCTACCTCTACGAGCTTGCCCGTTCCTACACCACCTTCTACGACGCGTGCCCGGTCCTCGCGGCTACTGAACCGATCCGATCGAACCGAATCGCGCTTTGCTGGTTGACTGCTCGAACCCTGGAACTCGGCCTGGGTCAGTTGGGAATGGCTGCACCGCAACGGATGTGACTTATCGGCCGGCCGCTCGCCCGTCCGCATCGGCGCTGCGTCCGGCCGACCGTCCGTAATCTCGCCGACAAGAAGTTCGAGGTGGAGCGGCAGGTCAGCCGGTCATGACATCGAGCGCCCTGGGTCAAGGCCCGACGTGCGGCAGGAGTTCGCTGTCACCTACTCGGCTGACGCCGGGGTGAAACGTCAGCCGAGGTAGCCCAGGTGAGGTGATGGCGGTGAAGATCTATGGCGCCGCGTACGGTCCGGCCCATACGGCGCATATCCGCTTCGTCAGGTCTACTGAACGGGATCGAATATCGTCGTCGGTCCACTGCTCGTGGTGCTCGTCGATGAGCTGCTTGTTCATCCGCAGCACACTGTATTTGCCGAGGAGGGAACGCTTTCCGCGGCCGGCTTCCTTGCCGGTTGGTGCTGCCACGGCCGCTTCTTCCTGGGTCCAGGGGCGATGAGACAACGAGCCGTTGAGCTTCTGGGTGACCAATGTGAGGTTGCCGAGTGTGTTGATCAAACGATCACGATCGGCGGCTTCGGACTCGTCGAGTCCGATATCCCAGTGGGTGCGCCACTGCCGCGGCATGACATGCTCGATTTGCAGCGTGTGCCCAATCTGGACGTCTTCGTTGTACTCGGTGCGAAGCTGATGCTCTACGCCTTCGAGTACCACTCGGAGCCGCCCCTGTCGAATGTTGCCGTACATCCGCAGGTTCGGTACTTCCGCGACCATCTCGTCGTCGGTCGGCCAACGTCGTGCCTCGGACCGCTGGACGGCAAGGAACCCAGCAACAATGGTGCCGATTGCTTCGCTGGCGTTCTCATCAAGCATCCCGAGAATGGACACCATGGTCTTGTTGACGTCCTTCATGGTTCGGCGTAGCAAGGTCCGGCGGATGACCCAGCTCTCGAGCGCCGATAGCGCCTGCCGCACTTGTGGTTCGGGAACCTTGTGGTTGTCAGAGATGATCCACATCAGTAGTGGCATCGTGGCTGCCAGTTCGAACTCTTGGACGACTCTGAAGTAGAACCTTCCTACCTCCGAGCCGTCTGGATTCTCAGCCATCAACCTGAACTTCTCGGCATCGCGGAGGAGTTCGGCGAGGAACGCTTCGGCTCTGTCGGAGGCCGACATCCGGTCGGCCGCGTACTCGGTGAACTTGCGGAACACGTCGTCGGTGAGGACCTCGTCCCGGGTGCGCATGGTCAGCCAGTACTGCAGGAACGTGTCGATACGTGATCGCATATGTCGACCCTGAGAGGTCTCTTCGCGCCACCAGTCGTCGTCGAAGTCGCTCCAGAACCTATCCGGCCAATTGTCGGTTTCGGCGCCGATCTTCTCACCCTGCTGGAAGATCCAGTTCTTGATCAGATCAGCCTTGAGTAGGGGCGCTCCACGGTCGTTGAGCGTTTCGAAGATCAGCTGGTCGTCGTCGTGTCCTGAGAGGTTGATCGCGACCAAGCACAATCGCGATTGCAGGACGTCGGTGAGTGCTTCCGCTCGCTGAGCCGCGATGACGTCGGCGTCGGCGTCGGCGTCGGCGTCGTCTGACGCTCCGCTGATCCAGGTGCGGATCTCATCCTGAAAGAAGCGGCTCGCCTCGATGATTCGGTGTTCAGCGAACGGTGCCAGGTCCGTGTCCTCGCTCATCACGGCAGCAAACGCATCCCGGTCGGAACGAGAAGGCCACACTTTGTACTGAGCTGGCTTGCCCTGGAATCTCTTGGCCCGGTTACACGTCAGCTCCGAGAGAGCCTCACCGTGGTCGTCGAACTTCAGCTCCGTCAAGACCTTTTGAGCGGCGTCGAGCATCACCTGCAACGTCGTGGTGCGCTGCTGTCCGTCGATGACTTCGTAGCGAGTCACGTCGCCGGTGATAGGCGCTTTAGCTTTGAACACTATGGCGCCGAGAAAATGTACCCCAATGGTGGCGAGAGTGTCTGCGGACTCACCGGCAGCAATCACCTTGTCGGCGAGGCGCTGCACGTCGCGCCAGAGTGGAGACCACTGGTCTTCCTCGGACCACACATACGGACGTTGAAACACCGGAATCTCGTACTGCACCGCACTGTCGAACAATGCCTTTGGCGCCCATGCGTCCGCCTTCATAGAATACTCCTTCTGGAAAATGGCCGGATGTTGTCCAGTTGCGGACTATATGCGGGAAGACGATTCGCCTCGAGTGCGGTACGAAAGGTTCAATCGGACTTGGCCGTAGGTGTGAGTTTTACGCGGGCGCCTGAGCCGAAGAAGCCGCCCTTGAATTCGATCGCTGTGGCGACCGTGCCTTTTGGGACGTCGAAGGCGATTGATTCTTCTTCTGTGAATCCGGGATTCAGGCTGGTGTGGCCGGAGGAGATGGGTTCAAATTCTCGGCCCTTTTCGTCGAAGAGTCGTTGTTGGCTGAGTGTGTAGTCCTGTGGCTCGTCGGATAGGTTGCTTGCTTGGAACTTTACGATGACGAACTCGCCTTGGGCTGTGTCTGAGAACAAGCCGTCGCGAGTCTCGGTGGCACCTTGCTCCCACGTGGTTATTGTGAATTTTATGCCGTCGTCATGGACTGCGTTTCCTGCGGGGGCGGCTTTTGGGGTGTTTATTGACCCGGTCGCGACTCCGATACCGACGATGGCGACTGCCGCGAGGATGACGGCGATTCCCCAGTTCGGTATGCCCTTCTTCGGGGGCGGGCCGTAGTTTCGGGGGTAGTACGGCTGACCGTGCGGTGGTTGGGGTCCTGGGGGTGGCGGGTAGTTCATTGTGTCCTCATCTGGCTGCGGTGCGGTCTTCGTTTTGCGGTGTTCAGGTTGTGGCTTGGCGGGCGAGTTCGGCGAAGTGGTCGTGGGCGAGTTTCATGTCGCGTTCTCGGTCTACTGCGGTGAAGGGCTCTACGTATGTGATGCCGTCGATAGTGAGGTCGGATGGGGGGAGGGTGCCCTTTTTGCGGTATTCGGTGGCTAGTTTGGTGGGGAGTTGGCGGCCGGTGGTGTCGTAGAGGGCTTCGCGTTCGTATTTTTGGAGGACGGGGAATTGGGTGCGGTAGATGGTTAGGAGTTCTTCGGCGGTGATGTCGAGCATTACGGCTACTATGGAGTCGATTTCGATGAGGGCCTGGCGACGCTCGGCGGCGGTTCGGAGTGGCACCGCTATGGTCCAGTCTTGGGGAACTTGGCCCAGGCATTGGGGGGCAGGGGTGTGGTTCGAGACGTATGCCCAGGAGTCACGTTGCCACTCAGGCGAATACATTTCGTCCCACAGGGGTTTGTACTCTGCGATGAGGCAATTTAGCCGAAGAGTACGAAGGATCAGTGCAGCTTCTAGCATGTGACCTCGAATATGTGGGAGTCTGCCCACCGTGGGACCGGCTAGTTCGGTGAGGCCGGTTACTTTGACAAAGAAGTCCGCAACGATTGACGACCAGATCCCAGCAGCTATCACAAGGTCAGTACTGGATGGCAAGGCCGCGCTTCGAAGGAGATTGACGTGACAAGGGCCAGGCGGGATTATCGCTGCATGGAGTGAGCGTACTGTTGCGGGGTCAGCCATTCTGCGCCAAGCGATTCTGAAGAAGTCTGAGCTGGGTTTGCTGTCCCAGCTAGGGTATGCCGATCTGTAAACTTCCGACAGCGACGATCGCTGATAGTTTGTTCGCGGGATAAATTCGGAGGGAATGCTTTCTAGGTCAACCCGTGAGTAGTCCGATTGGCCGCGCATCGTCGGATTTGCCTCCTGGAATACTGGACATGCCACCGTCAGATGTGGGCCTTGAAGGATCACATCCCTCCATGATGTTGGAACTGCGGAGCGCGACTCGAAATGTCCAGCTCGCCGATCGGCGAGCTCGTTCCATCCCAATGCTGACCTATATGGGACTTCTGCAAGTCGTGGGCTTGAAGATATCTTTTGAATTACCGTTGCGCTGGCTCTATTGACTGGATAAACCATACGGGCCTCCGGAGCTGGTGTGCCCGGTTCGTCGAGAAGTTTTGCCCAACCAGCGAGGCTTGATTCAGATATTGTAGTGATCCGCTCTTGGTGTGGGTGAATATCCCAGTGGCCATTCGAATCCCTTACGCCCGGAGGAGTCCCGCTACCATCGTGATGGAATGATCTCTGTACTACGTCTGGGTGGTATATCCACGATGCTTGAGTGAATTCGATCGTATCTTGAAGCACGCCGTATACATGGACACCAAAATCCTTCTTGTCGCTTATCTCTCGGAAGATGTATGCGTTGTTCTTAAATGCCCAGTGACGTCGCAGATGGCGGTATGTGTAGGTCCTGAATATATTGGCGCGTAGCTCGGAGAAGTGGGTCTCTGGATGAATTAGTCCGACTATTCCTCTCTTGGACATGGTTCGCCATGTGTGCTCCATGAAACAGCGATATAAGTCGGGCCGAAGTCCGCGAAGGATAGGTCGTTCTGTAGCGGAGCTGAGGTGCTCGTTGATGCCGGACTGTGAGGCTCGCTCTGATAGAAGAGTGTCGCGCAATTCGCTTTCTCTGAAACTCGCGGCCATCTTCTCCAGGCGAGTGGTCTCCGAGATCTTGTCAGTCAGTTTCCACCACGGGTCGAACTCCGCGAGTGCGCCGGCTTGGTCCCAGTCGGGCCGAACCCACGGCGGGTTACCAACCTGGAGGTCGAACCCGCCTTGAGCGAATACTGGTGCGAAGTCCAGTTCCCAGTGGTGGAAGCCCTGAACTTCGGCGATTCGCGAAGCAACGGTGAGCCATGGGAACTCCGTCACAGCTGCATCGAACGACTTGGCCTGGGCGAATACCCGGTCGTTGTCTTCAGTGACGTCTAGTTCGGACCAGCCTAGGTCTGAGGCGAAGCTGGTTTGGCCGTACTTCTCGAACTTGCCAGCCTTGGCTGTGGTGCCGAGGATAGCTTCGAGGCCCCCGACCCACTGGTCCCAGTCCGGTGCCGCGATGTCGCCGGTGACTGGCCATGACCAGATCGCGCACCAAGCGTTCATCACACGACGCAACCGCTGATAGGAACCGTTCTCGTCGTTCAGGACCGCTTCGATTTGTTCGCGGGTGACTGCGGGAACATGGTCGATGGGTTCGCTGCGCCACAAGTGGAGATCGCGGCGAATTTCGGACTCGGCGATGGTCAGGCGGCGGAGGGTGAACTCCCATAGGGTTTCGACGCGTTGAGCGAGGGAGGCCAGGCGTTTGGTGATGTCTTTGGAAGGGGACTTGCGGATTTCGTTGCGCCACAAGCGGAGTTCTTCGCGCTGGTCGGGGGCGTAGGTTTTGGCTTCGGCGGTGTCGACTATGGCGCCCCAGCCTTCGGCGGGGAGGAGGAAGTGGTGGATGCCTGCGCCGATTTCGGTGCCGAGGGGGACGTCCTTGGGGACGGTTTTGAGCCAGGCCTTTTTGGTGAGGTCGGTGGGGGTGTAGACCGCTCGACGGGCGCCGATCAGGGAGTTGCCTCGGCGGAGGTGGAGGCCGAACCAGGGGGCTTGCAGGCCGGCGACCATGGTGTCGAGCCAGAGGGAGATTTCGGCTAGTTCGACGGCTGTTGCGTTGAGGTCGACGCCGTAGACCTGGTGGATGGCGATGTGGGCCTTCACCTTTTGGAGTTCGATCGTGTACTGGTCGGCGTCGATCAGTTCGCCGAGGTCTTCCTGCTTGCGCTTCAAGTATTCGGCGGCGAGCTGGCGGACAGCTTCGATCGCGAACGCGCCAGAGCCGAGGGCGGGTTCGCAGATGGTGAGGGACAGGATTTCGTCGGGGGTGGTGCGGTGGCCGTCTTGGTCGAGGAGTTCTTCGAGGGCCTGGGAGACGACGAACTTGGTCAGGACTTCGGGGGTGTAGTACGACGCGGACTGTTGGCGTTCGCGGCCGGCTAGGCGGAAGACGAAGGTGCCCTTGGGGTGGAGGACGGGCTTCTTTTCGCCGGTGGCGGGGTCTTCGATGCGGACGAAGTCGGATTCGGAGAGGTGGTCGGCTCGGTGGGTGGGGACTACCCAGGAGCCTTTTTCGGGGTTGCCGTCTTTGGCTACTTCGTAGAGGTCTTCTTCGGCGAAGAAGCCGGTGTAGGACATCAGGCCCTCGTAGACCGCGCCCAGTTGGTTGATGCCGAGTTCGGCATAGCTGATGAAGCCGCGGTCGGCGCCCTTGCGAGACTTGGATTCCTTGGTCAGCAGGAGGTGGGCGAGTACCTGTTGGGTGGCGTCGTTGCCGAGGCCTACCTCGTCGATCAGGGAGGTTGCCTTGGGGGAGAACAGGTCTGCGCGCAAACGGTTGAATTCGAGGCCGGGGGCGGGATCATCGGTGACGTTCTCGCGCACGGTCGGGGTGTGTCCGTTTTCCACCAACCAGAATAGTTTCGCCAGGGATTCGTAGAGGTGGGTGCCGGTGCGGGCGTGGTGGGAGACGAGTTCGGTGAGGGTTAGTTCGCGGAGGCGGTCGAGGCCGTAGCCCTCTTCGTATTCGGCTGCGCCGGTGGGGAGGACCTGCATTTCGGGGGAGGCTTCGGCGTAGAGCAGGAACAGGATTCGGTACAGGAAGCGCAGGGAGTGTTTGGCTAGTTCGTTGCCGTCGATGTTGTCCAGCGGGAGGTCGCGGGCGCGGCGGCGGTTGACGACCTCGTTGGCGATGATTTCGATGGAGAGGCGGATGCCTTCGCGGAGGTCCTTGGAGACGCCGACGGTGTGTTTCACCGAGTCTTCGAGGACGCCGGTCCACCAGATGTTGCCGTCGGCGTCGGGCTTCAACGCCTGATGGCCGAAGATGGCTGCGGCGCGGTCTATTTCGCCGCCGCGGGCGTCGTGGCGGCGTTCGGCTACGACCAGGAGGTCCAGGGCGAGGTAGCGGCCCTCGGCCCAGCGTTCGGCTTCGGCGAGGACGAGCCAGCGGCCTGCTTGGACTACGACGAATGCGGGTGGGGTGTCGGAGCGGAAGGCGGCTGAGACGGCTTTCGACGCGGACTCGAGTGATTTGTTGTCTTCGATGGCGGGGGTGATCAGTTCGCCCGTGCCGAGGAAGTCTTCGATCGATTCGACTGGTTTCGCTTGTAGGAACAGCACATTCGGGGTTTCGGCGAGGGCGGCATCGGGGATGACCAGTTCGGAGCCGGCGCGTTCGGCGGTGAATGGGGTCAGCTCGCCGTCGAAACCGAATGCCGCGCGGACAGCGGCACTTGATTTCAAGGCGGACTCGGGATTCTCAGCGAGTGCACCCAGCATAGTGTGCAGCTCACCCGCGGCGGACAGTAGCGAGCTGCGGACGGTCTTGCGGCCTTCCTTGGCCTCGGCGTCCCACGCCTTGCGCAGCTCCATGACCTTGCCGTGGAACGACTCCTTCACCGAATCGGTGGTGAAGTAGTGCTCCGAGATCCAATCCTCGCCGACGACGATGGAATCGAAAGAGGCCATGATTACTGGTCCTTTCCGGGGACGATCACCAGCAGGGGACGCACCAACTGCTGGGTGGGGCCTGGGATTCGGCGAGGCGTTGTTCTTCGGCGATCCGTTGGGCGTACTTGTCGACCTTCTTGCGCGCGCCGCCGAACAGTTCGAGTTGGTCGGCGCCGGAGTGCCAGCGTTCGGCGCGGCGGCGCCATTGGGCGAGGCGTTCGTTGGCGGTGCGTTCCTGTTCGCCGAGGACGAGTTTCATCGATTGGGTGGCGTTGTCGACGGCGAGGGGGATCAGCTGCTGGTAGCGGTCCGGGTCGGGGATGGGACCGGGGTTGGCGGTGTCGGGCTTCAAACCGGTGTCGGGCTTCAAACCGGTGTCGGTGAGCAGGAAGTCGAGGTTCTCCAGGGGGCTGGTGAAGGCCAGGCTCGGGCGGTCGGGGTCGGGGAATTCGACGGTGGAGAAGACGCGGGACACGAGCTGGCCGCGGCGGTTCATCAAGGTGCCCATCAGCAGGACCGTGACGGCGTCGACGCCGCCGCGGATGGCGAAGATCTGGTTGCGGCCGAGGGCGGACAGGGCGCGGTCGCTGGCCCAGTCGAGCACGGGGTGCAGGGGGCCGAGGAAGTGGGCTTCGGGCCAGGTGGTGTTGTTGATGCCTTTGCCCTGGCGGGCGGCGCGGAGCTGGGCGTTGCCGACCTGGGTGTTGGTGGCGAGCTTGAGCTGGGTGTCGATGCGGCCCTGCTCGCGGTAGTTCTGTGGGAGGTGGGCCAGGCGCTGGCGCAGGTCGCGGGGTGGAATCAGTTCGGCGATACCGTGATTGGCGTGCAGAGCCCAGCCGACGCCACCGTTGGCGGGAGTGGCGTGCGGGACGTCGTTGTAGGCGGCGTGGAGGGCTTCTTCGAGGAACTCGATGTCGTCGGCGTAGAGGCTTTGGCGAGGGCGCTCGGGAAGCTCTGGCACGTCGTCGGTGTCGAGTTGAGCGAAGAAGGAGTCGAAGTCGTCGCCGTCGAGGAGGTCTTCGACGGTGCGGACCTGGTCGTCGAGGGTTGCTTTGCCCGCGAGGACATCGCGGATGGCCGATTCCTCTTCGCCCACACTGTGCTTGCCCATCAGGGACGCGACATCGCCCAGGGTGGAGTGCGCCTGGTTCTCGCGTTCGAGCAGGCGCGACAGGACACGCAGGTCGCCGGAGAACTCGGGGTCAGAGGGTTCCAGGATGAGCGAGGAGATGACCGGCGGGAACTTCTGGCCGTAGCGGTCGACGCGGCCATTGCGCTGTTCGATGCGGATCAGCGACCAGGGGATGTCGTAGTGAATCAGGTTGTGGCACTGGGCGTGCAGGTTCACGCCCTCGGAGGCGACATCGCCGGTGACCAGCACGCGGATGGGGGAGGTTTCGAGTTTGAAGCTGTCGACGATCTCCTGCTGCTCCACATCCGACAGGCCGCCGTGCAGCATGGCGATGTTCTCCGGCTTCAGGCCTAGGGCGGCGGGCAGGAGCTCCTTTAGCCATTTCAAGGTGGCGACGCGTTCGGCGAAGACTACGGCGCGCATCGATGACTTCGGGCCGACGCCGATGTCTTTCAGGCGTGCGACCAGGGCGGCCTGCTTGCCTGCGGATTCGGTGAAGGCCTTGTCGTTGAGGTCGCTGAGGGTGTTCAGGGCGGCGAGTTCGATGTGCTGTTCGGGGGTGCCGTCGCGGAGTTTGTCGCGGCGCTGGTTGATCGACTCGCGCAGGGCGGCGGGGGAGGACAGGAAGGCCTTCGCCAGGGTCCAGGGGAACAGGCCCTTGGTTTCGCCGGAGTAGGGGGATGCACCCTGAGGGTGCAGCCACACCTGCGAAAGTTCCTGGGCAACAGCGTCTTCGGCGGGGGAGGGTTTGACGGGGAGATGCACGGGCTCAGCGCGTTCGGCCCAGTCGCTGCCGACCTCCGCGGCGACCTCGTCGTGGTGACGGTGCCTGCGGATCAGCAGGTTCTGCACGTCCTCCTTGGTGAAGGAGCCGTCGGCGGCGACCGCGGTGGGGTCGAGCAGGCGGAGTAGTTCGGCGAAGGATTCCTCGCGGCCGTTGTGCGGGGTGGCGGAGGCGAGGATCAGGGCCTCGGTGTTGGGGGCAAGGACTCGGGCCAATTCGTTGTTCTGGGTACCGACGTTGGTGAGGTTGTGGGACTCGTCGATCACCACCGCATCCCAGTGCTGGCGCTCCAGATGTGCTTTGTAGCGGGGGCTTTTGAGGGTGTCGATCGAGATGATCGCGCGCTTGTAATACGTGAAGGGGTTGCGGGTGGCGGGGAGTTTCTGGCGGACCTTCTGGATGCCCGCCGAGTCCAGGCGGACGAACGGGAGGGCGAAACGGCACCACAGTTCGTGCTGCATCTGTTCGAGGACGTGCTTGGGGGTGACGATGAGGATGCGCTCGCCACGGCCGCGGCGCACCAGTTCCGAGAGGATCATGCCGATCTCGAGGGTCTTGCCGAGGCCGACCGCATCCGCGAGGAGGATGCGGGGGCGGATGTGCTGGGGGTCAAGGGCTTTGGCGACGGCGGCGCGCTGGTAGCCGAGGGAGTCGGCGAGCATCTGCGTGGAGACGGTGACGGTCTGGTCGCCGTACGGGAAGGGGGTTTTGCGCAGCAGGGCCTCGAGCCACAGGCGGGAGTTGCGGTAGCCCGACGAACCGTCGGAAATGATCTTGGCCTTGGCGGGGTCGAGAACCTCGATGTGGTCGAGGCTTTCGTAGAACGTGGCGGTGGTGTCGGCGACCAGTTCGCCGAGGCCGCGCACCCGCAGTAGCCAGCCGTCGGAACCCTGTTCGGCCGAGGTGACCAGCCATTCCTCGTCGCGGACTACGACGATCGAGCCGGGGGCGACATTGAGCGCGCGGGGCTCGATGGCATTGGTCATCAGGGGCACTCCTGCTGGTCGACGCTGAGGAGATCCAATTTAGTACCGAATGGCACACATTCGGACTTCTGCATGTTTATCCGAGGTGTGACCCAAGGCTAGTGATTGCTGAAAACTATGTCAATTGACAATTTTGTCTTGTTTCGTGTTCGTGATCCGAGTTGGCTGGACCGGCTGTGTGGCCGTCACGCTGCTACCGTTGACGCACCCGAGAACGGACAGTGGGGAGGTGGCGATCGGTGGAGCGTGACGCGGCAGGGGCGCCGACGGAGCTGGTTGCCGACGATGTGCTCGCATCTGATGTCGCAACCTACACGGCGGCGCGAACATCCGTCCTGGACTTCTCCTCGCCTGCCACGCCGGAACTTGTCGCGGGGAACGGTCCGCGTCCGACGGTGTCGATCGGCGAGCTCGTCGAGGCTGAAGCGTTGCGTGTGCTGGAATCACCGCCCACGCTCGTCGCCACCGCGGACGGCGTTCCGATGTTGAGTGTTAAGGATATTCGTCTCGGCCGCGAGCCTTCGGTCAACGGTGACGGCGCAATACCCGGTGCGGTGACGGCGCAGCCGGGCGATGTGGTGCTGGTGACCGGAGGATGGCATGCCGTGGTGTCGGTGTGTGAGGAGGCCGCGTTACTCGGGCCCGGGATTTCGGTACTGCGGGTGAAGCCGAACGTCATCGATGCTTGGTTCCTGGCCGGTGTGGTGCGCGCGGCGCATGACGCCGCTGGGCAGATCGACCTGTTCGCGGTCGCGTTCCCCCGAGTGGCGATCGGTGAGCAGCGGGCGGCCGGCGCGGCGGTCGCACAACTGCTACACGCCGAGGCCTCCTGGCGCACTTCGCGTCTCGCGGTCGAACGGATGGTCGTCGCGGGTCTGGCCGGGCTGTCGTCGGGAACCCTGCGGGTTACGTCCGAGCATGGTGGGCCGCATGGCTGAGGGGGCGGTGCCGCGGATCGTCGGCGATCGCTACGAACTGATCGAAGTCATAGGGCGCGGTGGCATGGGGCAGGTGTTCCGGGGATTCGACCGCAAGCTCAAACGGCAGGTCGCGATCAAGATCATCCATCCGCGGCTGGCCGAGAACGACGAATGGGAACGGCGATTCGTGCGCGAGGCCGAACTCATGGCGCGGATGAGTCATCCGGGCATGGCTACGGTGTTCGATGCGGGTATCGAGCCGGGGCCGCCCGAACAGCCGTTCCTGATCATGGAATACATCAACGGTGTCACTCTCGACAGCTTGCTGTCCGCGCGGGGCCGACTCCCCGTGGGTGCTGTCGCCGGCATCGCGGCACAAACCGCGGCGGTACTCGCTGAAGCGCACGGGCACCGGATCTTTCACCGCGACCTCAAGCCGTCGAACCTCATGCTCTGTGCCGACGGCACGGTCCGGGTACTCGACTTCGGTATCGCGGTCGCCCTCGATGCTGATCAGACCCGGCTCACTCGCACCGGCTCCGGTATCGGGACACCGGAATACATGGCGCCTGAACAGGTTCGAGGCAAGACCGTGGTGCCGCAAACCGATCTCTATTCGCTCGGCTTGGTCATCTACGAACTGCTCACCGGTCAGCGGGCCATGCTCGGCTCCTCGGAGTTCGACACCATGTTCAACCAGATCACCGCCGCGCCACCGGTTCTCGTGCCCGAACGCGACGGGGTGCCGGACGAACTCGCGGTGCTCGTGACGAGCATGCTGGCCAAGGAACCCATCGACCGCCCGGCCGATGCGGCGGCAGTGCACGCGGTACTGATGCGGTATGTCGGTGCGCTCGACGGGTTGATGGAACGTCCGGAACCGGCAAGCCCGGCGCGGCTGTACGCGACAGCGGTCGGAGCATCGGCGTCGACCCGGACCGCGACGACTCGACTGCGGGCTGATGCTCCTGCCCCCGCTCCCGAATTCACTCGTGGAGACCTCGATCGGGCGGTGCGGCGCGCCCGCGACCTCGCCGACGAATCCCGCTATGTTCCTGCTATCGGTGGGCTGAAAGACCTTCTCGGCGTTGCTGTTCCGGAATTGGGATCGCGCGATGGGGATGTTGTCGATGCGCGAGTCCGGCTGGCTGACCTGTGTCTGGAATCCGGGGACAACACCCAAGCCGGCACCCTCTACAGCGATCTGATCGACGACCTCACCGCCGAACGCGGGCCCTATGACGATCAGGTCATGTACTGCCAGCGACAACTGGCTACCTGTCAGGTGCGCAGCGGTCAGGTACGGGCGGCGCTGACCCGGTTACGGAAGCTGCACACTCAGCTGGCTGCTTGGCATGGCGAGAGCGATGCGCGGGTAGTGCAGCTGGCGGAGATGATCGCCCAGATCAGGGCTGGTTCGAGGTAAAAGGGTGCCCATCTGCGGTACCGGTGAAACCTCGGCAGGTCGAGGAAACGACGAGCGGGCATGGTTGCGATCTGGGCATCCTGGTAGCGAATACGCCTGACCTGGCGATACCGTGTGAAGGTTGGCCTGGTGTGAGGAGAGATCGGATGTCGGACGCGGGGACCGTGGTGGATGCCGATCTGGCGGATCGGGCATCGCGGTTGTTCCGGTTTCTCGCGCGTGTGCAGGGGGTTGGTGGGGCCGCGATCCTGGATGCCAACGATCTCGGGGCCGTGGAATGGCTCGGCGAGCTCCCCGCGAGCACCGCGGTCCGGTTCACGCCGGGGTCGGAGGACAAGCCGTTCCTGCGGTTGGACAAGGTGCCGGTAACGCCGCCGATCGCGCCACCCGAACCCGAGGTTCGTTCGTGGCTGGTGCCGGGGCGGCTCGACGATCACGCTGCCGAACCGGCCCTGCGAGCGCAGCGGGTCGACGGTGGGGCCGCGGTCGAACGGCTGGCCGACCACCCGGAGGTTTCCGAGCGGTTCGGCGCGTGGCTGGCTCGGTGGCGTGTCTGGGCGGAGAAGGCGCGGATCGAAGAACCGGCCTATCGCTGGTATCGGTCGGTCTACCGGATGTACTCCGATGTCAACGCCTCGGCGGAGAGCCGAGAAGGTGTGCTGGCGCTGGGCTGTGTGGTGTGGCGGCGTCCCGAAACCGGGACAGTCCGTAGACACGCCCTGACCATGC
The DNA here is from genome assembly GCF_042716665.1 of Nocardia sp. NPDC058658. Taxonomy (NCBI): domain Bacteria; kingdom Bacillati; phylum Actinomycetota; class Actinomycetes; order Mycobacteriales; family Nocardiaceae; genus Nocardia; species Nocardia sp. NPDC058658. The sequence goes on from NZ_JBHXRR010000030.1 coordinate 24,484, forward strand.
CGGTGAAGTTCGAATTCGATACCGATTCCGGCACGCTGACTGTGCGGCTGGATCTGGATGCGGGCCGTTCGACGATGGAGCTGTCCGATTTCCTCGATCCGGGTGAGATCGCGGATCTGTCGCTGCTGCGTGCGGTGGAGCGCGAATTCCTCAGTGGGATAGACCCGTTCGACCATGACGCTGTCGGGGTGCTCATGCGTAGGCTGCTGCACAGCCTCGGACCCGACTCGTCCTTCCACGACGAGATGATGCCTGCTGCGGCGACCACCGAGCCGGTCGGCTACTACGCGCCCGCCCTGATCGTGCGCTCGCGTGGCACACGAGGGCTCACCCGGGTACTCGAAACCATCGCCGACCGGATCGAGGATCAGCGCCGGGTGCCGTCCGGGTTGCGCACCCTGGTCGATCCGTCCTACACCGCCACGGCCGACTTTCCGTCCGACAACGGGGCGATCGTGCGCGACGGAACCGACAGCTTTCTGCCGCTCCCGCTGAACGCGGTCCAGCTGGCGATCCTGCACCACGTCGACTGTCATCCGCACACGATCGTGCAGGGGCCGCCCGGCACCGGTAAGACCCATACGGCTGCGGCACTGATCGCCCACCTGCTGGCGCAGGGAAAGCGGGTGCTGGTCACCGCGCATACCGACCGGGCACTGGCCGAGGTGCGGGGCAAACTGCCCGAGCGGATCCGGGATCTGTGTGTGTCGGTGGCCGGTGCGAGCCGGGACAACTTCGACGACCTCAAGCTGTCGATGGAACAGATCGCGGCCGCGGCCGATGACCACGACGCGCAGGTGGCTCGGCGCAGAGTCGAGGCCGCTACCGCGCGCGTGGCCCAGTTGCGGGCGGAGCGCACGCTGCTCGGCGAACAGCTGCTGCGGCATCGCGAGCGGGAAGTGACCACTCACGAAATCGGTTCCTACCGTGGCACATTGACCGAGCTCGTCCTCCGGCATCGAACCGAAGCAGCGCAGTACGGGTGGATTCTCGGTCTCGACCAGGTCGCACCGGGGACCACGTCACCGATTTCGTCCATCGAGGCCGGGCAATGGCGCGACCTGCTGCTCGATGAAGCGCTGGCTGACCCGGAAGCCGCCGCTCCGGCCTTGCTCACCGTGCACGACGTGCCCCCTGTTGCGCAGGTCGCGCAATGGAGCCAACGGCTCGAAGCCGCTACCGCGCGGGTTGCCGCCTCGTCCGCACACGGGACTCGGCCGTGGATCGAGGCGATTCGGGGGTTGACGCCTGCGAGCCGTGCCGAGGTGTCGGCCATCGCGCGAAAGGTCGACAACGAACTCGCGGAGCTGGCAGGTAGCCGCGACAGTTGGGTTCGCGATGCCGTCGCCGATGTCGCCAGGGGACGGGGTGGGGTGTGGCACGGGCGGCGGACTCGGATTCTGGAACTGCTCGACCCCGCAGCCGCACTGACCCGTGAGCTCGGCATCTCGCAGATTCGGGTGTCCGGTGGCGACCGGGCGGCACTCGTCGCGCTTGCGACATCGGTGCTCGCCCATATCGAGAAGGCCGGGCCGCTCAAGCTGCGGGCAGACGGCGCACCGAAGGTCGGTCTCACCACCAATCGGGTGGTCAAGGATGCGGCACCCCTGTTCGAACAGGTGCGGGTGGACGGCCGGATACCGGTGGAGCCGAAACAGCTGCGCGCGTTCCTGTGCTACGAGGAAGTCGAGCGGCTGGTCGAACAACTCGACGAGGTGTGGACGGGATACGGTGTCGGTGCCGCGGCGCCCGGCAGCGCGGGGATGCGGCTGGCCCACCACCGGGAACACGCGGATCAGCTGCGAGCGCTGCTGACCGTTGGGGCCGAATTGGTCACGGCGGGAAGACAATTGCGGGTATTCGGGATGGCTGAGCCCGATTGGTCGGACTCGGCTGCCCGGCGGGCACTGCTCGCTTCTTTCGACGCGGCTGTCGCCATCGATGAGCAGGCCGAAGCTTCGGCATTGTTCGACACGGTCGCCACTCGGATCGGCGGGCTGCGCTACCAGCCCGGCGCCACCGCGAACCTGCACGATCTGCACCAGGCGATCGAGCGACGCGATGTCGAGGCCTACCAGCGCGCGCACACGCGGCTGGACGAGCTGAACAAGCTGCGTGCCCGGTTCGCCCGTCGGGCTGAACTCGACGCGCGGATGACGACATTGCCGCGGCTGCGCGAAGCGGTGGCGTCCACCGCGGTGGCGCAGGTGTGGGACACCCAGCTCGGCCAGCTCGAAAAGGCTTGGGACTGGGCCGGACTCGGGGCCTGGCTGGCCACCGTCGAACCCGAGCCGATCAACACGCTGTTCGATCAGCTCGACGACATCGAGGCCGGGCTGCGTGCCGAGGCCACCGAGCTCGCCGTTGTCAAGGCATGGGATCGGGCCGTGGCGCCCGACCGGCTCGGGCCCGCCACCAGGATGGACCTGCGGCAGTACGCCCAGCTGGTACGGCGATACGGCAAGGGCACGGGCGAGCATGCCGACCGTCGACGGCGCGAGATCCGCGAGACCATGAGCCGCTGTCGGCCTGCCGTACCGGTGTGGATCATGCCGATCTACCGGGTGGTCGAACAGCTCGAGATCGCCCCTAACATGTTCGACGTGGTCGTGGTCGACGAAGCCTCGCAGGCCGGTGCCGAAGCGGTGTTCCTGCAGTACCTCGCACCACGGATCGTGGTGATCGGCGACGACCGGCAGGTGTCGCCCTCTGGGATCGGCATGAAGATCGACACCGTGCGTGGGCTTGCCAAGCAGTATCTGGCCGACAATCAGCACAAGGCCAGCTGGATCGACACCAAACGGAGCCTGTTCGATGACGCGGGGATGCGGTTCTCCTCGCGCCTCACCCTGGTCGAACACCGGCGCTGCGTTCCGGAGATCATCGGGTTCTCCAACCAGATCGCCTATAAGAAGGATGCCAAACCCCTTATCCCCGTGCGGGTTTTCGGCAGCGACCGCCTCGCGCCGATCCGCACCGAGTACGTGGCCGACGGGGTCAGTACCAAGGGCAATCTCAATGCGATCGAAGCCGACCGGATCGTCGCGCGAGTGGCAGAATGCCTGGCCGACCCGCGCTATGAGGGCAAGACCTTCGGCGTGGTCTCGCTGCTGGGAGCGCCGCAGGCCGACCTCATCTGGAACAAGCTGCTCCTCGCCGTGTCGCCGGAGGAGATCGACCGCAGACAGCTGCGATGCGGTGACGCGGCCGACTTCCAGGGCGCCGAACGTGACGTGATGTTCCTGTCGATGGTGAAATCGCTGAACCCCGAAACCCGGTACATGCCGCAGACCGACCTGTCAGCCATCCAGCGGTACAACGTCGCTGCCTCGCGGGCCGCCGATCAGATGTGGGTGTTCCACTCGCTGCGGTTGCAAGACCTCGGCAATGCCGACGACATGCGCTATCAGTTGCTGGACTACTGCCAGTCCCACGAGGCCGCGCAGACGCTCGACGACGACGAATTGCCGACTCCGGTACGGGAAGACCGCGTGGTGGCGCCGTTCTCGTCGGTCTTCGAACAGCAGGTGTTCAACCGAATCCTGGACCGCCGGTATCGGGTGCGTGCGCACTACGAGGTCGGGATCCACACCCTGGACATGGTGATCGTCGGCGGACATATTCGGGTGGCTGTGCTGTGTGAAGGCGACGCCTGGGCCGGGCCGCAGGCCTACCAGCAGGCGTTGTCGTGGCAGCGTGATCTGGAGCGGTGCGGGTGGCCGTTCTTCCGGGTTCGCCAGTCGCAGTTCATCTCCCATCCGGAACGGGCGCTCGAACCGCTGTGGGAACTGCTGGACTCGGTGGGGCTGGCTCCTGTCGCCGAGGAGTCAGCGGAGCCGGTTGTTGCGGAAGTGGCTGTCTTCCAGCCGGTTCCGGAGCGGGAATTGCTGAGCAGCTTCCGGTGGGACAAGCCGTGGCTCGATGAAGCCGAGGTCGACGAACCGGTCGAGCCGGCGTCATCTGTGGAGCCCGAGCCCGAGCCCGAGCCCGCGTCGGTGCCGGAATCGTCGGCTGTCGAGCCTCCGATTCCGGAATATCCGCCGCTGCGCGTAGGTGCCCGGGAGAGGTTGGCCCAGCAACGGGCGACATCCGAGATCGCCGAATACCAAGCGTTTTCTGGGCTGCTCTCGGTTTCGGGGGCGGCGGTCAATGTCGGCTCGATCAAAGAGGATCTGCTGCGCATCGTCGAAGTCGAGGGGCCGGTGACCGCTGACCGCCTGCATGCGGTGATCGGTCGTGTCCGGCCGGCCGATGACGAGGATCGAGACCGGATGCCGGTGCTCATCGATCGTGCGCTGGAAGCTGCTGTGCAGCAAGGGTTATTGGTCGTCGAGGACTTCCTCGAGGTCGGGCAGCCGCACTGGCTCACCTACCGAACAGAATCCCAGCCTGCCACCCGGGTTCGGCTGCTCGGTGCGCGCGCGATCGAACATGTACCGCCGAGCGAGCTCGGTGAGATCCTCGCTCGCAGTGCCGAATCCACGGGGTGGTCCAACCGACCGGCGCTGATGCAGCGCGCGGTGTCACTGCTGGGCCAGGGGCAACTCACCGACCGCGCCATCGCGATGCTCGCCATCGTGTTGCCTGTCGCTCAGCAGGCACAGAGGGGGAACTAGAGCAAGGCTTTCGCGGTCGTGCCGCGCAGGAAGGCCGCGATCTGGACGAGGCGGTGCGGGGAAACTCGCAGGCCGTCCAGATCCGCGATCAGGGCGTGCATGCCGCCGATCGGGTCGGCGGAGTCGGCTGCCCACACCGCGATTCGTTCGGCAGCCGCGCGGTTGTGGCGTCGGTCGTCGGTGTCGGTGGTGGTGAGCACGAGTAGATCCTCGCTGTCGCCGCCGATTTCGTGGAAGACCAGGTGCTCGGCGCGTGCCGCGTCATCGATCAATTGGCGAAGTTCTGCCGGATCGCAGCAGCCGATCAGGTCACCGAGTTCCTCGCTTGTGCCGATATCGCCCAGGTTGGTCAATTCCGACAGTATCTCCGGGAGTAGCGAGTACGTGTCGATGCCGGAATCGTCATCGAAGTCGATCAGGTCATCGGCATCATCGGCATCGTTGGGGTCGGTGGCGAATCGGTGATCGACAACGTACTCGTCGAGTTCTGAATCCGGTTCGGTCTGAGGGCCCGCGGCGACGGGCTCCTGCTCCGCAGAGACGGATGTCGTTGCAGTGCTGTGCCATTGGCGAAGTAGTTCCACCAGACCGGCGGTGTCGGTCCGGACGATCTCCGCTGCCAACGAGCGGATCACCGCGGTCGTTCCCGCGTCGTCGCGGCTCGGGTCTTCGGCCGACCCGGCGACAAACGCCACGATGACCAGTCGTCGTCGCGATGACCGACCCGGCCCGACAACTCGGCTGAGACGGTGGACCAACTGGGTGCTGTCGCGCGTGCGGGCCAAGAGCAGTGCGATCTCTGCACCTGGGATCGTGAGGGTCGGATCGAGGATGCGCTGTTCTACGAGAACCGAGACGGACTTGTCGCGAAGGCCATCGGCGATGGTGGATCGCTGCTGTGCGGTGAGAGTGGGGCTTGTTGTCGCCGCGGCGACGCCGTTGGCGGCGAGAACGCGATGGATCTGCGCAGCCGCTACCGGTCGATCAGCGAAGATGACCGACTGTGTGGTGGCCAAGAGGTCGGCGGGTAGTGCGCGGACGAGGTCCAGTTTTGCTGAGCTCTCGGCCAGGGCGGTAGCGCGATCGGCGACAGCCGCGAGATATCGGTTCGCGTGGTGTGCGCCGGAACCCCGGCCGGCTGCGAGCGCTTCTACGAACAGCCGGAATTCCGTAGGTGATTCGGGTGCGCCGTAGGTTCCGACCAGGGTGTCGTACTCGCGGTCTACAAGTGCTTGCGCTCGGTCCAGCGCGGCCCGTTCTTTCGGGTCGAGATCGACCGCGACGTGAATCAGGGTGATCGGCTCGAGGACACCGTCGGCGCGCGCAGTCGCGTAATCGCAACCCGCCAGGACCGGGCCGAAGTAGGGAAGCAGCTTGGCACGTACGGTCTGGTCGCCGCGGTCGAGCGCGCGGGTCAGTGCCAGCCGTGTCGCGAACTGGTCGGTGAGGACCTGGGCGAACACACCGTCGCTGTAGCGGTCGATATCGTCGATGACGAGCAACGCGTCCGAGCACTCGGCAGCGGGTGCGATCTGGCGGAGCCGGGGGACCGTCGATGGCGTCACGATCGCTACCTGCCAGGTGCGCGGGCTGCCCAGCCGCGGGCCGATATTCGGTCCGGTGACGCGGCAGTCGGGCGCGACCGCCGCCAGCTCCGCCAACCAACGGGTGCATGCCTGATCGTCGGCGACAACGACCACAGCCGGGGTGCCCGCCGTGACAGCCTCCAGGACGGCGCGAACACCGAGCACGGTCTTGCCGGTGCCGTCGACGGCTTCGATGACGCCCTTGCGGCCCTTGTCGATCCACAGTGCGAGAGCGCGCTGCTGCCAATTCCGTAAAGGCCTTGTATCGGCGGCCACGGAGGTGGGCGGTGGGACGGTCGGCTGCGGTATCGGGGCGGGCTTCGGCGGTGTCAGGGCGGGCGAGCGCGGGACGACTTTCAGCGACCAGCGCGGCGGGTTGGTCGACGCATCGACCACGAAACGCGACCACTCCGCATACAACAGTCGATTGACGACGGAACGGTCGACACCGGGCTCGGCGAGGCACGCGACGATCTGTGGTGCGCTCAGATTCGGTTGCGCCCGCAATATCGTGACGATTCGCTCCGTCAGCCCATTTCGCACACCGCACCGCCTTTTCACCCTCGGCCCTGTCCGGCCTGGATCGAGGGTAGCGGCTCGATCGCGTGTGCGCGGGGCGTGTCGGTTCGATGAACCCAGGTGGCCGAGTCGGCCCACGGTGTCGGCGGGTGGTGCGATGATGGGCGAGCTGATGCGAAAGGTTTGCCGCTCGTGCAATGGGGTAGCGGCTGGGTGGAGGGGTGGTGCGGTGCCGGACAGTTTCGCGTGGCGCGAGGCAGGCGACGAGGAGTTCCGCCAAGCGCGGCGGCTGGAGCAGGTGTCGCTGTTCGCGGAATTGAACCTGGACTACGACGAGATCGTGCGGACCAGGGATCTGTTGGGCCAGGTCATTCGTCAACACCGGCCGCAATTGGGCACTTCCCGGCTGATCGACAAGTTCCCCGCGTTGACCCTGACGACGTTGATCGGCCACGCCGGTCTCGATTACGAACAGGGCAAATACTGGGAGAGCTTCTGGGACGAACTCGACCTCGAACGCGAACAGGATTTCGAGAACCTGCTCCGCGCACGGCTGCCGGTGTTCCTCCGCAAGTTCGGGATGCGTCAGTTTCCTGAGCTGAGCAGCCAGTACGTCCAGATGATGGCGGTGCATGCCGGGGTGCCGGTGCACTGTCTCGGCGATCTGGTCGACATCATCGAACAACACATCGGGCAAGGACGTGATCCCAGCGGTGCCGCGGTGTTCGAGTGGCTCACCCAGCCCGGGCTCGAATATCGCATGAACCACCTCGACGTTCCGGTGCGCAACTTCCTGCAGCACGGTGGCGAAGTGGCTGTCGACATCGTCGACCGGATCATCGAGTTCGCGGACTACACACGCGAGCACCCCGATTTCGCCAACGACATGGCGCTCGATACCGCGACGACAGGGCTGCCGAGCCTGCTGCTCGAGGCACTGATCAGACGCTGGAGTCAGCGGCCGTTCGGTGCGAGCGCGGTCGCCGCGGCCAGGTCGGTGCGAGCGCGACGACCGGTCCTGGCGTACTCGCGCACCGACGATCAGGTCGTCGTCGAGGTGCCGTACCTGCCGGAGTCCGCCGACATCGCGTGGTTGGTGTCCTTCGACGGCGAGACCACCAGTGTGCACGCGCGGCGCGGCTGGGGACTCGCGGACGGTGACGCACAACCACCGACTTCGGTCCCGGTGCCACACCGGGTGCGGGAGGTGGTGCTGCGTCACGAAGGCACCGGCCAGCACTATCGAATCGCCTTGGTGGACAAGACGGATCCGCTGCTGCTGTTCGATGAACAGGGCAGACACCTGTCGCGTCACGTCGCGTTGCCGCGTGGTGAGGTGATCGCTGTTCATCCGGCGCGGGCGCACCTGCACGACGCCCACACCGGTGCGGCACTCGACTACCTCACCGAAGCGACGCCGGTGGGCTGGCGTGACTGGGTCGCGCGCGTGTACGACCTGACCGACACAGACACCGTCGCACTCCACGACGACGAGAGGTCAGGGCCGCCGCGGCAGGTGCGGCGCACCGGGGCGGCCCGTCTCGTCCTTCCTGACGCGGTCGACGGGGTGTACACCAGGTCCGGCCTGCCCGTCTACGCCGAACGGCCTGCGGTGGATCTGCCCGCCCATGCCGTGGAACCCGTGGACTGGCGGGTGCGAGTACGTCGCACGGGCACGGTCGACTGGTTGGCTGACGACATCTGGGAATCGGACACAGAGCCGGTCTCGCTCGACCCGTTCGAAGGACTCGACCCGGGCTTGCTCGGCATGTTCGACGTGGTCATCAGCGGGCCGCTCGGTCAAGACATCCGGCACAGCCTGTTCATTGCTGAAGGACTCGTCGTCGATCACGCGGACGAGTTTCGCGTCCCGAACCCGGCCGGGCTGGCGCCGACCAGTTCGACGGTGTCGGGTGCGGCGCCCCTGCGGATCGACAGGTCCGAGATCCAGTTCGGTGCCACGGACCGGGAATCGTTGTTCGCCATCGCGTCGGGGGCGGTCACCGAACGGCTGATTGTGCGGCCACCGGGGGTGGAGCTGCGGGTGGATCCGATCGGGGCAGCCGCTCGCTGGCGGACGGTGGCGCCGGTGCTGACCGTCGATGATCTGGCCGAATACATGGTGGTGGCCGCGCGGGTACCCGGTTCGGTCGAAGTCGACATCGTGCTGGTCGACGACGCCGGCGCAATTCGTCAGATCGCTGAACCGCAGGTGCTCCGGGGCAACATATTCCAGTCGCCGACAAGGGAATTCACCGACACCGCGCGTTCGATGCGACGGTCGCGGCTCGTCGTGCGCATCGACACCGAAGACGGAGCGACCACCTCGGTCACCCTCGCCAGGATCCAGCCGCGCAGATTGTGCACGGGCGTGGAGCTCATCGGCGCCGACCTCGTCTTCGACGGTGCGACCGACTCCGACCTGGCCGCTTACGTCTGGCCGTGCACGGCACCGTGGATCGTGCCGATCCAGGTCACCCTGGACGGTGGGCGTGCCACGCTGCCCCCGGAGTTCGTCGGCGCGGGACCGTTGACCGTGCAGGTCTTCGTCGACGATCCGTGGACGGTGATCACCGCGCCCGAACACCCCGACGAGACCGCCTTCACCGTCACCCAAGCCGGTTGGATACACGACGCGGATCTCGGCCGGACCGAGCTGGCCCGTTACCTCGCCGGTGCGGGCGACCTGCCGCGCGCGAGCTCGGCACTGCCGGAGGCATGGACCGTCTACGCGGCGGCGAGAGTCGGGCAGGTGCACCGGTCGTCGGTGCGCTCCGGGCTGCTCGAGGTGTTGCGCGCCGACCCTCGGTCCTCGGCGGAAGCGCTGGACCGCAGCACCATCGCGCGCAATGCTGTCCCGGCCCTGCTGATCAGTAGCGGCTTGATCGAACTGGACCTGTCCTCCCCGATCCGGTCCGGGGCGCTTACCGATCCGTGGCTCGGCTGTCTCGTCGGTATCGCCGACCTGCCGTTCGTCGCACTACACCAGGCGAATTCGGCCGCGGCCGAAATGCGAGCAGAGCTCGTCAACTACGGCGGCAGCCAGCTGATCGACCTCCTTTCCGGTGATGCGCGTGGCGCCTGCACCGATGTCTTCGATGCCGCGACCGTCCGCCTGCACTACATGCCGGACGCGCAGTTCGCCGCCATCAAACAAGCCTGCGAGATCGTGCCCGCCGCCCTGCTCGACGGTGACACCCGCCGCAGCGCGATCTTCGAAGCCTTCGCCCAACGGCTCGCCTGGCAGGACGACCCGGCCGCCACCGCCATGACCGTCCAGTCGGCGGACCTGATGCGGCTGCTTCGCCGTTCGTCGGCTGCGATCTACGACATGGTGAAAGCTCGCAACGAAGCATTGACCGGCGCCGACACGACCGAGTTCCCCTGGCTGCTGGTGTCGATGCAATCGCTGCTGTTCGCCGCGGTGGCCCGGCTGCGGGCGCGATCGGTGATCCGGGATTGGTCGATGCCCGCGCCGATGCGCGAATCGTGGGCGCGCCTCGCCGAACTGTGTCCCGCACTGGTGTGCACCGACGTGCTCATCGCCGACGCGGTCGCCTCCCACACCCTGCACCACGACCTCATCAACAAGATCGGAGAACCACGGTGACCGAGCGACTCGATCCCCTTGCGGCAGGCGCGGATATCGAAGCCGGTTACAAGCGGTACTTGAAAACCTTGCTGGCCCCGCGTGATCCGGTATTGGCCACGGCATTCGACCGGGCGGTGGACGAGACGTCGCTGCTCACCAAAGGGCCCCTGCTCGAGCTCACGCCCCCGTACGCCGCCGGGGCGTCGTTGCGGTCGTTGGTCGGCGAGGGCGTTCTGCACCCGAACTTCACCGAGTTCGCCGAGACCATCGCGCTGGATCGTCCGCTGTATCAGCATCAGGAGACCGCGGTCCGCAAGGCGGTCGCGGGCCGGAATCTGGTGGTGAGTACGGGAACCGGCTCCGGTAAGACCGAGAGCTTCCTGTTGCCGATCCTCAACGCGCTCATTGCGGAGAAGGCGGCAGGCACGCTCGGTCCCGGAGTGCGTGCGTTGCTGCTGTATCCGATGAACGCCTTGGCCAACGATCAGCTCAAACGGCTGCGTCAGCTGCTGGCGGCCACTCCGGACATCACCTTCGGTCGGTACACGGGGGAGACCAAGCAGCGTCGCATCGACGCGGAATCGGGCTACCGTTCGATGTTCCCCGGGGCAGCTCGACTGCCCAATGAACTGCTCAGCCGCGAAGAGATGTGGGAATCCCCGCCCAACATCCTGCTCACCAACTACGCGATGCTCGAATACCTGCTGCTGCGTCCGCGCGATATGGAACTTTTCGACGGAAAGTACGCGCGGACATGGCAATTCATCGCACTCGACGAGGCGCACGTCTACGACGGCGCACAAGGCAGTGAGGTCGGCCTGTTGCTGCGCAGGCTGCGCGACCGGGTGGCCGGCGACCGGCCGCTGCAGTGCATCGCGACGTCGGCGTCGCTGTCGGGCAGCACCGACGACAGGCAGGGGATCGAGGCAACGGCCTTCGCGCAGAAGCTCTTCGATGTCCCGTTCGAGTTCGTCGACGGCGATCCGTCCCGCCAGGATCTGGTCACCGCGACCCGGATGCCGCGCAGACCCGAACCCACCTGGCAACTCGACGACGACAAGTTACTGAAGCTCGCCGAGCCCGACGCGGATCTGACGTGGATCGGTGCGAACGCGGCGTCAGGCGATACCGCCGATGCCTTGCATGCGGAGCGTCGGACCGCCGATCTCAAAAAGTACGCGCGCGGTGGTCCTGCGAGCATGAGGGACCTGGCCGGGCATCTCTGGCCCGATGACGACCTCGCGGCGACCAAACTCGAGGCGCTCGTCGCATTGGGCTCGAAAGTAACCGGCGCAGACGGTAACCCGGTGTTGTCGGCTCGATATCACCTGTTCGTGCGCGCCACGGAGGGCGCGTTCGTCAGCTTCACCGATGCCGAGCCCAGGGTTCTGCTGAGTCGGCACGAGATCGACCCGGTGACCGGCCGGGCGGTGTTCGAGTTCGGTACCTGTCAGCGCTGTGGTGCGGTGCACCTGGCGGGCGAGCCGCACGCCGAGGGCGGGCGTGAGTACTTCCGTCCTGCCAAGCGGGACTCGAAGGTCAAGTGGCTGGTGCTCACCGACAGCGATGCAGCCGACCTCGTCGACGAGGACGATGCGACGCTCGACGAAGACGCGGGAACGGACCGCGGTACCGGGATCCGTTCGTTGTGCTCCGGGTGCGGCAGGCTCGACGGCGGTGCCGGATCGTGTGGGCTCGACTGCCCGGGTGGTCCGGTGCTGCGGGTGCGGGAACATCCTGGGGCGCAACGGATCATGAGCAAATGCACCGAGTGTGGGGCACGGTCGCGGCAGGTGATCCGGCGGTTACGGACCGATACCAACGCCGCGCCGGCGGTGATCACAACCGCGCTGTATCAGAACCTGCCCGCCGCCGAGGACGAGACCGCCGAGAATGTCGGTGGCGGACGCAAGCTGCTGATGTTCTCCGACTCACGGCAGGCCGCTGCGTTCGCGGCGCCCTATCTCGCCGAGACCTACGGGCGGATGCTGCAGCGCCGCTACCTCGCGCACGTGCTGTCCCAGCCGAAGTACGCGGGTGACGAGCTCTGCCCGGAAGATCTCGCCGAGGGGGCGCGCAAGGTCGCCGTCGACGCCGAGCACTTCGATGAGCGCGCCACCCGCACCGCCCTGCGACGCGCGGTCAATCCGTGGGTGATGGCTGAGCTGATGGCGATGGATCAGCGCATGTCGCTCGAAGGGCTCGGGTTGATGGCGGTGTCGCTGTTTCGGCCTCGGGCAGCCAAGATTCCTCCGGCGTTCGCCAAGTTCGGGCTCACGGACGAAGACTTCTGGGGCCTGCTGGACGAGTTGGTGAAGACGATCCGGTTGCAAGGCGCGATGAGCCTGCTGCCCGATGTGGACATCAAGGATCCGATCTTCGAACCCCGCGCGAATCGCATCTGGATCCGATCCCGTGCCGCCGATCGGGACCGTCGCATCATCAGCTGGCTGCCCGGTGGCAAACCCGGAACCACCAACAATCGGATCTTGTTCCTGCGCAAGGTCTTCGCCGCGATCGGCGCCCCGCCTGATATCGCCGAACGTGCCCTCGACGCGTGCTGGACGTTCCTGATCGACAACAAGTTCCTCACCCAGGAGACCGACCGCATCGCGGGGACACTGCATCAGCTCGACCAGGAGCAGCTACGGATCCGGCCCGGAGCCGAATGCGACTGGTTCCAGTGTGGGGCGTGCCGCCGGTTGACCACGCACAACATTCGTGACCTGTGCCCACAGGGAAACTGTGACGGGCGGCTGACGCCGTTCACCCTGCCCGCGCACAGCGACCAGGACACCAATCACTACCGGACCACCTATCGCACCATGGCCATGCTGCCCCTGTCCGCCGCCGAGCACACCGCCCAATGGGAGGCGACCGCCGCCGCGGAAGTGCAGCGCGACTTCGTCACCGGCCGGGTGAATGTGCTGTCGTGCTCGACGACCTTCGAGCTCGGTGTCGACGTCGGCGAACTGCAATCGGTGATGCTGCGCAATATGCCGCCCAAGACCGCGAACTACGTGCAGCGGGCCGGACGGGCCGGTCGCCGCGCGGCCTCCGCGGCCTTGGTGGTGACGTACGCGAAACGCAGTTCGCACGACCTGTCGAAATTCCAGAACCCGGAATCGATGATCGCGGGCCGGATGCGGATTCCCTGGATTCCCATCGAGAACGACCGGATCGGCCGACGTCATGCCCATTCCATCGCGCTGGCCGCCTACTTCCGGCACTGCTTCGACCGCACGGGGGAGGAATGGCGGACGGCCGGGGACTTCTTCACGCCCACCGACGGTGCGCAGGACTCACCGGCCGCACAGGTCAGGAAATTTCTGAGTCCCGTGCCCGAATCCGTGCGCGCCTCTCTACGGGCGGCGCTGCCGCAGCGGATCCAGCACGAGATCGGTGTCGACGACGATGCGTGGGTCGACCGGCTCTGCGCGCAGCTCGCCGATGCCGAGAACGACATCCGAACCGACATCGCCACCTTCGAGGAACTGATCGAACAGGCGGTGGCCGACCGGCAGCTTCAACTCGGACACAGACTGCAGAAGACCCTCGAGACGATCAACAAGCGGCAGCTACTCGGCTACTTGGCCAACAAGAATGTGTTGCCCAAGTACGGATTTCCGGTCGACACCGTGGAACTGCGGACTTCCCATTGCGAAGGAACCGTCGGAGCGCGACTCGAACTGTCTCGCGACCTCGGGCAGGCAATCTACGACTACGCGCCCGGAAACCAAGTGGTGGCAGGCGGGAAATTGTGGACCTCGCGTGGTCTGCACAAACTGCCCAAGCGAGAGCTGGAGACGCTGCAGTACCGGGTGTGCAAGGCGTGCAACCACTTCGAGTGCGGGCATGTCCTCGACGGGCCTGCGGTGTGTTCCAACTGTCAGACCGAGTTCGAGCAGACCAAACGTTGCGTCCTGCCGGAGTTCGGTTTCGTCGCGGATCGAAAGCCCGATGACGTGAAATCGGAACCGCCGAAACGCTCCTGGTTCGGTGCCAGCTACGTGGAGACGATCGGGGAATCGGTCGAGCTGCCACCGTGGCACTCCGACACAGGGGTCGAGGTGCTGGCACGGTCGGGCACCAGGGCCAGGTTGGCGGTGATCGGGGAGGGCGCCGGTAGCGGATTCGTGTTGTGCGGGTGGTGTGGCTGGGCCGATCCGATCGGAGCGAATCGCGCCAAGACCAAGGGGCACGCCCGACCAGCCACCGGCACCGCGTGTTCTGGTCCACTGGAAGTCGTTTCGCTGGCTCACCGCTATGAAACCGACGTCGCCGAGATCACCTTCTCCGCCGAGCTCGCCTACACGCCAGAGGCCGAGGCGCGGTGGCTGTCAGCGCTCTACGCACTGCTCGAAGGCGCGTCCGAGGCGCTGGAGATCAGCCGCGACGACATCGACGGCACCCTGTCGTGGAGCGTGGACGGGCGACGCAGCATCGTGCTGTTCGACACGGTCCCGGCCGGTGCGGGCGCGTCGAAACAGATTGCCGCGCAACTCGACTTGGTATTGCGTGCGGCGGCGGAGCGGGTCACCCAGTGCGACTGCGGCGTCGAGACGTCCTGCTACGGCTGCTTGCGCTCGTTCCGCAACGAGCGCTTCCACGACAAGCTCACCAGAGAAGGCGCGCTGGCCGTATTCGACGGGCTGGGACTTGTCTGCGCCGAGGATTCGGCCGTAGATCATTGGGGCTTCGCGCCCACCGAGGTGTCGGATGTGGTGCGGGCATTGATTGCCGAGCTGGCGAAGGCCGGCGTGCCGCAACCGGAGATCGGCATCGAGGAGGGGCGCCACTACTGGCCGGTCGAGCTGGCGTGGCCGTCGTCGAAGGTCGTCGTGGTGGAAGGTTTCGACAGCGATCGGGACTCCGGATTGCGCGGGGACGGCTACCGCGTGATTCCTGCCGAAGCCGACGACGCTGCGAGGCAGGTCGGCGCGCTCGTGATGCAGTGAACCGATTCGGGGGTGGTCAGGTCAGCAGTTCCGAGATCTGACCGCTCCACGTCACCACGAGCTCGTCGCGTGCGCGGCTGGCCGCGACGTACAGCAGCGACCGCTCGCGTTGCCTGGCCTCGGCTACCTCTTCCTCCGGCATGCCGCGCAGCCGTGCCCGCGACGGCACGTGCTCGCGATCGACACCGGCAAGGATCACACACCGGAATTCCATGCCCTTGGCTCGATGCATCGTCAAGACCAGCACGCGGTCGCCCTCGGGCAGCTCGTCGTCGAGGATCTCGGCATCGACGCCACGATCACGCAGGGCGCGGGCGAAGAGGTCCCGATCCTGCTGTGCGCTGGCCAGTACTGCGATATCGCCGGGCGCGACCTTGTCGGTGTCGATCCACCGGGTGATCTGATCGGCGATGACCTGGAGTTCGTCTGTGCCCGAACGGCATTCGACCAGCCGCGGATTCGGTCCGAGTCGGGCACTGGTGTAGCCGGCCGTGGATTCCGCACCTTCTTCGAGGTCGCGGTACTCGCCGCCTTCGAGGATGCTCACCGCGAAATGCAGGTTCTGGGCTGTCGTACGGTAGTTGAGGGTGAGCTTGGCAGACCTACCGCCGCGGATATTGATCCCGAGCCTGCTGAGAACGACAGGCTGACCGTAGATTCGCTGATGCGAGTCCTCGGCGATGAACAGGTCGTCGGGACCTTCGGCAACCAGCGCCCGCAACAACGACCAGTGAGTGGCGTGCAGATCCTGCGCCTCGTCCACGATGACATGGTCTGCCGGACGTACCCCGGTCGACTCGGCCCGCCACTCGAGGTCGGCCGCGGCGACCGCGAGGACCTCGGGGAAAGACAGCCGACCGGCGGCGCGACCGATCCTGCGGTACTGCTCGAAAATATGCCAGATCGCTACCCGCTGTTGACGAGACAGCCGCACCCCACGCCCGGCCCGCGGTACCCGCAGGTACTGCTCCTTGGAGGTCACCCCGTTGCCAAGGACGACGGTGACGTACTCGGTTGCCAGGAACGACGCGTTGCGAAGCCTCGGATCGAGATCGGTTCCCGCCGCGTCGACCGCCTCAGCCCAGCCGAACTCGGCCCCGCGTCGGATGCTGCGCCGGGTCGACGTGCCCGGTCCGTACACCATGTCGAAACTCTGCTCGAGATCACGGCCGGCGGTGAGGACGGCGGCAGCGAGTTTGTCGAGACCTGCCACGTAGACACCTTTGTCGCCGGGCTTCTCGGCGAGCGTGATGCCAGGGTCGAGCGCACGCAGGTCGTCCTGAAGCGACTTGGCCAGAGTCTTGTTGAAGGTAGTGACAACGATGCGGGCATCCGGGTTGCGATGCGCGAGATACCGCGCACGATGCAAGGCGACAACGGTTTTGCCGGTCCCGGCACCACCGGAGAGACGGAACGCTCCTCGATTGCCTTTCTCGACGAAGCGGCGCTGGTTCGGATGCAGGAACGTCCGCCACGCCTTGAAATCGCCCTCCTCGATGACGCGGCGCAGTTCGTCGCTGTCGTCGACGAGGGTGAACTGCATCTTCGTGGCCGGATGGGCCAGCGCGGCCAGGATCTGCTCATCTTCGTCGAGATCGTGGTCGACCGGCTGATCGGTGAAGCCGAGCCCGTCGCGGATGTCGTCTATGGATCTGCCCGCAGCCAGTTCGAGTACCGCGTTCTGCTGCCAGGTGACCGGGGAATCCTGTGCAGCGAGATGGATCGTGTCGCGATCCGCCGCCGCCAGCGCGGCGGCGGCGAGCTCGCGACCGAGGCCGAGATACTCGGTCAGCTGGGTCAGGGTGTAGCCCGCCCGGGCGAGGTAGCCGGTCGGCGATTGTGCGGCGAGCTCGACGAGTTTGCCGCTGCGGTCGGGCACCACCGTGCGCTTACGTCGATCGTCCTTGCCGTCCAGCGCGCCGACTATGCCTTCGAGCACGCCGTTGACCTTGTTGACCTGCAACTTCGATTGGGCGGCCAACTCGGTCGCCGCTTCGCTGTGCCAGGTCCCTACATAGATGTAGGTGGGGTCGCCGAGCCGGTCCTCGATGCGGAACATGATCGCGCGATGCTCGGGGTCGACCTGCCCGGTCCGCACCCTCGGGTCCACCGCCCCTGGCAACTTCTCGATACCCAGGTCGATGCTGGTGTCATCGGTGCCGACCCGGTCGAGGTAGCGGTAGATGCGGTCCTTGACCACACCGCTCAGCTTCGGCATCGACTTGTTGTTCGACGCCACCACGACCTGTGCCACAGAGTTCACCGTCCGTTCTCGCTCGTTCGGGCAATAGTATGGCGCCCTCCTGATCGGACGGCCCGGGCGGTCGATCGGCCGAGATCGCAGTGTGCCCACAATGTTGCGAACGCCCGAGAATTCCGCGAATTCGACTGGGGTGAACCATATTTCGTTATGACCACGCGCATTTCGCCTAACCTGATCCTGGACGTACACAGCTACGCAGGGGGCAGCGATGGCATCTATCGGTCGAGATCGACGGCGGCATTGGGTCGAGCAGCGGCTCGCGGAGGTACCTGGGCTCGGATCCGAGCGCCGACGGGCACTGTCGGTTCCGCTGATGGAGTCGGGCTGGCACGCACTGGTGTCGGAGACGAACCCACTGGGGAAACGAGCCGACGCATTTCTGGTCGGCCGCTCGGGGATCTACGCGCTCGTATTCTCCGACGAAGTACCAGGTGAGTCGGTGCTGCGCGCGATCCGCACGCATGCTGAGGAGACGTTGGCTGATCTCCAGTTCGACCGACGCGCGTTCGTACCCCACATGGTGCAGGTAGTGGTGGTGCTCCCGCGTGAAATCCGCTGGGCGGACGGTCGAATCCGGGTGGTCGACGAGGCGACGTTGCGCGCGGCGCTCGGCGGCGGAAAGGTGCTCGATGGGAAACGCTCGCGGTTGCTGGTGGAGGCCATCGCCCTGAGGCTTTCCGATTACATCCTGATCAGTACCGACGATGCGCCGACACCCGAATCGACCGCGACCGAAGGTCTGTTCACCGGCGAGGAACTCCACGAACACGAACGGGAGCGGGTGCTGCGACGCCCGTTCGCGGAATGGATGACTTTCCTCGATCCCGAGCAGCTGGCGTTGGTGCACCGGAACTTCAACGGTCCGGCGAGGCTCAGCGGTCCGGCCGGAACTGGCAAAACGGTCGTCGCCTTGCATCGGATGGCACGGTTCGCCAAGCAGAACTCCGGCCGGATGCTCTTCACGAGTTTCGTGAGAACGCTTCCCGCCTACCACCGTTCGGGATTTCAGCGAATCGCTCCGCACGTCGAAGACCGGGCCGAGTTCGAGGGGCTGCACGCCTGGGCGATCCGGTTCTTGCGGGACCGGGGCATTATGCCGCCCTTGGATGTCGACGGCTGTGAGAACGCCAAGGCGAGGATCTGGGTGAAGCATGCACGCAGCGCCCTGTCCGAGATAAAAGGTACCGGCCAGAGTTATTGGTCGGACGAACTCGATCGGGTGATCAAGGGGCGCGGCATCGCCACCCTCGAGCAGTACCAGTCGATCGAGCGGATGGGGCGCAATCGGGTGCGGTTGGGTCCCGCCGGTCGTGAGACTGTGTGGAGGTCGATCTATCTGCCGTACCAGCAGTGGCTGGAAGAACACCGGATTTGCGATTTCAACGACCTGTTCCGTTGTGCCAGTGAAGAACTCAAGGCTCGTCCGCTCGCAGAGCCGTATGGTCTCGTCGTGGTCGACGAGGTTCAGGACTTCACGCTGACAGAATTGCGGCTCGTTCACCAGATCGCCGGTGGCCGCCCCGACTCGCAGCTCCTGTTCGTCGGTGACGGCCAACAACAGGTGTATCCCGGCGGCTGGCGCCTGTCCGACGCGGGAATTCCGATCGTCGGTCGCGGCGCGGTGCTGCGGGTGAACTACCGCAACAGGGCAGCCGTGCACGACTACGCGAAAGCTGTCGATGCCACCAACACCGTCGACGACCTCGATGGTGGCGCGGGCGTGGTGCTGCGCGACAGCGACGTGGTACTGCCCGGTGGGGAAGCCGAAGCGGTGACCGGGAACAGGCGCGAAGTCGAAGCGAAGCTCGTCGAGGCGGTGAAGTCCGCGCAGTCGCGAAGGGCCGACCTCGCGGTGCTGGTCGCCACCACCAGCGAAGCGGACCGGTTGCGCAGGATCTTGACCAAATCGGAAATCCCGACATGTCCGCTGACCCATTACGACGGAACGCAGCACAACGAGGTGAAGGTCGGAACCGTACACCGAGCCAAAGGCATGGACTTCGCCGGCGTCTTCCACCTTTCGGTCCGCCCACGGATTCCGATTGCCGAGCTGGACGGAGCCGAGCGGGACCGGGCAGATCTGGACGCGCGGCAGACGATGGTCGCGTTGACCCGGGCCAGGGACTACATCTGGATCGGTGTGGTCGAGGGATAGGCAGCAAGGCCGCGACGGCGATCGTGGACTATTCGTTACCTGATCTACGAACGCCGTGAGCCTCCGACCGCATCTAAGTCAGTGAAAGGACCTGAGCGGGAACAGGTTCTGTAGATCGGCGAGGAGTGACATGTCCAATCTCGAGGAGCGGATGAGGCTGGCGGTCGAGTGGCTGGAATCGAACCAGTTCTCCGATGGGGCGGGTGGGGCCGGTTGGGGATGGGTGCATGATGTACCGCCCAATCCGCAGAACACCGCGGAGGTGGTGTGTGCGTTGACGGCGGCGGGGATCGCCGTGCCGCGGGCCGACGAGGTGTTGCATCTGGTGCGGCGGACCATGATGGCACCGCCGTGGGCTGCGCCGGGGGAGTTCAGCGGGGCCATCGACATCGCGTGGCGATTACGTGCGATGCACTGTCTAGGTGTGGGATTCGATGATCCCGATGTGCGCGATTGTGTCGAGGCGCTGATTCGGGACCAGGATCTGGAGTCGGGCGGCTACCGGATGTCGGGGACGGTCGGGCCGGTATCGATCACGGCGACAGCTACCGCGCTACATGCGCTGGGGCCTTTCATCGGCGTGGACGATCGGATCGCCCGGGCAACTCTGCGGGCGGTGACTTTTCTTGTGGTGACAACGCTGTCCGACGACGTCCGTACCGAGCCTGTCTACGCCGCAGCACAAATCGCGGAGGTTCTCGCGCGACCGGAATACGCGTCACTGGGTGGCAAGCGGTCGCGTCGGGCGTCGGAGCTGGCCATCGCGCGGGTACTCGACGGGCTCGCCGATGATGAGGATTGCAGCGAAGAGGAGTCGTTCCGGCGCGGCGAGGTAGCGCACACCTGGCGGCATCTCAGTTTGCACCTGGCGGTCAGTGCGCTGCTGTACGCGGACGGTGACCTGATCTTCCATCCCACCGTTCGTGCGGCACTGACCGAGATGTTCGACCTGCAGGAGATGACGCCGCAGCACGCGGCGCACGGCGGGTTCAACACGTCGAGCAAAGGATTCGTCACGTCCTTTGCCACGAAGTTGGCGGTCGAGGCGATGGCGCACGCGCGAACGGCAGTGACCGCGACAGTCAATCCCGGTCGCATCTTCGACATCATCTGCCGGTTCCAAGGGGCGCACCACACGGATGGCAGCTCCATAGGTGGGTGGGGCAATCGACGGTTGGTGATGAACAGCTTCACCGGTGTCGCGGTATTCGTGCTGTGCTCGGCGGCGGCGCTGACGATCGCGCTGATCGCTGCGATCTATCGAGAATCCATCGGCATCCCGAGCCGCATACTTTTCGTCTGGGGCACTGTCTTTTTCGCGATCGGGGTGCTCACGTGGGCGACGAGCCGGTTCCCGAATGTTTCCTCAGGGCGGATCGCGGCAGGGGTCTTCGCGGGGTTCACCGCGGTGGTGTTGCCGATCGTCACGTACGTGAATTCTTGATCGTCGCCCGGGCGGCTCGGTCAGGTGAGCGGCTCGTCGTATCGGAAGCTGTGTGCTGTCTGGACGAATGCCGCGCACTTGACGCGGTCCTTGCTGCCGGTGCCGATCCTCGAGCCCTTGACGCCGGTGTTGACATCAACGGAATGCGGGCGCACGGTCGCGATCGCCTCCGCAACGTTCTTCGGGTCGAGTCCACCGGCCAGCATCACCTTCGCGGGCGTCCCAGCGATCGCCTCGGCGATCTTGCTGCTGATCGTCCAGTCATGAGTCAGGCCGGTGCCTCCGAGTCGATCCGCCGTGCGTGTATCGAGAAGGACCGCAAAACAACCGGACGCTGCGGCCTCGGTAGCGGTGTTGATCCCGGCTTCGAGTGCCTTGATGTCGGTCACGTGCACTGCCCGGACGACCTCTCGACCACGCGAGCCCGCACATACCCTCTGCAAGGTTTCGTCGTCGACGTCCAGGCCGTGTACCTGGATGCGATCGACTCCGATGGCGTCGGCGAGTTCGAGGATTTCGACCGAATCGGTCAGGTGGGTGACGAGAACTCTGGTCACCGTGGTCGACAGCTCCCGCGCGCGTCGCGTTAGATGTTCGGCTACCTCTGGTGACAGCTCGTCCTCGCTGACGTGGGTCACGCCCGAAATGAATCCCACCGCATCAGCACCGGCGTCGAGCGCGTCGACAAGGTCAGCTTCGGACCGGATGCCACAGATCTTCGCCTGGACGCGGGCAGTCATGAGCCCCAACCCTAGTGCTGTTCCCTGCGCGGTGCGCGGGCTGGGGTTGATCGAGCCGGCCTGCGCGGTTCGCGCGACACGCCATCAAAGGATTGCGAGATCGCGTTCGGTGATAGATGCTGGTCCAACTGTTGGTGCGTAGCTGGGCGTGACTTTTCCGCGACCGTTTCGTAATCTTACGGTGACCTGTTCTCGACAATGACTGGTGATTGACAACGTGACTGCTTCGCATCGGAAACCGTCGGCTCCCAAGAGTCGTCTGCCGCTCGCTGTCTGCGGTCTTGCCGCGACCGTTCCCGGCATGTTGATGATGGTGATGCGGCCGGGGGCGCAGGTCGAGGCGGTGGCTTCGGTCGAACCGTTGTCGACCTCGGCTATCGAGCCTGATCCGATCGCCGCGGCTCCGACGAATGATCAGCCGCAGCCGGGGCCGATCGTCAAGGCGGATGACGAGATGGCGGCGTTGTCGGCGTTGAAGGTGAAGGTGTTGTGTGGGACGGAGTTCAACGGGACTCTGCCGCATGTGGCGCAGGTCGGGAACCTGCTGCAGAAGATGTTCGGGGTGGGGGATATCGGTGGTGCGCACGGGCGGTACGACGGTGACCATGGGGCGGGGCGCGCGCTCGACGTGATGACGTCGAATACCGCGTTGGGCAACACCATCGCGGATTTCGTGCTGGCCAACAAGGCGCGGTTCGGCGTCACCTATGTGATCTGGCAGCAGCGGTACAACGACGGCAACGGCTGGTCCTACATGGAGGATCGCGGTAGCCCGACGCAGAATCACTATGACCACGTGCATATTTCGTTCGAGGGATCGGGCGCGGCGAACATCGCCTGCTGATCGCTACGAGTTCAGGTTTCGAGTGCGGTCAGGATCGGTTCGGCCTGGTTTCTCAGAAGTTGTAGCTGACGCTCCGGGGGGAATCGTTCGGGGTCGAAGACTGCCTGGATGCCGATGCCGTCGATGAGGATCGTGAGGGCTTCGGCCGCGTTTTCGAGGTCGGGGCCCGGTCGGTAGCCGACTGAGGTCAGGACCAGTTCGAGCGCCTCGCGCCAGATTCGATAGCGGGCGCGTTGTTCCCTGGCGAGGTCGGGGTCATGGGTGGCCGAGTCCCAGAAGGCGATCCACACTTGCCATTCGACGAGGCGGGTTCGGTCCATCGGTAGGCATTGGCCCAGCAGTTCGTACAGGTCGTCGGACTCGGGGGTCATTCGGGTCACGCGGTCGGCGACGGCGGAGGATGCTGCGCTGAGTGCGGCCCGCAAGACAGCGCGCTTGTCTGCGAAGTAGTGCACGACCATGCCGGTGGTGCAACCGGCCTCGGCGGCGATGTCGCGGACGGTGGTGTGTGTCAAGCCTTTGGTTGCGATGACCTGGCACGCGGCGGCGCTGATCGCGCGGCGGCGCTCTTCGTGATCGACGATTTTCGGCATTGACACGAGAGTTTACATACTGGCTATTATGTAACCGTGGTTATGAAAAAGCTGATGTTGGTGACCGATCTCGGCTTCCTCGGCTACTGGGTGGCCACCGCACTGGGGCTGATCAGTGTGGGGGCGGATGAGTTTCTGCAGCAGTGGAACTGGTCGTTTCTCGGACTCGACGCGGCGGCGATCGGGTTGGGGCTGGTCGGGCTCGCGCTCGGTCGGCGCTCGGCCAGTTCGATGCTGTTGATCGTTGTGTCGTTGTCGCTCACCTCCGCCGCGGGGTTGATGGCGTTGAACTTCTATGTGATCCGGGGTGAGTACAGCCTGATGTGGTGGATCCCGAACCTCTGGTTGTTCGCGTTTCCGGTCGTGGCGCTCGTCGGGATCATCCGTGCGTCGGCTTCTGCTGAGATCGTTGGTGTGCCGCACAAAAGCTTCTGACCTGGCGCGCGGAGCGATTTGGGTGATCAGGTCACCCGAACGGGTGATCTCTGCGCGCGAAAGCGAGGAAGATGGGGGTATGGCCCCCAACAGTGCGAAATATCTGATCAGCAACGGCACCGACGACCGGGTGTCGCTTTTCGATGACGGGCGCGTGAAGGTTTGGTCGACCACCCACCTGTGGACCGAAGAAGGTCGCGAGCGGCACAATGCCCTCGGCGAGACTGTGCTGCTCGGTATCGGGCGCACGCTCGGGACGGCCGGTCCCGTGGATCGGCGTCAGCAGTGCGATGCGGAGTTCGAACTCGACCCGGAAAAGGGTCACACGGTCGCCGCGACCGTCGGCGCGGACAACGGGACGTTCGTGCAGTTCTTCCATGACGGCCAGATCGCGGTCGGCAACGACGGACGCGATGTGGCGACGGTGTTCAACGCGGGCCGGGAGACGAATTCGGCTCGCGGCACGAATGGTGTCGGCGGCTCGGTGATGGTCACCTTCGGTGGCAGTTACCGACCGAGAACCAAGCGCGAGAGCGACTTTCAGGTGGAATTGAGCGAGGCCACGGCCCCGCGGCCCAATCGGTTGTACAAGGACGAGTTCCTCGTGAAGTAGAGCTGAGCGGGGCGACCTGTCCGGTCGCCCCGGCTCCGCTTCGTCAGCCGTAGTAGCAGACGTAATGCATGGTGTCGACAACCTCGATGTCGAAGGCGCTGTCGCCGGGGATCTTGAACGACTCACCGGCACGGTAGGTGATGGCTTCGGTCGTGCCGTCCAGCGTCACGTTGGCCTCGCCCGCGACCAGCTCCATGATCTCCGGGGCGCCGGTGGTGAAGCGCAGCGACGACGGCTGGATCACGCCCACCGACACCGAGGCGCCGTCTGGCATCTCGAGGCTGTAGCTGACGCACTTGCCGTCGAAGTAGACGTTGGCCTTCTTACTGACGGAGACGTTCTCGAACTTCGACATGGGTCCTTCCGCAATTGGTTAGGGGAGGCTCAGTCTAGCCACGCGGGTTTGTTCGCCAAGATGCGCTCTACCTCGGTGGGGTCGAGCTCGGCCACGATCGCGAACACTGCTTCGGCGATGTCGGGCGCACTACGGGTTGCGGTGTCATACACGAGTTCGATGTCGATGTCGAAGTATGCGTGCGCAAGCCTGTTTCGCATTCCGCGGACGTCTCGCCACGGGACATCAGGGTGCTCGGCGCGGGTGGCGTCGGACAACGCCGAGGATGCCTCACCGATGATTTCGAGTTGGCGAACGACCGCATCCTGGCGGAGGCGGTCGGCAGCAAAATCTTCACGACTGACATCGCGGAGATAGGTAGCGATCTGATACGCGGCGAGAACGATATCAGCGAGGTAGCGTTCTTCACGCTGCTTCATGCAGGACCTTCGCCTCGCTGAGAACCTCGTCGCGGAAGTACCAGTGCAGGTACTCCTTGGATACGACATCGACCTTGCGGCCTAGGAGATCCTCGAGGTCGTATTGAAGGCCGAAGAACTCTATGCCCAGGCGGCTGTCGGGCTTGCGCACATAGAGAAAGTCGACGTCGCTGTCCGGTCCATCCGATCCACGTGCAACGGACCCGAAGACGGACAGCTCGGCAACGTCGTACTTCTCGCACAGGGCACGCAGTTGCGGCATCAGCGCGTCGAAATCGATCGTCATACTTCCAGTTTAGCTGGACGCACCAGCGCTTTTCAGCTGCCGAAGCGGGCCAGGACTGAGCTGGCTTCCTGGGAGGCGGTGCCTTCCTTGGCGAGGTGGGACATGGCTTCGGGGATTTCGCGGCCGTGGTGGGTCATGGCTTGGGCGTAGAGGCGGCCTGCTCGGTAGGAGGAGCGGACCAGGGGGCCTGCCATGACGCCGGCGAAGCCGAGTTCTTCGGCGACCTTGGAGTGTTCGACGAATTCCTCGGGCTTGACCCAGCGGTCGACGGGGTGGTGGCGGGGGGAGGGGCGCAGGTATTGGGTGATGGTGAGGATGTCGCAGCCTGCTTCGTGCAGGTCGCGCATGGCCTCGGTGACCTCTTCGGGGGTTTCGCCCATGCCGAGGATGAGGTTGGACTTGGTGACCAGGCCTGCTTCGCGGGCGGCGGTGATGACCGCGAGGGAGCGTTCGTAGCGGAAGGCGGGGCGGATGCGCTTGAAGATGCGCGGCACCGTTTCCAGGTTGTGCGCGAGGACCTCGGGGCGCGACGAGAAGACCTCGGCGAGCTGGGCGGGGTCGGCGTTGAAGTCGGGGATGAGCAGTTCGACGCCGGTGGCGGGGTTGATCGCCTTGATGGCGCGCACGGTTTCGGCGTAGAGCCAGGCGCCGCCGTCGTCGAGGTCGTCGCGGGCGACGCCGGTGATGGTGGAGTAGCGCAGGCCCATCGACTGCACGCTCTCGGCGACGCGGCGGGGCTCGTCGCGGTCGAGGGCGGCGGGCTTGCCGGTGTCGATCTGGCAGAAGTCGCAGCGGCGGGTGCACTGTTCACCGCCGATGAGGAACGTGGCTTCGCGATCTTCCCAGCATTCGAAGATGTTGGGGCAGCCCGCTTCTTCACACACGGTGTGCAGGCCCTCGGATTTCACCAGGCTCTTGAGCTCGGTGTATTCGGGGCCCATGGTGGCGCGGGTGCGAATCCACTTGGGTTTGCGCTCGATCGGGGTCTCCGCGTTGCGCGCTTCGATGCGCAGTAGCTTGCGTCCGGCGGGGGCAGAGGCGTCTACGGAACTCACCGGACCGACTCTACGCTCGGGGCCTGCGCGTTCGCCGGTGTGGTGGTGCGATCAATGTCATGGGCCTGTACGGGAATTTCACCGTCGAGGGCGGCAACGATCGCGGCGGCCACGAGGGGCTTGAGTTCGGCGACGGTGACTTCGCGGCCGAGTTCGCGGGTCAGGGTGGTGACACCGGCGTCTTTGATGCCGCAGGGCACGATCGCCTGGAAACCGTCGAGGGCGGAATTGCAGTTGAGCGAGACGCCGTGCAGGGTGACGCCGCGTTGCACGCGTACACCGACGGCGGCGATCTTGCGTTCGGCGAGGAGTTCGGTCGCGGGCAGCCACACACCGGAACGGCCGTCGACGCGCCCACAGGTGAGGCCGAAACCGGAGACCACCTGAATGATCGCTTCCTCGATGCGCCGGACGTACTTGACGACGTCGATGGGCTCGGCTAGGCGGATGATCGGGTAGCCGACCAGCTGACCGGGACCGTGCCAGGTGATCTTGCCGCCACGGTCGACCTCGATCACCGGACTGCCGTCGATCGGCAGATCCTCGGTCTCGGTGCGGCGGCCCGCGGTGTAGACCGACGGATGCTCGAGCAGGAGCAGCCGGTCGTCGCCTTCGCCGAGAGCGCGCTGATCGGCGATCTGCCGCTGTAGCTCCCAGGCGGAGTGGTAGTCGATGAGTCCGAGATCCTCGACCACGATCGGGGTCGCATCGAATCGTGCGGACGCGGTGGGGCGCGTGTCGTTCACGGCTTTGACGTTACGCCCCGGGGCACCGTTCGGTCAGCCCGCCACCGGTGACTGTTCGGTGCGAGTACGGCCGACCCGCGAATTTCCAGCGACTGTGCCGGTTCACGGTTCGATGGGGAAGTTTCGTTGCATGAGTGTCAAGTCCATCCAGCGGCCGAATTTGTAGCCGACCTCGGGCAGTTCGCCGACGGTGACGAAGCCGAAGCGTTCGTGCAGGACTATCGAGGGGCTGTTGCTGGATTCGATGGCGGCGATCATGGCGTGGACCCGGCCGGAATCTGTTGCGCGGGTGATCAATTCGGCGAGCAGTGCGGTGGCCGCGCCGCGACGCCGGAATCGGCTGTCGACGTAGACGGAGTTCTCCACGGAGAAGCGGTAACCGGATTTGGGGCGCCACTGGCCGTAGGAGGCGTAGCCGGCTACTTCACCGTCGATTTCGGCGATGAGGATGGGCATGCCCGCAGCGGTGCGATCGGTGAACCAGGCCAGGCGGTCGTCGAGGTCTACTTCGTCGGTGTCCCAGAGTGCGGTGGACTCGGCGATGTTGGTGTTGTGGATGGCCAGGACGGCGTCGAGGTCGGGCTTGTCGGCGTCGCGGATCAGCATCGGTTCATCCTCGGTCGACGGCGGCGGACAGGGCGGCGCCGATCGTCGGGTGCTGGTAGGTGTAGCCGGCGTTCTCCAGGACCGCGGGAATGGCACGAGGCCCGTGCATGATCGAATCGGCCAGTTCACCGACCAGGGCTTGCAGGGCGAAACCGGGGACGATGAACGGGGTCGGCCGGTGCAGGGCGCGGCCTAGGGCACGGGTGAATTCCGCGTTGGTGACGGGTGCGGGGCCCGTGACGTTGATCGGGCCGGAGAGCTCGGGGTGGGTGAGCGCGAAGATGATCGCGCCGACCTCGTCGTCGAGGGAGATCCACGGGAAGTATTGGCGGCCGCTGCCGAGGCGTCCGCCGAGGCCGAGCCAGTAGAGCGGGTGCAGTTTGCCGAGCATGCCGCCGTTGCGGGACAGCACCACGGCGCTGCGGATCAGCACCGTTCGCACGCCCGCCGCGGTCGCGGGTTCGGTGGCGGCTTCCCAGTCGCGGCACAGCGTGGCGAGGAAACCTGTTCCGGCGGGCGATGTTTCGTCGATGACGGCGTCGCCGGTGCTGACGCCGTAGTAGTGCGCGCCGCTGGCGTTGACCAAGGTCGGAACGCCGACGGCCGCGACCGCGGTGGCCAGGACATCGGTGGGGGTGATGCGGCTGTCGCGGAGCAGCTGCTTGTAGCTGCCGTTCCAGCGACGGTCGGCGATGCCGGCGCCGCACAGGTTCACGACTGCGTCGGCCCCGCGCAACGCCCGCTCGTCGAGCTGGGCGCGCGCGGGATCCCACGTGTATTCGTCCGGTGCCGCGGCGGGGCGACGGACAAGGCGGGAGACCTGGTGCCCGTCGCGGCGTAGTGCCGCGACGAGCGCCGTCCCGATCAGGCCGGACGAACCGGCGATGACCACCTTCATCGAATTCCTCGGCTACAGGCCGAGATCGGCCTCGAACGCCGAGTCTTCGAGCCGGTGCTTGATGGTGGAGACGAACCGGCCCGCGTCGGCACCGTCGATGAGACGGTGGTCGTAGGTGAGCGGCAGGTACACCATCGAGCGCACGCCGATGGACTCGCCACCGGCCTCGTCGGTCACCACCACCGGGCGCTTCACGATCGCGCCGGTGCCGAGCATGGCCGCCTGCGGCGGGACCAGGATCGGGGTGTCGAAGAGGGCGCCCTCGCTACCGATGTTGGTGATGGTGAAGGTGCCACCGGACAGCTCGTCGGGCTTGAGCCCGCCGGTGCGTGCGCGGTTGGCGATGTCGGCGATCGCGCGGGCAAGGCCTGCCAGCGACAGGTCGCTGGCGTTGTGGATGACCGGCGAGAGCAGACCCTGCTCGGTGTCGACCGCGATACCCAGGTGCACCGAGGAGTGGTAGGTGATCTCCTTGGTGTCCTCGTTGTAGGAGGCGTTCACGTTCGGGTGCACGCCGAGCGCCTCGACGACGGCCTTCGCGAAGAACGGCAGGTACGTCAGGTTGACGCCCTCGCGTGCCTTGAACGAGGCCTTCGCGAGCTGACGCAGATGCGCGACCTTGGTGACGTCGGCCTCGTGGACCTGGGTCAGCTGCGCGGTGCTCTGCAGCGATTCGCGCGTCTTGGTCGCGGTGATCTGGCGGATCCGGCTGGCCTTCTGCGTGGTGCCGACGAGGGCGGCCAGCTTCGGGGCGGCGGACTGCTTGGCCGGGGCCGCGGGTGCTGCGGCGGCCGGAGCCGGTGCGGCGGCGGGCGCCTTCTTGGCCTCGGCGGCGGCGAGCACGTCCTGCTTGCGGATGCGCCCGCCCACACCGGAACCGGTGATGCTCGACAGGTCGACGTTGTTCTCGTCGGCCAGCTTGCGCACCAGCGGGGTCACGTACGGGGTGCTGCCATTGGCCGATGCCGGGGCAGGAGCGGACGCGGGCTTGGGAGCCGGGGCCGGAGCGGGCTTCGGCGCGGGAGCCGCAGCGGCGGGTGCCGGGGCAGGCGCGGGAGCCGGAGCAGGCTTCGGTGCAGGCGAGGGAGCGGGCGCAGGCGCGGGAGCCGGCGCAGGCGCGGCGGCCGCGGGCTGACCGCTACCGATCACACCCAGCTGACCACCCACATCGATGACGTCGTCTTCCTGCGCCGTGATCTCGAGCAGCGTGCCCGCGACCGGCGAAGGGATCTCGGTGTCGACCTTGTCGGTGGACACCTCGAGCAGCGGCTCGTCGACGGCGACGGTGTCACCCACGGCCTTGAGCCAGCGGGTAACAGTGCCCTCGGTGACCGACTCGCCCAGTTCGGGCATCTTCACCGGCGTGCCGGAAGCAGCGGACGCGGCAGGCGCGGCGGCCGGGGCGGGAGCCGCGGCGGCAGGGGCCTGCGCGGCGGGCGCGGGTTCGGGTTCGGGGGCCGCGGGTGCGGCAGCGGGCTCAGGAGCGGTGGCAGGGGTTTCGCCGGCATCGCTGATCACGCCGAGCTCACCGCCGACCTCGACGATGTCGTCTTCCTGGGCCACGATCTTGGAGAGCACGCCCGCCGTGGGCGACGGGATCTCGGTGTCGACCTTGTCGGTGGAGACTTCCAGCAGCGGTTCGTCGACCTCGACCGTGTCTCCTTCCTGCTTCAGCCACCTGGTCACCGTGCCCTCGGTGACGCTCTCACCAAGGGCTGGCATCTGGACGGAGAAGGCCATGTCCTCTGACTCCTCTGCAGTGTGTACCCGGCGGACACTCGTCGCGGGTCGCGGCTTTCGTCCACCCCGCCGGTCTCGGCGGAGCACCCGGGAAACGTTGGTTCTTGTTCCGGCAACCATCCTTGCACTCGCTCGCCGCCGGTGTAGCGCAGGGCGGCGATCCGGGCGAAGCTGGCACCATGGAATGTACGGCGGTGAGCAGAATTCCACCGGAATGTAGGAGGTCGAGCCGGATGGGTTTGCTGGATCGTTTCCGCGGTGGGCGCGGTGCGAGCAGGTCAGTCGCTCGCGAGAGCGCGTCGGAGGTGAGCGCCCTGGCGGACTGGGCGCGGACGCGGCGCGGGGTCGAAGCCTTCGTCGAACCTAAAACGACTGTGACCGATGTCACAGCGGTGCTGGTGGCCGCGGACGGTGAATGGACCCGGCGGATCGTCGGTGAGAAGGGCGCGCGGCGGTTGGCCGGTGCGTTGAAGATTCCGGTCTACGACGTGAACCGCACCGGCTATCCGCAACGCATGCGCGACTTCGACGCCCGCCGCCGCATCGAACAGCGGCGGGCTCGCGAAGCCGAACTAGGGGAGTGACTACTCCGCGCCGATCTCCTCGATCACGGTGATCAGCGTGCGCACCGGGACGCCGGTGCCGCCCTTGCCGATGTAGCCGAACGGGCCACCGGTGTTGTAGGCCGGACCTGCGACGTCGAGGTGGGCCCACTGCACGCCCTCGGGGACGAAGTCCTTGAGGAACAGCGCGGCCGAGAGCATGCCGCCCCAGCGGTGCGGGGCGACATTGGCCAGGTCGGCGACCTTGGAGTTCAGGTCGGCGCGCAGCTCGGCGGGAAGCGGCATGGCCCAACCGTTTTCGCCGACCTTGCGCGAGATGGCGGCGACACGGTCGCGGAAGTCGTCGGTGCCCATCACGCCGGGGGTGCGGGTGCCCAGCGCCACCATCTGGGCGCCGGTCAGCGTGGCGACGTCGATCAAGTAGTCGGGCTCGTCCTCGATCGCGCGCACGATCGCGTCGGCCAGGATGAGCCGGCCTTCGGCGTCGGTGTTGATGACCTCGACGGTGGTGCCGCCGTACTGGGTGAGCACGTCGCCGGGGCGCTGCGCGGTAGCCGAGGGCATGTTCTCGGCCATCGGGACGGTCGCGGTGACGGTGACCGGCAGGCCGAGGCGCGCGGCCAGCAGCACGGTCGCGATGACCGCCGCGGCGCCCGCCATGTCGGAGGTCATGTTCTCCATGTTGGCGGCGGGCTTGATCGAGATGCCGCCGGTGTCGAAGGTGACGCCCTTGCCGACGAGCGCGATCTTCTTCGGGCCGCCCGCGTAGGTGATCCGGATCAGGCGCGGCGGGCGCGAGGAGCCCTGGCCGACGCCGATGATGCCGCCGTAACCGGCTGCGGCGAGGGCATTCTCGTCGAGCACCTCGACCTCGAGGCCCGCGGCTTCGGCGAGCAGGCGGGCCCGGTCGGCGAATTCGGCGGGGTAGAGCGCGCTGGGCGGGGTGTTCACGAAATCGCGTGCGGTGGCGATGGCTTCGGCCACCAGCTGTGCGCGCAGCAGTTCGAGGGTGCCGAATTCCGGTTCGGGAACCAGCAATTCGAGGCGGACCACCGGACGCTCGTCCGGCTTGGGTGCGCTCTTGGACTTGAACGACGAGAAGGTGTAAGCGCCGAGGTAGAACCCTTCGGCCGCCGCACCCAGGTCGATGCCGGACAGGGTGGTGGCGACGAGTTCGGTGCCGCTGAGCGCGCGTCCCGCGACGCCGGCGCTGCGACGCACCTGTTCGGCGTCGACCTTGTCGGCCGCGCCGAGGCCGACGGCGAGCACGCTGGTGACATTGTCGAGCCCGGCCGGTGCGGGCACCCGGGTCAGTTCCTCCGGCTTGCCCTTGGCGCCGACCGCGCCGAGAGTGTCGAGCAGTTGCGCGCGTACCTCGGCGGTGAGCACGTCGCCGAACAGGTCGGCGGGGGCGATGGCGGGGCCGTTCTCCGAGGACGTCAACCCGATCACCAGCACGTCGGTGTCGGGGGTGATGGTTTCGGTGCGCGCCAATTCTGGTCCGAGGGAGCGATCTGCGACTGCGGTCATTGCCCCAGGTTATTCGGTCGCTATCGGTGCGCGCATCACCAGTCCGAGTGAGGGGGTGTGAGCTGCTGTTGTTCGGTTTCCCCCTGAAATACTGGGAATTACTGGACAATACTGGTAGCTGTGGATACGCTCCGACTCGTGACGGACTCGGCCGAAGAGCTGGAGGTGCGCATCTCCGGTTTGCGGGCCGAGGTGCGACGGGCCGCTGCCGGTGGAGACCGGGCGGGCGCCCGGCAATTGCGCGCGGAATTGCGCAGGGTCGAGTTGGCTTGGGACGCGGCGGTTCTCGGGTCGGTGCCCGAGGAGGCATCGGAGGCGCCCGGGGTGCCGGTGCGTGAGCACGTGCATCGCGCGTTGACTTTGCTGTCGGTGCCGTCCTCGCCGAAGTTGGTGCTCGCCACCCATGACGCGTTCTTCTCCGGGGAGCTGCTGCCCGCCCGGCTGACGAGTCTGCGGCGCGACGAGGAACGTTCCTTCCGGTCGGCGCCGTACGCCCGCCCGTACTACCTGTGCGCGGCGCTCACCACCGATCTGCTCGCCCCCGCGCGTGGGTTGATGGCGGTGAGTTCGTGGCCCCTGGAAAGGCGAATGGTCGGTCCGTTGAGTCCGCGGGTCGGGCTGTTGGTGTCGGCTATCCGCTTGGCCGAACATCTTTCGGCGCAGCCTGCGGGAGAAACGTCTGGTTTGCGCGTACTGTGGCGCCTCGCCGTGTCGATTCCTGGCATCTCCACCGCCCCGGATTCACTCGACCCGGCGACAGTGATCGAGGCCGCGCGGCGTGAGCTCGCGGTGCACGAAGACGAGGATGCGAGGCAGCGTAATTCGGCCGCGCGACGGGCGGCGGATCAGCTCGCGGATCCGGCCGCACAACTATTCGGTGTTCGGCTCGGCGTAGCCGATCGGCGACGAATCGAGGTGGAATGAGCACTCTCGCAGCACAGTTGGACCAGTTGCGCGGTGAAGCCCCCGCGACCAGGCACAATGCCCGCACCATCGCCGCGCTGACGGCCAATCCCGGTTGTGCCCGCCGCGCCCTGCTCGATGCGGCCGCCGTGGACAAAACCGTGATCGCCCAATCGCTGGGATTCCCACCACAATTCGGTCAGTCCCAGTTCGCCATCACGCGCGGTAACGCGTTCGAGTCGATGGTGAAGGCGAACGGTTGCGCGGAATTGCTCGCCCTTTTGCGTGACAAACTCGGTCTCACCATTCCCGAAGTCGCCTACCACGACCTGAATTCGGTGGGGGAGAACACCGGCAACGCGGTGCGCTATCAACGCACCAGGCAATTGCTGAAGAGCACGATCACCGCGGGCGACGGCACCTTGTTCGATCACCCGATGCTGCGGCTCGATATCGCCGGTGCCACCGCTTATCTCGAACCCGATGTGGTGGCCGTGCAGGTGGACGGGAAATTCCATGTCGTGGAGGTCAAAGCCTTTCCGGTGATCGACGGGCAGGCCGACCCGGCGCAGGTTGCGGCGGCCGCGCGGCAATCCGCGGTGTATGTGATCGCGTTGCGTGAGTTGATGGCCGAGATCGGTGAGTCACCGGAGATCGTGTCGCACAATGTGATTCTGGTATGCGCCAAGGATTTCTCGAATCGGCCGACTGCCGAGATGGTCGATCTGCGTAAGCAGCTTGCCTCGGTCTCGCGTCAATTGACCAGGCTCACCGCGATTCCCGATTTGCTCGCCCTGTTGCCGCCCGAGGCGACTTTCGCGCCGGGGGAGAACCTCGAGAAGACGATCGCCGCCATCCCGGCTCGCTACGCGCCCGAGTGCATGTCCAATTGCGAGCTCGCGTTCGCCTGCCGCGACGAGGCCCGCACCTGCGGTTCGGTGGATGCGCTGGGGCGTGGGGTGTGCGATGTGGTCGGTGGCATCGAGAACATTCACACGGTTCTCGGACTGGCCGACGGCACCCTCGAACCCGGCCCCGAGCACGCCGACATCACCGCCATGCTGCGGACCGCCCATCGGCTGCGGTGGGAGATCGCCGGATGAGCGTCCTGGCGGCGCTGGCCAAGGCCGAGGCCGTGCGTGCGGGCCGTGCGCAGGCCACCGCGGCGGTGCGCCACATCCACCTCGCGGAGCGGCCGCTGGTCGCGGTGCCGTTGCGGTTGGCGGGGGAGGCGGCGGCGCCGGTGGCGATCATGATCGGCACCGCGCCCGGCGACCAGAACGTATTGACCGTGCCGCAGCCACGCGACCGGGTACTGCGGTTGCGGTTCGTCGAACAACTGGCCGATGTTGTGCTGCCGTATCTTTCGACGTTTCTCGTCGAGACCGAGGAGCTCACCAGCAAGGCGGGCGAGACCTACACCCGATGCCTCGACGCACCGCAGATGTGGACGCCCAATCCCGGCGGGGTGAATTTCCTGAAGCTGCTGGGGCGTTCGGTGCGGTTCCACCGTGTCGACGGCGATAACCCTGTGCCGGAATCGATTCCGTTGCTCGGCAGGTGGCTCACCTGGTTCGGCGATCGGGCCGAACACCCCGGTTCGGCGGTATTCCTCGCGATGACAACGGCACTCGCTTCGCACTGGGCATCGGGCCAATCATCCCTGGAAGACGGCAATCTCGCGGCACTGCTCGGCTGGATCGACCCACCGCCCGGACTGACCGGTGCGGAAGCCGCCGCGCTGGCCGAAGATCCGTTGCTGTCCCCGCCCGCAGGCCCCGCCACCGATCCTGGATTCGACAACGAAGAACTCGCGCCGCTGATCGCCGCCTACAACGCCGCGCTCGACGACTCGGCGAGATCCGTTGCGGCCGAACGCCTCGAACGTTCCCTGCGCGGTCAGCTCGAACCCACCTGGCAGCTGATGTGGCGGTCCATCGAGCTGCTGGGCGCGCTGCCGGAAGGCGCCAGTGTCGAGAACCGGTGGACCGATGATCGGGGTGCGTTCTCCCGTTTCGCCGCCGACATCGCGGAGGGAGTTCCGCAGGCCCGCCGTGATTCCGCGGTCCCCGCGGTGCGTCGACTGCTCGAGCGCGAGCGTGCGCTGGAGGCGTTGCAGGGGCAGTGCGCTTTCGATGATCCGCTGCTCATGCTCGAACATCGCGTCAGCGGCGCGGCGTTCCGCGGCACCGTCGTGCACAGCGAACCGGACCGTCTCGACCGTTCGGGAGCGCGGCCGAAACTGCGCCCGCACATCCACATTCGGACCACCGATCCGTTCATCGCGGTTGTCGGTGAGGAACTCACGTGTGTGGAACGGCCGAAGCAGACCGGGACTGTTGTCGAAATCGACGGCGACAGCATGGTTCTCGAACTGTCCGGCGGGATGGGCCGCAAGCTCGTCCCCGAGCCGGGCAGCGTTCCCGACGAAGGTGACGAACTCGGGTTCGCCCGGTTCAAACCGGCACCGTTCAACGGCATGCTGAATCTGCCTGCGCGCGAAGAGACTCCGTGGACACACGGCGGACCACCGCCGGAATGGATGCCGCCGACCGACGACGAGGGGGGAGAACTCCAGTGACCACCCCAGATGAGGCTGTCGCGGGGATTCTCACCGACCTGCGTGACGAGAGCCATCGCGCGATCGTCGTCGACTCACCGCCCGGCGCGGGCAAGTCCACGCTGGTAGTGCGCGCGGCCCGCCAGCTCGCCGAGGACGGCGAGCAGCGGATGATCGTCGCCCAGACCAACGAGCAGGTCGACGACCTCATCGACCGCCTGGCGGGTGCCGACCCGGGACTGCGGATCGGACGACTTTCCAGCGCCGCCTACGTGGTGAGTGACCGGGTGGAGCGGCACGGCAATGTCCGGGTCGCCAAGCAGCCGGGCGACCTCGAGGACCGCGCCATCGTCATCGGCACCGCGGCCAAATGGGCCACCATCACCGACGGCACCTGGACGCACGCGATCATCGACGAGGCGTACCAAATGCGCTCGGACATGTTGCTGCGCATCGCGAATCGGTTCGATCGCGGGCTGTTCGTGGGTGATCCGGGGCAGCTCGATCCCTTCGCGACCGTCGAAACCGCGCGCTGGGCCGGGCTCACCTGGGACCCGACGATGAGCGCGGTCAGCGTGATGCTGGCCAACAACGACAGCATCCCCACCCACCGGCTACCCGTGTCCTGGCGGCTGCCCGCCACCGCGGCACCGGTGGTGTCGAAAGCGTTCTACCCCTTCACCGAATTCCAGTCCGGCACCGGATTCGGTGACCGGCGCATGGATTTCAGCACGCGCGGCATGGGCGGTCCGGTCGACGAGGTGCTGGAAGAGGCAGCCGAATCCGGTTGGGGCTGGTACGAATTGCCCGCCCGGCACACCCTGCGGACCGACCGCGAAGCGGTGGCCGCGATCGCGATGATCGCCGCCCGGCTGATCGAACGCGGCGCCACCGCCCACTCCGAATCCGGCAGCCATCCTGTGACCACCGACCGTGTCGCGATCGGCACCGCGCACCGCGACCAAGCCGACGCCATCCGCACCGCCCTGCGCGGCACCTGCGCCGAACCCGTCACCGTCGATACCGCCAACCGCCTCCAAGGACGCGAATACGACATAACCCTTGTGCTGCACCCACTTTCGGGCCGTCGCGACGCCAGCGCGTTCCACCTGGAGGCGGGCCGGCTATGCGTGCTTGCCTCCCGGCACCGCCACGCCTGCATCCTCGTCGGCCGCGCGGGCATCCCCGAACTCCTCGACGCGCACCCCTCCGCCGACCCGGTCCACCTCGGTGTTCCGGTCAAGTTCCCCGACGGGTGGGAGGCGAATCAGGCAGTGCTGAGCCATCTTTCGAACCATCGGGTGCGAGCCTAGGTCAGCCTGGCCGCCAGCCGTTTCGCGGTCATGTAGGCGATGGCTTCGATGGTGACCATCGGGTTGACACCGGGGGCGGTCGGGAATGTGGAGCCGTCGGCGACAACGATGTTGGGGACATCCCAGGTGGCGCCGTCGGGGTCGGTGGCCGAGAGGTCGGCCGAGCCGCCCATGCGGGCCGAGCCCATGATGTGCAGGGCGCCCATCGCACAGCGGCCGGGGGCATAGCCCGCCTTCTTCGCGGCGGCGCCGAACGCGGCGAGCGAGCCACGGATACCGGGTTCGAAGGAGATGCCCGCCTGGTGGCCGGAGTAGATCCGTTGCGCGCCCGCGGCTTCCAGGATGGTGGCGGCGCCGACGATGCCGGTGTGCAGGTGGGCGGCGTCGTAGTCGGAGAGCTGGTATTTCACCACCGGTTCGCCGGACTTGTCGATCCAGACGGTGCCGGGGTCGCGGTCGCGGGTGATGACGCCGATGGCGTTCGTGCGGGCGAAATCGAGCATGGCGGCGCGATGGTCGGCCGCACCGCGCCAGCTCAGGAAACCGGTGGCCAGGCCGGGGTGGATCGGGCCGGTTTCGTAGATCACGCCGTAGCCGTTGCCGTCGAGATCGGCGTGGTGGCGGCTGATCCGGCCCTGCAGCGCGCCTTCCCAGGGGCGGATCTCCTCGTCGAACACGCCGAAGACCGCCGCGGCCGGATGCAGGCGCAGGTGCTGTCCGATGTTCTTGTTGCGCAGGCCGGATCGTCGCAGCAGTGCCGGGGTCTGGATCGCGCCCGCGGCGACCACGACGGCTTTCGCGCGCACGGTGATCTCCACGCCGGTGGAGGTGACGGCCGAAACAGTCTCGGCGCGACCGGCTTTCACGGTGATCGTGCGGACATTCGCGTCGACCACCAGACGTGCGCCGAGTTCGGCGGCGTCGGCGAGCCAGGTCTTGGTGGCTGATTGTTTGGCGCCGAGCCGACAGCCGTAACCGCAATGCCCGCACTCGATTCCGGCGTCACACGCGTCGCTGACATTGCGTGGCAACGTGTCCACGGACCAGCCGAGAGAACGTGCGCCGCGTTCGAGGATGCCGTCGCGCGCCGAGAGGGGCGATTTACGATCGGTGACGCCGATCCGCTGCTGTACGGCAGTGAGCGCGTCCCCGAACTCGTCCTCGGCGAACTGTGGAACGCCGGTTTCGGCCCATTCGGCGCGGATCGTGTCAGGGGTCGGTAGTGAGGTGCTCCAGTTGACCACCGTGCCGCCGCCGAGGCAGGTGCCCGCGACGAGGGTGATCTGGCCTTCCGCCGAGGTGGCGGGGCCGGGGGCGTACAGGGTGGTGAGCGCGTCGAGTTCGCCGGTGCCGAAATCCTGATCGTCGTAATAGTTTCCGCGCTCGAGCACGATCACGTCGAGGCCGGCCGCGGCCAGTACAGCTGCTGCGGTGCCGCCACCGGCGCCCGAGCCGACTACTACGACATCGCAGTCGAGCGTGGTGGATTCGGTGAACCGAAGGGGCGTCAGCGGCGGCTTCGGTGCGGTGTCGAGCCGGCCGAACGGCGCCGGATAGCCGATCTGCTTCCACAGCGGATTCGTTCCGGTGGGACCCGGGGTCACGTTGTAGGCGAGCAGGGATGCCTGCTCGAGTGCCTGGAAGATCGCGCGGGCGGGGGCGAGGCGGGAATCACCGAGGCGCAACAGGGCGGCCTCGCGCTGCTCGTGCGAGAGCGTGGAGAACCGGCAGCCTCGGCTGCCGGTGAGCAGGCCGAAGGCACGAGAATCCCACAACCCCAACAGCATTGCGAACTGCTTGCGTTCGGCTTCGCGCGGATTGCGGTCCAGAATTCGGAAGATGGTGTCGACCGCGCCGAGCTCGGTCGCCGCGGGCAGGCCGAGCCCGTCGCCGGGCAGGAACGTATCGCAGATCATGCCCAGCGCGGCCCGATGTTCGGCTGTCGGTTCCATGCGGAAACCACCCCTTTTCAGTGTGGGGTGAGTTCTATCACGCGACATCCGGCCGCGCTGGGGGTCAACAGGTTTCGGATCAGTCGGCCGTGAACTGGATGGTCTTCAGCGACGGCGTCGACAGTTCGACATCGGCCCGGGTGACCGACTGTGCCGCCGAGTCGTTGCGGTACGCGGTGAGCTGGTAGCGGCCGGGTTGCAGTCCGCGGAAACTCACCTGTCCGTTGGTGCCGGTGGACATGTGCCGGTGGATGTTGTCGCCGCACGCGTCGATGCCGGTGAGCACGATCTTGCCGCCCGCGATCGGCGTGCGGTTCGCCGCGGTGACCAACACCGCGTCGATCTGACCCGCCGCCGCCGGGGTGGCCGCGCGAACCGCGAGGTCGTCCTGTCGTGCCTGTCGTACTTCTTCGCAGGGTGCCCCCGCCTGCGCGATCGAGTCGTCGGCGCCGGGATGCGCCCACGCGCCGCCCACCGCCGTCCCCACCAGAGCTGTTGCCGCCAATCCGATCGCCAAACACTGGGAAATGACAAACCGTGGCATCGCGCCGTTTTCCTCCTGGATTCGAAGTCGAGGTAACGCTCGGGCGGAGCAACAATACTGGCGGGAATTTCGGGGCCGACACCGGTGTTCCGTAGAGTCCGTTCTGGGTTATTTGTGCGACCGTGGAGTTCTCATGAAGGAGGACGTGTGACTGACACCCGTAAGGCGATTCTGGCCGGTGGATGCTTCTGGGGCATGCAGGATCTGATCCGCCGTCAGCCCGGTGTGCTGGCCACCCGGGTCGGCTACACCGGCGGGACCAACGACAATCCCACCTACCGCAATCACCCGGGTCACGCCGAGGCCGTCGAGATCGAGTACGACCCGACGCAGACCGACTACCGGGCGCTGCTCGAGTTCTTCTTCCAGATCCACGACCCGACCACCAAGGACCGTCAGGGTAACGATCTCGGCGAGAGTTACCGTTCCGCGATCTTCTACCTCGACGACGAACAGCGCCGGATCGCACTCGACACCATCGCCGATGTGGACGCCTCGGGTCTGTGGCCGGGCAACGTCGTCACCGAGGTGACTCCGGCGAGCACGTTCTGGGACGCCGAACCCGAGCACCAGGACTATCTGATTCGCTACCCCAACGGCTACACCTGCCATTTCCCGCGCCCCGGCTGGAAACTCCCCAGGCGCGACACCACCGGTGCTTAACTGATTCGTACCCCGTCCGTCGCACTGCCGATATGCCATGATCGGCAGTGTCGGCGTGTGCGTGGTGACGTCGGATCGAAATAACTCACGACGGTGGCCGCGGTCGCCGCAGACGATGAGGGGACGCGATTCGAATGACGTATGGACAGCAACAACCCGGATATTCCGCGCCGGGGCCACAACTCGGCGTCGGTGACGCGCTCGGCTACGGCTGGGAAAAATTCAAGAACAATGCGGTGGTGTGGGTCGGCATTATCCTGATCGCCGCGATCATCCAGGTGGCGATCAGTCTTCCCTTCCGGTACGACACAGACGATGGCTACAGCTTCGGATTGAGTCTCTGGGGTTTCATCGGAAGCATCGTGAGCGCGGTGATCGGATATCTGATCACGGCGGCACTCGTGCGTGGTTCCCTCGACGAAACCGACGGTCGCAAACCGGGATTCGGTGACTTCTTCAAGTTCACCAATGTGGGTGCGGTGATTCTGGCGAGCTTCCTCGTCGGTCTCGCCACCGGCATCGGCTTCGTGCTGTGCTTCCTGCCGGGCATCATCATCGCCTTCTTCACCTGGTTCACGATGAATTTCGTGCTCGACCGCGACCAAGACGCGATCACCGCGATCAAGTCGAGTTTCTCGGCGATCTCGAGTAATGCCGGGCCACTGCTGTTGCTGGCGCTGGCACTGTTCGGCATCAATATCGTCGGTGCGCTGCTGTGTGGGCTCGGGCTGCTGGTGACGATCCCGGTCTCGATCATCGCCTCCACCTACGCCTACCGCGTGATCGTCGGCGGACCAGTGGCCGGTGCCGCACCCGCCGCCGATCCGGGCTACCCGCAGCAATACGGCGGGCCCGCAGAGGGTTACGGCGGCCAGCCCGGGTACGGCGATCAGCCGGGTTACGGTGGCCCCGATGGCGGCCAGGGCTACGGCGGACCCGGTTACGGTGCCCCCGGTTACGGAGGTCCCGAAGGTGGCCAGGGCTACGGCGGGCCGGGTTACCCGGGCCAGGGCGGTCCGGATTACCCCGACGGACCCGACCTGGGCAAGCCCGGAGATCAGGGCTGGGGCCCCGAAGGCAACCGCTGACGGTAAACCCCGAAGGGCGTGCGATGAACGTTCATCGCACGCCCTTCGTGCTGTTCACGCAGCCGATGCGACTTCTCGTGAGATCTAGCTGTCGGTAGCTGTCGGTAGGATCGGGGCTCGTCGAACAAGGGGGATTCATGCGGGGGAAATGGCGGGGTTGGTCGTGGTCGGTGCGGGGTGGGGTGGTCGCGCTCGTTGCGGTTGTGGGGGTGGTGTTGCCGCTGGTGGGGGTGGTTGCGACGTTGTTGGTGTACAACGTCGGCGAGCAGTCGGAGCAGGCGCGGACCAGGGGGAAGGACGCGGTGTGGCTCGGGCATGCGTGGGTGGACGGGCGTAGGACCGACGCTGATATCGAGGGGTTGGGGCGGTTGCTGGCGGGGACCGGGGTGCGGGATTTGTATGTGCACACCGGGCCGTTGGAGCACGACGGGAGTTTGCGCGACGATCTGGCGCCGCGCGCGCAATGGTTCGTCGATGCGGTGCATGCGCGATTACCGGGGATTCGGGTGCAGTCGTGGCTGGGCGATATCGTGCAGCCCGAATTCGACGGTCTCGATGTGGAATCGGCGGCGTCGCGCGAGCGAGTAGTGGCTTCGGCGCGGCGGGTGCTGGCCTATGGGTTCGACGGGGTGCATTACGACCTCGAACCGATTCGATCGGGTTCGCCGGGATTTCTCGCACTGCTGGACGCGACACGGGCGGTGACAACGGCTGCGCGCGTACCGCTTTCGGTGTCGGCGCCGGTGATCGATCCGCTGCCGGGATTGCATTCGGTGGGGTTGGCGGTCGCTGATCACGGAAAGTGGTGGAGTCAGGCGTATTTCGCCGAGGTGGCTCGTCGCGCTGATCAAGTGGCGGTGATGTCGTATGACACTGCGATGCCGACGAAGGCGTTGTACAGCGGGTATGTGGCTCAGCAGACCGAATTGGCTGCGGAGGTGACGCCCGATGGGGTCGATCTGCTGATGGGGGCGCCTGCGTTCTGGGCCGATGATCCGGGGCATCACGGTGCCGCCGAAACGGTGGCCGCCGCGGTGCGGGGGATTCGCCTCGGGCTGACCGAAGCTGATGTGGGTCGGGCGAATTTCGGGGTCGCGATGTATGTGGATTTCGCTGCCACACCGCAGGATTGGGCTGATTATCGACGCGATTGGTGTCGGATGGGTAACTGAATTCGCTGCCGGTTCGACGTCGCAACGGGCCGAGCTGCCGGATCGGGCTGTGACTTGGTTGTCGCGGAGGCGATCTACTCCACAGATTGTGAGCCGAGTGCCGGCGCGCAGATGGCGGCGACCCACGGGTGATCCGGGTGGAGCTGGGTCAGCCAGGAGCTCAGGCGGGCGCGGCGGTGTTCCGGGAGCAGGGGGAGGACGCGGTGGAAATCGCTGGTGTCCTTGGGGCGGTTGGCTTTTGCTTTGAACAGCAGCACCACCTCGGGGATCACGTACGGGATGCCGTTGGCCGTGGTGCGGATGAGTTCGGTGTAGGGGAGCGTGATCGTGGGGTCGCGGCGGCAGATCCAGGTGTCGCCGTCGTGCGGCTCGCGGAAGGCGTCGAGGTGGAACGCGCCGGTGAAGGGGTCACGGAGCCAGGTTTGGTGCAGATCGGGGTGGGTCGCGGCAACGGAGTAGGGCCACAGCTTGCCGTCGCCGACGACATCCCATTCGTATTCGGGGAAAGCATCGGCGACGA
Source organism: Nocardia sp. NPDC058658 (assembly GCF_042716665.1). Taxonomy (NCBI): domain Bacteria; kingdom Bacillati; phylum Actinomycetota; class Actinomycetes; order Mycobacteriales; family Nocardiaceae; genus Nocardia; species Nocardia sp. NPDC058658. Next base: position 67,755 of record NZ_JBHXRR010000030.1, read on the forward strand.
AGAGGAAATCTGCTCGGGGAACAGTGATTTCGATGTCGTCGTGGGCGCGGGAGATCGACCCGGCGAACAGGTCGAGGGCCCAGCCGCCCGCGACGGCCCACTGGGCGGGACAGGTGGCGAGGCGGGCGGCCACCACGCTCGGTGTCCACGGGTCCCAGCGCCGGGTGGCCTCGGTTGCGGTGATCGGACGTCCCCCGTCCGGCGAGCTCATCACTCCATCCTCGGCACCGGTGGCCTGGGGCGCAAGGTTGTTGTGGGCGATGGTGATCGAGACGAGACGGGTTTGTGAGGAAGTCAGCGTCGACGGTCGGTGAGCCAGGCCAGTGGTCGGCGGTGGTGGGGGCGGGGACGGTTTTCCCAGCGGGGGTTGTCCTCGTCGCGACGGTAGACCGGGATCCGGCCCGCGATGCCGAAACGGAAAGTTGTTGCGATGCCCACTACTTCGCCGTCGGCGGCGACCGAGACGGGAACCTTGGAGGTGACGGTGAGTTCGTGCATCTGACGTTCGCCGTAGACGCGGCTGTGGCCGATGGCGGCGAGCATCAGGGCGATGACCGCGCGGGTGCGCGAGAATCGGACGTCGGCGCGCAGCCACCGCACGTCGAGCAGGCCCTCGTCGAGGCGGGAGCGGAACGCGGGGACGGCGCCGTGTGGGTGGTAGGGGCCGTTGCCGATGAACAGGAACCACATGTCGTGCCACCGGTCGTCGAGGCGGATGTGGATCGGTTCCGCCCGGCGCAGGGTGACCACGAGTGCGGCGGCGAACGCGGGCCACTTGCCCCAGCGGTCCTCCCACTGCTCGCGCAGGCGCACCAGTTCGGGATAGGCGCCGATGCTGGCGGTGTTGATCAGGTGGTGGGTGTGTCGGCCGTCGGGGGTGTCGAATTCGACTGCGGCGATGTCGACTTCGACGGCCTCGCCCGCACCGGTGGCGTCGGCTACTTCGCGCAGGTCGTAGACGCCGAGATCGCGGGCGAAGTGGTTCAGGGTGCCCGCGGGGACGACGACAAGGGGCAGCTTGTTGCGCACGGCGACGGCTGCCGCGGCGGCGATGGTGCCGTCACCGCCTGCCGCGCCGACCGCGAGTACCGAGGTGTGGTCGTTCGCCGCGGCGTCGTCGCGATCCGCTGCGGCGTCGACGGCGTCCTGGAGGAGCTCGACGGCGTCACGGCCGGGTTCGGTGCGCACGAGCATCGCCGCGGGCAGTGCTTCGGCGATGTCGGCGGTGGGATCGTAGGAGGAATCACCCGAGCGCGGATTCACCAGCAGCACAAGGCCTTTGCCGTCGGCGAGGATCGGGGCGTCGTGCACGACGTGCGCGTCGGCCTCGTCGGATTCGCGGATCGGCCACCAGCGACGGGTGGTCAGTGCGATCGCGGTACCCACGCCCGCGCCGACCAGCACGTCGGACGGCCAGTGCGCGCCGGTGTGGATGCGTGAATAGGCGACGGCGGCGGCCACCGGCGCCACGGCGAGCGCGGTGCGCGGGCTCTCCAGGGCGACGGCCGTGGCGAAGGCGGCGGCGTTGGAGCTGTGGCCGGACGGGAACGACGACGACACCGGGGCGGCGACCAGCCTGCGACCGAGCGGCATCAGTTCGGCAGGCGGTCGACGGCGCGGGATCAGCGTCTTGAGCACGAGGTTCACCAGGAAACTGCTGCCACCCAGCGCGATGACGCCGCGCAGGGCGGCCCGTCGCGGGGGACCGGGGCGCACCGCGAGGGCGGCCGCGACCGCCAGCCAGAGTCCGCCGGTGTTGGCCGACTTCGTCAACCGCAGCATTCCGCGATCGACCGCGGATTCCGGAATCCGGGACACCGCCCGGCTCATGGTGTCGTCCATCCGGGCGACGTGGCCGAATCGTGCTCGGGGCAACTCACTCACACCGAGAACCCTACCGCCGTTGGCGGTCAGTCTCTTTCGGTACGGACAGGGCCGCCCGCGCACCCCTCGATGGCAGGGGCGGCACTGTCCGTGGCAAGGGCGCATCCAGCGACGATTTTCCCACCGAAGGACCGATATCGAACCCTGCGGAGCGCCCCCAATTACAGGGGCACGGTGGGTGGTAACAGACCTCCGCACTGCGACCAGTTGGGCTCAGCGGGGGCGTTAAACTCTGCCCGGACGGACTCCGCACTGCGACCAGTTGGGCTCAGCGGGGGCGTTAAACTCTGCGCATGACCGACACCGCGCTGCTCGAAGGCCCCATCCACGCTGTTCATGTCGAACTCGGGGCCACCTTCGCTCCGTTCGGCGGCTGGGAGATGCCCGTGCAGTACAGCGGCACGGTCGGTGAGCACACCGCGGTCCGCACCACGGTCGGCCTGTTCGACGTGAGCCATCTCGGCAAGGCGACGGTCGCGGGTCCGGGTGCCGCGGCGTTCGTGAACTCGGCGCTGACCAATGATCTGGGCCGGATCCGGCCGGGCAAAGCGCAGTACACGCTGTGCTGCGCCGAAGACGGTGGCGTGATCGACGACCTGATCGCCTACTGCGTCAGCGACGACGAGGTGTTCCTCGTGCCGAACGCGGCGAACACCGCGGCGGTGGTCGCGGAGTTGCAGAAGGTGGCGCCCGCGGGGATCACCGTGACCGACCAGCATCGCGACTACGCGGTGTTCGCGGTGCAGGGGCCCAAAGCCACCGAGGTGCTCACTGCTCTCGGCCTGCCCACCGAGATGGAATACATGGCCTACGCCGACGCCGAGTGGGAGGGTCGCCCGGTGCGCGTGTGCCGGACCGGTTACACCGGCGAGCACGGCTACGAGCTGTTGCCGCGCTGGGCCGACGCGGAGCCGGTGTTCCGCGCCCTGATCGCCCAGGTCGAGGCGGCCGGTGGTCAGGCGGCCGGGCTCGGCGCGCGTGACACCCTGCGCACCGAGATGGGTTACCCACTGCACGGGCACGAACTGTCGCTCGACATCACCCCGAACCAGGCCCGCACCGGCTGGGCCGTCGGCTGGAAGAAGCCGGAGTTCTGGGGCAAGGCCGCACTCGAGCAGGAGAAGGCCGACGGGCCGCGTCGCACGCTGATGGGCCTCAAAGCACTGGATCGCGGCGTGCTGCGCCAGGGGCAGACCGTGTTGCGCGACGGTGCGCCGGTCGGCGAGACCACCTCGGGGACGTTCTCGCCCTCGTTGAAGGTCGGCATCGCGCTGGCGCTGCTCGACACCGACGCGAAGCTCGAACCCGGCGACGAGGTGGAGGTCGACGTGCGTGGGCGCAAGCTGCGGGCGACGGTCGTGAAGCCGCCGTTCGTGGACACCAAGACCAAGTAGATTCCCTAGCGCAGCCCCCGGATAGGATTCCACCATGACAGTCGCCGCACAGTTCACCCGTATTCCGCACCCCGCGCTCACCCCGGCGCAGCAGCGGGACGAGGTACTGGCGGCACCCGGTTTCGGACGGTTCTTCACCGATCACATGGTGTCGATCGACTACGCCGACGGCCAGTGGGGCAATGCGCGCGTCGAGCCGTACGGGCCGCTGTCGATGGACCCGGCGACGATGGTGTTCCACTACGGGCAGGCGATCTTCGAAGGGCTCAAGGCCTACCGCCAGCCCAACGGCGAGATCGCGACCTTCCGCATCGACGCCAACGCGGCGCGGTTCCGTCGGTCGGCGGCGCGGATGGCGATGGCCGAGCTACCCGAGGAACTGTTCATCGAGTCGGTGCGCCAGTTGCTCGAGGTGGACGCCGACTGGGTGCCCGCGGCGGGTGGCGAGGATTCGCTGTATCTGCGGCCGTTCATGTTCTCCACCGAGGCGGGCCTCGGGGTGAAGCCCGCTTCGGCGTACAAGTACCTGCTGCTCGCCTCGCCCGCGGGGGCTTATTTCCCGCGCGGGGTGAAGCCGGTGCGGGTGTGGTTGTCGACCGAGTATGTGCGGGCGGCTCCCGGTGGGACCGGTGAGGCGAAGGTGGCGGGCAACTACGCCTCGTCGCTGCTCGCGCAGGCGCAGGCTACCGATGAGGGCTGTGACCAGGTTGTGTGGCTGGATGCGTGTGAGCGTCGGTACGTCGAGGAGATGGGTACCAACAATCTGTTCTTCGTGTTCGGTACCGGGTCCGAGGCTCGGCTGGTGACTCCGGAGCTGTCGGGTTCACTGCTGCCGGGTATCACTCGTGACTCGTTGCTGACGTTGGCCGCCGACTCCGGTTATCCCGTCGAGGAGCGCAAGATCTCGGTGGAGGAATGGCGCGAGGGTGCCGAAAGCGGTGAGATCAGTGAGGTTTTCGCGTGTGGGACTGCGGCGGTGATCACGCCGGTGGGTTGGGTGAAGTCCGCTGAGGGTGAGTTCGCTATCGGCGGTGGGGAACCCGGTGCGGTGACGATGTCGTTGCGGGATACGTTGACTGGAATTCAGCGGGGTACTTTCGCTGATACGCACGGGTGGCTGCGGACTCTGTAGTCAGTGGGAGCGCTTGTCCGGTGGGGGCTTCTCGGGTTTGAGTTGTCCCAATTGGGTAGTGGGGCAGGGCTTCGGGGTTTGATTTGTCCCAGGGGTTTGAGGCTGTGTTTGTTGGAGCGCTGGCGCGCTCGAGCGCGGCCCCCTTGGGGCCGCGAGTTAGCCGCCGTTGCTCGCGCTTCGCGCATGCG
>NZ_JBHXRR010000031.1:0-58766 GCF_042716665.1 Nocardia sp. NPDC058658
CTACCGCCGCTGCGCGGCGGGACCCTCCTCGAGGTCGGGTCGTGCGGGGCTGGGAATGTCGGGATGGCCGGATCTGGGGTGTGTGGTGTGGGATGGGTCTGTTAGTTGGCGGCGCTGATGAATGCTGCGGCTGCGGGGTAGTGGGCGATGGCTCGGCCCGCGGCTGCCTCTTCGGTGTCGGCGAGGAGTTCGTAGACCGTAGAAGCGGGGGCTTGGGTGCCCTCGGCCACGGCCAGGATCGCTTCGCGGGATTCGACGGCGTCGCGGTGGTCGCCGAGGACCGATTGCAGGCGTTTGGCGCGGGCGCCCAGGTCGGTGGCGTCGGGGCCGAGGACTGTGCTCGCGGCTTCGCAGGAATAGCGTAAACGCTTGGCGCCCTTGCGGATGTCGTGCAGGAGTTCCACGCGGTCGGCGGGGGTGGCGGTGGGTTCGGCGAAGACCAGTTTGCGCAGGCGTTTGCGGTCGCGGCGTAGGACATTGTCGAAGACTGCCGACGCGTCGTCGCGGGCGAGTTCGGGGGACAGGGGGGGATCAGTGCGCCAGGTGTCGAGGACCTTGCGCAGGCGGCGGTAACGCTTGCCGTCCAACGCGGTCAGGATCTCGGCGTGCGCATCGGTGTAGGCCTGACGGGCAGCGACGACCAGCGCCTCGGTGACCTCGGCCGGGACCTCGTCGTACTCGGCGAGCAGATCGGTGAACCGCTCACCGCGCACCTCGGCGTCGCGGGCCACGCCGAGCAGGTCCGCCAGCCACTTCAGTTCGGCTTCGGTGGTGGCGGCCTCGTCGGCGTCGAACAGCTTGCGATAGGAACGCAGCACACTGCGCAGCCTGCGCGTGGCCACCCGCATCTGATGCACCGAATCGTAGGCATCGGCGCGCACATCGGGTTCGGCGGCGAACAGCCGGTCGATGTCCTCGCACAGTGCCGCGACGACGGCTTTTCCGGCTTTCGGCGCCATGATGTCAGCCTCGCTTTCCGAACGTGTCGGTCGCCTCCACCAGGTGATGGGTGATGCCGGGCTCGTGCGCGGTGTGTCCGGCGTCCTCGACGATGTGCAGGGTCGAGGACGGCCACGCGTTGTGCAGATCCCATGCGCTCACCGCGGGGCACACGATGTCGTGGCGGCCCTGCACGATCACACCGGGGATGTCGGCGATCCGATCTATGTCTCGCAGCAACTGTCCCTCCTCGAGGAACCCGCCGTGGCGAAAATAGTGGTTTTCGATCCGGGCGAAGGCGAGCGCGAAGCGGGCCTCGGCGGTTTCGGCGACCCGATCCGGTTGCGGGAGCAGCGAACTCGTCGCGCCCTCCCACGTCGACCAGGCGACGGCGGCATCGAGGGCGACCTGCGGATCGGGGGAATGCAGCAGTCGGTGATACACCTCGACGAAGTCCTCGTCGCGTTCGTCGGCGGGTATCTGGGCCAGGAATTTCGCCCACTCGGCGGGGTACACATTGCCCGCGGCGCCGTTGTAGTACCAGTCGATCTCCTTGCGCCGCAACAAGAAGATGCCGCGCAGCACCAACTCGGTCACCCGCTCCGGATGCGCTTGGGCGTACGCCAGTCCGAGGGTGGAGCCCCACGAACCGCCGAATACCTGCCAGCGGTCGATCCCGAGCCGCTCGCGCAGCAGTTCCATGTCGGCGATCAGATTCGGCGTGGTGTTGTCGTCCAGGCTCGCCCCATCGGCGATGTGCGGCATGGACTTTCCGCAGCCGCGCTGATCGAACAGCACGATCCGGTACACGGCCGGATCGAAGAAGCGCCGTTGCAGCGGACCGGTGCCGCCGCCGGGCCCGCCGTGCACGAACACCACGGGCTTGCCGTCGGGATTGCCGCTGACCTCCCAGTACACCGATTGGCCGTCACCGACATCGAGCAGGCCCTGCTCGAACGGTTCGATCTCGGGGTAGAGGGTGCGCATCAGAACGCCAATCCGGCGGCGAGGGAGGGCAATTCGAGGGCGGTGAGCGCCTCGGTCCGCACCTCGGGGCAGCTCTCGGTGGTCACCCGGTCGATCATCGCCTTGTCGGCGAGCACGTGACCGTTGATGCCGCCGTTGCGCAGGCCCCAGTCGTGGACCATGGCGTTGAGCGAGATCCGGCCGAGGGTGGGGCCCTGCACGCGGAAGTTGGACAGCTCGGGCTTGATCATGTCGCACAGCTGGGTCGCCGACGAGGGACTGATCGTCAGGGTCTCCGCAGGGGCGGTCGTCGCCGCGGCCGACGTGGTGGTGGCCGCGCTGCCGGACGGGGCCGGTTGCACACCTCCACAGGCGGTCAGGGAGGCGACAGCGAGCGAACCCGCCATCATCAGCACAGAACGAGAAATCCAACGGCGTCGCGGCATCGGTACCTCTGATAGTCGAACAGTTGTCGCTATCGAGTCTGCCATTGGTGCGGGGGGTGCGACGGTGTGGGAAAGGTCGGCAGGGAATCGGGGTCTGGTTGTTCCAGAGGTTTGGGGCTGTGTTTGTTGGAGCGCTGGCGCGCTCGAGTCGCGGCCCCTCGGGGCCGCGACCGGCCACTTCGTGGCCGCTGCTCCCTATGGGTCGCAGGTGCGGGGTTGGGAGTGCGGTCATGGCGGAACTGGGGTTTACGGTGTGGCTGGTTGGGGTGCGGTTATGGCGGGTTGGGGTGTGCGGTGTGGCGTTGGTCAGAAGCTGTGTTCTGGTCCGGGGAAGGTGCCCTGGCGGACTTCGGCGGCGTAGGTGGCTGCGGCGGTGCGGAGTTCGTCGCCTACGTTGCCGAAGCGCTTGACGAACTTGGCGGTTTTGCCGCTGGTGTAGCCGGCCATGTCCTGCCAGACCAGGACCTGGGCGTCGCAGTCCGCGCCTGCGCCGATGCCGACGGTGGGGATGGTCAGTTTGCGGGTGACCTGGCCCGCGATGTCGGCGGGGACCATTTCCATGACCACCGAGAACGCGCCGGCTTCCTGCACGGCGATCGCGTCGGCGACCAGCTGCTCGGCGCCGTCGCCACGGCCCTGGACCCGGAAACCGCCCAGGGTGTTCACGCTCTGCGGGGTGAACCCGATGTGGGCCATCACGGGGATGCCGGCGGAGGTGATCAACGCGATCTGCTCGGCGACACGTTCGCCGCCCTCGAGCTTCACCGCGTGTGCGCCGCCTTCCTTCATGAAGCGGATGGCGGTGGCCAGTGCCTGCTGCGGCGAGGACTCGTAGGTCCCGAACGGCAGGTCGGCCACGACCAGCGCGTGCGGGGCGCCACGAACGACTCCGCGCACGAGCGGGATGAGCTCGTCGACGGTGATCGGCACGGTGGTGTCGTAGCCGTAGACGACATTGGCGGCGGAATCGCCGACCAGCAGAACGGGGATACCGGCTTCCTCGAACAGCCGGGCGGACGAATAGTCGTAGGCCGTCAACATCGACCAGCGCTCGCCCTCGACCTTCATCTGCTGCAGATGCTGGACGCGGGTCTTGCGGCGCGGCTGCTTGGTGGGGACAGCGTCGACGGGAGTGGCACCGTAGGCAGGACTCTGCTCATCGGATACGGACATCATCGTCCCTTTCGTCTGGTTCCTCGAGGCCCATACCGGGTCCCCGGGCTTTTCTGACCCTCCCAGTGTGCCACCTGCGCACGCACTGGTTTAAGCCCCGATGGCGGTGTGATCGGTCACACCGTCGATTCGGCTACCGTGTTGCGAGCCCGCTTTCGGGCGCATCGTGTGCGCCGTAGGGCGCGGAAAGGTGGGCCCACTGTGCAGCGAGGCCGGCTCGTCGTGCTCCTCGGCGCTGTCTCTGCGTTGATCCTCACCGGATGCAGTACCGGCCAGGACAGCACCCCGCGCGCTGAACTGCCGCCACCGCCGCCGGGCCTGAACACCTTCTACGACCAGCAGATCAGCTGGGGCTCGTGCGAGGGATTCGGCAGCCAGGAGGATCGGCTGCCGCCCAAGACCGAGTGCGCGCGGATCACCGTGCCGATCGATTACGCGCGCCCGGACGGCCCGACCGCCCAGATCGCGCTTTCCCGGATCCCGGCCACCGGTCGGAAGGTCGGCTCGCTGCTGATGAACCCGGGCGGTCCCGGTGTTTCCGGGCTGTCGATGGTCGGTGTCGGCACGCGCACCGAGCTGGCCGAGAAGTTCGATCGGGTCGGGTTCGATCCGCGCGGTGTCGGCTCGTCGCAGCCCGCGATCGTCTGCCTGACCCCGCAACAGGCCGACGCCGAACGCGCCGAGCCGCCCACCGACAACACCCCGGCGGGCATCGCCGACGCCGAAGCCGACAACCGCGAATACGCCGACCGCTGCGCCCAGCGCACGGGCGTCGAGCTGCTCGGACATGTCGGCACCCGCGAGGCGATCCAGGACATGGACATCATGCGGGCCGTGCTCGGCGACGCGAAACTGAGCTACCTGGGCTACTCCTACGGCACCCGGCTCGGCTCGGCCTACGCCGAGAAGTACCCGCAGAACGTGCGCGCGCTGGTACTCGACGGCGCGGTCGATTCCTCCCAGGATCCGGTCCAGGAATCACTGCGCCAGGCAGCCGGCTTCCAAGGCGTGTTCAACGCCTACGCCGCCGACTGCGCCGGGAACGCCGACTGCCCCCTCGGCACCGATCCTGCCCAGGCCGTCCCACGCTTCCGCGAACTGGTGGGCCCGCTCGAGCGGACCCCGGCGCGGACCGACGATCCGCGCGGCCTCAGCTACAACGACGCCATCACCGGCGTCCAGCAGGCCCTCTACAGCGACGAACTGTGGGAAATCCTCACCCAGGGCCTCACCGAACTGCGCGACGGACACGGCGACACCCTGCTGCAACTGGCCGATATGTACGACGGCCGCCGCGCCGACGGCACGTACTCCAATACCCAGGACGCCTTCAACGCGATCCGCTGCATCGACGACCCCCGCATCACCGACCCCGCCGTGGCAGGCCGTCAGGATGCCGAGTACCGCAAGGCTGCGCCGTTCCTCGACGACGGCAAGGGGACCGGCGCCGCCCCGCTGGAACTGTGCGCCGCCTGGCCGGTCGCCAACACCAGCTCCCCGCACCGCATCTCGGCGCCCGGCCTGCCCAAGACCGTGGTGGTCTCGACGACCGAGGACCCGGCCACGCCCTATCAGGCGGGCGTCGACCTGGCCGCCCAGCTCGGCGCGGACCTGATCACCTTCCGCGGCAATCGGCACACCGCCGCGCTCGTGGCGGGGGACAAGTGCCTCGACGACGCGGTGATCAACTACCTCGTCGATCTCGCCACGCCCGCTCCCGGTCTCACATGCTGAGACCGACTTTTTCTCACCACGCCCCGTCGTAGCCGGTGAGATGTGCGAACGATGTGACGAGATCGCAAACCCGTCCGCGTATGTAACACGGATTTAACGCCGGGTGCTTACGCTCGCCGGTATGGATCGCCAGAAGGAATTCGTGCTGCGGACGCTCGAAGAGCGGGATATCCGCTTCGTCCGTCTCTGGTTCACCGATGTGCTGGGCTACCTCAAGTCCGTCGCCATCGCCCCCGCCGAGCTCGAAGGCGCCTTCGAGGAAGGCATCGGTTTCGACGGGTCGGCCATCGAAGGCTTCGCCCGCGTCTCCGAGGCCGACATGGTCGCGCGGCCCGATCCGTCGACCTTCCAGGTGCTGCCGTGGGCCAGCTCCAAGGGCCACCAGCACTCGGCGCGGATGTTCTGCGACATCACCATGCCCGACGGTTCGCCGTCCTGGGCCGACCCGCGCCACGTGCTGCGCCGTCAGCTGAACAAGGCCGCCGACGCGGGCTTCAGCTGCTACGTGCACCCCGAGATCGAGTTCTTCCTGCTGAAGAACGAGCTCAAGGACGGCTACGAGCCGACCCCGGCCGACAACGGCGGCTTCTTCGACCAGGCCGTGCACGACTCGGCGCCGAACTTCCGCCGCCACGCCATCGACTCGCTCGAATCGATGGGCATCTCGGTCGAGTTCAGCCACCACGAGGGCGCCCCCGGCCAGCAGGAGATCGACCTGCGCTACGCCGACGCGTTATCGATGGCCGACAACGTGATGACCTTCCGCTACCTGATCAAAGAGGTCGCGATCGACGAGGGCGTGCGCGCGACGTTCATGCCCAAGCCGTTCTCCCAGTACCCGGGCTCGGCCATGCACACCCACATGAGCCTGTTCGAGGGCGAGAACAACGCCTTCGCCGACCCCGACGATCCGAACAACCTCTCGGGCACCGCGCGGTCGTTCATCGCGGGCATCCTCGAGCACGCCCCCGAGATCAGCGCGATCAGCAACCAGTGGGTCAACTCCTACAAGCGCCTGATCCACGGCGGCGAAGCCCCCACCGCGGCCTCCTGGGGTCGGTCGAACCGGTCGGCGCTGGTGCGCGTGCCGATGTACACCCCGAACAAGTCGTCCTCGCGTCGCGTCGAGATCCGCAGCCCAGACTCGGCCTGCAACCCGTACCTGACCTTCGCGGTGCTGCTGGCCGCCGGTTTGCGCGGCATCGAAAAGGGCTACACCCTGCCGCCCGAGGCCGAAGACGACGTGTGGTCGCTGACCGACGCCGAGCGTCGCGCCATGGGTTTCCGCACGCTGCCCGGCACCCTCGACGAGGCGCTGCAGGCGATGGAGCGTTCGGAGCTGGTGGCCGAGACTCTCGGCGAGCACGTCTTCGACTTCTTCCTGCGCAACAAGCGTCGCGAATGGGCCGACTATCGCTCGCAGGTGACCCCCTGGGAGCTCAAGGAGTACCTGAGCTTGTGATGTGACGCAGTCGGTGGCGTAGTAGTTTTAACCTTATGGTCCGGCCACCGACTGCCCGCTCCGCTGTTCCCGGCGTCGGCCGGCTCGGTTTACTCGAACCGACGGCAGCGGCTTCACTGCACCAACTCGGCTGGGACAACGTCGACGGTGTGCCCGTGCTCTGGGCACTGTCGCGTTCGCCCGATGCCGATCTCGCCCTGTCCACGCTCGTGCGGCTGCGCGAATCGCTCGACGACGCCTGGCCCGAACTGGATTCGGCCATCCGCTCCGATACGACGTTGCGGGGCAGGCTGTTCGGGTTGCTCGGCTCGTCGACGGCCTTCGGTGATCATCTGGTCGCGGCGCCCGCCGCGTGGAAAGTGCTACGCACAGAGCAGCTTCCCACCCGGGCCGCGCTGATCGCCGATCTGCTCGACGCCGTCGACGCCACCCCGGAAACCGGACCCAACGCGGGGCCGTTGCTTTTCCGTGCCGGGATCGCCGGTCCCGAGGCAGTGGCGTTGTTGCGCAGCAGATATCGCGATCAGCTGATGCTGCTGGCCGCGGTCGACCTCGCCTCCACGGTCGAGAACGAACCGGTACCGCCGTATCTGCTGGTCGGCAAACACCTGTCGGATCTGGCCGACGCCGCGCTGACCGCAGCCCTGTCCGTCGCGATCGCCCGGGTGTGCAAGAACGGTGAGCTGCCGGTGCGTCTGGCCGTGATCGCGATGGGCAAATGCGGTGCGCGCGAACTGAATTACGTCAGCGATGTCGACGTGGTGTTCGTCGCCGAACCGGCCGACGCGACCGCGACCCGGCTGGCCGCGGAGATGATGAGCGTCGCGAGCTCGGCCTTCTTCGAGGTCGACGCCGCCCTGCGCCCGGAAGGCAAAGCGGGCGCCCTTGTCCGCACCCTCGACTCCCACCTCGCCTACTACAAGCGGTGGGCGCGTACCTGGGAGTTCCAGGCGCTGCTGAAGAACCGGCCGATGACCGGCGATCTGGAGCTCGGCAAGCAGTACCGCGACGCGCTGATGCCGATGGTGTGGACCGCGTCCGAACGCCCCGACTTCGTCGCCGACGTCCAAGCCATGCGCCGCCGGGTCGAGGACCTCGTTCCCGCCGACATGCGCGAGCGCGAACTCAAACTCGGCGCGGGCAGCCTGCGCGATGTCGAATTCGCCGTCCAGCTCCTGCAATTGGTGCACGGCCGGGTCGACGACGCACTGCACGTGACCAACACGATCGAGGCGCTCACGGCCCTGGCCGCGGGCGGTTACGTCGGCCGTGACGACGCCGCCAACCTCGCGGCCTCCTACGAATTCCTGCGCCTGCTCGAACACCGCCTGCAACTGCAGCGGCTCAAGCGCACCCACACCCTGCCCGCCGCCGACGACGCTGACGGCCTGCGCTGGCTGGCCCGCGCCGCCCACATCCGCCCCGACGGGCGCCAGGACGCCGTCGGTGTGCTCGACACCGAGATCCGCCGCAACGCTGTGCGGGTGCGGCGCCTGCACGCGAAACTGTTCTACCGTCCGCTGCTCGACGCCGTCGCCCGGATGGATTCCGACGCCCTGCGCCTGAGCCCCGACGCCGCCGTCCGCCAGCTCGCCGCCCTCGGCTACGCCGCACCGGCCAACGCGCTCGGCCACCTCAAAGCGCTCACCGGCGGAGTCTCGCGCAAGGGTCGCATCCAGGCGCTGCTGCTGCCGACTCTGCTCGAATGGCTCGGTGACACACCGAATCCCGACGCGGGCCTGCTCGCGTACCGCCGGGTGTCGGAAGGCCTCGACGACCAGATCTGGTTCCTGCGCGAACTCCGTGACGAGGGCGCCGTCGCGCAACGGCTGATGATCGTGCTCGGCTCCTCGGAGTACCTGCCCGATCTGCTGATCAACGCTCCCGACACCATCCGCATGTACGCCGACGGACCCAGCGGCCCGCAGCTGCTCGAGACCAAGACCGAAGACGTCGCCCGCGGCATGCAGACCGCGGCCGCCCGCTACGACGACCCGAAACGTGCCGTGGCAGCGGCACGTTCGCTGCGCCGCCACGAACTGGCCCGTGTGGCCTCGGCCGACGTGCTCGGCCTGCTCGACGTCGCGCAGGTGTGCGCGGCGCTGTCGTCGGTGTGGGTCGCGGTCCTGGAAGCGGCGCTGAGTGCGGTCATCCGGGCATCGGAGGCCGAACGCGGCGCACCGGCGCCCGCCGACTTCGCGGTGATCGGCATGGGCAGGCTCGGTGGCATGGAACTGGGCTACGGCTCCGACGCCGACGTGCTGTTCGTCTGTGATCCGCGCCCCGGCGAGGACGAGGCCACCGCCGTGAAGTGGGCCAACGGGATCGCCGAACAGGTGCAGCGGCTACTCGGCGCACCGAGCGTCGACCCGCCACTGCAGGTGGACGCGGGCCTGCGCCCCGAAGGCCGCAACGGGCCCCTGGTTCGCACGCTGGCGGCTTATCAGGCCTACTACGCGCAATGGGCCCAACCGTGGGAGGTGCAGGCGCTGCTGCGCGCACACCAGGTGGCGGGCGATCAGGATCTTGGCGTGCGCTTCTTGCACGTCATCGACCCGATCCGGTACCCGACCGGTGGGGTGTCGGAGGAGTCGGTGCGCGAGATCCGCCGCATCAAGGCCCGCGTCGATGCCGAACGCCTCCCGCGCGGCGCCAACCCGTCCACCCACACCAAGCTGGGTCGCGGTGGCCTCGCCGATATCGAATGGACCGTCCAGCTGCTGCAGTTGCGCCACGCGCACGAGGTCCCCGCCCTGCACAACACCTCGACCCTGCAGTCACTCGACGTGATCGAGGCCGAGGGGATCCTCGACCCCGAGGACGTCGCGCTGCTGCGCGAATCGTGGATCACCGCGACCGCCGCCCGCAATGCCCTCGTGCTGGTCAAGGGCAAACCGTCCGACCAACTGCCCGGGCCCGGCAAACTGCTGTCCGCGGTCGCCCGGGTAGCGGGCTGGCCCAACGACGACGGCAGCGAATTCCTCGACACCTACATGCGCATCACCCGGCGCGCCAAAGCGGTCGTCGAGCGCGTGTTCGGCGGGTAGGAACAGCGGTAGTCGGCGTTTCCGATCGCCCGCGCCGTCGAGTCCGAACCCCGTGCGGCTCAGGCTCTACCCCGGCGCGGCGATCGACTGCTCGGAGCGGCTGACCGAGACGAGCCTGCCGCGATGCAGCACCACACGGTCGACCGGCGCACAGGCCATCGCGTCCTCGAGGTTCAGCCCGCGGATCGCCAGCAGATCCGCCCGCGCGCCGACCTCCACGCCGGCGACCGGCAGCCCCATGACGTCGCGGGCGCCGGCGCTCACCGCGTGATATGCCTCCTGCGGGGTGAGGTGGGCGGCGGTCACCAGCAGCATCGCCGTCTCCATCGCATCGCTGCGTCCCATCGGGTTGTACGGGTCGCGCACGTTGTCAGCGCCCGCGGCCAGCCGGACGCCCGCGTCGAGCAGCGCGCGGGCCGCGGTGATGCCGCGCGGGGTCGCGCTCGGATTGTCGCGGCCTTGTAGATAGAGGTTGGTGATCGGCAGTGTGACGATCCCGACGCCCGCCGCTTCGACCGAACTGACCACGCGTGCAAGGGTTTCGGGGTCGAGCATACCGAGACTCACGCAGTGGCTGGCTGTCACGGGCAGCGTCCAGTCACGAACCGTGTGAGCCAGTTCCTCGAGCGTCAGCATGGTGGGGTCGAGCCGCTCGTCGGTGTGCATGTCGACACCGACCCCGCGAGCGACCGCGACCGCGAGCAGGCGCTGCAGATTGCCGCTGGGGTCCGGTGTCTGGTGTGGGTGTCCGCCGACGAAGTCGACACCGAGATCGATCGCCTCGTGCAAGGCGTCGTCGCCGACCACGTAGGGCGTCAGCGCGACGAGTTGGATATCCATCAGGTCGGCGAGTTCGTCGCGCACCGA
This sequence comes from Nocardia sp. NPDC058658, assembly GCF_042716665.1. NCBI lineage: Bacteria > Bacillati > Actinomycetota > Actinomycetes > Mycobacteriales > Nocardiaceae > Nocardia > Nocardia sp. NPDC058658. The sequence goes on from NZ_JBHXRR010000031.1 coordinate 10,635, forward strand.
GACGAGCGCGCGGACACCGCGCAGCGGGTCGTCCCCGCGCAGCAGGTTGACGTGGGTGCGTACCGCCGTGGTCCCGTTGGCGAGCAGGCGCAGCGCCGCGCGGCGCGCACGCTCGGCGATGCTCTCGACCGTCAGCCTCGGCGTGTGATCCTCCCAGGCGCGGATCGCCGCGCCGAGATCGCCCATGGGCGGGCGGATCTCGTCGAACGACAGTGCCTTGTCGAGGTGGGCGTGCGGCTCGGCCGGTGCGGTGAGCAGCAGGTGGCCGGTGAGATCGAGGTCGCGGTCACCGGGCGCGGACTCGGTCGCGGGCGTCACGGCGGTGACCACGCCGTCGGCGAGCTGGACGTCGACGGTGCGGCCGTCGGGCAGTCGCGCGTTGCGCAGTATCGCGACGGGGAGTCCGTCGGCGCGGCGCATGGTCGCGGACCGGGGCTGAGGTGAGATGTCGAGCAAGGCTGCTCCCGCAGGTCAGTGGGTGAAGTCGCGTTTTCTGATCGAGCAGTGCACGCCCTTGACGAGGTCGACGACCTGCGTCACCGAGAAGTCGCCTGCGGCACTGAGATACAGGTACGCATCTGTCGGGGTCATGCCGGTGTAGGAGGCGAGGAACTCGACCGCGAGCCGGGCGCAGTGGCGCATCGCGACATCGAGGTCGGCATCCATGCCGAGCACGACCCAGTGGTCATCGGTTTCGACGAAGGGGAACGACGCGTGCTGGGGGAGACCGGAATTCACGATGGTGAGCCGTGCGGTCGCGCGCAGCGAGCCTTCCAACGCGGTCAGGGCGATCTCGCCGTTGCCCTGCGCGAAGTGCGGGTCGCCGAGATAGAAACCCGCCCCGTCGACCTGCACCGGCAGGAACAGCGATGTTCCGGCGACGATCTCGCGGATATCGATGTTCCCGCCGAACGCCCCGGGCGGGATCGTGCTCAATGCCGTACTGCCCGAAGGGGTTACCCCGCACAGGCCCATGAACGGTGCCAGACCGATCGAGGCGTGTCCGGTGGCGTAGCCGAACGTCGCGGAGGTGGCGGGCTCGTCGAGCGCGCAGAACTTGCTCAACACCGACACCGCACCTCCATCGGCACTGCGCGGCAACAGTTCCGGCAGCGCGCCACGCTGGTGCCGGGTCGAGATGATGCCGTAGGGCACGCGCGGCGTGAGATCGAGGAAGTCCACCCGCAGCCAGTCACCGGGGCGCGCGCCGCGAACCTGTACCGGGCCGAGCACGATATGCGGGCCCAGCGGAACGGCCATCCGGTGCAGATCCGACGCCGCCAACTCGACGGCGTCGGGCAGCACTCGATGCGCGGCGACACCGTACTGCCCGAAATAGGCGAGCGGGTCGCGGCCCTGATCCTCCATCAACCCTTCCTGGGAGAGGGTGTCGAAGGTGACCGTGTCGCCGCTGTCGACGGTGAGCACCGTGGGGGTGTCCGGGGTAGGCAGCGTTCCCCAACTGACGGTGTCCGGGCTGCACCACAGATAGTGGTCCGCCGTGCCCGGATCTGTCCCCGCCGTGAGTATTTCGATCATCAGCGGTCGACTGCGGCGGCGCGATGTTCGTGCCAGCCGCCCGCCGCGGTGATCTCGCGCACCGACCCGTCGCCGACCGGCAGGCGACGGCACACCATGCTCAGCGATCCGCGCCCGTCCTCCAGCTCGATCACCGACAGTTCCAGTTCGGCGGGCTCGCGCGGCAGCAGTTGTTCGCGCAGTTCGCGGTAGGACACCTCGTAGATCTCGCCGGGCACACACCAGCCACCCTCGGAAACCGGTGCCAGACCGGGGAATACGTCGTCGAAGTCGAAGAACCGGTACACCGGTGCGGTGCGGACCCGGCCGACGAAGCGGGCGGAGGCGAGTGCGTCGTGCAGCTCCCCGCCGCGCATGGCCTGGCCGTTGACGAACATGCGGACGGTGTCGTCGGACATGGTGGAGCTCCTCATCTACAGGGTGGTGTTGCCCGGGCCGCGCAGCGCGTGGATGCGCGCGGCGGTGATGGCGCGCTCGACATCACCGCTGGACAGGTCGTCCAGCAGCGTGCGGTGCTGCGAAATCGGTTCGTGCCCTGGCTGCTGGACGTAGTCGTCGGTCGGATACAGGAACGCCTGGCGTTCCAGGAACGACGAGGTGATCGGGGTGAACGCGGCCCGGTTGATGGCCATGTGGAAGGCCAGATGGGCCATCGAGTACTTGGCGCTGCCGACGCCGTGTTCGCGCAGCGCATCGGCGAGCGGGTCGAGCAGCCCGTAGAGCGAATCCCAGTCGACCGTCTCGGTTTTCGCGCTGATCATCCGCGCGGCCACCTGGTCGAACGCGACCCGCAGTTCGTGCAGTTCGGCCCGCGCGGCGGCGTCGACCTCGACGACCACCAGTTGCCCACGACGCACCCGCTGCACGAGACCCTCACTGGTCAAGCGCTGCAACGCTTCCCGGATCGGCGTGCGGCTCACCTGGAGTTCGTCGGCGATCTGTTCCTCGGTGAGCCGGATGCCGCCCGCGTACTCACCGGTCGTGATCTGCTGGCGCAGATAGCGGTACACGCGTTCGCGCAGACTGGTGGGCTCGTTGTCGCGCGCGGTGCCGAAGGTCGTCACAGCGGCCTCGCCTTCAGCAGCGCCGCCCGGCAGGCGTTGGTGGCCCGCTGCATGAACGTTCCCGACATCACGTTCATGCCCGCTCGCAACGCGTCGGTCTGCAGCGCGGAGACGCGGTTGTTCAGATCGAAGTAGCTGTTGCCCGGCGCCGTGAGCGCGGCGAAGTCGAAGGCGAACGGCTGATCCTCGGAGGCATCGGTCTCGCCCCAGGTGGTGGTGTTGACGAGCAGGGTCGGTGCGTCCTTCGCGAAGAGCGCGGCCAGCTCGTCGGGGGCGACGGCCTCGGCGGCGAAGCGATCGGCCCACCCGGTCAGCGCGGCGGCGTTTCGGGCGCTGCCGACCAATCGTGTTGTCGGCCAAGCGCGTCGGGCCGCCAGCGCCACCGAGTTCGACGAGCCACCCGAACCGAGTACCACGATCGAGGTCGGAACCTGTCCGCCCAGCAGGGTTTCCATCGCCGCCTGCGCGGCCCAGCTGTTGGTGTTCACCCCGGTCAGCGCGCCGCCGCCACGAACGACGGTGTCGACGACGCCGGTCCTGGCGGCCGACGCGGTCAGTTCGCTCAGGTGCGGCCCCACCTGTTGTTTCCACGGGCTCAGCACGAGTGCCAGATCCCAGGAACCGTCCGCGATGAGTGCGGCCGGATCCGTGAACGGCAGCGTGCGATCGAGGGGGACCGCGTACTGGGCCAGTGCCTCGAGCAGCAGGGCGCCGTGCAGCGCGTGCGGTGCGGTGGTGCCGATGCCCGCGACGACCGCGGGCGCCGTCGCCACCTGCGGTGCGGTCGGCAGTTCGGCGAGGCAGTACGCCACGGCGTTGCGCAGGGTGCCCGCGCCGTCGCAGCCCTCGCTGAGCAGGCTTGTCTGATGATCGCTCACGCGTCTCCCTCGGTCAGGTGTGCGGAATGTCGTGCGGTCACGGCGCGACAGCGTGCGGTGTCCGGGCGGGGATGATCTGGCGCCCGGTCGGCGCACCGATGATGTCACCCTTCTCGAAGACCAACCGGCCGCGCAGGTACGTGGCGATCACCGATCCGACCAGCGGCCACCCGTGATACGGGGTGACGTTGTGCTTGGAGTGCAGGGTCGCCGCGTCGAGCACGGTTTCCGTGGTCGGATCGACCAGCACGAAGTCGGCGTCGAAGCCGGGCGCGATCTGTCCCTTGTTCGCCATCGACCACCGCTGGGCGGGCCGGTAGGAGCACAGCCGGACGATGTCCTCGACCCGCAGCTTGCCCCGCGCGGCCGCCGTGAGCAGCAACGGCAGCATCGTCTCGATCCCGATGAAGCCGCCGTAGGCCTTCCAGACATCTTCCTCGGCCTGTTCGACGGCGGTGTGCGGCGCGTGATCGGTGGCGATGATGTCGACGTCACCGCGCGCGATGCCGGCCCACAGCGCGTCCACATCGCGCGCGGGCCGGATCGGTGGGTTGAGCTTGATCAGGTTGCCGTGGGTCTCGTACGCGTCGTCGTCGAGGAACAGGTGCGCCACCAGCGCTTCGACACTGACCCGGTGGCCCTGGGCCCGCAGATCCAGCACCCGCTGCAGGCCGACCGCCGTCGACAGGTGGTGGATGTGCAGCTTCGTGCCCGCCTCGGTGGCCATCGTGATGATCCGGGTGACCGCCTCGACCTCGACGAACGCGGGCCTGCCCTCGAGGTGGGCGCGCGGGTCCTTGCGCCCCGAGGCCTGCAGGCGATCACCGAACATCCGCAGCAGGTGGTCGTTCTCGGCGTGCACACCGACGACCAGGTCGGCGGCGGCCGCCGCTTCGAGGCCGCGGAAGATGGCGGCATCGTTCGGGCAGCGGTTGTCACCGGTGGTCTGGCCCATGAACAGTTTGAACCCCATGGCCCCCAGCTCGGCCATCCCGGCGATCTCGTCGGCGTTGTCGTGGTCGAGCATGCCGTAGAGCCCGAAGTCGACGTAGGCCTTGTCGCGCACCAGTTCCAGCTTCTGCCGGTACCGCTCGGCGGTCGCGACCGGCGGTTTGGTGTTCGGCATGTCGACCACGGTCGTCACGCCACCCGCCGCGGCCGCGCGGGTGCCGCTGGCGAAGTCCTCCTTCTCGGTCATCCCTGGTTCGCGCAGGTGGACGTGCATGTCGACCAGGCCGGGCAGCAGGAGCAGACCCGACGCGTCGACGGTGCGGACGCCGTCGGTGGCGAGTTGCTCGCCGACCGCGGCGATCCGGCCGTCGCGGATGGCCACATCGTGGCGGCGTCGGCCGTCGTGGGAGACGACGGTCGCACCGGTGACGACGTAGTCGAACGGGGCGGGAGTGGACACTGGTTGTCCTTTCGGTTCGGTGGATGCAGGCTCAGGCGAGGGCCAGGTCGGGGTTCTCCTGGTACACCTCGCGAATCGGGCCCAGTTCGAACAGGTCGCCGACGGACAGTTTCAGTCCGCCCGCCGCGATGGAGGCGATGTTCGCGGCGGCCGCCTCGTCGGAGACGGTGAGGATCTGCTGGCCCGGCTTGCCGTCGCGAATGAGTTCGTTGCCCGCCAGGCAGCACTGGAGGGTGCTCTGCGGGTTGAGGTTCAGCGTCTTGCCGTACTCGGAGACCGTCAGGTCGGTGGCCCGCTGCGGATCGGCGAGCACGTCCTTCCAGCCTCGGACCTCGGCCTTGAGGAAGGCCTTCAGCTTGTCGCGGTTGTGGTCGATGTTGTCCTGGGTGGTGATGTAGACCTGACCGACCAGAGGGAAGCCGACATCGGCCAGCAGCATGGTCCTGATGTCGAATCCCTTGGCGCGCAGGTCGACCACCTGGCTGTTGATGAACCCGAGGTAGCCGTCGATCTCACCGGCGGTCATCCCGATGGGGTCGCCCTGGACCGGGACGGTCTTGATCCGCGAGCTGTCCAGACCGAGCGCGGCGATGAAGTTACGCCACACCGGTTCACTCGAGGACGCGCAGCCGATGGTCTTGCCGTACAGGTCTTCCGGGGTGTTGATCGGCTTGGCGCCCATCGACATCACACAGCCCGCGTAGCGCTGATAGACCGCGCCGACGATCTTGAGCGGCGCGCCCTTGGCGACCGCGGAGCCGACGATCGGCACCTGCGAGACACCGGCGAAAGTCCGTGACAGCACATCGGATTCGATGGGCGGGGCCGTCGGGCCACCGGAGACGAGTTCGGCGCCGCTGAAACCGGCCTGGGTGTAGTAGCCGTTCTTGTCGGCGAAGTAGCTGCCAGCGAACTGGGTGTTCTTGATCCAGGCCAGGCGTTGAGAAGCGACTCCGAAGCCCGTGCCGGAGCTGGACTCGGCGCCGCCGGATACGCAGGCGGACAACACGGTCGGTGCGGCGAGGGCGAACCCGCCGACGGCGAGGCCGCGGGTGAGGAACTTACGACGGTCGAACTGAGAGGACATGACGCTCCGATGGTCGAGACAGGTGAGAGGGGAGTGCGCGGTCAGCGGGCCGCGCGCATCCGGGATCCGACGGCGTCTTCGACGACGGAGACGAGTTGGTAGAGGACGACGCACACCACGGTCAGGACGACGACCGAGGACCACAGGCGGGCGAACTGGAATTCGTTGGCGTCCCTGAGCATCTGGCCGCCCAAACCCTTGCCGGTCGCCAGCCACTCGGCGAGCAGCGCGCCGACGACGGAGGTGGTGACCGCGACCCGCCCCGCCGTGAACCACGTGGGAATCGCGTGCGGCAGTGACACTTTGAAGAAGGCGGCGGCCCGCGAACCACCGAAGGCGGTCACCATGTCGAGGTCGGTGCGCGGGGTCGAGCGGATGCCGTGCAGCATCGTCAGCAACGCGGGGACCACCACGATCGCGGCGCCGACCACCGCGGTACCGAGCGCGCCGCGCCCGAAGATCAACACCAGGATCGGGCCGACGGTGACCATCGGGATGGCGTGCATCGCGGTCACGCTCGGCACGAACATCGACTCGACGGTGCGGGAGAAGTAGAAGACCAGTGAGATCACCGCGGCCAGGAACAGCCCGAGGACGAAGCCGTAGGAGGCATCGATCAGAGTCCGCACGAGATCGGCGGTGATCGCCGAACGGTTCGCCGCCGCTTCGGGTTCGGTTAACAGGTAGCGCCAGACATCGGTCGGCGACTTGGCGACGAACGGGCTCACGTTCACCAGGCGCAGGAACAGCGTCCACACCGCCACGATGGCGACACCGGCCCCGACGAAGGTGAGCAGAGTGCGCGTCAGGCCGCGCGCGATCGTGGTCACGCGATGCCTCCCGACGTGCTGGGCGCCCAGGGGGTCACCAGGCGTTCGACACCGGCGACCAGCGCGAAGGCCAGACCGGCGAGCAGACTGCAGACGAGCGTGATGCCCCAGGCCCGCACCACCTCGCTGGACTGCTGCGCGACGACCAGGGCCGCGCCGAGGCCGCGTTCCTGGCCCATGAATTCGCCGATGACGGTGCCGAGCAGCGCGGCGGGCACCGCGATTTTCAGCGAGGTCAGGATGTAGGGGAGCGCGGACAGGAACTGGACCTTGCGCAGGACCAGCACGCGGCCACCGCCATAGGCCCGGACCAGGTCCTCGCCCGCCGGATCGGCGCGACGCAACCCGTTGACCGTGCCGACCAGCGTCGCGAAGAACACCGACACCGCGGCCATGATCGCCGAGGTCGCGGGCCCGTTGAAACAGGCGGCGAGAATCGGCGCGATCGCGATGAGTGGGATGCACGCCGAGGCGATCCCGATCTGCAGCACCAGCTTCTCCAACGCGGGCACGGTCAGCACCAGCGCCGCGCAGGCGATCGCGGCGGCGTTGCCCCAGAAGTAGCCGACGCCCGCCGAGGTGAGCGTGACGGGCAGGTGGGTGCCGTAGAAGGCCGTGCCGTCGTGGGCGAGGCCCTCGATGATCGCCACTGGGGCCGCGATGGCGGGTCCGAGCACGCCGGTCATCCCGACCAGCTGCCAGAGCGCGAGAACGATCGTGGTGCCGAGGAGTCCGAGGTATCGCTTGCCGCTCATCGCGCCGGCTCCAGATCGTCGACCTCGGCGGTCTCGGTGCCGAACAGGATCGCCGAAAGCAGGTCGACGTAGTCGTGGAACGCGCTGGTGCGCATCATGGCAGGTGTGCGCGGGCGCGGTAGGTCGATGTCGACGACCTTCTGGACGCGGCCGGGCCTGGCGCTCATCACGACGACCTTGTCCGAGAGGAAGACCGCCTCGGAGATCCCGTGGGTGACCATCAGCGTGGTGGCCGGTCGCTCGGTCCAGATGCGCAGCAGTTCGATATTGAGGTTCTGCCGAGTCATGTCGTCGAGTGCGCCGAACGGTTCGTCCAGCAGGAGCACCTGGGGTTTGACGACCAACGCCCGAGCGATCGCGACGCGCTGGCGCATACCGCCGGAAAGCTGTGCGGGACGGGCGTTCTCGAATCCGGTGAGGCCGACCAGGTCGATCAGATCCTGAATGGCGCGATCGTCGGATCGCTGCCCCGCCACCTCCAGCGGCAGCCGGATGTTCGTGCGCACCGACCGCCACGGCAGCAGCGCGGCGTCCTGGAACGCGATGCCGAGATGGTGGTGCTTGCGCATGTCGAAGGGGGTTTCACCGTGGACGAGCGCAGTCCCCTCGGTCTGGGTCTCCAGCCCGGCCAGAATCCGCAGGATGGTGCTCTTGCCGCACCCGGACGGGCCGAGGAGGGTGACGAACTCGCCCTCGTCGGAGTGGATGTCCACGCCGTCGAGGGCGGTGACCTCGGCGCGGCCGACCGTGAACTTCTTGGTGAGGCTGCCGATATGGATTCCTGGCGCGGTGGGCGGGACCATGCGAGCTCCTAGGGGGAAGGACGTTCGAGTCTGCATCCAAGTTTGGATCCAAACTCGTATCCAAGAATCTAGGGCTCACTTGTTTCGGTGGAGTGAAGTGCGGACACGACTGGGTTACCGTCCGCTCACAGGGGTCTGGACATGAAAAAGCCCCGCACCAGTGGTGCGGGGCTTTTTCAGTTCACGCCGAAATCAGATGGCGCGGACGTCCTGGGCCTGGGGGCCCTTCTGGCCCTGGCCGACCTCGAACTCCACCCGCTGTCCCTCTTCGAGGGACTTGAAGCCCGAGCCGCCGATAGCCGAGTAGTGAACGAAGACGTCGGGGCCGCCTCCGTCTTGGGCGATGAAGCCGAAGCCCTTTTCGCCGTTGAACCACTTGACGGTGCCTTGAGTCATGTTTTAAAAGTCTTTTCCGTAGGTGAGCCATGGCGATCACTTGCGATCAGCCCAGTCTCAGCAACCCAGTATGCCATACTCGCCAGCAAACCGCGCCTTGCAGATTGTCACACAGCGGTGTGGGCGGAGTTTGTGGTGCACACACGGCGTGTCGCGCCTGCGGGCAACCAATGTTCGAGGCCTTTTCACATCGCGGCGCTGACTGTGCCAATCTGGGCGGTATGGGTGAGACGAACGGCGGGCATGTCGACCTGGCCATGCGAGTGCTCGACGCGCACGTGGCGTTCACCAAGCAGCAGTTGCGCGATCCCGCCGGCTTCCTGGAGTTCGCCACCGAGGAAGTCGACGGCGCGCTCGAGGAGGCCGCGGTCCTTACGCTCGCCGAGGCGGTCACCCGCGAGCAGATCAAGGCGGTCGCGCACAAGTTCGCCGTGCAGGTTCCGGTGGAGGGCGCGATTCCCGAACTCGTCGGCGAGATCGCCACCCGCCTGTACAACCATCGCGCCAACGACGAGATCGAGGTCGGCGAGCTCGTCGACAACCGCCGCTTCGACGAGCTGATCGATGCCGTCGCCGATCTCGACCTCACCCACCGGCTGGTGCGGCTGGTGCTCGACAGCCCGGTCACCGTCGACGCGTGTGTCGAGGCGGTCCAGCGCGCGGTGGTCACCGCGGTCGACGACGGCAAGCACGCCGAGGGCTCGGGTCTGACCCGATCGCTGCGCGGCGCGCTGTCGCGCTTGGCCGAACCCGCGATGCCGGTGATCGAGAGCGGCGTCGGCAAGCTCACCCGCACGGGCGCGCGATTCGTGTTGCGCGGCAACAGCAGTGACGCCGACGAGGTGCTGTTCGACAGTGCCCGCGAGACCTGGCGCAAACACACCGGCGACGCGGTCGGCTCGTTCCGCGAACTGGTCTCGGCCGACGATGTCGAGGACATCGTCGTGCTCGCCTTCGAATTCTGGCGCTCCTTCCGAGACACCGACTACTTCCATGCCCTGCTCGACGAAGGTGTCGACCACGTCTTCGACAAATACGGCGACACCCCCCTTGCCGAATTGCTGGCTGAACTGGGCGTCGGCCGCGCCGACATGATCGAGGAAGCGCTGCGGTTCGGCCCGCCGGTCCTGGAAACTCTCGACGAGCGCGGCTATCTCGACACCGTGCTGCGCCGCAGGCTCGCTCCGTTCTACGCCTCCGACGCCTTCCGGGCCGCGGTGTCAGGGACGGAGTAACAACAGCCAGTTCCGTTCGGCCGCTGGCATGTCGGGATGTGTCGGTACGATCCGTGCAACGATGGGGCGCTTGTCCGCCACCGGATCTCGATCGAAAGGCTGCCGTGACACGTCTGTCCACCCTGCTCGACCAGATCGACTCCGGTGCTGTGCTGCTGCCCGAATTCCAGCGTGGCTACGTGTGGAACCGCGACCAGGTGCGTGGACTCATGCGGTCGCTGTATCTCGGGTACCCGGTCGGTGGGTTGCTGGTGTGGGAGACCGGGTCCGAGGAGATCGCGGTGCGCGGGTCGACGACCGGTTCGGGGCTGCGTCAGCTGCTGCTCGACGGCCAGCAGCGCATCACCACCCTGTACGGGATCGTGCGCGGGACGGCGCCGTCGTTCTTCGAAGGCGACGAGATCGCGTTCACCGGCCTGCATTTCGATGTCGAGCGGGAGCTGTTCGAATTCCAGGTGCCCGGTCGCGACACCGCGCCCGCCTGGATCGACATCACCGAACTGTTCTCCCAGGGCCCGATGCACTACCTGGCCAGGTTCCCCGACGAATCGCCGGAAACCCTTGCCCTGTACCTGGATCGGTTGAACAAGGTTCGCGAGATCACCCACCGCGAGTTCAATGTCGAGACCATCACCGGGTCCGATCGCACGGTCGACGAGGTGGTCGACATCTTCAACCGGGTCAACTCCGGCGGCACCAAACTGTCCAAGGGCGACCTCGCGCTGGCCACGCTGTGCGCGCAGTGGCCGCAGGCGCGCGGCAATCTGCGCGACCACCTGATCCGCTGGGACAAAGAGGGCTACACCTTCACCCTGGACTGGTTGCTGCGCAACGTCATCGCGGTCGGCAACGGGCGCGCGCACTTCGACGCGCTCGGCGATCTGGCACCCGCGGAATTCGAGCAGGCGCTGGTGGCTACGACGAAGCAGGTCGACACCTTCCTCGACACGGTGGCGGGCAGGCTCGGCCTCGATCACGACCGAGTCCTGATGGGCCGCTACGCGATTCCGGTGATCACCCGGCTGCTGTTCCTCAACGGCGGCGGCTTCGACGACGATCTGCACCGCGACCGGGTGCTGTACTGGTACGTGCACTCGGCGCTGTGGGGTCGGTTCAGTGGCTCCACCGAGACGTTCCTGCAGCAGGATTACGACACCCTCGAACGCGGCGGCATCAACGCGCTGATCGGTTCGCTGGAGCGGCTGCGCGGCGGCTCGCTCGACCTGTGCGCCGACGATTTCGCCGGTGCCACCCGCGGTTCCCGGTTCTATCCGTTGCTGTACATGCTCACCCGCGTCGACGGTTCGCGCGATCTCGGTACCGGCTCCGAGTTGGGCATCGAGCAGTTCGGTGAGCGCAGCCCGGTGCAGGTGCACTACCTGTTCCCGAAAACCCTGCTGCGCGACGCCGGCTACGAACGCAACGAGATCAACGCGATCGCGAACTTCTGCTTCCTCAGCCCCGGTTCGGAAGCCGAACTCGGCGAGCGCGAGCCCGCCGACTACTTCGCCGAGGTGGAGCGCCGCAACCCGGGTGTGCTTGCCTCGCAGTGGATTCCGACCGATCCGTCGCTGTGGCGGGTGGAGAACTATCGCGAGTTCCTGCGCGCGCGCCGCAAACTGCTGTCCGCCTCGGCCGATGCCTTCCTCGAGAAGCTGCGCACCGGCAAGCTGCACCGACCGACCCTGCTGACGGTGGGCGTCGCTGGGGTGACGATCGGCGATCCGGCGGTCGACCAGGTGAACGCGCTCGTCGACGACCTCATCGCCGACGGTTTCGGTTTCCCGCTGCTCGACAGCGAGGTGTCCGACCCGGTCACAGGCCGCGAACTCGCTGTCGCCGAAGCGTTTTGGCCCGAGGGATTGCAGCCCGGTGTCGGTATGCCGGTGGTGCTGGTTCTCGAACCGTCCAACGCCGACCTCACCCGCTTCGCGCAACTGGGCTACGCGGTCTTCACCTCCGTCGACGCCCTGCGCGGTTACGTCGACAACCTGCGCGTGGAAGCCTCCGGCGACACCGCTCTCGAGGGCCCGGTCGGCGACCTGGCCGCACTGGCCGACCGCCTGCCCGCCACCTGGGTCGGCAACTCCGAGCAGGTCTGGTTCCGCTTCGCCTGGAATCAGCTCGAACAGGACCGCGCCGATGGCCCCGACGCCCACCTGGGCCCCGAGCACCTCGCCCTGCGCTACATCGCCCTGTGGGCGCTCACCCGCACCTTCTACATCCACGCCTTCGACCAGGGCAATCCCGGCGAATGGCGCTACTACCTCGGCGACGCCATCGGCCCCAGCCCGCTGGTCCCGCGCGCCTGGCTGGCCCAGCGCGCCGTCGAATCCGGTGCGCTGGCCCCCGGCATGCCGCCCGGCGACGAGGACATCGCGATCGCGCTCGTCCACGGCGTCCTGGAAACCGTCGACGAGGTCGCCGCCGCCCTGTCCCACATCCTCGGCGGTCCCGGCCTCTTCGCGTCCCTCTGGGCGTCGGCGGGCGCCGCCGAACACTACGGCTACCCGTTGTCCACCGACCAGATCAACGACCTCATCAACCAGGTCGTCAACGATCCGGCGTCACGAAAGATCCAGGCCTACAACTGGATCGAAGCGGGCTTGCCGCTCTAGGGCGTGGTTGCGCGCTGGAAGGTCGTGACGAAGTCGGTCAGCGCGGTGCGGTTCTCGAGGTCGGTGCCGCGGTCGGCTTCGACGGTGATCGAGGTGCCCGCGCGGACGGACAGCTCGTCCCAGCAGACGGGCAGAACCGGCAGTTGTACGGTGCGTTCGCCGACGGTGAGCGTGATCGACGTGCGGTATTTGTTCGCGACGGTCATCAGCTCCTCGACGGCGTGCTCGGTGAGCGGACCCCCGGCGGTGAACTCTTCGATGTACACGGCCGCAGTCTAGGCCTCAGAGAACCTTCAAGGCGGTCACAAGGGAGTCGAAAGTGAGCCCGCTTAGGGTGGCCGCATGATGCGTAAATGGGTGCAGCGATCGTTGCTCGTACTGGGGTGGGGCGCGGTCGTCGCGGCGGTGATCGGGATCGTGTTGCATGTCGTGGACTGGTCGCAGAAGTCGATGGTGTTGCTGGCTTCGGGTGCGATGTGGTTGATGCTCGGTGCGGTCGTCGGGCTGGTGCTGATGCTGCTCGCACGGGGTTGGCGTAGCTCGGGGGCGGCGGCGCTGGTGCTGGCCGGTGCCGCGTGGTTGGTGGTGCCGTCCTACATTCCCGAGGCCAGGGCAGCCGCCGGTCCGGAAATCGTTGTGTTGCAGTCGAATATTCTTTTCGGGCTGGCCGATCCGAACGCGGTCGTCTCGACGGTGCGCGACAACAACGTCGACGTGCTCACGGTCGAGGAACTGACCCACGACTCCATCGTGCGCTTGCGCGAGGCGGGCCTGGAAGAACGACTGCCCTACTTCTACACCGAAGCCACCGAATCCGGTGGTGGCGGCACCGGCATCTACAGCCGATACCCGTTGCGCGACACCAAGAAATACGACGGCTTCACCATGAGCAATATCTCCGCGATCATGGAGCACCCGCAGCGCGGCCCGATGCCGGTGTTCGCCTTCCACCCGATCCCGCCGAACCTCGACTTCGCCGCCTGGTCGGCGGAGATGCGCAAGATCGACGAGATCCTCGCGGCCACCAGCGCGCCTGCGATCGTGGGCGCGGATTTCAATGCCACACACGACCATTCGGCCTACCGGGCTCTGCTCGACGGCGCGTTCGCCTCGGCCGCCGACCAGACCGGCGACGGCGTCCTGCTCACCTGGCCGGACGATCGCCGGTGGGGCCCGGTGATCGGCATCGACCACATTCTCGTCGCCGGTGGCGTGGCAGAACAGATCCGCACCCTCACCATCCCCGGCTCCGACCATCGCGCGGTGCTGGCCACGATCCGAATGGACCTGTGACACCAGTCGTTTACCATGTGATCGCTCGGTAGCGGACCGCACAGCGTTCGCGTCATTTATGGGGAGGACAGCGCGTGAGAAGACATCGGTTCGGCGCGGCCATGGCAGCTTTGGTGAGCATCGGCATGCTCGTATCCGGTTGCAGTGCAACCACAGTCGCGAGCGATCAGGCGCAGCCGGTGATGGACAACCCGTGGGAGGTGGCGGGCGCGGCGTCGTCCAGCGGTCCCAGCGGTTCGCGTCCCGGTGTGCCCGACACCGACAAGAAGGCCGAGAACGGGGACAACGGCAAGATCGACAAGCTCGCTCTCAACGCCCTCGCCGACATCGAGGAGTACTGGAAGACCGAGTACCCCAAGACTTTCCGTGGCGACTTCAAGCCCGCCTCGAAGGTCATCTCGTGGTCGGCCCGCGCCTCCGAGGCGGAGTCGGTGCAGTTCTGTAAGTCCAGCACCTACAAGCTGGTCAACGCCGCCTACTGCCCGCTCGATCACACCATCGGCTGGGACCGTGCGGTCCTGCTGCCGCTGCTGGTCGAGAAGTACAAGGAGATGTCGGTGGTGATGGTGCTGGCCCACGAGTACGGCCACGCCATCCAGTCCCAGGCCGACCTGCTGCGCGGCTTCTTCACCGACGCGCTGGTCAAGGAGCAGCAGGCCGACTGCCTGGCCGGTGTGTTCCTTCGCCATGTGGCCGAAGGCAATTCGAAGCACTTCACGCTCAACACCACCGACGGCCTAAACGGTGTGCTCGGCGCGACCGTCGCCGTGCGCGACCGCGACCCCAATGATCCCGACGCCGTGCACGGTTCGGCGTTCGAGCGGGTCAGCGCGGTGCAGATGGGCTACACCGACGGCGCCAAGTCCTGCAAGGACATCAACGAGGCCGAGATCGAGAAGCGTCGGGCAGGCCTGCCGGTCACCTTCGACGAAGGTGAACGCGACCAGCAGCTCCCGGTGAACAAGGAAAACCTGACCACCCTGGCCAACCAGCTTGGCAAGTCGATGCCGGTGAAGAACGCGCCGAAGTTCGACTACGCCGGCGTCACCCGCAGCTGCTCCTCGACGACCACCACTGAGCCGGTGTCCTACTGCCCCGGCTCGAACACCATCGGCACCGATATTCCGGCGATGGCCAAGCGGGCCGGTGAGGGTGCGAGCACCAAGGAGGAACCGCTGTCGGCGGTCGTCACCGGCGACTACAACGCCGCCGCCGTGTTCGTGTCCCGCTATGCCCTCGCGGTGCAGCAGGATCGCAAGCTGTCACTGACGGGTGCCGATTCGGCGGGCCTGCGCACCGCCTGCCTGACCGGCGTGCTCACCACGAAACTCAGTGAGCCGAACAGTGATCCGCGCCTGTCGGCCGGTGACCTCGACGAAGCGGTCTCTGGCCTGCTCGCCGACGGTCTCGCCGCCTCCGATGTGAACGGCAAGGTGGTGCCGAGCGGATATCAGCGCCTCGAGGCGTTCCGCACCGGCGTTCTCAGCGGCGAACAGGCCTGCCTGAACCAGTTCAAATAGCGGCTGGCAGTGACCGCAGGGAGCTGAGGGTGTTCGCCACCGCGCGGGCAGCCTCGGCTCCCTTTGTCACGAAGTGGTTGGTGTAGTAGTCCACGTGCTCGCTGTGCTCGTGGAAGTGGTGCGGGGTGAGCACCACCGAGAACACCGGTACGTCGGTGTCGAGCTGCACGCGCATCAGGCCGTCGATCACGGCGGAGGCGACGAAGTCGTGGCGGTAGATACCGCCGTCGACGACCAGTGCCGCGGCGACGATCGCGTCGTAGCGGCCGGTGCGGGCCAGTCGCTGGGCGTGCAGCGGGATCTCGAAGGCGCCGGGGACGTCGAACACCTCGACGACCTCGGGGTCGAACCCGAAGCCGGTGTATTCGGCGAGGAACCCCTCGTGCGCCTTGGTGACGATGGAGCTGTGCCAGCTCGCCCGGATGAAGGCAACGGCGCCGGTAGACGTGGTCATGCTCGGAGTCTACTAGGTCACCGCGACGAAAAGCTACCGGTCGGTAACATGCGCTGACAGCCAGTCGGTGACGTCGCCGAGCACCTTCGCGCGCTCGGGTTCGTTGAACACCTCGTGGAACAGCCCCGAGTAGCGCAGCACCGTCACATCGGTCGAGCCCGCGTCGCGTTCTAGGAGATCGGCGCTCGACGGTGACGCGATCACATCGGCGGTGCCGTGCAGCACCAGCAGGGGCGCGGTGAGCGCGCCGAGCCGCTGTTTCACCAGCGCGGTGTGCTGCAGGATCTCCACCGCGGTGCGCGCGGGCAGCTTGCCGCGGAAGGTCAGCGGGTCCTCGTCGTAGGCGCGCACCACCTCGGGATCGCGGCTGATCGTGGACGAATCCAGGGTCAGCACACCGAGATTCGGCGCGAACCGGGTGAGCAGGGGAGCAGCGAGGCGCTGGAGCGGGTTGCCGACCGCGATGTCCAGGGGCGGCGCGGACACGATGATGCCCGCCACGTCGACCGGTCCGCGGGTCGCCTGATGCAGGACGACGAGGCTGCCCATCGAATGCCCGAGCAGGAACCGGGGAACATCGGGATGGGCGGCGCTCGCGAGGTCTAGCAGCGTCGCGACATTGTCGGCGGCGCTCTGCATCGAACCGATATTGGCGGCCGCGCCCTCGGACAGACCGTGCCCGACATGGTCGAGCGCGTAGACCGCGAAACCTTCCGCGGCCAGCGCGTCGCCGACATGCTCGTAGCGTCCCGAATGTTCGGCGACGCCGTGGACGAGCACCACCACCGCACGGGGAGCGGTCTCGGGTTGCCATGCGCGCCAAGCGATCTTGCCGCCGTGGCCCGCGAACTCGCCGGTGTCGGTTGTCATCGTGGCGCTCCTGTTGTTTCGGGCGCCGCGGCGAGCCGCTCGATGAGACGCCGGTTGAACTCGATCAGGCGAGCGTAGTTGAGTCGCGAGATCCGCTCGTCGGTTCCGTGGATCCGTTCCAGATCGGCCGCGGTCAACATGATCGGCGCGAAATTGCAGCGGGTGACGGCCAGGCCGTCGTAGTGGCGCGAATCGGTGGCGCCGGGCACGATTCCGGTGGTCGTCACGATTCCGGGCACCAGGCTCGAGGCCAGCTCGGCGACCATGTCGAACGCCGGTCCGGGCTCGCTGAACTGCGAGGGTTCCGAGGCGGGTCCGACGAGGTCGATCGCCACGCCGATATCGCGGATCACCCGAGCGCAGTGCGCCAGCACCGCCGCCACCGAATCACCGGGCAGGATACGGAAATTCACCAGTGCCTCGGCGCTCTGTGGGAGCACATTGGCCTTCACCCCACCGCTGATCACCGTCGGCGCGGTGGTGGTGCGGACGAGGGCCTCGGTGGTCGGTCCGGTCGCCATGATCCGGGCGATGAGCGGTCCGGTCAGCTTGGACAAGCCGCGCGCGTCGGTGAGTTCGAGCAGTCGGCGCCGCGGTTCGGGTAGCGCTTCGCGCATGCGGGCGAGCATGTCGCTGATCACCGGGGTGAGCCGCAGTGGCATCGGATGATCCTGCACCCGGGCGACCGCCCGAGCCAGCCGTCCCACCGCGGTCTGCTTGCCCGGCATCGAGGAGTGGCCGCCGGTCTCGGTGACCGAAAGCCGCACCGTCGCATAGCCTTTCTCGCCGAGCATGATGCTGGCCACCGGCCGGTCGACGCCGTCGGCGACACCCTCGGTGATCACCCCGCCCTCGTCGAGCAGTAGTTCCGCGCGCACGTTCTGTTCGCGCAGGTGCTGGGCCATCCGCACCGCCCCGCCGTCACCGAAGACCTCTTCGTCGTGCCCGAAGGCCAGGAACATGGTGTGGCGCGGGCGAATTCCAGCTTCCAGGGACGATTCCACTGCTTCCAGGACGGCGAGCACGCGACTCTTGTCGTCGATCGCCCCACGGCCCCAGATGAATTCGTCGTCGACGACACCGTCGAACGGGGGATGGGTCCAGCGTTGCGCGTCGTCGACCGGCACCACGTCCTGATGCCCGAGCAGGATCGCCGACACCGCGCCCGGCTCGACGCCGTCCCAGCGGTAGAGCCTGCTGTGCCCGAAGGTCGTCAACGACAGCTCGGTGTGCACGCGGGGAAACGACGTTTCCAGGTGGGCGGCCAGGCGGACGAACTCCGCGTCGGCGGTGTGCGCGGGATCTTCGGTCGACACCGTCACGCACTGCAGTGCGACGGCCAGCCGCCGGGCGACCTCGTCGTCGACGCCCTCGGTGACGGGGGAGGGGGCGGGGTTCTCGGTGATCGGACGCATCCGTGCCATTGTGGCCCGCCACGCCGCCCTTCGCCCGGAAAGACGCCCGAAACGCCGGGATCGTCGTGCGGTGTGATGCGGTCAGACGTCCCGGCGACGCGCCATCTAAGCTGACACCATGGCAGGAGGCAAGGGCGGCAAGCCGTCGAAGGAAGCCAGGGCCGCGGCTAAAGCGGCCCGTAAGCAGGCATCACGCGAACGTCGTCAGCAGTTGTGGCAGGCGTTCAACATGCAGCGCAAGGAAGACAAGGCGCTGCTGCCGCTGATGATCGGCGCACTGGTCGGCACCACGGTGGTTTTCTTCCTCATCGGGCTGATCTTCGACATGCAGTGGTTCCTGCTGCCGCTGGGTCTGCTGCTGGGTGTGCTGCTGGCATTCATCCTGTTCGGGCGCCGCGTGCAGAAGAACGTGTACCGCAAGGCCGAAGGTCAGGCGGGCGCCGCGGCGTGGGTGCTGGAGAACCTGCAGGGCAAGTGGCGGGTCGCCAACGGCGTCGCCGCGACCACCCAGCTCGACGCCGTGCACCGCGTCATCGGCCTGCCCGGGGTGATCTTCGTCGCCGAGGGTTCCCCGCAGCGCGTGAAGTCGCTCATCCAGCAGGAGAAGAAGCGCACCGCCCGCCTGGTCGGTGACACCCCCATCTACGAAGTGATCGTGGGCAACGAGGAAGGGCAGATTCCCCTCAAGGAGCTGCAGAAACACCTCACCAAGCTGCCGCGCAACATCGACGTCAAGCGGATCGACCAGATCGAGGGCAGGCTCACCGCCCTGAGCTCGCGCAGCGGTCCCGCGATGCCGAAGGGCCCGATGCCCCCCGGCGCGAAAATGAAGGGCATGCAGCGCGCGATCCGTCGCCGCTGATCCGCACTATCGTCCCGAGCCCGTCGCCTGACCGCAGGTGGCGGGCTCGCGGCGTTTCAGGGGCGTTGCGTTTCAGCGGGCGTTGACCAGTGCGGTGCCGGTGGCCTGGTCGTGCATGCCGCGCCCGTCGGCGTCGGTGAACAGCGCGGGGATGACGAAGAAGACCAGTACCTGCCGGGCGAGCGCGCGCACGAACCCGACCGGCACCGGCGCGTCGATCCGCAGCACACGCATTTTCATGAAGTACTGGCCCGGAGTGAAGCCGAACAGCGTCACCGCGGCCACACCGACCACGAACCACACCATCAACGGCACCGACGACGATGCCAAGCTGCCCGTGATCACCGCCGCGATCCCGACCGCCATGAACCAGTCGAGGAACATCGCGACCACCCGGCGCCAGGTCGGTGCCAGCGAGCCCGCACCCTCGCGCGGCAGCCCGTACAACTCACCGGGATAGCCGATGATGTCCGAGTCGCCGGGTTCGCCCGGGGAGCCGGAGAGCCATGTGCCGGTAATACGCGCCATGACCCCAGGATAGTGGCGCGCGGTCGGCCGCCCACGACCGCGTTAGTGGAGGTCACGTCAGCGCGCGATCGCGCGGATGGCAGGATTAGCGTGCAGGTTGCGCCCTGGTGGCCGAGATCATCAAGGTATACGGCCTGCGTAACACTGGCGAAACACAGCCTTGACCGATGGGAAACACCGCATCCTTAGCGTCAGGGCGCGACGAACCCTGCCGTAGCGACTGCTTGCAGGTCGCTCGCAAGGGCCAGCACTGTGACTGGCTGGGAACCGATCCGTAAGGAGAACAAGTGACGTTCAGCACGGCCGAAGAGGTCATCCAGTACATCAAGGAAGAGGACATCGAATACGTCGATATCCGCTTCTCCGACCTGCCCGGCGTCCAGCAGCACTTCTCGATCCCCGCGAAGGCGTTCACCGCCGACCTGGCGGAAGAGGGCCTGGCGTTCGACGGTTCCTCGGTGCGTGGCTTCCAGTCGATCGACGAGTCGGACATGCTCCTGCTCCCCGACTTCAGCACCGCGCGGATCGACCCGTTCCGTAACGCGAAGACGCTCAACATGAACTTCTTCGTGCACGACCCGTTCACCCGTGAGGCCTACTCCCGCGACCCGCGCAACATCGCGCGTAAGGCGGAGGAGTTCCTGCGTTCGACCGGTATCGCCGACACCGCGTTCTTCGGTGCCGAGGCCGAGTTCTACATCTTCGACGGCATCCGCTACGGCTCGGAGATGAACGGCTCGTTCTACGAGATCGAGTCCGTCTCGGGTTCGTGGAACACCGGCAAGGAGTTCAACCCGGACGGCAGCCGCAACCTCGGCTACAAGGTCCGCAACAAGGGTGGCTACTTCCCCGTCGCTCCGTACGACCACTACGTCGACCTGCGCGACGAGATCTCGACCAACCTGCAGAACGCGGGCTTCGAGCTCGAGCGCGGCCACCACGAGGTCGGCACCGCCGGTCAGGCCGAGATCAACTACAAGTTCGGCACGCTGCTGTCCGCGGCTGACGACCTGCAGCTGTTCAAGTACATCGTGAAGAACACCGCGTGGAAGGCCGGCAAGTCGGTCACCTTCATGCCGAAGCCCCTGTTCGGCGACAACGGCTCGGGCATGCACGTGCACCAGTCGCTGTGGAAGGACGGCAAGCCGCTGTTCCACGACGAGGCCGGCTACGGCGGCCTGTCGGATCTGGCGCGTCACTACATCGGCGGCATCCTGCACCACGCCCCGTCGCTGCTGGCGTTCACCAACCCGACCGTCAACTCCTACCACCGTCTGGTGCCGGGCTACGAGGCCCCCATCAACCTGGTGTACTCGCAGCGCAACCGCTCGGCTGCCGTGCGTATCCCGGTGACCGGCAACAACCCGAAGGCCAAGCGCATCGAGTTCCGCGCGCCGGACTCCTCGGGCAACCCGTACCTGGCCTTCGCCGCCATGATGATGGCCGGCCTGGACGGCATCAAGAACAAGATCGAGCCGATGGCTCCGGTCGACAAGGACCTCTACGAGCTCCCGCCGGAGGAGGCCAAGAACATCCCGCAGGCCCCCACCAGCCTGTCGGCGGTCATCGACCGTCTGGAGAACGACCACGACTACCTCACCGAGGGCAACGTGTTCACTCCCGACCTCATCGAGACCTGGATCCAGCTCAAGCGCGACAACGAAATCGCGCCGGTCAACCTGCGCCCGCACCCGTACGAGTTCGAGCTCTACTACGACGTGTGATCCTGACCTGCGGAAACGGGGCTGATTGACTCGTTCCGTACGCAGTAGGTACGCAAAGAATCCCCCTGGCTATCGGCCAGGGGGATTCTTGCTTTCGGTGCCCGCGACTGTCACGGTCGGGCCGACCTGATCTCCTCGGTCGCTTCGCGGAAGGCGGGTGCGGCGTGCGCGAAGTAGTCGAAGAGCACCGCGCGCTGCTCCGGTGTGTAGCGGTCGAGGACCTCGGCGATCCGGTGGCGAGCCGGTGCCACCAGCTCGCCGATCCCAGCGAGAGCCTCGGCGACCGGTTCGACGACAACCTTGCGACGGTCGGCCGGGTCGACTGTTCGGCGAACGTAACCCGCCCGTTCCAGCCGGTCGATGAGGCGGGTTGTCGCCCCGGTCGTCAGCCCGGTTCGTTCCGCCAACTGCCCCGAGGTCAGTGCGCCGGCCAATCCGAGCTGGCTGAGCGCGTACCACTCGGAGGCATGCAGTCCCGCCGCCGCCGCACCCGCCATCCCGTGCAATCCCACGGCATCGAGGTAGGCGCGGAAGACCTCCTCTTCGGAGTTCTGCTGACCACTGGTTGCCATGAAGCTCGAACCCTCCTACTCTGATAGTTGCACGTGTGCAGATATTTACTACGTGCAGATAAAATGCAGCCTACCCACTCGGAGGAAATCATGGCCACTACCCAGGACGATCAGCGCGCGGTTACCGAGGTGATCGCCGGTCTCGTAGATGCCTGGCGTCGCCACGACGCCGACGCCTACGGGGCAGCCTTCACCCAGGACGCCACCTACGTCACTTTCGTCGGCACGTACTACCGAGGTCGGCACGACATCACCGAAAGCCACCGCATCCTGTTCGCCAAGTACCTCAAGGGAACTCAGCTCGCCGACGAAATCCTCGGCATCCGATTCCTCGGCCCCGACACCGCCGTCGTCACCGGCCGCGGCGACTCGTACAAGGGCGCACGCCCCAAGAAGCTGACCAAGGTGCAGACCTACACCCTGATCCGCGAGCCCTCCGGCCAGTGGCGCGTCGCGGCATTCCAGAACACGAAACGCAAACCGCTGATGGAAGCCATCTCCTTCAAAACCGCCCCCGGCCTGATCCCGTCAGCCCAGCGATGAGCGAAAACCCGCATGCTGCAACAGTTTTCGCAGGGCGCGAGGATGTTCGCGATCACGTGGCAAGGGTATGTCTGGACGTCTGACAGGTCGAAGATCGCGATAGGTTGACTGTTGATCGCGGGCGAAATCGCGAGTGAAACGGGGAGGGTGATCGTGGTGATGCGCGGTATGTCGCGCCCGGAGCGCGTGCGCGCCCACAGCGCCGTCTCCACGGCCCTTGCCCTGCACAGCGATCACGCATTGCGCGAGCTCGTCGATGCGGCAGTGCCGCTGGGTTCCGGTATCGGCGGGAAGTCAGCGCTGCTGGAGATCGCCGGCACTCCGGTCTTCGTGAAGCGGGTGCCACTCTCCGACCTGGAACGGCAGCCAGAGCATGTCCGGTCAACGGCGAACCTGTTCGACCTGCCAATGTTCTACCACTACGGCGTCGGCCTCGTCGGCGGCGCGGGCTTCGGGGCCTGGCGCGAGCTCGCCGTGCACATCATGACAACGAATTGGGTGCTCGCTGACGAACGCGAGACCTTCCCGCTGATGCACCACTGGCGGGTGCTGCCGGACACGACGCCGCTGCCGACCGAACTCGCCGACATCGATCGCGCCGTCGCCTACTGGGACGACCGACCCCAGATCCGCCACCGGATCGAGGCAGTTCGGGACTCTTCGGCGAGCATCGCACTGTTCCTGGAGTACATCCCACAAACCCTGCACGAGTGGCTGAACACCCAGGTCGAGGCAGGCGATGGGGCCACCGACCGGGCCTGCGCCATGGTGGAGCGGGAGTTGGCCGAGGGCACCGCGTTCATGAACAGCCGTGGGCTACTGCACCTCGACGCGCACTTCCACAACATCCTGACCGACGGTCGCCGCCTCTACTTCGCCGACTACGGCCTCGTGCTCTCCTCCGGTTTCGACCTCGCACCGCAGGAAGCCGCGTTCTTCGACCACAACCAGACCTATGACCGCGGCTTCACGGCCACCTACCTGTCGAATTGGCTGCTCACCGCCCTGTACGGACTCCGGAAGGACGACCGAGTGAGACGCGCCGCGATGGTTCGCGCCATCGCCGAGGGTGAGCCGCCGAAGGACATCTCAGAGGGAGCCGCCGCGGTCCTCACACGGCAGGCGCCGGTTGCCGCAGAGATGTCGGCATTCATGCTTGCTTTCCAGCAGGCGAGCCGGAGCATCCCATATCCGGACGAGGAAATCCGCCGGCTGCTGGACGACCAGGTTCCTGTACCCGTTCGGCCGACGTGACGGTCATAAGAACAAGGCTCGTGGAGAATGCAGCGTGGCTGATCGTATCGGGGTAGTGAGCGCCCTTCCCTCAGATAACGAAGGCCGCCGCCTGCTCCTCCTCGACGGACCACTCGCTGGGGCGCGCCGCAACGCGGTCAACGAACTCGGAAGCCGCGCCATCTACTACCTTCCTCGTCCACCCGCTGGCGATATCCCCAGACCGCCCCAACCCGCACTCGTCTACGAAGTCGTGACGCTCGGCGTCGACGGCAAGCCCGCAGAACTCCGCTACGTCACCGATCCAACCCGGACCGGTTGACGAGAAGTCGAAGTTCCAGCGCCTGCGTCGGTACTGATGACGCCGTGGTGAAAACCGCTCGACAACAGTGGACGTCGAGGCATTGGATTCGTGAATGGGATTGGCGCACAAAGGGTCACGGATCATCAACGTCGATGGCGTGCGGTATCGGTGGGTTGTCGCTCCTGACGACGAGCCTGGACTTGCCATCGTCGTCGAAATCGCGGACGGACCAGGGCAGCGCATGGTCACCTGGGTCGATCACGGCACAGTGATCGCTCCGGGTCTGGTCGCACGAGTGATCCGGACCGTGCTCGAACGGGACTGGACTCCGCACCGGTGCCGTACCCAGGTGACCCACCGATGACACCCCGCCGACTCCGTAGACGAGTTGCTCACCGGCTGACCGCGATCACGCGCCCTGCGGCATTACAACGCTCGGCTGCCGTCCGAACAAGGTGCAGACAGCGCTAACTAGACCTTCAGGAGCGGTTCCGGATTCGGCCCGCCAGATTCGTGAACGCTATCCTGCCCAGAAGCCGACGAGATCCTTGTCGGCAGCCTTGGATTCGCGGAACCACTCGACGATGCAGTCGGCGTAGCCGCCGTGGTCGTCGGGCCCTGCGGCAATGGTCTCCCACTCTGCCAGTTGTTCCGCGCAGCTCTCCTTGTCGATGTGACCCCAACCGTTCGAGTCGGTGAAGGGAAACGGGTCCTCGCCGTCCATATCGGTGGCCAGGCTCAGGATCTCGTCAGGAAGACCGTCGTAGCCGAACCAGAAACTCGCGTCGCCGATGTCTCGGCCGATGTCCGCGCAGATCAATTCCAACGCCGAGATGTAAGCATCGGCGTGGTCCTCGTCGAACGGTCCGCCATCGAAGATTGTCCGCAGCGCTCGCGGATGCCGCGCATCCTCGCAGGGGTCGCACTCCTCACAATCAGGTCCCGCACAGTCAGGAAGATCGCACGGTTCGCAGCAGCCGTCTGCCGGATCATGATCGTCGGACAGCTCAGCGATCAGCCGATTCAGAAACTTCTCGTCCTTGGACCCGATGACTGCCTCGACCTCTGCCAAGTCGACAAGGTATACGTGCAAGATATGTGACACGACGCGAATCCTAGCCAGCCACAACGACATTCAACGGCATTTGAGGGTGGCGATGTACGGAAGATTCTCCGAAACTGCTGCAGAGTGTTGTGCCTGAGCTGAGCCAGCTCACAACGGCCGACCGAACGCGAACCGCCGTGCCTCAGCCGATGCCATCCTGCACCGGATAGTCGATGACGACGACCCCGCCGGTGGCGTAGTTGGCGACATCGGCGGACGACAGCCGACCCTGCGGCGACTCCCGCGACGCGGCCATGGCGGCGGCGTCGGCAGAGTCGGCCTCGAAGCCGGGCATCTTCATGACCAGCGGAAGGTGGTTGGTTACGTAGTAGTCGCGGAAGTGGTCAGGGTCAGCGGGTTCGGGATAGAGGACCACTGGCACACGAGCTGCGTTTGCTGCCGGGCTGCCGTAGGAAAAGTCGCCGGGTCCGGCACGTTCGAACTGGGACGGGTGTGACGCAAAGGTTCGACCTTCATCGCGCTTTCCGAGCGGGCACAGGTGAGCATCGGCGGCGAGCGTGGCGCCGGAGACGCCCTGGGCTCAGTAGTCCACGCACACAAGGTCCCGCTATCGTGAACCACAAGCTCGCTACTGGACCCGTGTGGTCGAGTCGACTCGCGAATCGGAGAGAACGGCATCGGATCATGGCAGAGGACCTGACCGTGACTCGGACGCTGGTGATACCCGGGGCCGAGTTGCGCGAGCGGTTCTCGCGGTCGTCGGGTCCGGGCGGTCAGCACGTCAACACCACCGACAGCCGGGTCGAGCTGTCGTTCGACCTCGCCAATTCGCCCTCGGTACCGGAGTGGCTGCGCACCCGGATGCTCGACCGCCTGGCTACTCGTCTGGTCAACGGGGTGCTCACGATCGCCGCCTCGGAGCAGCGCGCACAGCTGCAGAACCGCGCGACCGCCCGCGATCGCCTGGCCTCGCTACTCCGCGACGCCGCAGCCGCCCCGCCGCCTGTTCGCCGCCCCACCAAACCTTCGCGCGGCGCGAAGGAACGCCGGATCTCAGCGAAGAAGCGGCGCGGCGTCACCAAGCGCAACCGCCGCGCCTCGCCTGACGACTAGGTCTGCGGAGTCGGCGGGAGGGGACCGCGCGGCAGATCATGTCCGGCTGCGGCGCAACCCCCGCCCAGTTGCGTCTGAGTCCGGGAATCCGCGCCGGTGTCAGGAAGCGCCGCGGCGCAGGCCAGCTTGCTCATCCCTCGCGAATTCGACTGTGAAACGGACGAATTCGGCCACCGATCGCGACCTCGATCCCGCAGGCCACACGACCGAGTTCACATGCGGGCTCGCGTCGATGACGGGCAGGTGGACGATGTCGGTCCGTGGATAAGCGTTCGCGACGGAGAGTGGCAGCAGGGCGACCGCGTGTCCTAGCGCGACGAGTTCGATGACCTGGGTGATGTCACCCACCTCGGTGGTAGCGGCTTCGACAGGCTCGGCGAACTCGACGGGATTGCGCAGGTCCCGACCGGACCAGTAGAGGCGTTCGTCCGCCGTGGCGTTGTGGAAAACCGGGATGGTCTCGCCGAGCAGATCGCGACAGCGCAGTTCGCGCCGGGTGGACAGGCGGTGGTCGGTGGCAACCACCGCGATGCGGGGCTCCTCGGTGAGCACTTCGGATTCGAGGCCACGGCTGTCGAACGGCGAACCGACGATCGCGACGTCGGCTCGACCGTCGCGCACCATGTCGGCCTGGCGGCGGTGGCCCGCGACGAGGATCTCCACCACCGGGCTCTCGTGAGATCCAGCGAACGCGTCGACCACGCGCCGCAACAATCCGGACGCTATGCCAGGTTTCGCGGCCGCGACCAGCGTCGATCGGTTCATTCCGGCGCGCTGCGTCCGGGCCGCCGCCGCCTCGATCGCGGCCAGCGCGCGCAACGATTCGTCGAGCAGGGTCCGTCCCGCGTCCGTCAGTGTGACGCCTTGCGCGCTCCGAACGAAGAGTTCGACGCCGAGTCGCCGTTCGAGCAGTCGGATCGCGCGCGAGAGCGGTGGCTGCGCCATCCCTAGTGCTGTCGCGGCGCCCGAGAACGTCGAGTGCTCGGCGACGGCGACGAAGTATCGAAGTTCTCTCACCTCGAGATCCCCCATACCTCGAGGGTATCGGGGCCAACCCGATCTGTCCTTCCTCGGCGAATGATTCCCTGTTGCCATGGACATGCCCGAAACATCCGATTCCTTGCGGAAGGTCGACAATGAAGACCACAGTGCTCACCGACAGTTCACCGCTCGTCACCGACACGGGAAAGCTTGTTCTGCGGCTGGCGACAGCGACCGTGTTCCTGGTGCACGGGCTCGACGATTTTCAGACCGGACTCTCGAATATCGTTGCGCTGCAAGGCGAAGCAGGCATTCCCCTCAACGAAGTGAGTGGCCGGTTCGTTCCGATCTGGCTGACCTTCGGCTCGCTACTGTTCCTCGTGGGCGCCCTCACCCGCATCGTCGCGGCGGGATATGTGTTCATCATGGGCGGCGCGTGGATCTTCGCGCACGCGTCGAATGGATTCTTCGCCGAGAACGGCGGATACGAATTCGTCCTGATTCTCGGCGCGGCCTCCCTGGCGCTGCTGTTGACGGGGCCGGGACGATTCAGCGTCGACCAGCTCGTCGTCGACCGCCTGAGCAGGCCGAGCTCCACCAGTTCGCCGACCCGCCGTCGAAGCGGCGTGTGAGGTTCGCACGCGGCGCGGACCCCCGGATAATCGGGGCTGGACTCCGAAGCGGGGAACGGCAATAGTCCGGGGGTGAAATTGGGTGTGGTGGCTCGGGTCGTGGTCGGTGTGGCGTTGGTGCTCGGGATGGTGGCGCCTGCGAGTGCCGAGCCGACGTACACCTGGACGCAGGAGTATCTCACCGCCCCCGACGGGACTCGGCTGCATGCCGATGTCTTGCGCCCACCGGGTGTGGCGGCCGATCAGCGGACCCCGGTGCTGCTGACTGCCAGTCCGTATCGGGCGCACCTGGCCTATCTGTCCCAGCCTCGGCCCGGCGGTGGGCCGTCGATCGAAAACCTGCCGGTCGAATGGGCGCTGCGGGCCGGATATACGTATGTGATCGTGGATCTGCGCGGGTTCGGCGGGTCCAACGGGTGTCCGGATTTCGGGGGGCCGGGGGAGCGGTCGGATGTGGCGGCGGCGGTGGAGTGGGCGGCGAGCAGGCCGTGGTCGACCGGGCGCGTCGGGATGGTCGGGACGTCGTATGAGGGGTGGACCGGGATGATGGCGCTGGCCGCGAAGCCGAAGGGGCTGGCGGCGGTGGCGGCGTTCGAGCCGGTTGTCGATCCGTATTCCTATCTCTACATGCAGGGCACCGCGTGGAAGTTCGGCGGAAAACCGTTGACCGAGGACGGGGTTCGCCCGGCCGACACCGCCGGTGCCGAACACCTGGCCATCGCCTCGACCCCCGGCCACCCGGCCGACAGCGACGAATACAAGGCCAACGCGGTCCAGATGACCCAGGACTGCGCCGCCCGCTACCTGGCCCTCACCACCGACCACAACGCCGCCAACCCCGACTGGCGCGAACGCGACATGGTCGATGCCGTCCGCGGCAACACCACCCCGATGTTCCTCGGCCAGAGCTTCCTCGACTCCAACACCCGAGCCGACCGCATCGTCGAGGCCTGGGAAGGCAGAGGTCCCGGCGACCACCGCGCCTGGTTCGGTCAATGGGGCCACTCGGACTGCCGTGAAAAGTGCGGCACACCCCATTTCGCCTCGGAGCTCTACGCATTCCTGGACAAACACGTGGCGGGCGCCGATGTCGAGGTGCCCGGCCCGCCCGTGACCGTCGGCCAGTTCGACGGCGGCTGGCGTAGCGAAAATGTCTGGCCACCAACCGATTCCCGACGCACGTCAGTCGCACTGCGCACAGGTACCTACAGCGATCGCGGTCTGCTGCCCGGTGCGGACCGGGAAATCTGGTCGATCTCGGACCCGGTCACCGAGCCCGTCCACCTGGCGGGCCGAGCCACTGCCGCCCTGAGTCTGTCCGGCCCGCCGGAAGCGACTGTCGCACTGGAGCTTTACGACATCGCGCCCGACGGCCGCGCCACCGTCATCACCCGCGGCATCGCCCCCGTCCGTTCCGAAGCCGCAGTCCGGCTGCTCTGGCAGGACGCCCGCCTGGCCCCCGGCCACCGACTCGGCGTCCGCATCACCAACGCGGTCGACGACGTGTGGTCGCACACGCCGACGAACGCAGCGGTCACGGTCACATCTGCCCGCCTGGAACTGCCGCTGCTCACCACACCGCGAGAGCTGAATCTGACTGGCGGCGTTCCCACTTGGCACGCACGGTGGCGAACCGAGGAAACCATCGCACTTCAGCAGGAGCTGCTGAACGACCCCGCGCTACGCATCGAGCTCGCTCCGATCGGGTGAACTATGTTGCAGCGGAGGTCTGTTCGACTCGCAGCGCACGCGCGACGAGGCCGGGATGGGTCAACTGCGGGTAGTGCCCGGCGCCGGCGATGGTGGTGACGGCCCGGTCGGTCGGCTCGACCAGCGGATCGTCCGAACCGACGATGATGTCGACCGGAACCGATACCTGGACCAGCTCGGCGGCGAGTTCATCCCGCGAGGCACCGGCGGCGCGCAAGGCCGCCCACGTGCGCTGGGCGACGCCGGGTCGTCGCAGGTCGGCGACAGCGGAGGCGATGGCAGGTCCGTCCGGAATGCCCAGTCGCGCGGCCAGTTTCGACGCGGGCATCCGCCTGACCACCTCGGCGGCGATGGGTGAACCCGTGAGCCGGGAGGGAGGCTGCTGCAGGAAAGCGGGTGCGATGAGCACCAGTCGCGACACTCTTTCAGGATGGCGCAGCGCGAATTCGATTGCGGCCCAGGCACCCAGCGAATGGCCGACGATGACCGGTCGAGTTCGCACCGGTGCCATCAGTTCCTCCATCCAGTCACCCATCGACGGCGAAGACGCCGAACGTCCGAGGCCGGGCAGGTCTGCCGTCAACACCGGGGCATCCAACTCTCGCGTGACGTCGATCCACGAGTCGCTGTCGAGCGGAATGCCGTGCAACAGCACATATTCCGGCTCGACCTGCTCACCGACCAGCCAGGTCCCGTCCCGGAAGCCGGATCGCGGTGCGGGCGCATCGGCGCCGTTGCGACTGGCGACGACTCCGTCCGCGTAAGTGCGCAGCAGGTCACCTACAGGCGGATGGCTGACACCGAGACGCAGTGCGACGACGTCACTTTCGCTGGTGTCGTACCGATCTGTGCTGAGGAACGACAACGCTTCGGGATCGGCATGAGTCATTGCCCGAGGCAGTCGCCGGACCAGCGCCGTCGGCAGCGTGAAGCGCGGCGCGGCAACATGCAGATGATCGGCGACGAGCCGAATCAGTTCGGGCAGTGCGGGAGTCGTCGCATCCAGTAGTGGATACGACTTGCCGACGGTGTCGGGCTGGGTAGGCAGCCCGGCGATGAACCGGACCACATAGTCGAGATCGACGACCGGAACGAAGGTGTCGGCCGAGCCTGGCAGCGCTGGCAAGCGACCCCGCCAGAGATTGTCGATGATGTCGGCGAGCCCGAAATACTGGCCGGGCCCGAGCACCCCGGCCGGATTCGCCATGGTCAACGGGATGTCACGCTCGGCCGCGATACGCCGCAGCAGGACATCCGCTTCGACTTTCGACGCCTCGTACGCGCCGTTGCCGTAGTCCTGTGTGCCCCCGTCCTCGGCGGCGCGATAGCCGGTGATGTGCACGATGCGCCGCAGATCCGGTTGCCGCGCAGCCCATTCCAATACGTGCACCGCGCCATCGAGGTTGACCCGACGCGCCACCTCCGCGTCGAGGCCGAATTTCATCAACGCCGCCGCGTTGTACACATCACGCACCCCGTCGACGGTGTCGCCCAGCGCGAGATCCGGTTCGCCGATATCGGTCGTCGTGATGGTCAAGCCGGCGGTGTCGACACCCTGTCCGTCGAGCCAGGTCCGCAGTCGATCCTGACTGCCCGCCCGCAGCGCGGCGGTGACGGTGTGCCCGGTCCGCAGCAGTTCGGCGACCAGCGAGCGGCCGATGAATCCGGCGGCGCCGAAGACGACCGAGTCCGTATGTTCCATGTGTCCTACTTTCAGTAGACCGATTTACATATTTTTAAGCGATGAGGCCGCAAGTCGGGGTGAGTTCAGATCAGAACATCGATGGTGTCGGCGAGGTGCCGAAGCGGTTGGCGGGACCGATGGGTGCGAGCCAGCACCAGCCCGCCTTCGATCAATGCGAGTGCGACCGTGGAGATCCGTTCGGGTTCGGGATGGTCGAATGCGATCAACCGCTCCCGGATCGCCTCTTCCCAGAGTCGATAGGTCGCCGAACAGGCTTGCTGCACAGCCTCATTGGTGGACGCGGTATCCAAGGCAACGGCCGCTACCGGACATCCGATGGTCCAATCCGAGGCTTCCAATTGATCGCCGAGCAAGTTCACCATCTTCCGCGCGAAATCCCGTGCGTCCGCCGCCTCGATCGTGCGGATGATCGCCGCGATATCGGAACCGCTCTCGGCGAGCGCCGCGGCCACCAATTCGTCCTTGCCGCCGGGGAAGTGGAAGTACAGCGACCCGCGTGGCGCACCACTTTCCTGCACGATCTGGTTGAGCCCGGCCCCGAAATATCCATGCGACTCGATCAGTGACCGCGTCGCACGGATCAACTTGCACCGAGTTTCGGCACCCTTTTTGCCCACACCCGCAAAACTAGACCGATCTACATAATTTCGCAACCGGCGGCCGACCCACACCCGTCGGTCGACTACGTGCTGCGCGCTCGCAGAAGCTCCGCCGCGTCCGCACACAGCCGCTCGAGAACGGTCGCGGCAGGCTCGATATGGGTCACCAAACCGACGCCCTGACCCGCATCGACGGGCGCGAGCCGAGGATCATCGGCCGCGATCGCCGTGCGCAGACGTTCGGAATCCGGCATCTCGTCCGATCGTGTCCACGGGTCCGTGAACTCGTTGCGCAGCACGCGCGCCGGATAGATCGGTGGCCATGGCAGATCGAGCGCCTCGTCGAAAGCAGTGGTGACGGTGGTGCTGTTGGAGTCCGCGGCCAGCATCGCGAGGCGGGCGGATTCGGACAGCAGCGATTCCTCGGCGGCGGCCAGACAGGTCCCCAGCCAAGCACCCGCCGCGCCCGCTGCGAGCACGGCCGCGAGCGTTCGCCCGGAACCGATACCGCCTGCGGCGAGAACCGGGACGGTCGCGATGTCGAGCACGGCGTCGAGTAGTGGCAGCAGAGCCAGCCGGTCGGCCCCGTGACCACCACCTTCACTGCCGCGCGCCACGAGCAGATCGACCCCCGCGTCCTGCGCGCGGTGGGCGCCGGGCGCGTCGTACACCTGGGTGACGGCAAGGATGCCCGCCGCCTGCACCTGCGACACCCACGAGAAATCCGTGCCGAAACTGACCGAGATGATCCGCGGACCTGCCTCGATCGCGGCCGCGAGCAATCCGGTCTCGCGGGCGGCGACCCAGTCGACGAGCCCGATTCCGTCCGGCGTCCCCGCGACGGCCAACTCGCGCCGCAACGCCGCCACCGACCCCGCACTGCCCATCCCGATCATCCCGAGCCCGCCCGCCTCGCGCACCGCCGCCGCGAGCCGCCCGCCCGCCGCACCGCCCATCGGCGCGTTCACCACCGGCATGCGCAGCCCCAGCGATCGTGACCACTGTGTCGACAACGCCGGTTCCCGCATGAGTGCACCTTTCGTCGGCTGTTCCCATCATGACCCACCCCATCATCACGGTGTGGCGCCGGTGGCGACCCGTGGCGCGTATCTTCGACGGCAGCAACTCCGACGACGAGACAGGATTGCGATGACGATCAGAGATCGCGTCGAACAGTTGGTGGCCGAGCCGCCGATGGTGTTCGGCGAGCCGTTCGACACCGCCGACGGCACGACCATCATCACCGTCTCGCGCGGCGGCGGTCTGCTGCGGCACCCGCGTCCGATCGGGTTGTTCGTCGTCCATGACGGGCGCGCGCACTGGACACCCGCGATGGACTCCAATCGGATCGCTCAGCTCGGCGAATGGATCGGTCTGCTCACCGGAGTCATTGCGACACTGGCGATTCTGCGCCGCCCACCGTGGCCGGACCTGCGCCGCCGGGAACACTGAGCCCGTACAGCGCGAGCGTTTCGAAGCGCTGCCACGCCTGCGCGGGCGGTGTCGGCGCGGCAGGCTCGATCACCGGGCCGAGCACACCGAGCAACCCCCACGACAGGAACTCGATCGTGCCCGGCGGCTGTTCGCCGAGGAGTTCACCGATCAGTTCGGCGACACACTGCTGGTAGGCGCGCACGACGGTCGCGGTCGCCTTCGGGCCGATCAGCGGGCGATAGACCCCGGGATACTGCGCGGCGAGATGGAACATCACGCGCAGCGGGGCGAGCGGGGAACCTGGGGTGGTCGTGCGGGTGATCTCGCGGCGCAGGAATTCGGTGCAGCTCACCAGGAGTAGGTCGTCTTTGTCGCGGTAGTGCGCGTAGAAGGTGGACCGGCCCACGTCGGCGCGACCGATGATGTCGCTGACGGTCACCTTGTCGTAGCCGCGCTCGATCATCAACTCGATCAACGCCTTGTGCAGGGCGTCTCTGGTGCGTCGAACCCGGCGATCGGGCTGCTCGGCCATCGCTTCCTCCCGCACGGTTTCCCGGATCTGTTCGATAACGGACACCTCCGGCGATTCTGCTCCTGGTGAGGTGTCCCGTGGCGCCCGACCATGAACTCATGCCCCGAAACCAGCTTCTCACCCCCATGTTCGTCAACGACTCCGACACCGGCCTCGTCATCGAAGGTCTGCGCCGCTACAACCTGTTCACCTCGGTGTTCTTCCTCGGCAGGCATCGTCGTCTGCTCGCCGAATTCGTCACCCTCTCCGGTGCGCGGCAGGGAGATAATGCGCTCGATATCGGTTGTGGTCCCGGCAAACTCGTCCGTGCGCTCGGTGCGGTGACCGGTGCCGCTGTCGGCGTCGACCCCTCGGCCACGGCCGTCGCCGCCAACAGCGCCCGCGATCGCGCCGCTCGCCACCGCTACGTCGTCGGGCCGGCGCAGGAACTGCCGCTGCCCGACGCCGAATTCGATGTGGTCACCTGCACTTTCGTCATGCACCACATTCCCGAGTCACGACGTGATGCCGCGATCGCCGAAATGTGGCGGGTGTTGCGGCCCGGCGGACGGCTTCTGCTCGCGGACGCGTCGCCGTCACCCAGGATGCGGGCGGTGCTGTCGCTGTTCCTCGGCCGCGGTGGTGATCCGTTCGCCGACGCCGACATCCGCCACTATGCGGATCGGGTCGAGGCCGTCGGATTCACCGAGCTCACCTATATCCAGAGCCGGGACCAGACCGGCATCCTCACCGCGGTAAAAACCATGGTCACCGACTGATTCTCCGAACCTGTCGGTGCCCTCGGCTAGGGTCGATCTCGACACGATCATTCGAGCACGGGGGTGCGGCATGGAGTTCGATCAGCGCGAAATCGAAGCACGGGAATTCGCCATCGCGGCACACGGCGATCAGCGCTACGGCGACCATCCGTACGTCACCCATCTCGCGGCCGTCCGCCGTGTCCTCGACGATTTCGGTTACGACGGGGAACTAGCGATGGCCGCATGGCTCCACGACGTCATCGAGGACACGGCGGTCACCGCGGCGGATGTCGAATCCCGTTTCGGCCGTCCGGTTCTCGACCTGGTGTGGGCGGTCACCGGCATCGGTCCCGACCGCAAGGCGCGAAACCAGAACGCCTACGACAAGATCGCCGCCCACCCGCGAGCCGTGATCCTCAAACTCGCCGACCGCACCGCCAATGCCGAGGCCAGCCCGCCCGCCAGCAGCTGGATGGGCATGTACCGCACCGAGCACCCCACCTTCAAAGCCCACCTCGGTGGACTGCTGGCCGACGACCCCACCGTTGCCCGCATGTGGGAACGCCTCGACAGTCGCCTCGACCCCTCGGTGGCGCCGCCCACCGATCAGTGGGCCGAGATCGACCGGTTGGTCGCGGCAGGCGAACACGAAAAGGCTGTTGCCGCAGTACAAGCGGCCTTCGACTGCAACCCCGGTGAAGCAGAGTTAATCCTGGCCGAGCGCGCCTGAACCGAACAGCGCGGCGGCAGCGGCAGCCGCGAGTTCCTCGTCGAGCTGCTCGTGACCTGATGTGCCGCCGCCACCCGGTCCGCCGTCGTCAGCGATGACGCGTCGGGCCGACAGGTGGATCGCGTCTACGCCGGCCCTCTGTAGTGCCGGAATATCACCGACGGTGATCCCGCCACCCGCCATGATCTGAATGCGCCCAGCAGCGTGCTCGACCATCGCGGCGAGCTCATCGACTCCCTCGGCGCAGGTTGCTGCCCCGCCGGAGGTGAGCACCCGGGTCATGCCCGCGGCGATCAACGTGTCGAGCGCGGCCTCGCGGTCGCGGATCTGATCTATCCCACGATGAAAGGTCAGCTCTATGTCATCAATACTGTCGAGAACACGGCGCAGTCCTTCGATATCGACCCGATGGTCAGCCGTGAGCGCACCGACTACAAGACCGGACGCTCCGGCCGAAACCGCCGCGCGCGCATCAGTATTCATCACCGCGAGCTCATCGGCATCGGCGTACACGAAACCGCCCGCCCGGCACCGGATCAGCACGTGCACGGGAATCCCCGTTGCGACTACAGCCTCGATCGTCCCGATGCTCGGCGTCAGCCCACCCGTACTGCCCAGTGCCGCACACAGTTCCACCCGATCCGCCCCGACGCTACGAGCGCCGAGCGCGCCCGCCACATCCTGCACCGCGAACTCGAGGGCGGTCACGTCAGAACGACTGCCAGGCGGGCTTGTTCGCCAGCGCGTACTTGTAGTAATCCGCCAACTTCAGCTTGCTCGCCGCGGCCTCGTCGATCACCACCGTGACATGGGGATGCCACTGCATGACCGAGGCCGGGCAGAACGCCGACAACGGCCCTTCGGCGGCGGCGGCGATCGCGTCGGCCTTGCCCGCGCCGAGCGCGATCATCACCAGGTGCCCGGCCTCGTTGATGGTGCCGAGACCCTGGGTGAGCACGTGATGCGGCACATCCTGCGGCCCGTCGAAAAAGCGCGCGTTGTCCTCGCGCGTCTGCTCGGTGAGCGTCTTCACCCGCGTGCGCGAGGTGAGCGCCGACCCGGGCTCGTTGAACCCGATGTGCCCGTCGGTGCCGATCCCCAGCAATTGCACATCGACCCCGCCCGCCGCGGCGATGGCCGCGTCGTAGCGCCTGCCCTCACCCGCGATGTCACCGGCTTCGCCGTTCGGGCTCAGCACCCGCGCGGGGTCCAGGTTCACATGGTCGACGAACTCCGATCGGATCACCGAAAAGTACGACTGCGGATGGTCTTTCGGCAAACCCACGTACTCGTCGAGCAGAAAGGCGCTCGCCGTGGAGAAGTCCAGCTCGCCCTCGCGGTACCGGCGGGCCAGCTCCTGGTAGCTCCCCAGCGGCGACGACCCGGTGGCCAATCCGAGGATCGCGTTGCCGCCCTGCACATAGCCGCCGACGATATCGGCGACCGTGCTCGCCACCTCGTTTTCGTCCGCCCGGATCACGATTTCCATCAGCTTCCTTCCGTTCCGGCGACGAACACGCGTCGCGGCTGCAATGACTGGTCGGTGACAAGAATGTCGGCGCGTGCGCCGACGGTGAGACTGCCGCGTTCGCCCGCGAGGCCGAGTACCCGAGCGGGGGTGCGTGTCGCGGAGATGACCGCGTCGGTCAGGGGCACGCCGGCGGTCAGCACGGTCCAGCGCAGCACGTCGACGAGTCGAGCTGTGCCGCCCGCGATCGCTCCGGGGGAACCGTCGTCGGTCACGAGCCGGGCGACACCGTCGTGAACCCGAACGTCGAGTGCACCGAGACGGTAGTCGCCGTCGTCCATGCCCGCCGCCGCCATCGCGTCGGATACCAGCGCGATCTGATCCGGTCCGACGGTGTCGAACACCATCGCCACGGTCTCCGGTGCCAAATGCACTCCGTCAGCGATCAATTCGACGACCATCTCGCCGCGCCCAGCCGCTGCGAGGCAGGCGGCGACGGGGCCGGGGGCGCGGTGATGCAGCGCGGGCATCCCGTTGAAAAGGTGCGTGGCGGTGATCGGTCTGCCGTTCGCCTCGGCGATGCGCGCCGCGGTGGTCGCGGCGTCGGCATCGGTGTGCCCGAGACTCGGCAGCACGTCATGACGTCGCATCGCGGCGAGCAATTCATCGAAATGCGCCGTCTCGGGAGCCAATGTCATCGACCGCACGGTGCCACGCGCCGCCGCGTAGATCCGTTCGAACAGCACGGGGTCGCCGGGGATGATCGCCGCCGGATCCTGTGCGCCACACCGGCTCGCATTGATGAACGGACCCTCGAGATGCACCCCGAGCAACGCCCCGTCCTCGACGAGATCGGCCAGCACCGCCGCCTGCGCGACCAGCACGTCGGGCTGATCCGACACCAAACTGCCCATCAACCCGGTGGTGCCGTGCGCCCGATGATGCGCGGCCGCGACCCGAGCGCCTTCGGCATGGGCATTGGGAAACCCGAACCCGGCCCCACCGTGGCAGTGCAGATCGATCAAACCGGGAAGCACCAGATCATCGCTCGGTGCCGGAAGGTGTTCGGGCGCGGGATGATCCGCGGCCGCACCGACCCACGTGATCAGCCCCTCGTCGAATTCGACCACACCGTCGGCGATGTCGCCCTCGGACGTCCCGAGCAGCCGACCGCGCACGAACCCCGTCACCACGAACCCTTCCACCTACCGGCAGCGGTCGAGGACCGCCTCCGAACACCACACCGCGATCCGACCGACGGCCGGACCGCTTCCCCGACAACCCGTTTCACGCCCGCCCGATGATCGCCGCGACCGCCTCACGTCCCACCTGCGGATTGCGAGCGGCACACGCAGCATCCGCCGCATCCTGGCACCGCTGCATATCCACCGCGGCCAACGCCGCCCGCACCGCGGGCAACGCGGGCAACGACATCGACAAACTCGTCACGCCGAGCCCCACCAGCACCGGCGCCAACGTCGGATCCGAGGCCGCTTCACCGCACACCCCGACCGACTTGCCCGCCGCCGCACCGGCCGCACCGACCATCGCGATCAAATCCAGTACCGCCGGCTGCCACGGATCGAGCAGCTGTGCCAGCCCACCCGCCATCCGGTCCACCGCACACGTGTACTGGCTCAGGTCGTTGGTCCCGATACTGACGAAGTCGAGATGCGCGAGCAGATCGGCAGCGCGCAAGGCGGCCGCCGGGATCTCGATCATCGCCCCGACCTTCGTCAGCCCGGATTCCCGTGCCAGCGCGGCGAATCCGGCTGCCTCATCGGCGGTGGCCACCATCGGCGCCATCACCCACAGGTCGGCCCCGGTCGCTTCGCCTGCACGGGCCAGCGCCGTGAGCTGTGTCGACAGCGTCTCCGGGAACACCGTGCCGATCCGCAGCCCGCGCACACCGAGCGCCGGATTCTCCTCGGTGCCGAGGTCGAGGAACGGCAGTGGCTTGTCCGACCCGGCATCGAGGGTCCGCACCACGACTCGTCGCCCGGCGAACTGTTCGAGAACTGCTGTGTACGAGGCAGTCTGCTCATCCAGGGACGGTTCGGCCGCCTTCCCGAGATACATGAACTCGGTGCGGAACAGGCCTACGCCTTCGCTGTCGACCGGCCCCGCCTTCACCGCGTCATCGACGGTGCCGATGTTCACCAACAACTGCACCGGCGACCCATCGGCGGTCCGACCAGGCCCACTGGCTGCCGCGATGCGAGCCTTGTCGGCGGCTGCCTGCTCGAGAGCGGCCTTCTGCTGTTCCGCACTCGGATCGATCACCACCGCACCGGTCGTGCCGTCGAGCAGCACCGGCGCACCGTCGACGAGTTGGTCGGTATCGGGGCAGTTCACCACCGCGGGCAGCGCAAGGGATTTCGCGAGAATCGCGGTGTGGCTGGTCGGCCCACCCTCGGTGGTGAGCAACCCGACCACATCACTGTCACCGAGCATCGCCGTATCGGCAGGCGCGAGATCCCGCGCGACCAGCACGAACGAATACCCCGGCTCCGGAATACCCGGCATCGGCGACCCGAGCAGCACCGCCACGGTCCGCCCGCCGATATCGCGCAGATCCGTCGCCCGCTCGGCCATGTACCCGCCGAGCGCTTCCAGCTTCGCGCAGAACCCCTCGAACGCCAGGTGCACCGCGTGCGCCGTCGGCATCCCGGCGGCGAGTTCCTTCTCGGTGGCGGCGACGATGCCCGGATCACGGGCCATCGTCGCCGACATCGAAAGAATCTCCGCCGCAACACCACTCACGCGCGCGGCCCTTGCCTGCATCTCGTCGGACACGCCTGCGAGCGCTACTTTGACCCGAGCCAATTCCTCGGCGACCGAGCCGCCGACCGGATCCTGCGCCGAGGTCTCGAGCTGCGAGCCGAACCGCAACCACGGTGCGCACACCACTCCCGGACTCACCCCGAGACCCCGGATCACCTGTTCGGGCATCAGGCGGCGTCCAAGTCCGAGGCGATCATCGCGGCGAGCTGGTCCAGCACCGCGTCGGCATCCTCGGCGTGCAAGGTGACCTCCGCCCCGTGGGCGGCGCCCAGTGTCATGACCGCGAGCACGCTGGCCGCGTCGACCGGTTCGCCACCTCCCAGTGAAATCCGCACCGGCACCCCGGCGGCCTGCACGGCCTGGGTGAGTTTCGCGGCGGGCCGCGCGTGCAGCCCCACCTCGGATCCGACGATGACGGTGCGGGTGCTCATTGCCTCACTCACCTTCCGGCTTCTTGTCCAGCTTCTTGTGCAGTTCGGTTTCGACTTCGGCGACCGATGGTGCGTCGGTTCGAGTATCGCCCGTGGCGGTCGCGGCAGTCTCCGCTTCGACCAGGGCCGTGTCGGGCGCGCCGACCTCCACATCGGTTTCCGCCTCGCGACCGGGGGTGCGCAGGTTCCACTTCTTGATCACGAAGCTGAACAGCACGTAGTAGATCACCGCGTAGCCGAGCCCGATCGGGATCAACATCCAGGCATTGGTGGCCTTACCGAAGTTCAGCAGGTAGTCGATCGCACCGGCGGAGAACGTGAACCCGTCGTGGATACCGAGCGCGTTCACCAGCGCCAAGGACGTGCCCGTCAACAGCGCGTGCACCACATACAGCGGCCACGCCACGAACATGAAGGAGAACTCCAGCGGCTCGGTGATGCCGGTGACGAACGCGGTGAGCCCGGTGGACAGCATGATGCCGCCGACCAGCTTCTTCTGCGACGGACGCGCATTGCGCCAGATGGCGAGCGCGGCAGCGGGCAGCGCGAACATCATGATCGGGAAGAAGCCCGTCATGAACGTGCCGGCGGTCGGGTCGCCGGCGAAGAAGCGGTTGAGGTCACCGCGCACGAGCTCACCGGAGGCATCGGTGTAGTCGCCGACGAGGAACCAGACCGTCGAGTTCAGGATGTGGTGCAGACCGGTCGGGATGAGCAGGCGGTTGGCCGCGCCGTAGATACCGCCACCGACGACCGAGTTGTCCGCGACGCCCTCACCCACCCAGGTGAGCGCCGAGTTGAACGCCGGGTACGCGAACGACATGGCGACGCCGACGCTCAGACCGGTGAACGCGGTCAGGATCGGCACCAGCCGCCTGCCGTTGAAGAAGCCGAGGTAGTCGGGCAATTTCGTGCGGTAGTACCGCTGCCACAGGATCGCCGACAGCAGACCCATCACGATGCCACCGAGGACGCCGTAGTTGATCAGCGCCTGCTCGCCCTTGGGATCGGTTTTGCCTTCCAGCACGATCGGCGACATCGCCTCGAACACGCCGTTGATCACCATGTAGCCGACCACCGCGGCCAGTGCCGTCGATCCGTCGGCCTTCTTGGCCCAGCCGATCGCGATACCGACCGCGAAGATCAGCGGCAGCCAGGTGAATACGGCCTGTCCGGCCGCCGAGATGACCGAGGCGGTGCTCTCCATCGCGGAGAAGCGGCCGAGGAGATCGTCCTGGCCGAGCCGCAGCAGGATGCCCGCCGCGGGGAGCACCGCGATCGGCAGCATGAGGCTGCGACCGAGGCGCTGCAAACCCGCGAACACCTTCGATTCTTGTTTGGGGGTGTCGGTAACGGCAGTCATGTCGACCTTCTTCGTGCCGGCTTCCCGGCGGTCTCGGCGAGGGAGGACCGGCTGGCCGGCCGATCCGGGTTAACTGTTGTGAACCGGTGTCCCGCACGGGTACTGTCCGGTCATAACCAGTTGTCAGTTTGACCAGGTGGACCCCGGATGTCAACCGCTGAATATGATGTGGCGCACATTCGAGGCTCCCATACTGGTACTGGCAACCACCGCGGAAAGGGAGAACATATGTCCAAAGCGGAAGCGATCGTCCAGGGCTTGGGCGGCGCGGACAACATCGTCGAGATCGAGGCCTGCATCACCCGGCTGCGCACCGAGGTGAAGGACAGCGGCAAGGTCGACGAGGCCGCACTCAAGGCCGCGGGCGCGCACGGTGTCCTCAAGTCGGGCTCGGTCGTGCAGGTCGTGGTCGGTCCAGAGGCCGACACCCTCGCCGACGACATCGAGGACATTCTGTGAGTGTCCCGGTCATCTCACCCCTGCCCGGCAAGGTCGTGGCCCTGGCCGAGGTCCCCGATCAGGTCTTCGCCGAACAGATCGTCGGCTCCGGTGTGGCCCTCGACCCCGACCGCACCCGCGGCACCCTCATGGTGACGGCCCCCATCTCCGGCAAGATCGTCAAACTCCACCCCCACGCCTTCGTCATCCTCGGCCACGGCGTCGGCGTCCTTGTCCACCTCGGCATCGACACGGTGAAGCTGAAGGGTGAAGGCTTCGAACTCCTCGCCGCCGAAGGCGACACGGTGGAAGCCGGTGCCCCCATCGTCACCTTCGACCCGACGAAAATCGCCGCCGACGGCTACTCGGTCATCTGCCCCGTCGTGGTCATGGACTCCGGAAAGGATGCCGTCTACACCGACACCATCGGCACCACCGTCGACACCGGCGGCCTGCTGTTCGACTCGCCGTAGCTGCCCCGACCTGCCGCTGAACCTTTCGGCGCGCCGACCCGTAGTTCGTATCAGCGGGTCGGCGTCGATCCGTGTCGCATCAACGAGGAGGTTGACCGGTGAATGCAGTGGAGCAGACCAGTGGGGAGTTCGCTGAGCGGTTGTTCGGGGCTGCGCTCGGGACGATCGACATTCTCGCGGTGCATCTCGGAGATCGGCTCGGCTGGTATCGGGCATTGGTCGACGGTGGACCCGCTGACGCGGGGGAGCTGACGGCGCGCGCGGGTGGGGATCGCCGGTATGCGCACGAGTGGCTCGAGCAGCAGGCGGCGACCGGGATTCTGACGGTGACCGAGGACGGCCGATTCGCGCTGCCCGCCGGCGCGGCGGAGGTTCTCACCGATCCGAACAGCCTCGATTACCTTGCGCCCCTTGCGCGAATGCTCGCGGGAGCCGCGGTGCAGATGCCCGCGCTCGTGCGGGCTTACCGCGACGGCGGCGGGGTCGGCTGGTCCGAATACGGCACCGACGTGCGCGAATCACAGTCCGATATGAACCGCCCCTGGTTCGAACAACGCCTCGCCGCCGACCTGGCCGGCGTCGCCGATGTCCACGCCCTGCTCTCGCGCCCCGATGCCCGGGTCGCCGACATCGGATCCGGCGGCGGCTGGTCCGCGATCGCCCTGGCCCGCGCCTACCCGCACCTGACGGTGGACGGGTACGACATCGACCAACCGTCGGTCGAGATGGCCACGCGCAATGCCGCTGACCTCGGCGACCGCGTCCGCTTCCACCACGCCGACGCCGCCGCCGACCTCCCCGATTCCACCTACGACGCGCTGTTCGCCTTCGAATGCCTGCACGACATGCCGCACCCGGTCGAGGTACTGACCGCGATGCGCAAAGCCCTGCGTCCAGGCGGCGCGGTGATCATCATGGACGAAGCCGTCGACCCGGAATTCGCCGCACCCGCCAGCGACATCGATCGCCTGATGTACGGATTCAGCCTGCTGATCTGCCTTCCCGACGGCATGGCCCACACCGACTCCGCCGGAACCGGCACCGTCATGCGCACCACGACCTTGGCGACTTACGCCGATAAAGCAGGCTTCACCGCCGTGGACGTCCTCCCGATCGAAGACTTCGGTTTCTGGCGGTTCTACCGACTCATCGCCTGATCGGCCAGCTCGTCTGTCTGCACCGTCCAGCGTTGGGCCAGGTCGGCGAAATACCGCTGGCTGCTCCACAATCGGTAGTTGCCGATCACGTAGACCCGCCGTCGCGCCCGCGACACCGCCGCATTGAGCACGTTCGGATTCGTCGCCGCCCACCGTCGCGACCCACCGGCGGCGGGCGAGGTCCCCAGGATCAACACGACCACCTCGGCCGAATTGCCGTGCATCGCATGGACAGTCCCCACCTGTCGCTCCGCGAACTCCGCACCGAGCACGTCCCGCGCGACCTCGCGCGCCCCATCGGCGACATCCCGGAACGGGCTGACCACACGGATATCGCTCGGCGGCACCCCGTCTTCGGCCAACTGCGCGAGCAACGAGGCAAGCGCTTCACCCTCACCGGGAATCCAATTTCCTTCGGCCCGTGCGGATCTCACGTCGATCCAGCGATCCTGTCCGGGAAACTCCGGCCGATCCGGCGTGCCGAACACGAGCAGGTCGTCGTCGTAGGCGATGTGGTGGGTGAGCTCGAAAATTGCCCGGTCGCTGCGCCGATGCACACGCAACGGCGCGCCGACCCACACCGGCGCCACCGAATCCGACGGCGTCAACCAGGTCCCGTACCGAACTCCTCGATCGGCCGCCTGACGCGCCGAGGCCTGATCCGGCATCCACTCCGCATCGAGCCCGTACTGTCGCACCAACGCTTCCTGCGTCGAAGTAGGCAGCGCCCCAACGGGTCCCAGCTGACGATGATCGCCGACGATCACCGCCCGCCGAGCCCGCCACAACCCACCGGCCACCGACTGCGGCGCAGCCTGACCGGCATCGTCGACGAACAACCACCCGAGCGCCTCGGACCCCAACCCGGCGAACAGGCGCGGCAGCGCGGTGAAAGTCGTGGTGATCATCGGCACCGCGAAGAACAGCGTCTGCCACGCCGCCGCAATGGTTTCCGGCTTCGGCGCCACGGCGAGCTCACCGCGGATCAACGCGATGGCGACGATCAGATTGTCGCGAACGCGAGGCGCCGCATTGAGCAGGAACGCACGATGCACCTTCAACGCCGACAGGAACAGCTCACGCCGCGCGTCCGCGTACTGCTCGTCCGCCCACGGATTGCACAGCTGGAACTGCTCCTCGTCAGCCGCGACATCACCGAACGGGATTGTGCGCGACCAGTTCTCGCGCCCGCGTTCGATCACCTCGAGTGCCGCGACCCGCCGCTCGGTCAACTCGACATGCTCGCGAATCAGCGTGCGCCCGTGTTCGGCCGCCGTCGCCCACTGCTCGCGCGTGTACTCGACCTCGGTCTGTCGCCGCCGCATCTCCGCCTCGGCGATATGTCGTTCCCGCAGCAGCTCATTGCTGCGCGCACTCCACCGCCGCCCCGCCCGGAATCCCGTCGACAGCGAAGCCACGAACCCCGGCTTCTGCCCACCGTGCTCGGTGAGAAACTTGCCCGCTCGATGATGGGCGGCCTGCGCGGCCCGCAGATGTTCGGTCGCCAACTGGTGACGTTCGCGCCAATGCGCGTGTGCGTCATCGGCATTGGCGATCTCGGCCGACATAGTCTGCAAACCCGCGTTCATCGCGGGCAGTTCAGCGACCGCGTCGGCCACGTCCTGGCGCTCCTGCGCGAGCCTGCGCACCTCGGCGCGACGAGTCGTGAAGTCCCGCACCGCAGTCGACCAATCCGGAATC
The DNA here is from genome assembly GCF_042716665.1 of Nocardia sp. NPDC058658. Classification (NCBI taxonomy): domain Bacteria; kingdom Bacillati; phylum Actinomycetota; class Actinomycetes; order Mycobacteriales; family Nocardiaceae; genus Nocardia; species Nocardia sp. NPDC058658. The sequence goes on from NZ_JBHXRR010000031.1 coordinate 55,626, forward strand.
GAATCCGGGTCGGCCTCAGCCTGTTTGAGAATGTCGAGCATGCCGCCGTTCGGCGTCCCGGTCTTCCGCTCGGCCGCGAACCGATCCCCGAACCAGAACTTTTCGGCGAAGGTCCGCCGCGCCCCGCCCAGCGCCGCGGCCACCAACCCCCACGACGGTTCATCGCCGACGAGCTCGGCCAGGTCGGTGAAGTGGTTGAGCTCGCCGTCGATCGCGCCACGCTGCTGGATCTCGGTCACCACATCGGCGGCGGTCGCATCGCTGCCGGTCGCCAGCACCACCTCGAACCCGGTCACGCAGTTCGCCAGCCGATGCGCGCCCACCGTGTAGTTCTTCGCCACCTGCACCTGCTCGGTGATCCCGGCGAACACCGCCATCGGATCGTCGAAAGCCGCCAGCTGCCCGGCCCGTTCGACCAGAATCCCGGCCAGCAGGTCACGCAGCATCGTCGTCGTTCCGGTACCCGGCGCACCGTGCACCGCGAAAATCCCGGCCTCGCCCCGCAATTCGGACAGTGCGCGATCGACCGCGAACTGCTGTCCCGACACCAGCGGGTCGCCCGGCCAGCGACCGTCCGGAATGTGTTGGGGGAGTAGCCCTTCGACCACCGCGTCCTGACGTTGGCGCACATCGATCCGCTTGTCGAGGGGCAATGCCTGCGCCGCGGCGAGGTAATCACGCAGCGCCGCACCGATATCGCCGCGCTCCACCGCCTTCGCGAGTGCGGTGAGATCGTCGCCCAACCCGCTGTTCAATCGGTCCTCGACGGCATCGTTGTCCGCATCACGCGCCGCGACCTGCACGCACTGCACTCGCACTCCGCCGGCGCGCAATTCCGACCGAATACCCAGCGCGGCACACAGTTCGCCGGTGAATGTCTGCAGATCACGCCCGGTCAACCGGGGCGCCTCGACCATTTCCTCGACACCCGGCGCGCCCGCGAACCGCTCGGCGAACGCCAGCGCCGACATCCCAGCGAGCCCGGGCGAGATAACTCCATCCGCCCCGGCCGCGAGCACCGAAGCTGCCACGCCCCGACCCGCGACATCGAGCGCCCGCCATCGAGGCGCCGGATCCAGCTGCTCGGCATCGGGCTGCGCGTCGCGCGACAGCGTGTCGAGCGCGGCGGTGAACGCCGCCGAATCATGCTCGAACCCGTCGGCCCAGCCCGCATCGTTCGGCCCCGGCGCGCGCAGCCGATTGATGGCCCAGGCCAAACCCGACAACGTTGCCGAACCCTCGACAACCACCCCGTTGTCGGTCAGCGTCACCGTGAAAGCCGCTGTGGTTCCGGCCCGTCGAGCGTCGGCTTCGAGTTGGTCCTCGCCGAAAGTCCGCACCAGCGCTTCCCGCGCGCGCCCCACTTCGAACAGCCCGCCGTACACGATGAACTGCCACACCCGCCCGGTTTTCAACGCGGGTAGCGCGGCCGGGTTCTCCCACGGCGCGAGTTCATCCACCGCGAGATCGACTACCAGCCCGTCGGTCTCGACGTCGGGCACGAGCTGCGGACCGAACAATTCCACGGTCTGCCAGAAACGCACGAGCCGCGCGGCGTGCTCGGAACCGCCCACGATGCACCCCAATCCGGTCGGCGATCATTGCAGACAACCCCGCTCACGGTACGCGATCAGGATTGCGCTAGCACGCTACCCCGCTGGTCCCGCCCGCCGTGGCGAGACCATCGGCCCTGGTCCTATCGCCGCGGCGAGCACCCCGCCACCGGAAAACCCTTTGACCCTGCCACCGTCCGTCGCGCACGCTGGCAGCATGGACGACTTAGCCCGCGCCGCAGACCTGTTCGTGCTCCGTGAGATTAACGAGGAGGGCCTGTCGATGGTCGCCGCCGAGGCACTCGCGCGGGGGCTCGACAGCCCCGCACTGCTCGAGCTCGCGTGCCTGCACCGAACCGACTGCGGCGCGGCGCCCGAACTGTTCCGCACGGCGATGGCCGAACTGGATGTGGTGCACGACTGGACGGCGTGGGAGGTCGATGTCCGGGTCGGCCGGGCGCGCGACCATGCGACAGCTCTGCTGGCCGACAAGGGCGCGCTGGCCCGTCATCTGGGCTCGATCACGGCGCAACTCATGGAAGTGGGCGGATACCCGGACCCGCTCGCACCGGAACTGGAAGACCTTGCCCGCGAGTTCGAGGCATTGTCCGAGTACTTGGACTTCGCTGATCCGCCGACGATCCGCGAACAGATTCGACAAGCGTGTCGAACCCTGCTCGCAGGCCCGCCCTACGCGCCGGTGGCCCCTCACCGAGTCACGGCGCCGCCCGAGCAACAGCAGATACGGCCCGCGTGCCCCGAGCGGTGGCGTCGGTTCGTGGCCGCGCTGCGGTCCAGGCCCGCCCTCAGCGCAGAATCATCTCCGCGACGGCCTTCGGTGCTGCCAGCCATTCACGAACGTTGTTGCGTACCTCGGTGACGCGCCTGCAGTCGCAATAGGCGACCACGCCGTCGGCCTCGATATCGGCGGCCCGGCACAGCGCCACCGCACGCGGCAGGTGCTGATACTGGCTGACGATGATCGCCCGATCGATCCCGAACATCGACCTCGCTCGCTCGCAGGTCTCCCGGGTGGAAAGCCCGGCACCATCCGACCGAACAATGGCGGGGTCGATGCCATGGTCGAGGAGATAGCGCGTCATCGACGCGATCTCATCGCCCGACGAGCCGCCGGCATCCCCGGACAGCAGAATCTGTCCGGCCTTGCCCGCCTCGACCAACTCGATAGCGACATCGAGGCGTCCACGTAGATAGGCCATCGGAGTTCCGTCCGGCGCGACCCGAGCACCCGGCACGATCACGACAGGTGCGCTCGGCGCCGCCGACACATCACTCCTATGGCCCGACGACAAAGTCCACATCGCGATGTTCGCCCCCGCGGTCACCAATACGAGGCCACCCGCCAATACGAGTCCGGCCTTCGCGATGCGCCACCACCGCCCGCGCTTGCCACTATGTTCGTCCGCCATACGCCCTTTCCTACATGAACACTGTAAAAATATCGCCTGACTAGGGGATTTGACATTGCAAATGTCGGCACGTAACTTTATTCGAGTCAGAGCGACACGGACACCGACTCAGCCGCCCAGCGGTTCGAGACACGAGGTAGGACGTTGAGCGCCTGACT
>NZ_JBHXRR010000032.1:0-51240 GCF_042716665.1 Nocardia sp. NPDC058658
CATGCGCGAAGCGCGAGCAACGGCGGCTAACTCGCGGCCCCAAGGGGGCCGCGCTCGAGCGCGCCAGCGCTCCAACAAACACAGCCTCAAACCTCTGGGACTACTCAAACCCCGAAAGCCCTGCCACACAACCGGCCCGGGACAACTCAAACCCCGAAGCCCTGCCACACACCGGCCCAGGACCACCCAAACCCCACAGCCCCGCCACAGCCCCGCCACACCACTTGCCCAGGACCACCCAAACCCCGAAGCTCTGCCACACCACTTGCCCGGACCTACCAAAACCCCGAAGCCCTGCCCGAACATCCCCCACCTGGACTACCAGCCCCCGGTCTCCGCATCGATATCCCGCAGCCCGATATCGACGACCTCAACGACCGACTCACCCGCCACCGCGTTGAGGTCGCCGCTGATTTCGCCGACGACGGCGGTGCCGTGGTTGCGCCAACCCAGATCGGCCGACGCCGTACCGCCAAATCTCACACCGTCACCAGATCATCCGCATGAATAACCGGCCGCTGCATCGTCTCGGGCAGGTCCGTGGTGGAGCGACCGAGCATGGTAGTGAGTTCAGCGCTGTCGTATTCGATGACACCGCGTGCGATCACCTCATCGTCAGGGCTGACCAGGTCGACCACGTCGCCGCCGAAGAAGCGGCCCCGGATACCGGTCACGCCGGCGGCGAGCAACGAATGCCGTTGCGCGACAGCGTCGACCGCGCCCGCGTCGAGCACGACCGCACCGCGCGGGTCGGCGGCATGGCGAACCCAGAACTTGCGCCCCGACAGCCGGACCGCGCGGGCGGCGAACGCGGTACCCACGGTGCCATCGGTGAGCGCGGCCGATGCGTCGGCGGCGGACGCCAGCAGCACGGGGATGCCCGCGTCGGCGGCCAGGCGCGCGGCGGACAGTTTCGACGCCATCCCGCCGGTGCCGAGCGCGCCACCGCTGCCGGCGATCACACCGTCGAGGTCGGCGCTCCCCCGCACCTCGGGAATGAAATTGGCCGCGCCCTTGCGCGGATCGCCGTCGTAGAGCCCCGCCACATCGGAAAGCAGAATCAACGCATCGGCGCCGACCAGATGCGCCACCAGCGCGGCGAGCCGATCGTTGTCACCGAACCGGATCTCCTCGGTCGCGACCGTGTCGTTCTCGTTCACCACCGCGACCGCGCCGAGCGACCGCAACCGATCGAGCGTCCGCTGAGCGTTGCGGTGATGCTCACGCCGGGCGAAATCGTCTGCGGAGAGCAGGATCTGACCGACGGTGCGGTCGTAACGGGCGAACGAGGTGCCCCAGGCGTGCGCGAGAGCCAGCTGGCCGACGCTGGCCGCGGCCTGCTTGGTCGCCAGGTCCTTGGGCCGCTTCGAGAGCCCGAGCGGTGCGAGTCCCGCGCCGATCGCGCCCGAGGACACGACCACCACATCCGAACCGGCGCGCATCCGCGCTTCGACCGCGTCGGCGAGCAGATCCAGGCGCGCGGTGTCGAGACCACCTTCGAGGCTGGTCAATGCCGACGAGCCGATCTTCACCACGACGGTCCGCGCCGACACGATCGCCGCGCGCCCCTGACTCAGCTCTGAACCCACCTGCATCGTTCAACTCCCTGCACCACGATCACCGAGTCAACTCAGAACTCTCGCAGTATGCCGATCCAACAGCCGCGCCCGACAGCGAATTTCGCCGGGCGCGACACACCTCACTCTTTGCGTTCGCCGTTTTCGTCGAGCAGCCCACGCCGCGCCTGCGAGGCGAGCTTGCGCTCGGCCGCGCCGATGCGGTCGTTGGTCTCGAGTCGCAGGTCGGTGCCGCGGCCGGTCGGCTGCATGTCGACACCGGCCGAGATCATCGGCTCCCATTCGAAGGTGACACCGGCGATGGTCACCGGGCAACCCGGCTGCGCACCCTGCTTGACCAGCTCGGCTTCGACACCGAGGCGAGCCAACCGGTCGGCCAGATAGCCCACGGCCTCGTCGTTGTTGAAGTCGGTCTGCTTGATCCAGCGCTCGGGGCGAGTACCACGCACGATGAAACCGTCGGCCTCCTCCGGATCGGCGATGACACTGAAACCGGTCTCGTCGGTCGCGATCGGGCGGATGATGGGGCGCTTGGGCGCGGCCTTGGGGTGATCCTCGCGATACTGGCGAACCATGTCGGCCAGCGCGAACGTCAACGGGCGCAGGCCCGCGCGGCTCACGGCGGAGATCTCGAACACCGGCCAGCCACGTTCGGCGAACTCCGCCGACACCATCTCGGCCAGCTCGGCCGCGTCGGGCACGTCGGTCTTGTTGAGGATGACCACGCGCGGGCGGTCGGCCAGGTCGCCGAGGCTGGCGTCACCGGACAGCGCGGGCTTGTAGGCGGCGAGCTCGGCTTCGAGTGCGTCGACGTCGGAGACCGGGTCGCGGCCCGGCTCGAGGGTCGCGCAGTCGACGACGTGGGCGAGCACCGCGCAGCGTTCGATGTGGCGCAGGAAGTCAAGGCCCAGGCCGCGGCCTTCGCTGGCGCCGGGGATCAGGCCGGGCACGTCGGCGATGGTGAAGGTCGTGTCACCCGACAGCACGACGCCCAGGTTCGGGACCAGCGTGGTGAACGGGTAGTCGGCGATCTTCGGCTTGGCCGCGGACAGCACCGAGACCAGCGACGACTTGCCCGCGGACGGGAAGCCGACCAGCCCGACGTCGGCGACCGACTTCAGTTCGAGGACGACATCGACCACGTCGCCCTCTTCACCGAGCAACGCGAAACCGGGCGCCTTGCGGGCCTTGGACGCGAGCGAGGCATTGCCGAGGCCACCACGGCCACCACGGGCGATGATGAACCGGTTGCCCGCGCCGACGAGGTCGCAAACCACCTTGCCGTCGTCATCGACGACGACGGTGCCGTCGGGAACCTGCAGCACCAGGTCGGCGCCGTTCTTGCCCTCGCGGTTGCTGCCCTCGCCCGGCTTGCCGTTGCCCGCCTTGGCGTTGGGATGGAAGTGGAAATCGAGCAGGGTGTGGACGTTGGCGTCGACCTCGAGGATCACGTCGCCGCCACTGCCGCCGTTGCCACCGTCGGGGCCACCGAGTGGCTTGAACTTCTCACGATGCACCGAGGCGCAACCGTGTCCACCTCTACCGGCACTGACATGCAGCACGACGCGGTCGATGAATTTGGACATGAGGTTGATCCTCCTCCTTCTGACTTGTCGATTGCGGTAAGGGTGGGCGAACACGACAGAGCGGGTCAGGGAAACCCTGACCCGCTCTGGTGTCCGTGGGGAGCGAAAGCTCCAGGCGGTCAGGCCTGGACCGGCTCCGGTACAACGATGTTCACGGTCTTGCGGCCACGCTTGGTGCCGAACTCGACCGCGCCCGCCTCGAGGGCGAACAGCGTGTCGTCGCCACCACGGCCGACGTTCACGCCCGGGTGGAAGTGGGTTCCACGCTGACGGACCAGGATCTCGCCCGCGCTGACCTTCTGGCCACCGAAACGCTTCACGCCGAGGCGCTGGGCGTTCGAATCGCGGCCGTTCCGGGAGCTGGATGCGCCCTTCTTATGTGCCATTGCTTCGTCTCCTCGGGAAAATTCTTACTTGATGCCGGTGACCTTGATGACCGTCAGCGGCTGACGGTGACCCTGGCGCTTGTGGTAGCCGGTCTTGTTCTTGAACTTGTGGATCCGGATCTTCGGGCCCTTGGTCTGGTCGATGACCTCAGCGGCCACGGAGATCTTGGCCAGCTTGTCGGCGTCGGTGGTCAGATCGGCGCCGTCGACGACGAGAACCGGGGTCAGCGCCACGGCGGTGCCGACGGGACCCTCGATCTTCTCGACCTTCACCAGGTCACCGACCGCGACCTTGTACTGCTTTCCGCCGGTCTTGACGATTGCGTACGCTGCCATCGGTCGGCTTCCTCCACTCACATTGGTGCTGCACATGTCCACGCCGCAGCTGCGACGTGTATTTCTGGGCTCATCCCCGCAGAGCGGGGGAAGAACGTTTGCTGCCTGCGGTACGCACCCGGCCTGTTCGGCCAGATGCTCAATCACTGGGCAGCGACCGACCTAGGTTACCAGAGCGGTATGCACTCCCCCAATTCGGCCGGTCAAGGGCCGAATCGGGGGCAAGCATCGAGCTACTGCGAATCCGCGGGCGCGCCGGCGGGACGACCCACCGCGCGACGGCGCGGCTTACGTTCCGGGACGACGACGGGTTCGGCGGCGAAGTCCACGACGGCCGCTGCGGGCGGCTGATCGCTGGCCGACAGGACGAACACGGCTCCCGTGCTGTCCGGTGCGGGTGCCGCGGTCGACCGGGCCACACGACGCCTACGAGGTGCCCGCGGTGCGGGTTCGGTGGCGCCTGCTGCCGATTCGGGCTCGGCGACCGGAGCCGGTTCGGGCTGCTGCGTGACCGCGGCGGGCGCGGATGCCGATTCCTGGACAACAGGAGCGACCGCAAGCGCGGCGATCCCCGCGTCCTCGGTCACCGCTTCCTCGGATTCGGCGTCTCCGGCGATGACCCCGGTGAGCGGACCCTCGGTGTTCGGCTCGGTGTTCGCGGCCGCGGAACCACGACCCGACCGGCGCGAACGCGACCGTGAGCGCGACCTCGTCGGCTCTGCCGGCGTCTCCTCGACAACCTCGGTGGGCTGCTCGTCGTCCTCGTGATGACCGGCCATCGCCAGCACCACCGGATGAGCTCGCTTGACCGCGATCTCCTCTTCGGGATGCTCGGCGGCCGGTGCGGTGCCGTTGGTCGCCGGAGCGGCGACGGCGGGCTTGTCGCGATCCTTGCCGCGCCGACGGCGCGAACCGCTCTCCTTCGAACGCGGTTCCTCGACGCCCGACCCGGAATCCACCGGGTAGGAGTGCACGAGGATGCCGCGACCGTGGCAGTGCTCACAGGTGGTGGAGAACGCCTCGACCAGCCCGGTGCCCAGCTTCTTGCGGGTCATCTGGACCAGGCCCAGCGAGGTGACTTCCGACACCTGGTGGCGGGTGCGGTCGCGTCCGAGTGCCTCGGTGAGACGACGCAGCACCAGGTCACGGTTGGATTCGAGGACCATGTCGATGAAGTCGACCACGATCATGCCGCCGATATCGCGCAGCCGCATCTGGCGCACGATCTCCTCGGCCGCTTCCAAGTTGTTCTTGGTGACGGTCTCCTCGAGGTTCGACGAGCCCGAGCCGGTGAACTTGCCGGTGTTGACGTCGACGACGGTCATCGCCTCGGTGCGGTCGATCACCAGGGTGCCGCCCGAGGGCAACCACACCTTGCGATCGAGGGCCTTGGCGAGCTGCTCGTCGATGCGGTAGGCGTCGAACACGTCGACACCGTTGTTCTCGTGCCGGTCGACCCGCACCAGCAGGTCGGGGGCGACGGTGCGCACGTAGTTCTCGACGGTGCTCCACGCGCGGTCGCCTTCGATGACCAGCTTGGCGAAGTCCTCGTTGAACAGGTCGCGGATGACCTTGACCAGCATGTCCGGCTCTTCGTAGAGGGCCTTCGGTGCGTTGGTCTCCTTGGCGGCGGCCTCTTCGATCGTGCGCCACGCGGCCTGCAGTCGCTCGACGTCGCGAGCCAGTTCGGGCTCGCTGACACCCTCCGACGCGGTCCGGATGATCACGCCGGCATCGGACGGAACGATGTCGCGCAGGATCTCCTTGAGCCGCTTGCGCTCGGTATCGGGCAGCTTGCGGCTGATCCCGGTCGAGGTCCCACCCGGCACGTACACCAGGAAGCGACCCGCGAGGGAGATCTGGGTGGTCAGGCGGGCGCCCTTGTGACCCACCGGGTCCTTGGACACCTGCACCAGCACCTGATCGCCGGGCTTGAGCGCCTGCTCGATCTTGCGCTCGCGACCACCGAGACCGGCGGCCTCCCAGTTCACCTCACCGGCGTAGAGAACACCGTTGCGGCCACGGCCGATGTCGATGAACGCGGCTTCCATGCTCGGCAGCACGTTCTGCACCTTGCCGAGGTAGACATTGCCCACCATCGACGCCTGACCGGAACTGGTCACGAAGTGCTCGACGAGGATGTTGTCCTCCAGCACCGCCACCTGGGTGGTGGTCTGGTGGCCCGGCGCGTGCTCGGCCGGATCGAACGCCTTCTCGCGCACGACCATCACCCGGTCGACCGCCTCGCGGCGAGCCAGGAACTCCGACTCGGTCAGGATCGGCGGACGACGACGCCCGGCCTCGCGACCGTCCCGGCGACGCTGACGCTTGGCCTCGAGGCGGGTGGAGCCGGAGATGCCCTGCACTTCGTCGGGGTTGTTGTTCGAGCTCGAACGCTCGCGCCGCTTGTTGCGGGGCTCGCGCTCGTGCACGACGGTGTTCGGCGGATCGTCTTCGGTCGCGGTCTCGGCATCGGCGGACTCGCCGCCCACCTTGCGACGGCGACGACGACGGCGGCGACGGCTCGCGCCATCGGAGGTGCCGTCCTCGTCGTCGGTGTCGGAATCGCTGTCGTCGGCCTGCTCGGCCTCGGCGGCGACCGGCTCGGCCTGCTGCTCGGTCTCGTCGGACTCGTCGTCGTCGGACTCGTTGTCCTCGCCGTCGGCGGACTGCTCGCCACGACCGCGGCCACGGCCACGGCGGCCACGACGGCGGCGACGGGGCTGGCCGTCGGCGTCGTTGTCGTCATCGGCGGCGTCGGCGGCCGATTCCTCGGTGACCTCGACCTCGGCCTCGATCTCCTCGACCGGCGCCTCGACGGGCTCTTCGCGCTTGGGGGTCCGCTCGGCGCGACGGCGCTTGCGGGTCTCCTCGGCGGCGGTGGCGTCCGGCGCCACGAACAGCGGCATGCCCACCGAGGCGGGTGCCTCGAAGGTCACCGGCTCGGCCTGCACGGGGGCGTCCGAGGGGCGGTGGGTGAACAGGTCGGTGTGCGCGTCCTCGCGCATCGCGGCGAACACCTCGTTGGTGCCCGCGACGTGGGGTGCGGAGAAAAGCGATGCGGTGGTGTCGGCCGGCTGCTCGGCGACGGGGGTGGCGCGCTTCTTCGCGCGCGTACTGGGGGCGGGTGCTGAAGGTTCGCCGGGTTCGGCGTCAGCGGCGGCGATCGCGTCGCGCACCGTCTCGGCGACGGCGCGATCGACATTCGATTGCACACTGCGCGCCTCGGCGCCCAGCTCGGCCAGTTTGGCCAGGATGCGTTTGCTGGTCACTCCCAACCGTTTGGCCAGTGCATGAACTCGAATTCGCTCCGGCAATTGATCGGCATCCTGTTGTGTTGTGTCCAGCGGCTCTTTTTCGGCCACGAAGTCTCCTCGGGCCCCCGGGCGCGTCCTTCCCCGGTACGGGAGTGACGCGGCCGACGCGGGGGCATCGTCCGTGCACCTCGTACCCGATGGTACGAGGGTCATCTGGTCTCGCCCCGCGTGTCCGGTCGCACCTCGATCGATCATCTGGCGGGCCAACCGGTCACGCGGCGCCTGGCTGTACGGCGTGGCACCGCGCTTTCGAGCGCTCATCCAGCATGCCTGTGCGGACGACCCCAGCAACAGGGTTGTCCGTGCGTGGCAGCGATGATCGGCATCAACCGCGGTGTCATCCGGTCATGTTCGCCGCCGCGTCGCGTACCTGCGCGACAGGTCGGCGTCGAACACATCCGTCATCAGTATCCCATACGGTTCGCGCGGGGATCGCCATCGGCGCAACTCACGCGAACTGTGCCCCGCTCACGGCCGCCGTTTCACCCGGCGGATCCAGCGAGCGAGGGCGACCCGGTCGAGCGGAGTTCGATACCGCCTGACCGGGTGTCCTACTACCTTCTACCTACTTGCTGACCGCGACGGATCAGGCGGGAAATTCGGGGAACCAGAGGGCGATCTCGCGCTTGGCGGACTCGGGCGAGTCGGAGCCGTGGACCAGGTTGAACTGGGTCTCCAGGCCGAAGTCGCCGCGGATGGTGCCGGGCACGGCCTTCTCCACCGGGTCGGTGCCACCGGCGAGCTGACGGAACGCCGCGATCGCGCGCGGGCCCTCGAGCACGGCCGCGACGACCGGGCCGGAGGTGATGAATTCGATGAGCGAGCCGAAGAAGGGCCGCTCGGCGTGTTCGGCGTAGTGCTCGGCCGCGAGCTCCGGGGACACGTTCTTCAGTTCGAGGGCCTGGAAGGTGAGGCCCTTGCGCTCGATCCGCGCGAGGATCTCGCCGGTGAGGCCCCGGGAGACACCGTCCGGCTTGATGAGTACCAACGTCTGCTCAGTCACGCGCTTACCCTAGCGTCGGCCGTGTCAGCACGCCGATCGGGCCCTCGAGCGCAGGCCTCGCGCGCATTAGCTGAAGCCTGCGTACCCGGCAACCGTCAGGACTTCGTACCCATTCGCTGACTGGGGAGCAAACCTGCGTACCCGGCAACCGTCAGGACTTCGTACCCATTCGCTGGCTGGGGAGCAAACCTGCGTCCATCCGACGCTGGACGTCTGCGCGCAGGAGGAGGATGAACGCCCACACCGCGATGAACACCACCGCGATCACACCGATCGACAGGTGGATCAACGCGCCTGCCAGCAACAGCACCTGCAGACCGAGGTTGAACGGGATAGCCCACGACTTCCGCTGCACGCCCGCGCCCAAGATCATCAGCAGCGAGAGCACCACCAGGTAGGTCCCGGAGAACCACGTGACCCCGCCGCCGACGTCGGCGACCACCGGCAGCGCCAGCAACACCACGATCGCCTCGAGAACCAACGTCCCCGCCATGACCCCGCGCAACCCCTTCCAGGGATCGGTCGCGGGAGGAGGCACTTCACTCATGCTGTGTCCATTCGGCGTGCTCGGGCGACCTCCGTGGTCACGCTCCGCTTCCTCCTCCGGTCGCTGACCGCTCACGCCGGACCCTTTCCGAACAGGGCGCGCGCCGCACCGGCGGTGACGACCGATCCGGTGACGATCACGCCCGCACCCGAGATCACATCGCCCTCGTCACCGGCCTGCTCGGCCAGCGCGATCGCCGATTCCAGCGCGTCGGGCAACGTCTCGGCGGTGATCACGCGTTCGTCGCCGAACCGCTGCACAGCCAGGTCGGCCAGTGCGTCCACATCCATGGCCCGCGGGGAACCGTTGCTGGTGACGACGATTTCGTCGAAGACCGGTTCGAGCGCGTCGAGGATCCCGGCCGCGTCCTTGTCGGCGAGCACCGCGACCACCCCGACCAGCTTGCGGAAGTCGAACTCGCCGGTGAGCGTTTTCGCCAGTGCCTGCGCACCCGCCGGATTGTGGGCGGCGTCGACGAAGATGGTCGGCGCGTTGCGCATCCGTTCCATCCGCCCCGGGCTGGCCACACTCGCGAAACCGGTGCGCACAGCATCGATATCGAGCTGACGTTCCGCGCCCGCCCCGAAGAACGCCTCCACCGCGGCCAAGGCGAGCGAGGCGTTGCGGGCCTGGTGCTCACCGTGCAGCGGCAGGAAGATCTCGTCGTAGACCCCGCCGAGGCCCTGCAGCGTCAGCAACTGTCCGCCGACGGCGACGGCCCGTTCCAGCAGCCGGAACTCCGCGCCCTCGCGCGCCACCGCGGCGTCCTCCGCGACGGCCCTGCGCAGCAGCACGTCCATCACCTCGGGCTCCTGCTCGGCGATCACCGCGACGGTGTCGGTCGGGATCAGCGCCTCGGGGGCGCGCTTGATGATCCCGGCCTTCTCCTTGGCGATCGACTCGAGGTCGGGGCCGAGGTAGTCGGTGTGGTCGAGGCCGATCGGGGTGATCACCGCGACCTGCGCCTGGATCACATTGGTGGCGTCCCAGGTGCCACCCATGCCGGTTTCGACCACGGCCACGTCGACCGGCGCCTCGGCGAACGCCGCGTAGGCCATGCCGGTGAGCACCTCGAACTTGCTCATCGCGGGCCCGCCGTTTTCGGCGGAACGCTGGTCGATCATGCCGATATAGGGGGCGAGTTCGTGGTAGGTCGCCACGTAGTCGGCCGGGCTGATCGGCCGGTTGTCGATGCTGATCCGCTCGGTCGCCAGCTGCAGGTGCGGACTGGTGATCCGGCCGGTGCGCCGGTGCAGCGCGGTGAGCAGGGCGTCGATCATCCGGGTCACCGAGGTCTTGCCGTTGGTGCCGGCGACGTGGATGGCCGGGTAGTTGTTCTGCGGGTTGCCGAGCAGGTCCATCAGGGTGGAGATCCTGGTGAGCGAGGGCTCGATCTTGGTTTCGGGCCAGCGCTTGTCGAGTTCGGCTTCCACCAGGGCCATTTCGGCGAGGTCGACCGGCGAGGGCCCGGTGTCGGGTCGGGCCTCCTCGTAGCCGGTGCCACCGAAGTCACCGCTGTCGGGCTCGATGTCCTCGGGGTCGATGTCGAAGGGGCCCAGGTCGCTCATTTGGCACTCAGCTCCGCCAGGCGAGCGCCGATGCGGGTCACTTCGGCCGTGGCCACATCGCGACGCGCGGTGATCTTGTCGACGACGGGCTGCGGCGCCTTGGCCAGGAAGGCCTCGTTGCCGAGCTTGGCCGTGGTGGTGTCGAGATCCTTCTGCGCGGCCGCGAGATCCTTCTCCAGCCTGCGCCTTTCGGCGTCGAGGTCGATCGCGCCGGAGGTGTCGAGCTGCACGGTGACGGTGCCGCCCGACAGTCGCACCTCCACCTCGGCGGTGGTGGCGAAGTCCTCGCCCGGTTCGGTGAGCCGGGCCAGGTTGGCGACCGAGTCGGCGAACCCGCTGAGCCCGGCCTCGTCGATGCCGACGAGGGTGGCCTTCACCTTCTGCTTGTCGGCCAGACCCTGGTCGCCGCGGAACCGGCGGATCTCGGTGATCAACCGCTGTGTGTCGGCCACGCGCTGGGCGGCGAGTTCGTCGGTGGCGATGCCACTGGCCTGCGGCCACGCGGCGATCACCAGCGATTCACCGCCGGTCAGTGCCTTCCACAGGGTTTCGGTGACGAACGGGATCACCGGGTGCAGCAGGCGAAGCACCGCGTCGAGCACGCTGCCGAGCACCACCGCGGTGCTGTCGGCGCGGGCGTCGGATTCGGCGAACTGGACCTTGGACAGTTCCAGGTACCAGTCGCAGAGTTCGTCCCACGCGAAGTGGTAGAGCGCCTCGCAGGCCTTGCCGAATTCGTAGGCGTCGAAGGCGGTGTCGACTTCGGCGCGGACCTCGTCGAGCCGGTCGATGATCCACCGGTCGGCGTCGGTGAGGGTGTCACGCGGGGGCAGTTCGCCCGTGCGCGCGCCGTTCATCAGCGCGAACTTGGTGGCGTTGAACAGCTTGGTGACGAAGCTGCGCGAGGCCAGCGCGTGCGCCTCGCCGACGGACAGGTCGCCGCCGGGCTGGGCACCGCGCGCGAGGGTGAAGCGCAGCGCGTCGGCGCCGTAGGAGTCGATCCAGTCGAGGGGGTCGATGCCGTTGCCGCGCGACTTCGACATCTTCTTGCCGTGCTGATCACGGATCAGGCCGTGCAGGAAGACGTCTTCGAACGGGACCTGCTTCTGCGAACCCTTACCGGCGGGCCCACCCGTCGCCCGACCACCGCCCCCCACGGAGTCGCTCCGCGACGCGGTAATCGCGGGATCGTCGCTGACGGACATGCCGAACATCATCATCCGGGCCACCCAGAAGAACAGGATGTCGTAACCGGTGACGAGCACGCTGGTCGGATAGAACTTCGCCAGCTCAGGGGTCGCGTCGGGCCAGCCCATCGTGGAGAACGGCCACAGACCCGAGGAGAACCAGGTGTCGAGCACATCGGGGTCCTGCACCCAGCCCTCGGGCGCTTCCTCACCGGGGCCGAGGCACACGATCTCGCCTTCGGGGCCGTACCAGATCGGGATGCGGTGGCCCCACCACAGCTGACGCGAGATGCACCAGTCGTGCATGTTGTCGACCCAGTCGAACCAGCGCGGTTCCTGGCTGGCCGGGTGGATCTTCACGTCGCCTTCGCGCACGGCGTCACCGGCCGCCTTGGCCAGGGTGTCGACCTTGACCCACCACTGCATCGACAGGCGCGGTTCGATCGGCTCGCCGGAGCGCTCCGAGTGACCGACCTGGTGCTTGTAGGGGAACTTGCGTCCGACGATGCGGCCCTCGGCCTCGAGACGCTCGCGGATCTTCACGCGGGCTTCGAACCGGTCCATGCCGTCGAATTCGGTGCCGCTGTCGGCGATCCGGCCTGCCTTGTCCATGATCGTCGGCATCGGCAGGCCGTGGCGCAGACCGAGTTCGAAGTCGTTGGGGTCGTGCGCGGGGGTGATCTTCACTGCGCCGGAACCGAATTCGGGGTCGACGTAGTCGTCGGCCACGATCGGGATCTGGCGCCCGGTGATCGGGTGGTAGAGCGTGGTGCCGATCAGCGCCTTGTAGCGCGCGTCGTCCGGGTGGACCGCGACGGCGGTGTCGCCGAGCATCGTCTCCACGCGGGTGGTGGCCACGATCACGTGCGGCTCGTCGTCGTTCATCGAGCCGAACCGCATGCTCACGAGCTCGCCGTCGACCTCCTTGTGGTCCACCTCGAGATCGGAGATACCGGTCTGCAGCACCGGCGACCAGTTCACCAGGCGCTCGGCGCGGTAGATCAGGCCCGTGTCGTAGAGGCGCTTGAAGATCGTCTGCACCGCGCGCGAGAGACCGTCGTCCATGGTGAAGCGGTCGCGGCTCCAGTCGACGCCGTCGCCGAGGCGACGCATCTGCCACTGGATCTGCCCACCGGACTCACGCTTCCAGTCCCACACCTTGTCGATGAACAGCTCGCGACCGAAGTCCTCTTTGGTCTTGCCGTCGACGGCGAGCTGCTTCTCCACCACCGTCTGGGTGGCGATACCGGCGTGGTCCATGCCCGGCAGCCACAGCACCTCGTAGCCCTGCATCCGCTTGCGGCGGGTGAGCAGGTCCATGATCGTGTGGTCGAGCGCGTGGCCCATGTGCAGGGTGCCGGTGACGTTCGGCGGCGGCAGCACGATCGAGTACGGCGGCTTGTCCGAGGACGCGTCGGCGGCGAAGTACCCGGCGTCTACCCAGCCCTCGTACAGGTCGGCCTCTACCTCGCCGGGGTTCCAGCTCTTGGGCAGGGCATCGGCACGATTACGCGAGTTGTCAGAGGCTGTGGCGGTCACGTCCCAATCCTAAGGGGAGGCGGCGACAGGTTTTTCCCCGCCCGCCGCAGCCATGAAACGCAACCACGCACGACCCGACCTCGAGGAGGGTCCGCCGACGCAGTCGGCGGTTCGCGCCCGTCCCGTCGATCAGGTGCCGTTGCGCAGGCGACGAAGGAGCAAGCAACGGTGCCTGATCGACGGGACACAAGGGGGCGCGAACTCGAGCGCGCCAGCGCTCCAACAAGCACAGCGAACTCGAGCGCCCCGGCGCTCCAAATAAGGAGACGGAGTCTTCGGTGGATGAGGGACACCGAAGACTCCGTCTACGACACTGATACTACCGGCGATCAACGGCACCCAGCAGAATCCATATGGAATTCTCAGCTTCGGATTGCGCTGGTCAGCAAGGCCATGTGACGCGCCACGACGACACGCGGAAACCCTTGTCCCCCAAGCGTCGAACCGAGAATCCGGGAAACCCCCGATTGCCGTTTTGTCCGAATTACCGGACCCTGGAGAGGGTGACGCCCCCGCTCGAAGCCTCCTCCCCCGTTCCCCCGTCGGCACCGCGGACCATCGCCCCGGTCGCCCTGGTGGACCTACGCGCGAGCGAGGTCGAAGAACTGCGCTACCCCGCCACCACCGTGCTGGTCTTCGCCGGTGTCCCCGGCGCGGGAAAGTCCACCGCCTTACACCGCTTCTTCGGCGCGGGCCCCGACGCCGAACACCCGGTGCGCACCGACTCCGGCGCCCTGGTACTCGACTCCAACCACACCCGCAATCGCCTGCGCCACCGCCTCGGCTGGGCCCCGTACTCCCTGTGGCGCCCCCTGGTCCACCTCGCGCACTACCGCGCGATCCGCGACGCCCTCCACGACAGCGACGGACCGGTCGCGATCCACGACTGCGCGACCTTCCGCTGGAGCCGACGCCTGATCACCCGCTGGGCCGCCGAGGGCAGGCGCGAACTGCACATGGTGCTCATCGACGTGCCCGCCGACGAGGCCAGGCGCGGTCAGATCACCCGTGGCCGCAGCGTCAACGGGCTCGCCTTCACCGCCCACTGCCGGCGCTGGGAAGCGATGATGGACTCCCTCGGAGCCCGCGACACCGCTCTGGCGCCGGACGCCCACCCACTGTCCTCGACGTCGGTGGTGATCATCGACCGACCGACGCTACATGCCGTGTCGCGCATCGCTTTCGACGCCGACTGATCTCCAGAGGGCCGGGTCGACGGCGTCACCACTGCGCCCAGGCTTACGGCACCAGAACCGTCAACGCCCCCGGCATCGCCTGCACCGTCACGGGCAACATCCCCGCCGGCTCACCATCGGCCGTCGCGAACCCGCCTTCGGCGCTGACCGTGATCCGTCGCGCCCGGTACCGCTTGGTCGAGGGATGGTCGATCCGCTTGCCCGACGACAACGCGGGCAGCAGTCGCGCCATCTCCAGCCGCGACACCGCGCCGACCACCGTGATGTCGAGATACCCGTCGTCGGCGAGCGCTTCCGGGCACACCAGCATCCCGCCGCCGTAGGTGCGGGTGTTGCCGATCGGCGCCATCACCGCGTCGGTGAGGACCACCACGTGCGAGTCCGGCGGGTTGTCGAGCACACCGGGCGCCAGGCCCGACATCTCGATCCGGAACGGCAGGGTGTAGCTGCCCATCAATTCGACAACGGCGGCGGCGGTGTAGCGCAGTGGTCCACGCGGGTATCGCATCTTGTTGGCGCGCAAGGTGACTCGCGCGTCGAAGCCGGTGCCGACCACGGTCGCGAACCAGGTGGGTGTGGCGTCGGGCGATTCGATCCGGCCCAGATCGATGGTGCGGGTCCGCCCGCCGAGCACGATCGCCACGGCGGCGCGCGGGTCACCGGTCGGGATGCCGAGTTCGCGCGCCAGATCGTTGCCCGTGCCGGCCGGGACCAGTCCGAGCGGCACCCCACTGTGCGCGACGGCGGCCAGCAGCACATTCATCAGCCCGTCGCCGCCGACGCAGACCACCGCATCCGGTCGGCTCTCGCCCGCGACGAGGGTCCTGACCTGCGCCACCGATTCGTCCGCGCTCGGCGCGCGGACCTCGACCACTTCGGCACCGCGCGCCCGCAGTTCGGTCAGCACCGTCTCGGCGACACCGTCGCCCCGGCCCGCTCCGGAATGCGGGTTGGTGACGACCACGACCCGCCGCACCGACTGTTCGCTCACGACTTCACCTCGCCCGCACTCGGTTCCGTCAGCCGAAGCTGCTTCACGGCACCAGCTTTCCAGGATTGAGCACCCCGGTGGGGTCGAGTTCGCGTTTCACCGCACGCAATACCCGAACACCCAGGTCACCGATCTCCGCGCGCATCCACGGACGGTGGTCGGCGCCGACGGCGTGGTGGTGGGTGATGGTGCCGCCCGCGGCGACCATCGCGTCGCTCGCGGCGGATTTGGCGATGCGCCACTGCGCGATCGGATCGTCGAGCTGCTTGGCGACGACGGTGAAGTACAGCGACGCCCCGGTCGGGTAGGTGTGCGAGATGTGGCACATGACCAGCGCGGGTGTGCCCTGCGCGCCGAGCGAGTCCATCAGCGCGCCGGTGACCTTCACCTTGAGATTGGCCAGATTCGCCCAGCTGGTGGCGGTTTCGAGGGTTTCGCACAGCACGCCGACATCGAGCAGCGCGTCGCGCAGGTACGGCGCGGCGAACCGGCCGTGCTCCCACTGCTGCGCGGGCGCCTCGCCGAGTGCGGTGCCACCGGCGGCGGCGAGCAGCGCGCTCGCCTCGGCGGAGCGGGCCTCGACATGGGCCTTGCTGCCCTCGAAGGTGGTGACGGCGAGGCAGCCCGACACCGGGTTGCCGCCGACATCGGCCGAGCGGGCCAGGTTCAGTCCCGTTTCGGCCTCGTCGGACAACCGCATCACCGTCGGCGCGGCACCGGCCTGCACCACGGTGCGCAGCGCGGCCGCGCCGGTGGCGAAGTCGGGGAACGACCAGGCTTGGTAGCCAACGGTTTCCGGCACCGGATGCACCCGCAGGGTGACCGAGGTGATGATGCCGAGCGCGCCTTCGGACCCGACGAACAGCTCGCGCAGGTCGGGCCCGGCCGCTGACGCGGGCGCGCGACCGAGGTCGAGGGTGCCCTGCGGCGTGGCGATCACCAGGCGTTCGACCATGTCGTCGAAGCGGCCGTAGCCCGCCGACGCCTGGCCCGACGACCTGGTCGCGGCGAACCCGCCGATGCTGGCGAATTCGAAACTCTGCGGGAAATGTCCGAGCGAGAGGCCGTGCGCGCCGAGCAGTTCCTCGGCCTGCGGACCGGTGAGTCCGGCGCCGAGGGTGGCGGTACCGCTGGCCGGATCGACCTCGGTGAGGGTGTCGAGCCTGCGCAGATCGAGCGCGATCACGGTGTCGAACTGCCCGCGCACCGGGTCGACGCCGCCGACCACGCTGGTTCCGCCACCGAACGGGACCACGGCGACGGCGTGCTCGGCGCAATAGGTCAGCAGCGCGAGGACCTGCGCGTGATCGGCAGGGAAGACGACCGCGTCGGGTGCGTTCTGCGGTTCGCTCGCGCGTCGGCGCAACAGGTCGGGGGTGCTTTTGCCGCCCGCGTGCCGGAGCCGGTCGAGATCGGCGGTCGTGAGATATTCGTCACCGACGATCGCGGTCAGACCGGTCCGGTCGGCGACGGTGAGCGTGCTGGGGACGAGCGCCACCTCGCTCGCGTCGCGGCGCGCGGCCGGCTCACCCGAGATCCCGAAAACCTGCCCGAGCAGGCCACGGATCTGTGCCGACAGCGGCTGGTGACCGGCGGCGACGCCCCAGGCGTCCCACACCATGTTCGGCGCCACCGCAGCCATGTTCGATGACACAGTGGCGGATCCGGAGAGTTCGTCTTGCATCTCGACCATGCGTTACATACTGACATATAATGTCAAGCAGTAATCAACGATATGTCCCAGAGTCGACATCCGCACCGCTGTCGGATGTCACCACCGGCCATTCGCGACCGCAACCCTGCTGGTCCGCTCGATACCCTTGGGCGGTTCCAACTCGACCAGGGCGCCCGCTCCGGCGCCTTCCGAACACACCGGCGGTGAAGCACGATGATCGACCTCGCGACCCACGCTGACCAGCTTTCGCCCACCGATGTGGCGATTCTCGATGCCACGCGGGCCTGCGTCGTCGATTTCGGTGTCCGCCGAACCACCCTCACCGAGGTGGCACGGCGCGCGGGCGTGAGCAGGCCGACGGTCTACCGCCGTTGGCCCGACACCGGGTCGCTCATCGCCGAACTGCTGGTCCGAGAACTGCGCACGATCGTCGCCGAGACCATGCCCGACACCGGCCTCGGCCGGGATCGGCTGGTCCACGGCATCGTCTCGGGCGCGGCGGCGATTCGGTCGAACGCGGTGTTCGCCAAGATCTTCCGCACCGACACCGACCTGATGCTCACCTACGTGTTCGGCCGGCTGGGCCGCAATCAGCGCACGCTGATCGAGCTGTTCGCGACCGTCATCCGGCGCGGCCACAAGGACGGGTCGATCCGGGCAGGCGATGCCGAGCAGATGGGCACCATGCTGTTGCTCATCACCCAGTCGGCGGTGCAGTCGGCGGGCACGGTGTCGGAACTGCTGGCCGGTGCGGAGTTCGACGCCGAATTGTCCAGGGCTATCGAGGGTTATCTACTCCCGCTACCCGACAAGGAACCCGATGTCTGCTGATGCCTCGCTCAACGCCGCCCGCCGCACCGCCGAACTGAGCACCCTCGGCGACCGTCCCGAGGTCGACCTGGTGGTGATCGGCGGCGGCGTGACCGGAACCGGCGTCGCCCTCGACGCCGCCGCACGCGGCCTGCGCACAATCCTGGTGGAGCGCAACGACTTCGCGTTCGGCACCAGCCGCTGGAGTTCGAAACTGGTCCACGGCGGTCTGCGGTATCTGGCGAGCGGCCGGGTCGGTATCGCACACGAGAGCGCGGTCGAGCGCGGGATCCTGTTGCGCACCACCGCACCGCACCTGGTGCGCCCGCTCCCGCAGCTCGTGCCGTTGCTGCCGGGCATCACGCTGAGTCAGAGTTCGCTGATCCGTGCGGGTTTCGCCGCCGGTGACGCGCTGCGGATCGCCGCGCGCACCTCCGTGGACACCTTGCCGCGCTCACGCCGGGTCGCCGCCGCCGAGGCGCTCCGGCTGGCGCCGACCGTGCGACGCGAGGGGCTGCGCGGCGGGTTGCAGGCATGGGACGGACAGCTCGTCGACGACGCCCGCTTGGTGGTGGCGCTGGCTCGCACGGCGGCCGCCCAGGGCGCTACGGTGCTCACCCGCATGGAAGCCGTTGCCGCGACCGGTGATTCGGTCCAGCTGCGCGACACTCTTTCCGGCGAAACCCTGCAGGTGCGGGCGCGCGCGGTGGTGAACGCGACCGGCGTGTGGGCTGGCGAGGTCGACCAGAGCATCGAGCTGCGTCCCAGCCGCGGCACCCACCTCGTCTTCGACGCCGCCGCCTTCGGTGGGCTCAGCGCCGCACTGACGGTGCCCGTCCCCGGCAGCATCAGCCGGTTCGTCTTCGCGCTGCCCGCCGCGCACGGCCGCGTCTACCTCGGTCTCACCGACGAGGACGCCCCTGGCCCGATCCCCGACGAGCCGAAGCCCACCGAGTCCGAGATCGACTTCCTCCTCGACACCATCAACACCGCGCTGCGGGAACCCCTGACCCGCAACGACATCCGCGGCACCTTCGCCGGCCTGCGCCCGCTGCTCAAAACCGCCGACGACAGCACCGCCGACATCTCCCGCGAACACGCGGTTCTCACCGCCCCCGACGGCCTGATCACCGTCGTCGGCGGCAAGCTCACCACCTACCGGCAGATGGCCCAGGACGCGGTCGACGCAGCCGTCACTCAGGCAACCCTCCCAGCCGGCCCCTGCCGCACCACCCGGCTCCCCCTCGTCGGCGCCGTCGCCGGTGCCGCCCGCGACCGCGTCGACGCTCCACCGGTCCTCATCGAGCGCTACGGCAGCGAGGCGACCCACATCGTCGCCGCCTGGCTGGCCGACCCCACTCTCGCCGAACCGGTCGCCCCCGGAATCGACGTCACCGCAGCCGAATTCGACTTCGCCATCACCCACGAGGCCGCCCTCACCGTCGACGACCTCCTCGACCGCCGCACCCGCATCGGCCTGGTCCCCGCCGACCGCGAAGCCGCCACCCCCGCGGCCGTCGCCGCCTTCGCCAGGCACAACATCACCGCCTGACGCACGAGCCTGGAGAACCGCGGATCAGCCGGTTCTCCAGGTGGCCAGGTCGGCACGCATACACGCGCGCGGCCACTCGTCGAGCCCGTGCGCGAGCTCGTCGGCCCGGATCGCCCGCAGGCCCGGCGGTTCGTCGGCGGGCGGGATATAGCTGAACCCGACGCGTTCGTAATACGGCCCGTTCCACGGAACCTGCGTGAACGTGGTGAGCGTGATCTCACGCAGACCGTTGCCCTTCGCCCATTCCACCGCATGATCGATCAACCGCTTCCCGATCCGCGCCCCCGCGTGCGCCGGGTCGACGGAAACCTGATCGATATGGGCCTGACCGTCGACGAGACCGAGCACCAGATACGCGACCGGACGGCCGTTCTCGTCCGGCCACACCCACGCCCGGCCGTCGGCGACGAAGCTGCCGAGCACCTCCCGCGACGGCGGCTCGTCCTCGGCCACCGCACTCATCCCCACCTCGGCGAACGGCGCCCCCGCCCGTCGCTCGATCTCCTGCAGCGCGGCGATCTCGTCCGCGCGCGCGAGCCGCACCGGCCCACCGCCCACCGGGGTCGCGACGATCCCGTTGAGCAGCGTGCGCAGGTTCCAGCGCGCACGCTCCCCACCGTCGTCGACGGCCTCGGCGGCGATGTGCCGGTAGATCAGATCGCAGGCCCAGCTCGCGGTCACCGGATCGACACCGCCTTCACGCAGGAGCGCGAGGATCTGCTCGATCAGCCCGAGCGCGTGTTCGGTGGTCGGGAACCGGCCGAAGGCGACGAGCGCGAGACCGTCGTGGCGACCGAGCACCTCGATCGCGCCCTCGACCAGCTGCGTCACCCGCGCCCGCCAGTCGCCCTCGGTAACCACGGGGACCTGGGCGAGCACGTGATCGAGCATGCCCGTGAGCAGGTCGTCGCGATTGGCGACGTAGACGTACAGCGACGCGGCACCGGTGTCGAGTTCCTTGGCGACCCGGCGCATCGTGAGCGCGCCGGAGCCGTCGGTGTCGAGGATGCGCAAGCCGGTTTCGATGACGAGTTCGCGGCTCAGTGGCACTTTCGCCGGTCTGGCCCTGCGACTGACAGGTGCGGCGTTCATGCGCCGATCCTACGCGCGCAACGAACGTCGTTTGGTACGAACGGCGTTCGAAATTTCCCTTCGAGCCTTATCCCCGGGCGTCCGGCCATCTATGCTGGCGACGGGCCCTCGGTCGCGGTCTGCGAGGTCGGCGTGGCCGTGGGGGAAGGCCAGTCCGATTAGGAGGCGTTGATGCACGCGCATTCGTCCACCGTGGCCATCGTGCCGGGGACCGGGATCGTCGCTCGCTTCGGCGATGTCGTCGTCTATCTGGCCGGGGAGACACCCTCGACCGATCGATTGCTCGGCGCGGTGGAAACCGTCGCCAACAGCACGGCGGCGAGCGCACCCGGTGCGGCACTGGCCCAGCGACTGGCGGGCGTTGTCTTCGGGGGCGGCTCCGCCCCACCACCTTTCGGCGTGCTGGCCCCGACCGCCGACGGGATGCTGATCCTGTTGCGCGGCGCGGTGATCGCCGAGATCTCCGGCGCCGAGGGCAATCGTCGCCTCGCCGGTGACCGGGCCTTCACCTGGGTGGACGAGATCATCCGCGAACCGGTCCGCCGGATCGCGGTCGGCGCCGAGATGGCCGACCCGACCAGCGCCAACCCGCGCACCGATCTGCGTGCGGGCATCGTCACCGGCAACGGTTTCGTGCTGAACCTGGGCCGACGCCGCAATCCCCCGCCGCGCCGGGTCGAGGCCATCGACGAACCGCCGCCGACCGAGGCCACCGGCTTCCAGGCCCTTCGCCCACCGACGCGCCCCACCGACACCAGCGATGCGCTCCCCGCGCCCGCCGGGTTCCCCGAACAACCCGCGACCTCGGGTTTCCAGCCAGATGCCGGCCGACCCGACATCGAGACGGTGAGCGCCCGACCCAACACCGGCGAAAACGGCAGCGCCGGTGTCGCCAACTCCGACGGTGTCACGGTGAGCACCGGCCCACGCAACTCCCCCGCCGCCAACGCGCCCCGCGCCTGGTCCCAGGCACTCGATGCCGCCAAACGGGCCGAACCGGTGGCGTTGAGCAAAGGGGCTGGTTCGCGCGGCGCCCTGGTCACCGAAGACGGGCTGAGCTACCCACTGGACCGGCCGTACGTCCTCGGCCGCAATCCCTCGGGGGAAGAATCGGTTCGTGCTTCTGCGGCGACGCCGATCCTGATCGAACGCGATCGGCTCGTCTCGCGGGTCCATGCCTTCGTCGCCCCCGACCGTGGCAAGGTGTTCGTCCGCGAAGCCCCCGCGACCTCCGGAACCTTCTTCGCCGCCCCCGACAGCGAACGCTGGTCACGCGTCGGCACCCTCCCGATCGAACTGCAACCGGGCTGGCGCCTGCGGATCAACGACTTCCTGCTGACCTACTGCGTCTAGATAGACCATCCCGACGCCCGTGCATCCAGCTCCACGGGCGTCGGATCGCGAATCGGCTCAGGCCTCGAGGGCGTCGAGCAGTGCCGCGCGCTGACGAGCACCGAGCCCACCGATACGACGATCCTCGGGAATCTCGGCCTGATCCATCAACTTGGCGGCCTTGACCGGACCCACGCCCGGCAGTGCCTTGATCACGGCAGCGACCTTGGTCTTTTTCACCAGGTCGTCGCTGTCGGCTTTCTTGAGCAGATCGGCGACGGTGACCTTGCCCTCCTTCACCTTGCCGATCAGTTCCGAGCGCGCCTTGCGCACGGCAGCCGCTTTGGCCAACGCCTCGGTGCGCTGTTCGGCGGTCATCGTAGGCAGTGCCATGTCTCCTCCGCTTCCACTCGTCACTCGAACATCTGATTGACGGACCGAGTAAACAGCACGAAATCGGCAGCACCAGTCCGACACACCGCGAGGATACGCCGATGAGTTTTGCGTGCCGAACCCGTCGTAATCAGTGAAGGCCCTCCCAAGACGGACCAAACGGACGAAAGGACGGTTTTCGCGGAACCTGTCCCCTATCCATTTCCCCTGGCCTTAAACATCCGAGTAACACCCCGATGACCAGCGACGACACACCATCCAGAAGCACTTCACGGGATCAAGGTTCAACGGCGAACCACGGAGGATCAACGAAGCTCCTCGACCCGGGCGCGACGGTTTTCCTGTCGTCACCGCATCCCCGTTCTGGTGCATCGAAGAGCTACACATCTTGTGCGCCAGACATATTGAGCCCCCGCGGGCCTGCTGATCCGGGCCCGCGGGTGTAGTTCTCCCGCTCGATGCGCAACAATGACGCGACCCGGCGAACCCTTTTTGCTACCTGGAGTTGCGATGCGCGAGGAACACCCGCTCGACCACGAGGTCACCGCCCTGCCCGTGCGGGTGGAACGGGCAAGGCGTCGCATCGCCTATCAGTCCGATCCTGCGCTGACCGATGCGTTGTCGGAAGACGAACTGCGCGCCGAACGCGAGCTCGCCGAGAAGATCCGCACCTACGAGCGCGACCAGCGCTGGAAGCAGATCGAGGCCGCCTCCTCGCACTCCGACCGCCTGCGCGACACCACCGCGGCGCTCGAGCGGGCCGAGATGTCGGACCTGATGGTCGCCCGCAAGGCGATCGCCGCGCAGCGTCGTGAATCCAACCCGCGCGCGCGGCTGGCCTCGCTGTATCAGCACCGCACCTGGTCGCTGCGCGGACTGGCGGGCGTGGTGATCGTCGGCATGCTGTGGTCGGCGGTCAACGTCCAGCACAACATCGCCCCCGGCGGACCCAGCGACCCGCTCTACTGGGCCAGCTTCGGCCTGGAGGCGATGATCAGCGTGTGTCTGATCATCATCATGATCGGCACCACCCGGGTCGCCGAGTGGGGCGTGATGGGCAACCGCAACCAGGTGCTGATCGCCGAGGGGTTCCTGCTCACCCTGACCATCGCCCTCAACACCTATCCCCACCTGAGCGCAGGGCACTGGTACGACGCCGCTGTGCACGCCATCGCCCCGGTGATGATCGGTGTCGCCCTGCTCATCCACAATGCCGCCAGCGCCCGCTACAGCACCGCCATTGCCCGTGCCAGTGCGGAGATCCCCGCCGACGACGGCGACGATCTGCTCGCGGCGCCGAAGCTCGGCGATCCGGCCGCCAACTAGCCGCCTCCCGCAGCCCTAGAACCCAGCACAGCGAAGGGCCCCTCCGGATCAGATCCGAAGGGGCCCTCAGCTATTGGTTTGTTACGCCGACTTCTCGCGACGCTCGGGACGCTGTGCCTTGCGTGGCACGATCGTCGGGAGGACGTTGTCGATGACGGTGTCGGCGTTCACGACCACCTTGGCGACGTCGTCGCGGCCCGGGATGTCGTACATCACCGGCAGCAGGACTTCCTCCATGATGGCGCGCAGCCCGCGTGCGCCGGTGCCGCGCAGGATGGCCTGATCGGCGATCGCCTCGAGCGCGTCGGTGGTGAACTCCAGATCCACCCCGTCCATCTCGAACAGGCGAACGTACTGCTTGACCAGTGCGTTCTTCGGCTCGGACAGGATGGTGACCAGCGATTCCTTGTCCAGGTTCGTCACCGAGGCGACGACCGGCAGGCGGCCGATGAACTCGGGGATCAGACCGAACTTGATCAGATCCTCCGGCATCACGTCGGCGAAGTGGTCATCGGTGTCGACCTCGGCCTTGGAGCGAACCTCGGCGCCGAAGCCGATGCCGCGGTGCCCGGTGCGGTCGGAGATGATCTTCTCCAGGCCCGCGAAGGCGCCCGCGACGATGAACAGCACGTTGGTGGTGTCGATCTGGATGAACTCCTGGTGCGGGTGCTTGCGACCGCCCTGCGGCGGCACACTCGCCTGGGTGCCCTCCAGGATCTTCAGCAGCGCCTGCTGCACACCCTCGCCCGAGACATCGCGGGTGATCGACGGGTTCTCGCTCTTGCGGGCGATCTTGTCGACCTCGTCGATGTAGATGATGCCGGTCTCGGCGCGCTTGACGTCGTAGTCGGCGGCCTGGATCAGCTTCAGCAGGATGTTCTCGACATCCTCGCCCACATAGCCTGCCTCGGTGAGCGCGGTGGCGTCGGCGATGGCGAACGGCACGTTCAGCATCTTCGCCAGGGTCTGCGCGAGGTAGGTCTTACCGCAGCCGGTGGGGCCGAGCATCAAGATGTTCGACTTGGCCAGCTCCACGGTCTCACCGCGGGCGTCGCGCCCCTTGTCACCCGCCTGGATGCGCTTGTAGTGGTTGTAGACCGCGACGGCGAGGGTCCGCTTCGCGGTGTCCTGGCCGATCACGTAGTTCTCCAGGAAATCCCGGATCTCCGAAGGCTTGGGCAGTTCGTCGAGCTTCACTTCGCTCGACTCGGCCAGCTCTTCTTCGATGATCTCGTTGCACAGATCGATGCACTCGTCGCAGATATAAACCCCGGGGCCCGCGATGAGCTTCTTGACCTGCTTCTGGCTCTTTCCGCAGAACGAGCACTTCAGCAGATCGCCGCCGTCTCCGATGCGCGCCATCTCGTAGGTCCCTACTTCCTTGTCCGAGTGCGACCGTCGTCCCCCGATTGGGCCGTCAAATACGTCTCGGTGCCGTCAATCAGAGCAATGGTCCCTGAGTCGACCGTACCTGTTGTGCGCGAATGAGGTCGACAACTCGCGCATGTTTGTCGTGACTGCTGTGCGGGTCCTCACCATTGTGAGCCACCGCGGGTGAAAAAGCCGGGCCCGCCGCCCAGATCATGGCAGCGGGCCCGGGCGTGTCACTTCTGTCCGCTGAGCTTGCGGTAATCGAAGACCTGATCGATGATGCCGTATTCCTTGGCTTCCTCGGCGGTCAGGATGTTGTCGCGGTCGGTGTCCTTGCGGACCTGCTCCTCGGACTTGCCGGTGTGGCGCGAGATGGTGACTTCCATCAGGCGACGCATCCGCTCGATCTCGGCCGCGGCGATCTCGAGGTCGGACACCTGACCCTGCACACCGCCCGAGGACGGCTGGTGGATCAGGATGCGCGCGTTGGGCAGCGCGGCCCGCTTGCCGGGGGCACCGGCGGCCAGCAGCACCGCGGCGGCCGAGGCGGCCTGGCCGAGGCAGACCGTGACCACGTCGGGGCGCACGTACTGCATGGTGTCGTAGATCGCCATCAGCGCGGTGAACGAGCCACCGGGCGAGTTGATGTACATGGTGATGTCGCGGTCGGGGTCCTGGGATTCCAGCACCAGCAGCTGCGCCATGATGTCGTTCGCCGAAACGTCGTCGACCTGGTTGCCCAGGAAGATGATGCGCTCCTCGAACAGCTTGTTGTACGGGTCGGAAGTCTTGACGCCGAACGAAGTCTGCTCGGTGAACTGCGGCAGGATGTAGCGCGACTGCGGCAGGCTCGCACCGGAGCCGTGGCCGGCGCGCGGGTCGAAGAGGTTGGCCATCTTTATCTCCAAGCTTGTCTCGAGTGAGGGGGGACGGCGGCGGTTACTTCGCCTGGTTCGCGTGCGCGACCACGTGGTCGATGAAGCCGTACTCGAGGGCTTCCTTCGCCGTGAACCAGCGGTCGCGGTCCGCGTCCTCGGTCACCTGCTCCACCGACTTGCCGGTGTGCAGCGACTGCAGTTCGTTGAGCTCACGCTTGGTGTGGGCGAACTGCTCGGCCATGATCGCGATATCGGCCGCCGAACCACCGATGCCCGCCGACGGCTGGTGCATCATGATCCGGGTGTGCGGCAGCGCGAAACGCTTGCCCTTGGTTCCCGCGGTGAGCAGGAACTGTCCCATCGATGCGGCCAGACCCATCGCGACGGTCTTGATGTCGCACTCGGCGAACTGCATCGTGTCGTAGATGGCCATGCCCGCGGTGACCGAGCCACCGGGCGAGTTGATGTAGAGCGCGATGTCCTTGGTCGCGTCCTCGGCCGAGAGCAGCAGGATCTGCGCGCAGATCTTGTTCGCGATCTCATCGTCGACCTGGGTGCCCAGGAAGATGATGCGCTCGCGAAGCAGCCGTTCGTACACGGAATCACTGAGGTTGAGTCCAGCGGTAGCGGCTGTCATGACCCCTGCCTGGTTGATCGTCACGGATACCTGCCTTCTCTTCTCACCGATTGCTACGGCCATACGAATACGGTTCGTCGTCACAAACACTAACGAAGCAGGGCGGCACCGAACTCCCGGTACCGCCCTTCTTCGCTCACAGCGCAATCAAATCACGCCGCTGAAACCTACTCAGCAGCGGCTTCGACCTGCTCGCCTTCAGCGGAATCCGCAGGGTCACCGAACATTTCGGTGGTGTCGACCACATTGCCGTCGGAGTCGGTGACCTTCACCTGACCGACAACTCCGGCCAGCGCCTTGCCGCGTCGCACGTCGGCGAACACCGCGCCGAGCTGACCGGCCTGCTGCACCTGCTGGATGAACTGCTCGGGCGACATGCCGTAACGCTGCGCCTGGAACAGGATTCGCTCGGTCAGCTCCTGCTGGCCGACCTGGGTGCCCTCGGCCTCGGCGATGGCGTCCAGCAGCAGCTGGGTCTTCACCGACTTCTCGGCGGCTTCCTGGGTGTCCTTGTCGAACTCCTCGCGCGAGGAGCCCTGTGCCTCGAGGGCCTCGGCCAGCTTGGCCTCGTCGTGGTCGAAGCCGTGCACGGCGTCGTGGACCACGGCGTCGACCTCGGCCTTGACGACGGCCTCGGGCAGCGGGACCTCGACGGTCTCGAGCAGAGTGTCGAGCACCTTGTCGCGGATGGAACCGGCCTGCTCGACCTTCTTGACGCGCTCGACGCGGCCCTTGAGGTCTTCCTTGAGCTCGTCGATGGTGTCGAACTCGCTGGCCAGCTGGGCGAACTCGTCGTCGGCCTCGGGCAGCTCGCGCTCCTTGACCGACTGCACGGCCACGGTGATCACGGCTTCCTTGCCGGCGTGGTCGCCCGCCACCAGGGTGGAGGTGAACTCGGCGGACTCGCCGGCCTTCAGGCCGATCACGGCTTCGTCGAGGCCCTCGATCAGCTGACCCGAACCGACCTCGTGCGACAAGCCGGTGGTGGACGCCTCGGGGACGTCCTCACCATCGACGGTCGCCGACAGGTCGATCGACACGAAGTCACCGTCGGCCACGGGACGCTCGACACCGGTGAGGGTGCCGAAACGCTGACGCAGCGAGAGCAGCTGCTCTTCGATGTCGTCGTCACCGATGGTGAAGGAGTCGACGCTCACCTCGATGCCCGAGTAGTCGGGCAGCGCGATCTCGGGACGCACGTCGACCTCGGCGGTGAACGCCAGCTCTTCGCCGTCTTCGATCTTGGTGATCTCGATCTCGGGCTGGCCGATGACCTTCACCTCGCCGGCCTGCACGGCCTCGGCGTACTTGTTCGGCAGCGCGTCGTTGACGACCTGCTCGAGCACGGCGCCACGGCCGACGCGGGTTTCGATCAGCTTGGCCGGGGCCTTGCCGGGACGGAAGCCGGGGATCTTGACCTGGTTGGCCAGTGCCTTGTACGCCTTGTCGAAGTCGGGCTTCAGCTCCTCGAAGGGCACCTCGACGTTGATCCGGACCCGGGTCGGGCTCAGCTGCTCGACGGTGCTCTTCACGGACATACTCCTCGGTTCGTAGTTCATGGTGGTGTCCCCGCAAAGGGGCGACGCGCCAAAGTCAGGCACGGCTAAGCCAGGTGCGGCGCATAATGCGCATCCCGACCAGGGTAGTTGACCGCCTGCGCGGTCGCGCAATCGGTGGGTGGCGCTAGCGGCCGACCTGCACCGCGTCGGTGACGAAGACCAACGTCTCGTTGGGCGCGACGCCGTTGCCACCTTCGCCGTAGCCCAGGTTCGGCGGCACGATCAGCAGTCGGCGGGTGCCCTGCTGCACGCCGACCAAACCCTCGTCCCAACCCTGGATGACCTGGCCGGTACCGAGGGTGAGCCCGAACGCCTTACCGCGCTTGAACGAGCTGTCGAGTACCTGCTTGTCCGACCAGGTGACCAGCTCGTAGTTCATGGTCAGCGGCTGTCCGGCCACCGCACCGGGCCCGCTGCCGACCACCAGGTCCTTGGTGATCAGGGTCTTGGGTGCCTCGCAGGTGTCGGGGATGGTGATGGTGGGCGCCTCACCGAACCCGCCGGTGACCTTCACGTCGTCAGCGGTGCATTCCAGTCCCGTGCTCTTGCCGCCGGTGGTGCTCGGTGATCCGCTCGAATCCGAGTCAGAGCCGCAGGCCGCAGTGGTGATCGCGGCGGCCGCGACGAGTCCGATTCCGATGAACCTGGCGAGAGAATGCATGGCCCGCACAGTAATCGACCGCCGTGACGGGGTCGGGAACCGGCACGACGGTAGGCTCGGCGGTGCGTTTCTCCACCGGTGTCACCGGTCCTCGATCGGTGCCCGTACAGGCCCCGCGGCGCGGACTGCGCCGCTCACCGAGCACGAGGAGAGTCCGCGATGACTGCAACGACCGATACCGCCGCGGACAATGTGGGCGACGGTCATGGCAAGACCATCGCCCCGAAGCCCTACATCCTCACCGACGCGCCCGGTCCGCTCTCGCGCGCCGAACTCGTCGCGGTGGACGCGTGGTGGCGCGCGTCGAACTATCTCGCAGTCGGCCAGATCTATCTGATGGGCAACCCGCTGCTGCGCACCCCGCTGGTCCCCACCGACATCAAGCCGCGGCTGCTCGGCCATTTCGGCACCGTGCCCGGCCTGAATCTGGTGTGGGCCCATGCCAATCGGGTGATCCGCGAGCGCGGGTTGAACGCGGTGTATGTCGCGGGCCCCGGCCACGGCGGACCCGGCCCCAATGCCTGCGCCTGGCTCGAGAACGCCTACACCGAACTCGAACCCGACATCCCGCGCGATGCCGACGGCATGCGCAGATTCTTCCACCGGTTCTCCTTCCCCGGCGGCGTGCCGAGCCACTGCGCACCCGAAACTCCCGGCTCGTTCCACGAGGGCGGCGAGCTCGGCTACTGCCTGCTGCACGCCTACGGCGCCGCCCTCGACAACCCCGATCTGGTCGTGTTCTGTGTGATCGGTGACGGCGAGGCCGAGACCGGCCCCCTGGCGGGCAGCTGGCACGCGAACAAATTCCTCAACGCCGGTCGCGACGGCGCGGTGGTGCCGATCCTGGCGCTCAACGAATACAAGATCGCCAATCCGACGATCTTCGCCCGTATCCCCAAAGAGGAACTGGTCGAGCTGCTGCGTGGCTACGGCTACGAGCCGCTGATCGTCTCCGGCAACGACCCCGCCCCGGTCCACCAGGCCATGGCCACCGCGATGAACACCTGCATGGACCGGATCGCGCAGTTCCAGAAGGCCGCCCGTGAAGACGGCGACATGAAACGTCCCCGCTGGCCGATGATCGTGATGCACACCCCGAAGGGCTGGACATGTCCCCCGGTGGTCGACGGCGTCCAGGTCGAGGGCACTTTTCGCGCGCACCAGGTGCCCCTTCCCAACGCACGCACCAACGCCGAACACCGGCGGGTGCTAGAGCTGTGGTTGCGGTCGTATCGGCCGGAGGAATTGTTCGAACAGGACGGCTCGCCGGTGCCCGCCCTGCTGGAGCAGGTCCCCACGCAGCCGATGAGCCTGAACCCGGTTGCCAACGGCGGCTTACTGATTCGCGATCTCGACCTACCCGACTGGCGCACCTACTGCGTGGAGGTCGTCGCACCCGGCGCCGGTCAGCACGAGGCCACCCGGGGGCTCGGCAGCTGGCTGCGCGATGTCACCGCGCGCAATCCGCACAACTTCCTCACCTTCGCCCCCGACGAACTGGTCAGCAACCGATTGCAGGACATTCTCGAGGTGACGGGACGCGACTGGCAGGAGGAAGTCGGGCGCTGGGATGTCGATCTGTCGACAGTCGGGCGCGCGGTGGAGGTGCTGTCCGAGCACATGTGCGAGGGCCTGCTCGAGGGCTATCTGCTCACCGGCCGCCACGGCGTGTTCACCTGCTACGAGGCGTTCATCCACATCGTCGACGCCATGTTCAACCAGCACGCCAAGTGGCTCGACGCCAGCCTGGCCGTGCCGTGGCGGCGCAAGATCCCCAGCCTGAACTACCTGCTCACCTCCCACGTGTGGCGCCAGGACCACAACGGGTTCACCCACCAGGACCCCGGTTTCCTCGACGTGGTGGCGAACAAGAGCCCCGACATCGTGCGCGTGTACCTCCCGCCGGACGCCAACACCCTGCTCTCGACCTACGACCACTGCCTGCGGTCGCTGCACTACGCCAACGTGGTGGTGGCAGGCAAACAGCCTGGGCCGGACTGGCTTTCGGCCGAAGAGGCAGCGCTGCACTGCACGCGTGGACTCGGGATCTGGGAATGGGCCTGTCACAACGACGATCTCGGCACGACACCGGATGTGGTACTCGGCTGCGCGGGCGACGTGCCGACCCTGGAAACCCTCGCCGCGGTCGCGATCCTGCGAGATCGACTGCCGGACTTACGGATTCGATTCGTCAATGTCGTCGACCTGATGCGCATGCTGCCCGCAGACGAACACCCGCACGGCCTGCCCGACGCCGAGTTCGACGCCCTGTTCACCACCGACCGCCCGGTGATCTTCGCCTTCCACGGCTACCCGTGGCTGGTCCACCGGCTCACCTACCGCCGCACCAACCACGCCAACCTGCACGTGCGCGGCTACAAGGAGAAGGGCACCACGACCACCCCCTTCGACATGGTGATGCTCAACGACCTCGACCGCTTCCACCTGGTGCTCGACGTGATCGACCGCGTTCCCGGGCTACGCGAGCGGGCGGCGGGCCTGCGCCAGGAGATCGTCGATGCCCGATTGATCGCGCGCCGGTGGACCCGCGAACAGGGCGCCGACATCCCGGTCGTCGCGAACTGGGTCTGGCCGGACTCGGCGATCCCCACCGCCGAGTAACGCAGTTGCGGCACGAGCCCGCTCTGCACGACGATGAAGGGGAGATGACCGAACCCCGCCGCCCCGACCTGCTCCCCCGCGACCGCCGCGACCTGACCGGACCGTTCGACGTGATCGGCGACGTCCACGGCTGCCGCAGCGAACTGGAAACCCTGCTGGGCGAGCTCGGCTACGACATCGACCGCGACGACCGCGCCCGCCCGATCGGCGCCACCCACCCCGGCAACCGCATTGCGGTCTTCGTCGGCGACCTCGTCGACCGCGGCCCCGATACGCCCGGCGTGCTGCGCCTGGTCATGGGAATGGTGGCGGCGAGAACCGCCCTGTGCGTCGCGGGCAACCACGATCACAAGCTGATGCGCGCCCTCGACGGCCGCAATGTCCGCATCGCGCACGGCCTCGAACAGTCGCTGTCCCAGCTGGCCGACGAAGACCTCGAATTCCGCACCGCCGCACACACTTTCCTCGGCGACCTACCCGCCCACTACCTCCTGGACCGAGGCAAGCTCGTGGTGGCACACGCCGGTCTGCCCGAGAGTCTGCACGGCGCCACCACGGGCCGGGCCCGCTCCTTCGCCCTCTACGGCGCCCCCACCGGCGAACTCGACGAACACGGCTACCCCGTCCGCTACGACTGGGCCCAGGACTACCGTGGCAGCGCCACCGTCCTCTACGGCCACACCCCGGTCCACACCCTCACCTGGGTGAACAACACCCTGTGCCTCGACACCGGCGCGGTCTTCGGCGGCACCCTGTCGGCGGTGCGCTACCCGGAGCAGACCACCGTCTCCGTTGCCGCCGAACAGGTCTGGAGCGAACGCGCGGGAATCACTCCGACGCACCGCGCTCCTTCTTGATCTTGCGCCAGCCGCCCGCACGGTTGTCGGCGATGATCTGTTTCAGCATCTTCGACAGCGCGCGTTCGTTGAGGATCTGGCCCTCGTAGACCGCCACTGTCCTGGCGGTTTTGTTGTCGTGCCCACCGGTGATGATGTGGTCCGGGTCGGGCACGATCGCGCCGTCGTAGAGAAAAATATTGACGTGGGTCTTGGCGGCGAGCAGTGCGCAGATGTTGCCGTCGAGAACGAAGTAGGGCTGGACGCGACGTTTGACCGTCTCGGTGACTTCCGGATCGGCGGCGTGGACGAGCTCACGCACCTGGCGGCAAATCGCCTGCTGCCAAGTGGGTAGCGCGTCGATGTAGGCGTCCACGCGCGGATCAGCGACATAGGTCATCGACGGATGATGACACAGCCGATGCCTCGAAAACGGCACGACCAGCGGTTTTCGCCACCCGAGTCGCGCGCCCGCCGATCCGGACGCCGACTGTCGCCGAATCGTCAACGACGAACCCCCGCGTGACATGCGGATTCGCGCCGAGATAGGCCTACCATCAGCACCGGACGACCCGACTCATCGACGAGGAGAGGTTCATGCGCGCCACATTTCTCGCACTGTCCGTACTCGCACCACTGATGGTCACCGGGGTGGCCACCGCCGACCCCGCCCCGCCGGGAACGGGAACCCTGACCGCCTGGGCCTTCACCGGCAGCGAACCGATTCCGGTGAATCGAGCCGATATCGCCGTGACACCGTGCGGCGCCGAGCAGGTGGTCGCCACGCTGGTCAGCGGGGCCGACGGACGGGCGAGCGTGGCGCTGCCGGTGGGTTGCTACGAGGCGAAAGTCGTGACGGTGCCCGGTGGCTGCGGGCTGGCCGTCACCGAACCCGTTCGAGTCACCCTGACGGCAGGCACCGAGTCACGCGCCGACTTCCGCTTCGGCTGCGCGTAGCCGGCACGACAGCGTCCATTACGCGCGCACGGCCGGAGCCTGCTCAGTCCTTCGGGCCGCCCGCCACGTAGAGCACCTGACCCGACACGAAGCCGGCACCCTCGCTCGTGAAGAACGAGGCCGTGTTGGCGATATCGGCGGGCGTGCCGACCCGGTTGACCGGAATCGCGGCTGCGGCAGCCGCTTTGAACGCCTCGAAGTCGGCGCCGACCCGTGCGGCGGTGGCCGCGGTCATGTCGGTTTCGATGAAGCCCGGGGCGATCGCGTTGGCGGTGACCCCGAATTTGCCGAGTTCGAGGGCGAGGGTCTTGGTGAAGCCCTGCATGCCCGCCTTGGCCGCCGAGTAGTTGGCCTGGCCCCGGTTGCCCAGCGCCGAGGTGCTCGACAGGTTGACGATGCGACCGTACTTCGCCTCGACCATGTACTTCTGCACCGCGCGCGTCATCAGGAACGCGCCGCGCAGGTGCACGTTCATGACGGTGTCCCAGTCGTCCACTGACATCTTGAACAGCAGGTTGTCGCGCAGCACGCCCGCGTTGTTGACCAGGATCGTCGGCGCGCCCAGTTCGGTGGCGATCCGCTCCACCGCGGCCGCGACCGCCGCTTCGTCGGAGACGTCGGCGCCGACGGCCAGCGCGGTGCCGCCCGCGGCCTCGATGGCGGCGACGGTACCCGCACAGGCGGCTTCGTCGAGGTCGAGCACGGCGACAGCATTACCGTCGGCGGCGAGCTTGATGGCGACGGCGGCGCCGATCCCACGTGCGGCACCGGTGACGATCGCGACCCTGGAGTTTGCAGACATGAGCGCCACCCTATCGCGCCCCGAGAACGAAAAAAGCCCCTGGTCCGGGGAAAGTCCCTGGTCCGGGGCTGGATTCGAATGATGGTCGGGGTGACAGGATTTGAACCTGCGACCCTCCGCTCCCAAAGCGGATGCGCTACCAAGCTGCGCTACACCCCGATACCTCATCAGCGAGAACACCGTCGAGGCAATACATGTTTGAGCGGGTGACGGGAATCGAACCCGCACCATCAGCTTGGAAGGCTGAGGTTCTACCATTGAACTACACCCGCAGGCATACGACATCGATGGGATCGCCACGATGTCGTGTGCGACACGACTGTACCGAACCCCGCGCGATAAATGCCAATCCGGCCTCTGCCTGCCCGATTGATGCGCCATCGGTGAGCCGGTGCACCCCACTCCGCACGCGATCAATCGTCACCGTGCCCGATTAGGGCCTAATGACCCTATCCCTGAAACAGCCGCCCCGCGACGATGGTTGGTGCGCCCATGGGGACCGGCGTCAGCTCCACCGGGGGATTAAATAGGAGAATTTTCCTTAAAAACCTGGCACGTGGGCGGCGAGTAGGCCACCATGAGAGTGCGCGTGACGACTATTGCCACATCGTCACGACCTGCACCCCGTGCCAGGAGGGACCATGGCAACGCAACGTCCACCACCCCGAGAGGGGCTCCACGCTGCATGTTTCGGGCTCCCGAAATTCTTTTCGGGAAATGTGTAACGCCGGAGACGCTGCAGCGATGTCATAGCCGATCGCCATTCGCGAGAGACGCGAGAACACGTTCTATAACGTGACTTTTCGGTCTCGGGTGGCTTGCTAGGATCCTTTTTGCCGGACGGGGGTATCTGGAAAGGGGGCGGTGAGCGTGTACCGAACTCGGTGGACCCAACCGCGTAGCAGTGCGAATGATTGCCGGTGATGTCGATGACCCACATCGAGCCACCGGTCGCCGCGATGGCCCGCGCCTGGGCCCGCGCGGTCTGCGCCGAACCGGGCTCTTCCACGGCGCCGCACCAGTTGGAGCCGGTGCTCGTCGAGATCGTCGAGCGGCTGCTGCACCTGGCCCGTACCGAACCGTTCCCGGTCCCACAGGCGCGTAAGCTCG
Source organism: Nocardia sp. NPDC058658 (assembly GCF_042716665.1). Lineage (NCBI taxonomy): Bacteria > Bacillati > Actinomycetota > Actinomycetes > Mycobacteriales > Nocardiaceae > Nocardia > Nocardia sp. NPDC058658. The sequence continues at coordinate 34,847 of NZ_JBHXRR010000032.1, forward strand.
GCGCGCGATTGGCCGAGGCACCCTTCGAACGCACCAGAATGCTGGCGCATGCCAGTCGCTGGCTGCTCGGTTTCCCCTCCGGGGTTCCGGGTTCGCTGGTGGCGACCCGCTGGCCGCTGGTGGCCAGCCAGGCCATCGACAGCTACGCACAGGCATTGCAGGAACGCGCGCTGGCGCAACAGGAACAGAACATCTCGGCGAAAGTGTCACTGCGCGTACAGGAGATCGCCGCGCTGCAGCACCGCTTGCGCCACGAGGCGACCCACGACGCACTCACCGATCTCGCGAACCGCACGCTCCTGCAGGAACGGGTCCGTGCGTTCGCCGCCGACCCGAGCCGCGGTGTCGGCGTGCTGGTGGTGGATCTCGACCGCTTCAAACAGATCAACGACGGCTACGGACACGCGATCGGCGACGAGGTACTGGTCGAACTGGCCAACCGCCTGCGCGAGGTGTGCCCGCCCGACACGGTGATCTGCCGGTACGGCGGCGACGAGTTCGTGGTCGCGGCCAACCCGCGCCGCGACACCCTCGGCGAGCTGGCTCACCGCGTGGTCGCGGCGCTGCGCGACCCGGTGTGGTCGAGCGCGGGTCCGGTACCGGTTTCGGCCAGCGTGGGCACCGCTTTCTGCCCACCGGGAAAAACGTGCGATTTCACCGACCTGCTACGCCGCGCCGACCGCGCGATGTACTCGGCGAAATCGGCGGGCGGGCGGCGTTTCGCGCTCGCTGAATCGGGCGACCCCGAACTGGGAACGGCGGTCGCCGGCTGAGTCGGATCGCGAAGCCTGCACTTCGCGATCCGGCTCAGCCGATTCTTTCTAGTCGGGCTGACAGGTGGGGCACCAGAAGAGGTTTCGGCCCTCCATGACCTTGTGCGCGACGGGGGTCGCGCAGACTCGGCACGGTTCGCCTTGGCGGCGGTAGACGTAGGTGCGGGGGCGGTCCTTGTTGTAGGACGGTGCGCCGGTGTCGTGTTCGGGGCGGACCACGTGCATGCGGCCGGTGGTGACACCGATGGGCATCAGGTCGACCAAGTCCGCCCAGAGGGCGTCCCATTCGTCGGCGGTGATCGAGGTGCCGGGGCGGAACGGTGAGATGCCGTGGCGGAAGAGGACTTCCGCGCGGTAGACGTTGCCGACGCCCGCGATCAGAGCCTGGTCCATCAGCAGGGCGCCGATTGCTCTGCGGGAGCGGCGGATTCGCTCTCCCGCTCGTTCGTGGTCGGCGTCGGCACGCAACGGGTCGGCGCCCAGGCGCGCGGTGAGCGCCTCCACTTCGGGTGGCAGCAGGACTTCGCAGGCGGTGGGTCCGCGCAGGTCGGTGCCGAAATCTGTTGCGGCCCCGAGCATTCGCATCCGCACCTGCCCGACCGGCGCCGCCATCGGCAACTCGACCTCACTGAAGGTGCCGTACAACCCGAGATGCACATGCACCGTCAGGCCGGACGCATAGTGATGCAGCAGATGCTTGCCGTAGGCCTCGGCCCGCTCGAGCACCTGCCCGTCCACCAGCGCCGCACCTTCGCTGAACCGCCCCTGCGGGCTCGAAACCCGCACAGCTCCACCAGCAAAGCGATCCTGGTGGAGCTGTGCGATCCGATGGAGCGTGTGCCCCTCAGGCAAGAAACACTCCTGTCGACAAACCGAGCGATACGCGGAGCAGTATCAGTACGCGGGGATCTCGGGGGCGATGCCGGTCTTCTCGTATTCGGCCAGGATGTCGATGCGGCGCTGGTGGCGCGCCTCCTCCGACCACGCGGTCGCGATGAACGCGTCCACGATGGCCAGCGCCTCGGCGGTGGAGTGCATGCGGCCGCCGATGCCGATCAGGTTGGCATTGTTGTGTTCGCGGGCCAGCACGGCGGTTTCGACGCTCCAGGCCAGGGCGCAGCGGGCGCCGGCGACCTTGTTGGCGGCGATCTGCTCGCCGTTGCCGCTGCCACCGAAGACCAGGCCGAGCGAGCCGGGATCGGCGACGGTGCGACGGGCCGCCTCGATGCAGAAGGCGGGGTAGTCGTCGAGGGCGTCGTACTCGAGGGCGCCGCAGTCGACGACCTCCAGTCCGGCCTCCTGCAGATGGGCCTTGACGTGATTCTTCAGTTCGAAACCGGCATGGTCGGCACCCAGGTAAACGCGCATGGCTGCGATTGTCGCAGGCCCGCTTAGAGTCGTTTCATGCACCCGCACGAACCGCATTCCCCGCATTCGGCAGGTCCCCCGCCGGAGCACACCGACGCCGCACCCGAGCACACGCCGTCGCTGAACAAAGACGCCGCGCCGCCGTCACCGTGGGCCCAACCCGATTCGCGGCCCGGCGATTTCCGCGCACAGGACAACCCTGCGCCGCCTCAGTTCCCCGGGAGCGCGCACCCGAACTCGCCGTTCCCCGGCCCGACGGGTGCCTATCCGCCCGTCACACCCGGTCACTACACCCCCGGCCACGTCCCGCCGCCCCCACCCCAGCACCGCCCGCGCGGCCTGATGCCGTGGGATCGCCCCGCCCGCCATCCGTGGGAGATCCCGTTGCTGATCGTGGTCATCATGATCACCGCGGTCGCGTACCTGCTGGCGTTGCTGCTCACGGCCTTCGCGATCTTCGCCGATCCCATCGTCGACGAGAACGGTGTCGAGCAATCCAGTTCGATCCTGAGCAGTCCGTATGTGCTGCTGTTGCTGTTCGCGCCGGTGCTGCTGTGGGCCGGTCGTGGTCTGAACATGGCGACCCAGCGGGTGAACGGCGTGAAGATGTCACCCACCCAGTTCCCCGAGGGGTACCGGATGGTGCAGGAGGCGGCGGCGCGATTCGGGATGTCCAAGGCGCCCGACGCCTACGTCATCCTGGGCAACGGCCAGATCAACGCGTTCGCCTCCGGGCACGGGTTCCGCCGGTTCGTGGTGGTCTACAGCGACCTGTTCGAAATCGGCGGCGCCGCACGCGAACCCGAGGGTCTCGCCTTCATCATCGGCCACGAGGTCGGCCATATCGCCGCCGGTCACGTGTCGTATTGGCGCCAGCTCGGCATGTTCGCCGCGCAGTGGTTGCCGCTGCTCGGGTCGTCGCTGATCCGCGCGCAGGAGTACACCGCCGACAATCACGGCTTCTGTTTCCGTCCGCAGGGTGCGCCGAGCGCGATGGCGACGTTGGCCGCGGGCAAGTACCTCAACACCGATGTGGGTGTCGACGAGATGGCCGATCGGGCCGCCACCGACCGGGGCGGTTTCATCTGGCTGGTCAACGCGATGTCGAGCCACCCGGTGCTCACCTGGCGGATGTGGGCGTTGCGCGACCGCAGTAAGCCGGGCCCGATGTTCTGGCGGCCCAGCGCACCGCACCCCGGCATGATCCCGCCACCGGGTGGTTATCCGCTGAATTCGGCACCGCCCGCGCTGCCGCCGAAGCCGGTCTAGCGCGCAGAGGGGGTGCCGCTACCGGCACCCCCTGTTGTGCGCTCAGTCGAAGACCGGTTCCTCGGTGCGGGTGCGCTTGAGTTCGAAGAAGTGCGGGTACGAGGCCAGCGCGACCACGCCGTCCCACACCCGGCCCGCATCCTCACCGCGCGGAATGCGCGAGAGCACCGGCCCGAAGAACGCGGTGCCGTTCACGTGGATGGTCGGGGTGCCGACGTCGGGGCCGACCTTGTCCATGCCCGCGTGGTGGCTGGCCCGCAGCGCCTCGTCGTACTCGGTGGAGGTGGCGGCCTCGGCGAGTTCGGCGGGCAGGTTCAGCTCGGCGAGGGCGTCGGCGACGACCGCCGCGTAGGTCTGCTGCGGCGTCTCGCGCTCGTATTCGGCCTTGCGGTCGTGGATCCGCGAGCCGAGCGCGGTGTAGAGCGGCAGCAGGATCTCGTCGCCGTACTTCTGACCGGCGGCGATGGCGACCCGAACCGGTCCCCACCCGGCGGCCATCAAGTCCACGTAGCGCTGTGGCAAATCGTCTTTGCCTTCGTTGAGCACGGACAGGCTCATCACATGGAAACGCGCCTCGATATCGCGCACCTTCTCGACCTCCAGGATCCATCGGGAGGTGATCCAGCACCACGGGCACAGCGGGTCGAACCAGAAATCGGCGACATCCTTGGTGGCCGGTTCGCTCACAGTGGGGTTCCTCTCGGGTCAGCCTGCGGCGGGATTGTCCGCCCGTCGCCTGGTGCAACCGCGGCGCCGCCGGAATCGTTCCCGTCGACCCGAACGCGCACTAGGCTCGAGTTGCGAGGAGTCCGGAGTCGTCCGCGAGAAGGAGTCCGTTCATGAGCTCGAATCAGCATTTCGTCGTCATCGGTGGAGGTCTGGGCGGGGCGAAGATCGCCGAAGCCTTGCGCGCCAACGACTTCGACGGCCGCGTCACCCTGCTGGCCGCCGAGGACGAGCTACCGTACGAGCGCCCGCCCCTGTCCAAACAGCATCTGGCAGGCACCCAGCAACTGCCCGATTTCACCGTCGACCCGGCCGCCTGGTACCGCGATCACCACGTCGACCTGCGCCTGGGCACCACCGCGACCGCATTCGATCCGATCGCCAAGACGGTGACGCTGCCCGACGGGTCCACCCTCGACTACGACAAGCTGGCGTTGGCCACCGGTTCCCGCGCGCGCACCCTCGACATTCCCGGCGCCGACGCCCCGAACGTCTACACGCTGCGCACCATCAACGATTCGAACGCGCTCGTCGAGGTCCTGCACACCGACAAGCGCCTGGTCATCATCGGCGCGGGCTGGATCGGTCTCGAGGTCGCCGCGCAGGCCCGCGCCAAGGGTGTCGAGGTCACGATCATCGAGTCGGCCGACCTGCCGCTGGTCAACATCCTCGGCCCCGAAATGGGCAAGTTCTACGCCGACCTGCATCGCGCGCACGGCGTCGACCTGCGCACCAACACCACCGTCGACGCGATCCTCACCGACGAAGGCGATGCGACGGCCGTGCAGCTCGGCGACGGCACGGTGGTTCCCGCGCAGGCGGTGCTGGTCGCGGTGGGCGCCCAGCCCAATATCGAGGCGGCGACCGCGGCTGGGCTCGCGGTCGACGGCGGCGTGCTGGTGGACGCGGCGTTGCGCACCAGCAACCCCGATGTGGTCGCGGTGGGCGATATCGCCGAGGAGGAGCATCCGCTGCTGCATCGGCTGGTGCGCGTCGAGCACTGGGCGACCGCTCTGAATCAGCCCGCGGTGGCGGCGAAGACGATGCTGGGCAAAGTCGCTGTGTACGACCGGCTTCCGTACTTCTTCAGCGATCAGTACGACGTCGGGATGGAGTACACCGGCTACGTCGGGCGCGGCGACGATGTGCGGGTGGTGGTGCGTGGCGATCTCGACAAGCGCGAGTTCGTCGCGTTCTGGCTCGACAAGCAGAACAAGGTGCGCGCGGGGATGAACGTGAACGTCTGGGATGTGACCGACCGGATCAAGGAGCTGATCGGCTCCGAAGAGCCCGTCGATCCCGACCGACTCGCGGACACGAATATTCCACTGTGATCCAGTTCACATCGCCGGTTGTGTCGAAGACGGCGGCTCGGCTCCGACCAGTTGTCGAATGCGCCACCACGGCGCACCGAACAGGAGCCGAATCATGAAATTCATGCTGGTCAAGACCTACTCCCCCGCCGCCAACTGCGATATCCCGCTGCCGGAATGGGCACCGGAGGACATCGCCGCCCACATCGATTTCCAGCGAGCACTGGGCGAACAGCTCGCCGCCGCGGGCGAACTCGTCGACGCACAGGGCCTCGCCGCCCCCGATCAGGCGATGATCGTGAGCTCCGATGGTCGCTCGGCCCCGGTGGTGACCGACGGACCGTTCCCGGAGACCAAGGAGTTCCTGGCCGGGTACTGGATCGTCGATGTCGACTCCGCCGAGCGGGCGGTCGAGATCGCGGCGCAGGCCTCGGAGGCGCCAGGGCCGGGCGGCGTGCCGATCGGTGAGTACATCGAGGTGCGTCAGGTGATGAGCGCGCCCGAACCCGCGTGATCCGCCGTGTCGAGGACCTGCTGCGTGAACTCGCGCCGCAGGTCCTCGGCGTTCTGGTCCGCCGCTTCGGCGATTTCGACCTGGCCGAGGACTCGGTGCAGGATGCGCTGCTGGCGGCGGCGACCCAGTGGGCGCGCGACGGCGTGCCGGAAAATCCGCGCGGCTGGCTGATCCAGGTCGCCCAGCGTCGGATGGCCGACGCGGTGCGGGCCGAGGTGGCGCGGCGACGCAGGGAGACAACGGATTTCCTGCGGGAAGTGCCCGTGGAGTCGGTCGCGCACGACGACACCCTCGACATGTACTTCCTGTGCTGCCACCCCGACCTACCACCCGCGGGCGCGGTCGCGCTGACGCTGCGCGCGGTCGGCGGCCTCAGCACCGCCGAGATCGCCGCCGCGTTCCTGGTCCCCGAATCGACCATGGGACAACGGATCTCACGGGCGAAAAAGCGGCTGACGGAGTCGGAGCGGCCGTTCGCCGACGGCGCACACGACAGCGCCAGAGTGGATGCGGTGCTGCAGGTGCTGTACGTGATCTTCACCGAAGGCCACACCAGCAGTTCCGGCGCCGGCTTGCGACGCGGCGACCTGTCCGCTGAAGCGATCCGGCTGACCCGCGCGCTCAGTTCGCTGATCCCCGACAACACCGAGGTCACCGGCCTGCTCGCGCTGATGCTGCTCACCGACGCCCGCCGCGCCGCCCGCACCGGACCGCACGGCGAACTGATCCCGCTCACCGAACAGGACCGCTCGCGCTGGGACCGCACGCAGATCACCGAAGGCCTGCGCCTGCTCACCGCGACCCTGCCCGCCGGGCTGACTGGGCTGTACCAGATGCAGGCCGCCATCGCGGGTCTGCACGCCGGGGCGCGCCAGGTCGAAGACACCAACTGGTCGCGAATCCTGCTGTTGTACAACATGATCGAACGCAGGACTCCCAACCCGATGATCACCCTCAATCGCGCCGTCGCCACCGCGATGGTGCACGGCCCGGCTGCGGGGCTCGCCGTCACCGACACCGTCGCCGAGCCGCTCGCGCGCTCCCATCGCCTCGCCGCGGTGCGCGGCCACCTGCACGAAATGGCGGGTGATTCCGCTGGCGCCGTGCGCGAATACCAGCGCGCCGCGCGGCAGACCGCGAGCGTCCCGGAGCGCGACTACCTACTCCTGCGCGCCGCCCGCCTGCGCGCGACTGACCACTCGCCTGCACGCGAGTAACCGCTCACCTGCGCGCGAGTGACACCCCGCGGTGATCACACCGCCGCCGAGCACTGCGACCCGGCGACCGCAACGGATCAGGTCCGACACCGCACCGCCCGCAGGCCACTGCGTAGACGCCGAGACCATCCGCGGGTGCCTTCGATCGCGCGATGACCGGCTGGGCCGACGCCGACCGGGCCGAGTTCACCCGCTTGCCCCCGATTCGTCGGCGCACTCGACTGACGCCACGACCGGGTCACACCACCGCGCCTGGCAGACTCACGGTTATGACGGACGTATTCAGTGCTGGCCTGCTCGTGTATCGCCGCCGCGAGGCCGGGGTCGAGGTGCTGCTCGGGCACATGGGCGGGCCGCTGTGGGCGAAGAAGGATGCCTCGGCGTGGTCGATCCCCAAGGGTGAGTACGTGTCGGAGGAGGAATCCGCGCGTGACGCCGCCCGTCGCGAGTTCACCGAAGAACTCGGACTGCCCGCACCCGAGGGTGAGTTCGCCGAACTCGGTCAGGTGAGTTATCGCAGCGGGGCCAAGCGCAAGATCCTGAAGGTGTGGGCCGTCGAGGGCGATCTCGACCCGGCCGAGGTGGTGCCCGGCACGTTCGAGATGGAGTGGCCGCCGCGATCGGGGCAGGTCGCGGAGTTCCCCGAGATCGACCGGGCGGACTGGTTCGACCTCGCCACCGCGGCGGAGAAGCTCGGTAAAGGCCAGCGACCGTTCCTGAACCGTCTGGTCATCGAGCTCGGTTGAGATCCGGGGCGCTCGGAGTAGATTTCACAGTATGCCCAGCGACCTGCAGCTGAAGATCATGAACACCGTCCATCGCGCGTTGCTCACCGTGAGCGGCGGCCGTATCGGCACCTCGTTCATGGGGATGGCCTCCCTGGAACTCACCACGATCGGGCGCAAGTCCGGCTCGCCACGCAAGTCCATGCTGACCGCCCCCATCATCGACGGTGACACGATCGTCGTCGTCGCCTCACGCGGTGGCGACGACACCCACCCGGCCTGGTTCCTCAACCTGCGCGACAACCCCGACGTCGAGGTCTCGCTGCGCAACGGACCGGAGCGCCCGATGCGGGCCACCATCGCCACCCCCGAACAGCGCGCGCAGCTGTGGCCGCGCGTCGTCGCCGCGTACAAGGGCTACGGCGACTACCAGAAGAAGACCACCCGCGAGATTCCCCTCGTCCTACTCACCCCGCGAACCTGAAGACTCCGAATTTCTTCGGGGTCGCCCGCCGCGCCGTAGTCAGGTCTCCACGGTGCGATCCCCACGATCCGGTCCACACAAGCGCAGCTCTCCCCAGACAGGCTCCACGTCTGGGTGGCCTCGGGCGAATCTGCGCGTGGGCACCCGGCACGAGGCGACCGCTACACCCGCGCGGCCCGGAACTCGGTGGGGCTGGTGCCGCGCAGTCGTTTGAACGCCGCGCTGAAGCCGAAGGCGTCGGAATAGCCGACGGTGGTCGCCACCTGCGCGACGCTGCGGGCAGGGTCGGCCAGGAGTTCCTCGGCTTCGGCCATCCGCCATTCGGTGAGGTAGGCCAGCGGCGGTTCGCCCATCACCTCGGTGAACCGCCGGGCGAACAGGGCGCGCGAGACCGCCGCCTCGGTGGCCAGGCTCGCCACGGTCCAGCGGTCGAAGGGCCGGTCGTGGATGGCGGTCAGCGCCGGTCCGACCACCGGGTCGGCCATGCCCCGGTACCAGGCGGGTGCGCAGTGTTGCTGTTCGGCGAGCCAGGAGCGCAGCGTGCAGACCAGCGCCCAGTCGAGCAGCCGGTCCATCAGCGCCTGCGAGCCTGCGCTCATGCGAACCGCGTCGGCGGCGGATTGTTCCAGCCACCGGCACATTTCGGGGTCTTCGTGGACGACCATCACCTGCGGTAGCGCTCGCAGCAACCGTTCGTGTCGTCGCCCCGAGGCCCGGTAGGCGCCGACGAGCAGCGAAGTCTCGCCTGGCACACCGGTTCTCGTCGGCAGCTCGATCAATTCCGGTGTGGCACAGTTGAAGTCGGCGGGTCCGAAGCCGTCGGGTACGAAGCAGGACAGCTCGTAGCGCTCGTGCGGACGGTCTAGCGCGGCGGGCGTGTCGGCGAGGTGGAACGGTTCACCGGCCTGTACGAGCGCGGTGTCACCGGCGATCAGACTCGTGCGCGATCCGTCGGCGAGCACCAGCGTGCCACCGCCGCGCAGCACCGTCACCATGATCAGCGGCGCACGATCGGCGAAGCGAATCGTCCACGGTGGGCGCAGCACGGCATGGGCCACGACCGATCCTTCGGCACGAATGCCGCTCAGCAACGAACTCAATGGGTCCACCTCACCAGCGTAGACGAATTCCTATCGACTGGAGATGATCACCCATAGATCGTCCACGTGATCCGCGGTTCACTGAATGGACCGGGCCGACAAGCCCGCATCCGATCGAACAGGAGCCCACCGTGACCCAGTCCGCCGCTACCACGACTGCCACCGCCGACCCGACCACCACCGGATCGCGCACCGCCGACTCCCCGACACCGAGCACGTCGCCGGTCGCAGGCGGCACGGCAACTCCTGACACCACGGCGCCGACCGCCGACCGATCCGCCCCGACCGCGCTCGTCGTCCTCGGCCACCATCGCGCCGATTCACTGTCGGCCCACATCGCCCGCCGGGCCGCCGACCGGCTCACCGCCGCCGGCTACGCGATCGACTTCCTCGACCTGCACGCCGAGAACTTCGACCCGCGCATGACCGTGGCCGACCAGCCCGACTGGGGCAATCGCGACAAGGTCTACTCCCCCACGGTCGAGGCGCACATGCGGCGCATGCTGGCCGCCGACGTCATGGTCGTGGTGTTCCCGGTGTACTGGCAGAGTGTGCCCGCGCTGCTCAAGGGGTGGATCGACAGCGTCTGGAACTACGGTTTCGCCTACGGCCGCAGCAAGCCCCGACTGGCGGGCAAGCGCATCCTGTGGCTCGGATTGGCAGGGGCGACAGCGGATGACGAGATCATCCCCGGCATGCAGCAGCTGCTGGAGGCCCAGCTCAACGTGGGTCTGGCCGAATACGCGGGCATCACGAATTCCCGGGTGGGCTTGCTCCCCGATGCCGAGGAGCAGCCCCAAAGTATCGACGCCGAGGGCAATCTCGTGATCGGCGAGGCGATCAGCGGTGACGCGCGGACCGTCCACTACGCCGCGTTCGACGCGAAAGCCGAGGCCTTCGTCGACGAGTTGCTCGCCGTCGACCTCGTCACGGCCTGACCCCCGTCGACGCGCAGTGGCCCCTGGCCGGTCACTGCGCGCTCGGGTGCACCTCCCGAGCCAGGCCGACCGTGTCGCAGTCCGGCGTAATCACACAATTCGGCGCGAAAGAATCAGAAAACTGATTCTCGGACGCCGTTTTGTGCGATTACGCCGGTCGAACTCTCGGTCACAAGCCGACGAGCGCGCGGCGCAGCACGCCGTAAAGCTCGGTGGGATTGCCGGATTCGGCCGCGGACTTGTCGATCAGGTCGATGGCGGCGGCGGTGAACTCGTCGCTCTGCGGCTGTACATAGTCCGCCGGGTTGTCGACGCCAGGGGCAAACCCCTCGAGCAAGGCCGCCACCGACTGGAGGAACGGCGCCGTCAACTCGGCCAGTCGTGCTGCTGAGCCACCGATGGAACGCACCATCGTGCCGCCCTGGCGGAACGCGGCGAACATGGCGTACATGGCACCCAGGATCGACACGTCGTACATAGCGGCGGCGCCGAGGTCTTCGCCGACGAATTCGGCGCGACCGAACAACTCCAGTACCGCGCGGAATCGCTCGAATCCGGCGGTCGCACCGCTGTAGAGCACGAAAGCCTCAGGTCCGCCGATCATTTCGGGCACCGCCATGATGCCGCCGTCGATCAATTCGACCTCGTTCGCCTCAGCCCAGCGACCCAGCGAACGTGCCTGCTCGGGCGAGGTGGTGGTCAGGTTGACCACCACCTTCCCGCGTACCTGGTCCGCGGCGGGCTCGAGATGTTCCCGTACCGCGGCATCATCGAGCACGCACAGGATGACCAGATCCCCCGCCGCCATCGCCTCGGCGGAATTCGCCGCGACCTTCGCACCATCGGAAACCAGCGCTTCAGCCCGCGCCGCAGTGCGGTTCCATACCGTCACCTCGTGGCCACCGGCCAGCAGCGCCTTCGCCAGTGCAGTACCCATCACTCCGAGTCCGATAACCGAAACATGCTGTGCCGCAACTTGGTTGACCATTTTTCTCCTAGTTCCGAAGCTCTGCGCCGCCGATCAGCAACGCCCTCCTAGAATCACCTGTTGCGCTACACTGGACAAGTACCGACTATGAAGTGCAATACCCACCAAAAGGTAAGTAAGGCGAGCATGAAGCAACGCGAGCGCCCATATTCCTGCGAACTCGACGCCGCTCTCGACGTCGTCGGCGGCAAGTGGAAAGCCCTGATCCTGTGGGCTCTGTTCACCGGCACCCAACGCTTCGGCGACCTGAAACGCCTGATCCCGGGCGTTACCGAGAAGATGCTGATCCAGCAGCTACGCGAGCTCGAACACGACGGGATCATCAGCCGCGAGGTTTACGCGCAGGTGCCTCCGAAGGTCGAGTACTCGCTCACCGACCGCGGAGTCTCACTCAACGCGGCGCTGGCCGCCCTCGGCGCCTGGGGTAGGGAGAACATGACGCACATCTGCGCAGTCAAAGGCGTAGACGCGCCTGTGCACTGACGAAGATCAGCCGTCGAAAAGACCTTCTGTACCCGGATAAAACGCGGCGTGACCTTGCGTCAAAGATGTTGCGGCACCAGAACTTATCGCCTGGCGCCGCATCCGATCAAGCCTGCGTCCCCGCCCACTTCTGGCCGGTGATCCGCTCGTAAGCCTCTTCGTACTTGCGGCGAGTTCCTTCGACGACGTCAGCCGGGATCTCGGGGCCCGGGTATTCCTTGTTCCAGCCGGTCGAGGTCGACCAGTCGCGCACGAACTGCTTGTCGAAGGACCGCTGGGCGCGACCCGGCTCCCACTCGTCGGCGGGCCAGAACCGCGAGGAGTCCGAGGTCAGCACTTCGTCACCGAGGGTGAGAACGTCACCGTCCCAACCGAATTCGACCTTCGTATCAGCGACGATCACGCCCGCCTTCGCGGCGTGCTCGGCCCCACGCGAGTAGATCTCGAGGGTCAGGTCGCGCAGCTTCTCCGCGACCTCACGCCCCTCCTGGTTCACCACATCGGCGAAACTGATCGCCTCGTCGTGCCCCTCGGACGCCTTCGTCGACGGCGTGAAAATAGGCTCGGGCAGCTTGTCCCCGTCGCGCAGACCCGCAGGCAGCGCGATCCCCGACACGGTCCCCGACCGCTGGTACTCCTTGAGACCGGAGCCGGTCAGGTACCCGCGCGCGATGCACTCGACCTGCAGCATCTTCAACGGCTTCACCCGAATCCCACGCCCGGCGAACTCCGCGGGCACATCGGTCGCCGAGACCACATGATTCGGGATCCCGGTGAAGTACTCGAACCACCAGTTCGACAACTGCGTCAGCAGCGCGCCCTTGTCCGGAATCGGCGTCGGCAGCACCACGTCGTAGACCGAAACCCGGTCCGACGCGACGAGCAGCAGGGTATCGCCGTCCTCGTAAAGGTCGCGAACTTTCCCCGCGTGCACATGCTTCACCGTGGACCTCCGAATCCCTGAACCGAACCTGTCGTGGGGAAACGATACCGTCGCCTATGTCGCGACCGTCAGCGTGGCACCGGCGACGAGCGCGATGAAGGCGACCGTGCCCGACACCATGGGCAGATACTTGATCGGAACGAAGAACAACGACGACGTCGGCGCGTATTCGATCGGCTCACCGGTCTCGGGATGGGTCACCTCGACCATCGTCGTGCCGTCGACACCGACGACCTCGAGGCGGCGCGGCTTGTCCAGCCCGTCGATCAGGTACCACAGCAACGCCCACACCACGGTGACGATCAGCGCGTTCAGCCCGAACAACAGCGCCGCGCCCGCGCCGCGCGCAGGCCCACCCATCAGCGACTCCTCGACCGCGAGCGCGGGCAGGATCACCACCGGGATGAGCAGAAAGAACAAGATTCCCCAGCGGGTCCAGATGATCACGAAATTCCCTACGAGCGTGGCGCCGTCGCGCCGATCGAGCGACCACGATCGTTCATGGTCATCGGGAATGTACTCGGCCGACCAGGAGCCGAAATCATCGCAGGGAAAACTTGCGCGCGCCGCTACGGCCGGGGTGGCATTGTGGACGCCGAAGAGCCGTGTACGTCGTAGAGCGAAGGAGATCAATGTCTGCCCCGAATCTCACCCGCGATCAAGCGGTCGAGCGTGCCGCCGTTGTGGCTGTGCAGAACTATCGGATCGAACTCGACCTCACCGATCAGCCGCGCGGTGCCGGGTCCGAGGTGTCGGACACGTTCGGGTCCAAGACCACGGTCAGCTTTACCGCCACTCCTCGCGCGAGCACCTACATCGATCTGGTGGCCGCGCGGGTGCGGTCGGCGGTGCTCAACGGGGTTGCCCTCGATGTGAGTGGATATGACGAGTCGACCGGGATCGCGCTGCCAGAGCTGGCCGAGAACAACGAACTGGTCGTCGAGGCCGACTGCGAGTACTCGCACACCGGCGAGGGCCTGCACCGGTTCGTCGATCCGACTGACGACAATGTGTACCTGTACTCGCAGTTCGAGACCGCCGATGCCAAGCGTATGTTCGCCTGCTTCGATCAGCCCGATCTCAAGGCCACCTTCGACATCGTCGCCACCGCGCCCGAGGACTGGGCGGTCATCTCCAACGGTGCCGATATCGAACAGCACAAGATCGGCGCGGTCGTGCGCCACACCTTCGCCACCACCCCGCTGATGAGCACCTACCTGGTCGCCATGATCGCGGGCCCGTACGCGAAGTGGACCGACACGTTCAGCGACGCGAGCGGCGAGATCCCCCTTGGCCTGTACTGCCGTGCGTCGCTGGCCGAGTACATGGACGCCGAGCGGCTGTTCACCGAGACCAAGCAGGGTTTCGAGTTCTACCACAACAACTTCGGCGTGCCGTACGCGTTCGGCAAGTACGACCAACTGTTCGTGCCCGAGTTCAACGCGGGCGCCATGGAGAACGCGGGCGCGGTCACCTTCCTCGAGGACTACGTGTTCCGGTCCAAGGTGACCCGCGCGTCGTACGAGCGTCGCGCCGAGACCGTGCTGCACGAGATGGCGCACATGTGGTTCGGCGACCTGGTCACCATGAAGTGGTGGGACGACCTGTGGTTGAACGAGTCGTTCGCGACCTTCGCCTCGGTGCTGTGCCAGGCCGAAGCCACCGAATACACCAGTGCCTGGACCACTTTCGCGAATGTGGAGAAGTCCTGGGCCTACCGCCAGGACCAGCTGCCCTCCACCCACCCGATCGCCGCCGACATCCCCGACCTGCACGCGGTGGAGGTCAACTTCGACGGAATCACCTATGCCAAGGGCGCTTCGGTACTCAAGCAGCTCGTGGCTTACGTCGGGTTGCAGCCGTTCCTGGCCGGACTGCGCGACTACTTCGCCGAACATGCTTACGGCAACGCCACTTTCGACGATCTGCTCGCCGCGCTGGAGAAGGCGTCGGGGCGTGACCTGTCCGACTGGGGCGCGCAGTGGCTCAAGACCACCGGGCTCAATATCCTGCGCCCCGATTTCACCGTCGCCGCCGACGGCACCTTCGCGAACTTCGCGGTCGTGCAGGAAGGCGCCGCGCCCGGTGCGGGCGAGTACCGGGTGCACCGGATCGCGATCGGCGTCTACGACGATGTCGACGGAAAGCTGGTGCGCACCAAGCGAGTCGAGCTCGACCTCGACGCCGCCGGACGCACCGAAGTGCCCGAACTGGTCGGCGTGCCGCGCGGTGCGCTGGTGCTGGTCAACGACGACGACCTCACCTACTGCTCGCTGCGTCTGGACCCCGATTCCCTCGACGTGGTCGTGCAGCGCGTCGGTGACATCGCCGACTCGCTACCGCGCACGCTGGCCTGGTCGGCCGCCTGGGAGATGACCCGGCAGGCCGAGATGAAGGCCCGCGATTTCGTCGCACTCGTCCAGCGCGGGATCGGCTCCGAATCCGAGATCGGGGTGGTGCAGCGCCTGCTCATGCAGGCCGCCACCGCCATCTCGAGCTACGCCGACCCGGCGTGGGCCGACCAGGAAGGCTGGCCCGCCTTCGCCGACCGGCTGCTCGAACTGGCCCGCGGCGCCGAGGCCGGTTCGGACTACCAGCTGGCCTTCGTCAACGCGCTGACCGGGTCGAAGCTGGAAGCACGCCACCTCGACGTACTGGCCCAACTACTCGACGGCGACCCGGCCGCGGCCGGTTTGGCCGGGCTCACCATCGACACCGACCTGCGCTGGCGCGTCGTCACCGCCTTGGCAGCGGGCGGCCGGATCGACGCCGACGGCATCGACACCCCCACCATCGACGCCGAACTGCAGGCCGACCCGACCGCGGCAGGCAAGCGTCAGGCGGCCACCGCGGCCACCGCGCGCCCGATCGCCGAGGTCAAAGCCAAGGCCTGGAACACCGTGATGGGCGACGACTCGGTCCCCAACATCACCGCCCGCGCCATCGTCGGCGGCTTCGCCCCCGCAGGCCAGGGCGACCTGCTGGCCCCCTACGTGGACAAGTACTTCGCCGAAATCCCCGCAGTCTGGGACCGCCGCTCGAGCGAAGTAGCCCAAACCGTCGTCATCGGCCTCTACCCCCACTGGGCAATCACCGAAGAAGCAGTAACCAAAGCCGACGACTTCCTCGCAGGCAACCACCCACCCGCCCTCTACCGCCTGGTCTCCGAAGGCCGAGCAGGCATCGAACGCTCCCTCCGCGCAAGAGAATTCGACGCAAAGTAGACCCACCAGGTAGGGCGGCGAACAACAACCGCCGCCCTACCGCACCTCAAACCCCGCAGCCCTACCGCACCACCAGCCACCACACACCCCGGCCCCCATGACCGCACCACCAGCCACGCACGACCAGCCTCGAGAAAGGTCCCACCGCGCAGCAGCGGTAGCGGCACTGCCGCGAAGCTAGCCGCGGTTGCGTCGAGGCACACCCCGAAAACCGCCATAACCGCATTCCCAACCCCGCACGACCCGACCTCGAGGAGGGTCCCGCCGCGCAGCGGCGGTAGCGGCCCGGCCGCGAGTTAGCCGCCGTTGCGCATGCGCGAAGCGCGGGG
>NZ_JBHXRR010000033.1:0-43257 GCF_042716665.1 Nocardia sp. NPDC058658
CAGTTGCGAAGATGCGAAGCCTCCAGCAACGGCGGCTAACTCGCGGCCCCAAGGGGGCCGCGCTCGAGCGCGCCAGCGCTCCAACAAACACAGCCTAAAACCATCCGGGACTACTCAAACCCCAGTTCTCAAGCCTTCACAAAACTGTCGATCACCGAGAAAAACATCCCGAGACCATCATCACTCGGCCCGGTCAATGCCTCGGTGGCGTGCTCAGGGTGCGGCATCAAACCGACGACCCGTCCGTTCGCCGAGGAAATCCCGGCGATCCCACGCTGCGAACCGTTCGGGTTCTCACCCGAATACCGGAACACCACGCGCCCTTCACCCTCGAGCTCGTCGAGAACCTTCTCCGAAGCCTGGAACCGACCCTCGCCCGACTTCAGCGGAACAAGAATCTGCGCACCCGACTCATACCGCGAACTCCACGCGGTATCGGTCCCCTCCACCGTCAACCACTCGTCGCGGCAGATGAAGTGCAGTCCCTCGTTGCGGGTCAGCGCACCCGGCAGCAGCCCGGCCTCGCACAGCACCTGGAAGCCGTTGCAGATGCCGAGCACCGGCAGACCCTGCCCGGCCGCACGCACGACCTCGCCCATCACCGGCGCGAACCGCGCGATGGCACCGCACCGCAGGTAGTCCCCGTAGGAGAACCCGCCGGGCACGATCACGGCGTCGACACCCTTGATATCGGCATCGGCATGCCACAGGCTCACAGCCTCGGCGCCGGCCAACCGAACCGCCCGAGCGGCGTCGACATCGTCGAGCGTCCCGGGAAAAGTAATTACGCCAATACGCGCGCTCACGAGACCCGAACGACCTTCCAGTCCTCGATCACCGTGTTGGCCAGCAGCGCCTCGGCGATCTGCTCGAGCTGAGCGTCCGACACACTGTCGTCCACCTCGAGCTCGAATCGCTTGCCCTGCCGCACATCCGAGATTCCGGCGAACCCCAGACGCGGGAGGGCGCCGACCACGGCCTGTCCCTGGGGGTCCAGAATCTCGGCCTTCGGCATGACCTCGACCACGACTCGTGCCACGCGTTGCTCCTCAAGTGGTGTGGGGGTTACCTCGGAAATCTTAGTTGACAGGGCCGTCGTGCCCGCGTTCCGGGGTCACGGCGGCTTAGCATCGGGTATGCGCATCGCCCACTTCGGACATTCCTGCATCCTCGTGGAACTGCACGGCGTGAAAGTGCTGTTCGACCCCGGCACCTTCGCGCACGGGTTCGAGGGCATCACCGGTTTGGACGCGATCGCGGTCACCCACCAGCACCCCGATCACATCGATCCGAACCGCATCGGCGATCTCATCGAGAACAATCCCGGCGCCCGCCTGCTGTCCGACCCCCAGACCGCCCAGCAGCGCAGCGAGGGCTGGGAGCCGGTTTCAGCTGGTCAGGTGCTCGATATCGGCGACTTACAGATCACCGGCGGCGGGGGCAGGCACGCGGTGATCCACCCGGAGATCCCGGTGATCGACAACACCGTCTTCCAGCTCGGCACCGAGGCCGACCCCGCCCAGCTCGTCCACCCCGGCGACTCACTGTGGGTACCCCCGGTCCCGGTCGGCGTCCTCGCCATCCCGGCCGCCGCCCCCTGGATGCGTATCTCCGAGGCCGTCGACTACCTGCGCGCGGTCAATCCGCGCACCGCGGTCCCCATCCACCACGGCATCATCGACCCGTCCGCCTACGGCGTCTACTTCGGCAGACTGACCGAAATGGCCCCGGCCGGCACCGAGTTCCGCGTCCTCGAACCCGAGGACCAGGGCCAGTTCTGAGTCAGCGGTAGCTGGTCAGGAACAACGCCTCGGCCAGTGCCATGTGCTCGATCTCGCTCGGGTCGACACTCTCGTTGGGCGCGTGGATCAGGCATTTCGGCTCTTCGACACCGATCAGCATGATCTCGGCCTTCGGGTAGGTGTCATGGAAGACATTGCACAGCGGGATCGATCCGCCCTGCCCCTCGGTGGTGACCGGCCGCCCGTAGGCGTCGGCCATCGCCTTGGCCAGCGCGTCGCGGGCGGGTCCGTGTTCGGAGGCGACGAAGGGTTCGCCGAGCGATTCGAACTCGATATCGAGGTGGGCGTTCCACGGCAGGTGCGCGCGCAGGTGCTTCTCCAGCAAGTCGTAGGCCGATTTCGGTTCGGTGCCCGGTGGGATGCGCAGGTTGAGCCGGGCGCGGGTGCTCGGCTGGATCGCCGCCGACGACCCGACGACGGCGGGCACATCCATTCCGAGCACCGTAATGGCGGGCCGCGACCACAGCATGTCCGACACGGTGCCGCTGCCGAGCAGGTCGACACCGTCGAGCACGCCCGCGTCGGATCGGAAGTCGGCGGGCGGGTACTGCGCGCCGGACCACTTCTGATCATCGGTGAGTCCGTCGATCGTGGTGTTGCCCTTGCCATCTCGCAGCGACGACAGCAGGTGGATCATCGCGGCGAGCGCGTCCGGCGCCGGTCCGCCGAACATCCCTGAATGCATCGGACCTTCCAGGGTTTTCACGGTCAGCACGACATTCACGAGCCCGCGCAAGGTCTGGGTGAAGGTGGGGACGCCGACGGCGAAGTTGCCGCAGTCGGCGACCAGAATCGCATCAGATTGCAGCAGGGCGGGATTGGCGACGACGAACTTCTCCAGCCCGCCCGTACCCTGCTCCTCCGAGCCCTCCGCCACCACTTTGATCCCGATCGGGAAGTCCGGTCCGATCGCGCGCAGGGCCGTGAGATGGGTGACGATGTTGCCCTTGCAGTCGGCCGCGCCGCGCCCGTACCAGCGCCCGTTCTTGTCGGTCAGGGTCCACACCGGCGTGTGCCAGGCATCGTCGCCGAGTGGGGGTTGCACGTCGTAGTGGCAGTACAGCAGCACGGTCGGCGTTCCCGGCGGCCCCGGCTTGGACGCGATGACGGCCTTGCTCCCGTCGGGCGTCTCGTGCAGACCCACATCGGGCAGGCCCGCCGCGGCGAACGCGTCGGCCACCCACTGCGCGGCCTGCTCGCACCCCGAGGGAGGGAACTGGCGCGGATCGGCCACGGATTTGAACGAAACCAGCCGGGCCAGATCGGCTTTCGCCTGACCCATCAGGCCGGAAACCTTGCTGCGCAACACATCAACATCGGTCATCGATCACGCCTCACTTCGTCGTGTCATCGAGCTTCAGGGTGTCGAGATGGTCGATATAGTCCTGCAGGCGCTCCGGGCAGTAGACCTGGATGGTCAGCGATACCGCCTGCGCGCTCTGATTCGGTGCGATCACCGGTCGCTGACCGGGTCCGGCCGCGCCGTTGGTGATCGCAGACTGGTACCTGGCCTTGATCATCGGATCGTTGGGGTTCTGGCAAACCGAACCGCCGTCCTCACCGAGCGCATCGGCGATGACCTTCGCATCCGGCGCGGGCAGACCCGCCTCGGCCAGATTGTCGTGCAGCTGTTGGGCTTTCGCGTCGACCTGGCCGCTGCGGTGGATCTGGGTGAAGGTGAACAGCCCGGTCAGCATGAACACCACCAGCAGCACACCGGCGGTCAGATAGATCCAGTGCCGCTTGTGATCGGGCGCGTCTCCGGTGGTCATACCTGCTCTCCCTTCGGCACGACGAATTTCCAACTGTCCCGGCGATTTCGGTAGAACAGGTAGGGGATCAGCAGTCCGACGATGCCCATTCCGCCGCCCACGATGAGCAGATACACCAGCGGATTGCCACTACCGAATTGCGACGGCGGCACGAACCCGATCGCGAACGCCGCGACCGAGGACACCGCACCGAGGCCGCACAGCGCGTACAGGGCGGGCGCCCGATATCCGCGCGGGTGATCCGGTTTGTCCTTGCGAAGTTTCGCGGCCGCCGCGAACATCAGCACGTACATGATCAGATACACCTGCGTGGTGATCACCGACAGAATCCAATACGCGCTGGAGACATTGGGAATGAACGCGTAGAGCAACGCGATCAATGTCGTCACCACACCTTGGGCCACCAACATGTTCTGCTGCACACCGTGTTCGTTGAGTCGGGTGAGAATCGGCGGCAGATATCCCTCGCTGCGCCCGATCAGCAACAGCCCCTTCGACGGCCCGGCCAGCCAGGTGAGCATGCCACCCAATGCCGCTGCCACCAAAGCGAATCCGATGATCGGGGTCAGGAAGCCGATACTGAAATGGTTGAAGAAGGCGTCGAAGGCCTGCATCACACCCGCGGTGAGACTCAAACTCTCCGACGGCACCACCCAGCTGATCGCCAGCGCGGGCAGAATGAAGATCACCAGCACCAAGCCGACCGCGAGGAACATCGCCTTCGGGTATTCCTTACCCGGATTGCGCAGCGACGATACGTGCACCGCGTTCATTTCCATCCCCGCGTAGGACAGGAAGTTGTTCACGATCAGCACCAGGCTCGCCAGGCCGGTCCACGCCGGTAGCAGGTGACTCGAATCCATCGGTGCCGCCGAGTGATTGCCCTGGCCGAGGAACACCAGGCCGAGGATGACCAGCACCGCACCGGGAATCAGCGTGCCGATCACCAGGCTGACACTCGACAACCCGGCCACCGTCTTGGTCCCCTGCGAGGACACATACACCCCGGCCCAGTAGATCGTGATGATCACGATCGCCACATACACGCCGTTCGACGCCAGCGACGGATGAATGATGTAGGCGAAAGTACTTGCCACATAAGCCAACAGGCTCGGATAGTAGAAAATCGTCATGGCGAACTGGCACCAGACGGCCAGAAACCCGAGCGGCTTGCTCAAACCCTCACTGACCCATTTGTACACTCCCCCTTCCCATCCCGACGCCAGTTCCGCGGCGACCAACGAAGTCGGCATCAGGAACAGAATCGCGGGAATGATGTAGAGGAATACGCAGGCCAATCCGTAGACCGCCATTGCCGGTGCCGAGCGCAGACTTGCCACCGAACTCGTGGTCATCAGCGCCAATGTCACCCAGGACATATATTTCGTCGTCGTCGCGACTTTCGTCGCGGAGCCCGTCATCAGCGCTGCCTCCTGCTGCGTTGTACACAACTAGCGGAAACCACTCGAACAACTGCTCGTGGATGGTACCGCCGCGGATATGCGCAGACAGGCAGGAAACACCGGGCGTGAAAAGGCCGCCGCCGCGCGCTGATCGCCAGTACGCGCGCGGCGACGGCCGGTCAGGCGGCTCTGGCCGCGGTGTCGGGCTCCCAGCGGTATACATCGCTGCGGGCACCGTGATAGAGCGCGAGATCGACCGCGTCGAGCATGGCTTGGCGCGGACCAGAGCGCTGCAACTGCGCCGCCGACACCGCCAGCCGCAGCACCCCACCGCGCCGGGCGGTGCGCTCGGCACCCATCACCAGCGCCCGGCACCACCAGGGCTCGGCCCGGAATCCCTCACCGATCCCGTACACCCGCGCCCGTTGGGCCACATCACGTTCCAGATCGAGCATGCTGGTGAGCCCGAACGCCATCCGGAACCCGACGTCGGGCAGCGCGGCCAGCGCACCGGCCGAGGCGTCCCAGCGCGGCGCGGCAAACAGCCGGGTGCGCAACTCCACCCGCTCCATCACCCGATCGGCGGCCTTCAGTCGCAGCGTGGCCTCGTGCCGCGGCAGATCCGCGAACTCCGCCCGCCGCGATTTGGTGGCCGCCTGGTCGTACCCGTGCAGCACGATCGCGTCACCTTCGAGGCGCCGCCCCCGCAGCCACGACTGTGTGGCCGGGTCGTCGACCAGCCGGTACTTCCCCTTCAATCGGGGCGCGACCAGCAGAGACAGCCGCACACCCCGCTCGTCCATCGCCGCCGCGAACTCGATCGCGGCATCGCGAGTCGTATCCCGGATCCCCGACACCGAAACGATCAACTCAGCGTTCATGCACCCCACAGTGACACCCGGAGATGACACCCGAGTGCTACCTCGATGACGCCCGAACGAATTTCGGCGCACTCCTCGCAATTGCCGCGGTGCGTCGCTTGTCACGCCGCGCGAACTCGACCATCGCGGCCAACCAGCACCCGAGCCCGGGACGACGGCTGCGTCCCGGGCACGTCGTTGTCGGTTGCCCTAAGCGTCGGCGAGGCCCACGCGGTCCAGGACCCAGGCGTACTCGAAAGCGACTTCCTTCCACTTCTCGTACCGCCCGCTCACACCGCCGTGACCTGCGGTCATCTCCGTCTTGAGCAGCACCTCGTTGTCGCCGGTCTTGGTGGCGCGCAGCTTGGCGACCCACTTGGCCGGCTCCACGTAGAGCACGCGGGTGTCGTTGAGGCTGGTGATCGCCAGGATGGCCGGGTAGTCCTTGGCTTCGACGTTCTCATACGGCGAGTACGACTTCATGTACTCGTAGACATCCTTGTCGGCCAAGGGATTTCCCCACTCGTCCCATTCGATCACCGTCAGCGGCAGCGACGGGTCGAGGATGGAGGTGAGCGGGTCGACGAAGGGGACGTTGGCGAGGATGCCGGTGAACAGCTCCGGTGCCAGGTTGGCGACGGCACCCATCAGCAGCCCACCCGCGCTACCGCCGTCGGCGATCAAACGGTCGGGTGCGGTCACACCGGTGTCGATGAGATGCTGTGCGCAGGAGACGAAGTCGGTGAAGGTGTTCTTCTTCAGCAGCGTCTTGCCGTGCTCGTACCAGAGCCTGCCCATCTCGCCGCCGCCGCGCACATGCGCCACCGCGAACACCGCGCCGCGATCGAGCAGCGACAGCCGCGACACCGAGAACGACGGATCGATACTGGCCTCGTAGGAGCCGTAACCGTAGAGCAGCAACGGTTTCGGGCCTTCGGGCAGCCCACTGCGCTTGATGATCGAGATCGGAATCCGGGTGCCGTCGGCGGCGATGGCCCAATCCCGGTGCTGCTCATAGTCGTTCGCGTCGTAACCGCCGAGCACCGGCTGTTCCTTGCGCAGCAGCAGCTCGCCGGTGGCGGGCACGTAGTCGAACACCTGCATCGGTGTGATGAACGAGGTGACGCCGACCCGCAGCGTCGGCTGCTCCCACTCCGGGCTCGAACCCGCACCGGCGGAGAACAATTCGAGCCCGAAGTCGAGTTCGGTCAGCTCGCCGAAGCCCTCGTCGGTGAGCGGCCATACCGCAAGCCGCGGCAGCGCGTCGCGCCGATAGCCGAGCACCAGATGGTTGGCGAAGGCGTCGATGTCCTCCAGGCGCACGTCATCACGATGCCCGATCACCATCGTCATGTCCGACGGGTCGGTGGCCGGGGCGATCTCGAGGACGAAGTTCTCGGCCTTCACCCCGTCGACCACATCGTTGTGCAGGATCAGGAACTTGTCCTCACCCGCGATCACGGCGTGCTCGGCCGAGTACTCCACGCCCTCACGACGCGGCAGCAGCACCCGGAACTCACCCTCGGGGTTGTCCGATTCCAGGACCCAGCCCTCGGTGGTGATCTTGGAACCGAGCCAGATCATCAGATACTTCTCGGAGCGGGTCGCGCCGACGCTCACCCAGTAGCGCTCGTCGGGCTCGTGGAACACCGTCACGTCGGCGTCGGAACCGGTGCCGACGCGGTGGCGCCACACGGTGTCGGGCCGCCACGACTCGTCGACCGTCTGATAGAAGATGTGCGTGCCGTCCAGCGACCAGGTCGCACCCGGCGCCGCACCCGCTACCTCGTCGGGCAGCAGTTCGCCGGTGCGCAGGTCCTTGATCCGCAGCGTGTAGCGCTCGTCACCGGAGCTGTCGACCGAGTAGGCCAGCAGGTTGCCGTCGTGGCTCAGCGAGAACGCGCCGAGCGCGAAGAAGTCGAGGCCCTCGGCGAGGATATTGCTGTCGAGCAGCACCTGCTCACCCTCGATCGCGGAACCCACCTCGAGCTGCGGCGGCGTCCAGGCGTCGATGCCCTCGGCCTTCGCGTCGACGGGACAGCGGCAGTGCACGCCGTACTGTTTGCCCTCGAAACTGCGCGAGTAGTACCAGTAGTCGCCCAGCCGGGTCGGCACCGAGAGATCGGTTTCCTGCGTCCTGGCCTTGATCTCGTCGAAGATCTTGTCGCGCAGAGGCTGCAGCTGGTCGGTCTGCGCCGCGGTGAACGCGTTTTCCGCCTCCAGATACGCGATGACCTCGGGATCTTCCTTGTCCCGCAGCCACTCGTAGTCGTCGACGAACGTGTCACCGTGGTGGACCCGCTCGAAGGGCGCCCGCTTCGCGATCGGCGCCGACACGGTCTCATTCTCGCCAGCCATCCGTCCACCGTAGCCGTCCCCCTCCAACCGGGCCCGCCAACTCGGCCCCCGTGGCGCCCGAGACTGAGTATTTCTGCGCATCTGCCGACGGCCGCTCCTGCGTAACCTGACCGCATGGGGATGCGGTACGCACTGCGATCGTTGGTCGTGACTGTCGGAGTGGCGCTGGCCGCGGGATCCGGGGCGGTGATGTCGGCGAACGCGTGTGCGTGCGGCGGCATCGTCAGCGGGGACAGTTCGGCGCGGGTGGACAGCGAGACGGCCGTCCTCGGCTGGGACGGCAAACGCGAAACCATCCTCATGCGGCTGGGAATGCGCTTCGAGGGTGCCGATGCGGCCCTGATCGTCCCGACCCCGACACCGGCGACCGTCTCGGCCGGGACAGCGGCCTCGTTCACCGAGTTGACGCGCATGACCGCACCCGAACGGGTCACCGAGTACGACTGGTTCGGCAGCGGTTCCCTCGGCGGCGATTCGTCCGGCGCCGCACCGGGTTCCGGCCCCGACGTGCTGAGCCAGGTCCAACTGGGCCCACTGGAGGCGACCACCCTGCGCGGCGGCGACCTCACCGGCGTCCGAGAGTGGCTCGATACCAACGGCTATCAACTCCGCCCCGAGGTCAGCGCCACCCTCGACCCCTACCTCCGCGAAGGCTGGTCCTTCGTCGCCATGCGCCTCACCAGCGCGAAGCCCCTCTCCGGCGCCCTCGACCCGGTCCGCCTCACCTTCGACTCCGACCGCCTCGTCTACCCGATGCGCATGTCAGCCGCGGCGACCACACCCCAGTTCGTGCGCCTCTACATCTTCAGCGACCACCGCATCGCCCGCATCGACCCCGACACGAATTCCCAGACCACCACCACCGAATTCGCCTCCCCCATAACCGAACCCACCGACCCAGACCTGAAAGCCCTGGCGGCAGGCCACAACTACCTCACCGAACTCTCGATCCGAATCCCCGACCCCGCTGCCATCACCACCGACTTCCTCCTGGCACCCGCGAGCAAGGACGTCCCGGTCCGAGACCGCATAGTCACCAAGGAATACGTCGAAATCCTCGGCCTTCCAGCCGGTTACGTCCTGATTATCACCGGCCTGTCCGTGCTCGGAGTAATCGCGAGCGTCGTCCTGCGCCGCCGGTCAGCGACTTCTTCACGCGAGCCGTGAACGCACCGCGGCCCGGTTCTCCAGGTGGAGAACCGGGCCGCGGGTGGAGATGCTCAGGCGCCGAGAGCAGGCCCGATGACCGGCCAGGAGTGGTGCAGCGCGTCCTGCCAGTAGGACCAGGAATGCGTGCCCACCGGGTGGTAGTCGATCTTCGCACCGATGCCTGCCGCACGCAGGCGCTGGTCGAAGGCCACCATGCAGGTGTTGACGCCCAGCTCGATCGGCCCGCCCAAGAAGATGTTCTCCGCCAGCGTCGGCTTGAGTTCGGCCTCGTGCGGGCCGGGGATGCCGGTGCCGGTCGACATGTAGAGCGCCTTACCGCGCAGCCCTTCGATCATCAGGGCCGGATCGTGCGAGGCCCATTCGGGACTACCGGGCGCGCCCCACATATTGCCGGGGTTGCCGCCACGGTTGGCGATGGAGAACATCATCGCCCCCGCCGCCATAGCGATATCCGGACACGCGCTGTAACCGGCGACAGCGCGGTACAGGCCGGGGTTGCGGGCGGCCAGGATGTAGGCCGCGTTGCCGCCCATCGACAGCCCGCCGATGCCGTTCACACCGTTGCCGTTGAAGTGGCCGTCGATCAGGCCCGGCAGTTCCCTGGTGAGGAACGTTTCCCACTTGTACCGGCCGAAGCGCGGATCGTCGGCGATCCAGTCGGTGTAGTAGCTGGCCTGCCCACCCATCGGCAGCACCACGTTGACGTTCTTGCCACGGAAGAAGGCTTCGGCGTCGGTGGCGTTGGTCCAGGTGCTCTGGCCGATGCCGGGGTCGAGCCCGTCGAGCAGGTAGTACGTGCCGCGCGAGCCACCGCCCGCCGGATGCAGGACCTGCAGATCGATATTTCGGCCCATCGCGGGCGAGGTGACCGTGATCGCGGTCCGGTTCGGGGTCATCGCGTGCACCCCGATGATCTCGGCGGCCGACGCCGTCGCCGGGTGCACCACCGCCGGTCCTATCAACGCAAGAGCAATAGCCAGCACTGAAGCAGCAACACCTGTACGACGCACGATCTACCCTCCATAACCGCATGCCAATGACAGTCCAAGGTAACCCACAGATGAACGAACTGAAAGCATTCGGCGTTTCGGGCGTTTCTTCAGCAAACTCTCCGGTTTGCAATGACCGCTTCGCCCGGAAATATCAGCGGGTGAGCGCGCCCCGGATCGAACCGGCCAGATAATCGAGGTCAGCGCGCGCGGGCGAGGTCGGCCTGGCGCGCAGGCCGAAGCCGTCACCTGGCGTCCGCGGGATCACGTGCAGGTGCACATGGAACACTTCCTGCCCGGCCGTAACCCCGTCGGCGAGAAAGAAGTTCACCCCGTCGGCCGCCACCTCACTGCTGCGCAAGGCTGCGGCGATCTGCTGGCCGACCTGAAAGAGCTTGCCGCCCAAGGCGGGATCGAGATCGGCGAGGCTCGGCGCGGGAACTTTGGGCACCACGAGCACGTGCCCGGGCGTCACAGGACGAATGTCCATGAAGGCCAGGACGTCGTCGTCCTCGTAAACCTTCGAGGACGGGGCGGCCCCGGCGATGATGTCGGCGAAGATCGTGTACGGATTCACCCACGTACGGTAACCCCGGCGAAATCGCGCAATTCGACGAGTTCTAGTCAGAAAACTGATCAGAACGACGCGAAGTGCGTGATTACGCCGGTTCACCCGAGCTGAACTACAGAATCGGCGACGGCGAATACCGCGCAGCCTCCGGATTCGCCTCGACCAGCTTCTGCACCTGCGCGACTACCTCAGACACCTGGTCCGAAGCCGCACCGATGAACGCCGCCTTGTCGGCCAGCGCCGCATCCAGCCCCGCACGATCCAGGGGCATCCGCTCGTCGGCGGCGAGACGATCCAGCAGATCCGGTTCGCGCCCCTGCTCACGCATGGCCAGCGCAACGGCGACCGCGTGCTCCTTGATGACCTCGTGCGCGGTCTCCCGACCAACGCCGGCGCGCACCGCCGCCATCAGGATGCGGGTGGTCGCCAAGAACGGCAGGTACCGGTCGAGTTCGCGCGAGACCACCGCCGGGTAGGCGCCGAACTCGGCGAGCACGGTCAGGAAGGTCTCCATCTGCCCGTCGATGGCGAAGAACGCGTCGGGCAGCGCGACGCGGCGCACCACCGAGCAGAACACGTCGCCCTCGTTCCACTGCGCGCCGGCGAGTTCGGCGGCCATCGAGCCGTAGCCGCGCAGGATCACCTGAAGGCCGTTCACCCGCTCGCACGAGCGCGTGTTCATCTTGTGCGGCATCGCCGACGACCCGACCTGGCCCGGCTGGAAACCCTCGGTGACCAGCTCGTGCCCGGCCATCAGCCGAATCGTGTGCGCGAACGACGACGGCCCCGCACCCAGTTGCACCAGCGCGGACAGCACGTCGTGATCCAGCGAGCGCGGGTACACCTGACCCACACTGGTGAACACATTCGCGAAGCCGAGGTGCGTGGCGACCTGCTGTTCGAGGGCAGCGAGCTTGTTCGCGTCACCGTCGAGCAGGTCGAGCATGTCCTGGGCGGTACCCATCGGGCCCTTGATCCCGCGCAGCGGGTAGCGCTGGATCAGTTCCTGCACGCGGGTGAGCGCGACCAGCATCTCGTCGGCGGCGGAGGCGAAGCGCTTACCCAGCGTGGTGGCCTGCGCGGCGACATTGTGCGAGCGACCGGCCATCACCAGCGTCTGGTACTCGGCGGCCCGCTCGGCCAGCCGCGCCGCGATGGCGATGCCGTGCTTGTAGACATGCTCGAGGGACAGGCGGATCTGCAGCTGCTCGACATTCTCGGTGAGGTCGCGGCTGGTCATGCCCTTGTGCACGTGTTCGTGCCCGGCGAGCGCGTTGAACTCCTCGATCCGCGCCTTCACATCGTGGCGGGTGACCCGCTCACGGTCGGCGATCGAGGCCAGGTCCACCTGGTCGATGACGCGCTCGTAATCGTCGACAACCCCTGCGGGGACATCGATTCCGAGTTCGGCCTGCGCGCGCAGCACCTCCAGCCACAGCCTGCGCTCGAGCACGATCTTGTTCTCGGGCGACCAGAGCGCGACGAGCTCCGGGCTGGCGTATCGGGTGGCGAGGACATTCGGGACGAGGCTCACGAGACCTCAGTCTAATTGCCGCACCCGTTCGGCCTGGGAGGGCATCATGTTCGGGACCACGGGCGGGGCGACGATGTCGATCATTTCCAGCAAACCGGCGCGGGCGGGGCGGCGCGGTTCGGGATGGCCTTCGATCAGCGCGGCGACCACCGCACCGTCGACGACGGCCACCAGCCTGCGTAACTGCTCTGGGCGTACCACTCGGTCGCAGCGGCGCAGCACGTCGGCGAGCAGTTCCTCGAGCTGCGTGCGTAGTCGGAGCTGGACCTCGCGTAACTCGGGGTGCCTGGCCGAGGCCACCGACCGTTCGTAGCGGGCGATGAGCTGGCCACGGGCATCGAGGTCGCCGTCGTCGGGGCCGACGAGCACGTCGAGCACGAGTTCGACGGTCGCCTCGGTGCCGCGCCTGCGATGGCTCACCTCACCGACCCGGCGGCGCATCGCGTCGAGTTCGATCGCGCCGCTGAACTCGACGGCGCGGGCGATCAGGTCTTCCAGCGATTCGAAATAGTAGGTGGTCGACGCGAGTGGAAGATCGGCTCGCGAGGCCACCGAGCGATGTCGTACGGCGTCGAATCCGCCCTCGAGCAACAGTTCGGCCGCCGCCGCCACCAGAGCCTGACGACGTCGTTCGCCTTTCGGAGTCGTTGCGGTGGTCACCGTGCAACAGTGCCAGTCATCATCAGTTCAACCGTGCGCAATCGTCATCGGGGAAACACTGGGAATTCGGGATAACTGAGTTTTACCGTATCCCGGCACAGATGTGTTCGTACTACGCAAAGTTGTTGTCGCACATCACTGTTGACACGACACCGGATCACCCCTTCATGAACCGTCCCAGACGCTCCAGAGCTGCGGCGATGTCGTCCGTAGCACCCGCGAAGGAGAAACGGACCGTGTGGTTTCCATTGACGGTGTCGAAATCGAGTCCGGGCGCCAACGCGACGCCGGTTTCGGCCAGAACCTCGGCGCACCAGGCGCGAGAATTGTCGGTCAAATGACCAATATCGGCGTAAGCATAGAAGGCGCCGTCGGCGGGCGCGAGATCGGTGATTCCGATCGCGGGCAAACCCTCCAGTAGCAGCGACCGGTTGCGCGCGTATCGACGCACGTGCCCGTCCAGTTCATCCTTGGCTTCCGGTCCGAACGCGTGCACGGCCGCGTACTGGGAGATGGCGGGCGGGCACACCGTCATGTTCGAGGCCAGTCGCTGCAGCGCCGGGCGCAGGTCGGCCGGGGCCAGCATCCAGCCGAGCCGCCAGCCCGTCATCGAGAAATATTTCGACACCGACCCGATAACCACCGATTCGCGGGAGAACTCCCACGCCGAGGAGGTAGGCGTGCTTGCACCCGCGTAGGTGATGCCGTGGTAGATCTCGTCGGAGATCAGCAGCGTGCCGTGCTCGTCGCACCAGCGGGCCAGCGCGGCGAGTTCGGCGGGGTCGATCATGGTGCCGGTCGGGTTGGCCGGGCTGGCCACCACCAGGCCCTTGGGTGGCGCTGGCAGGGCCTCGAGCATCGCCACGGTCGGCTGGAATCGGGTCTGCGGGCCGCAGTCCAGTTCGACGACCTCGCAGCCGAGGGCGGACAGCGTGTTGCGGTAAGCGGGATAGCCCGGACGCGCCACCACCACGGTGTCGCCCGCGTCGAATGCGGCCAGGAAGATCAGCGTGAACGCACCCGACGACCCGGTCGTCACCACCACCTCGTCCGGATGCACGTCGTAGCCGTAGGTCTCGCTGTGATGCCCCGCTATCGCCTCGCGCAGCGGCAGAATGCCGAATGTCTCGGTGTAGCCGAGCAATTCGTGATCGATGGCGGCCCTGGTCGCCCGCAGCACCGGTGCGGGCGCCTGCGTCGAGGGCTGCCCGGCGGCGAGCACCAGCACATCTCCGTGCGACCTGGCGCGTTCAGCGGCCGCTTTCCACACATCCATGACGTAGAACGGGGCAATGGCCGACCGGCGCGATTCTCGGGACACTCGAGAGACGGTAGAGCACCCGATTGCGGACGTTCACAGATATGGTCGGCACAATGGCTCCGACAGCGAATACGCAGCCACCGTCGCGACCCCTGTGGTCGCGGCGGGGCCGGGGCGCGGGGGCGAGATGAAGCGGACAGGGACCGACGTTGGCGCCGACATTCGCACGTCCGACGGCGACACGGAACCGGCCGCAACGGGGTCGGCCGCAGCCACCAGCGGGTCCACGGCAGGTTCGGCGACGCCAGCCGAGCCCGGGTCTCCCGCCACGACACCAGCGACCTCCCCTCCCGATACCGCGACGGCGAATGAATCCGCAGTGGGCACCGCGACATCGGTCAGATCCGCAGGAAAAGCCGCGGCGGCAGGCATGTCCGCGACGGCCAGCGATTCGGCCGTCCACGCCGAACGAACAGACGCCCACGGGGCGGCGCGATCGCGCACACGTGCCGAACGAACAGACGCCGACGGGGTGGCGCGATCGCGCACAGGTGCCGAACGGGCGAGCCGGGCCGTCAGTGTCAATGGCCGGATCCTGCAGGCGAATTGGCGTGAGCAGTTGCCGTCGAAGGTCGCGGCGCGGGATCGGATGGCCGAGTGGGCCGCGCGGTATCCGGTGGTCGGCGAGATCGCCGGCGAGCTGCGCAGTGGTGAGGTGCGCAAGGTTTTCTGGCGGCGACCCAAGGCGCAGGCCGAGGGGATGTGGGCGCGGCGGCCCAGTCGCGAGCGGGTGCGTCAGGTACTGGTCGAGCGGCGCGTGCTGATCGCCGGCGTGCTCGCGGTCGCAGTGTTCGTGGCGGCCGACGAGCAGTTCGGCAACGCCGTCGACGGGCCCCCGCTAGCACCGGGCGAAGCCGTGCACGTGGCCATCGCCTATCCCCCGCAACTGCTCCCCAACCCCCAATCGAGCAGCCGCATGCTTCGTGCCATCGACGCAGGTGAGAAGCGCCGCGAAGCGCACGTGGTCGCCGCGGCGGCCCGCGCCACCCTCGAACGCGCCAAGGCCGAGGCAGCGGCCGCGGCGTCGGGTGAATGGCAGGACTGGATGGGCCAGCGGGCCCCGGTGGTCCCCGGCGCGATGGTGCCCGGCTCGACCCCATCCGTCGGCGGGTTCAGCCTGCCCGCGAAGGGCGCGTTCACCTCCGGTTTCGGCTCCCGCTGGGGCACCATGCACCGCGGCATCGACATCGCGGGCCCCATCGGCAGCCCCATCTACGCCGTAGCCGACGGCACCGTGGTGGAGGCGGGCCCGGCGCAGGGCTTCGGCCTGTGGGTCCGCATCCGCCACGACGACGGCACCATCAGCATCTACGGCCACATGTACGACTTCTTCGTCTCTCAGGGCGAGCGCGTCCCCGCCGGAATGCAGATCGCGCGCATCGGCAACCGCGGCGATTCGACCGGCCCGCACCTACATTTCGAAATCGTGCAAAACGGTCAACATGTGGATCCGCAAGCCTGGTTGGCGGTGCACGGATTGCGTCTCGATTGACATCACGCTGAGACCGCGGAGATTACGTCACAGTTATTGTGGAGCCTGTCGAGCGTTTCCCTCCGAACCAAAGCGAGGCAACCATGGCAGGCAAGTTCGAAGTATTCAAGGACAAGGCCGACAAGTTCCACTTCCACCTCAAGGCCGGTAACGGTGAAATCGTCCTCGAGAGTCAGGGATACGAAAGCAAAGAAGGCGCCAAGAAAGGCATTGCCTCCATTCAGACGAATGCCCCCGGCGCCGACATCATCGACCTCACCGTCTGACCGACGTCCGCAGTCCTCAGCACAGCGGTCCCCATGATGGTCGTCCAGTCGCTCGACGGTGATCAGCGGTTTCGCGCCGCTGATCACCGACCGCACTGATTATCCCGCGACGGTAATGCGTTCCGGCACAACAACTTCGGTTGCGCCGATATCGGTCCGGAAATGACCGCCGGGGAGCTTGATCCCCGCCAGCCGCGCGTAAGCCCGCTCCCGCGCCTGCGCGAGATCGGCACCCACACCGACCACATTCAGCACGCGCCCACCCGCCGACACCAGCGCCTTGTCCTCGCGCTGGCCCGTACCGGCATGCAGCACAAGGGTTTCGCCCTTGAGCGCGCTGTCCTCGGCACCGGTGATCACGTCACCGGTGCGCGGCCGCGCCGGGTAGTTCTCGGCGGCCAGCACCACGGTGATCGCGGAGCCGTCCTTCCAGCGCGGCGCGTCGACCTCGGCCAGGCGCCCGGTCGCGGTGGCGTGCAGGAGTTCGGCGAAGGGGCTGTCGAGCAGCGCCAGCACCGCCTGGGTCTCGGGATCACCGAAGCGGCAATTGAATTCGACGACAGCCGGGCCGTTCGCGCCGATCGCCAGACCCGCGTACAGCAGACCCGAGAACGAGCTGCCACGCGCGACCAGCTCGGCGGCAACGGGCTTCACCACGTCTTCGACGATCTCGTTCAGCGTCTCCGCCGGCAGCCACGGCAGCGGCGTGTAGGCGCCCATGCCACCGGTGTTGGGGCCCGCGTCACCGTCGCCGACGCGCTTGTGGTCCTGCGCGGGCAGCAGCGGGATCACGGTTTCGCCGTCGACCAGGCAGAACAGGGAAACCTCAGGCCCGTCGAGGAACGATTCGAGCAGTACCGGGTGCCCCTGTTCGAGCAGTTCGGCGCCGTGGTCGCGGGCCGCGTGCCGGTCGGTGGTCACCACGACGCCCTTGCCCGCGGCGAGCCCGTCGTCCTTGACCACCCAGGTCGGGCCGAAGCGGTCGAGCGCCGCGTCCAGCTCGGCCGGGCTGTCGACGATCTCGCTGTGCGCGGTCCGCACACCCGCCGCCGCCATCACATCCTTGGCGAACGCCTTGGACCCCTCGATCCGCGCCGCGTCGGCCGACGGGCCGAACACCGGGAACCCGGCCGCGCGCACCGCGTCGGCGACCCCGAGCACCAGCGGCACCTCGGGACCGATCACCACCAGGTCGGCGGCCACCTCCGCGGCCAGCGCAGCGACGTCTTCGGCCGCGCAGGGGTCGACCGGGCGTAACTCGGCGTGCTGGCCGATGCCCGGGTTGCCCGGGGCGGCGATCACCGCCGTCACGGACGGATCCCGGCGCAGCGCCAGGACGAGGGCATGTTCACGGGCTCCGGAACCGATGACGAGTACGCGCACGGCCTTAGATTAGTCGCGCATTGCGCACGCATTGCGCACGCCCCTGGCCGCGCACATCCCACATCGCGAACCCCTAGTTCACGGAATCGGCCACGCTGAGCATCCACTCTTCGCCACTTCGGTCGATTTCCCGACCGATCCGCCGTTCATTGTCCGTTCAGCGGAGTTGTTCCGCCCCCCGGTCCTTCTGGGCCACAATGGAACCCAGACGCAGAGGGAGCACACCATGGGCCTGCTCGACGGAATGATGGGTAACGCCGGGCGCATAGACCCGGCCGCCGCCCAGCAGGAATACGCCAAACTCTTCGGCCAGGGCGAGCAGGTGTACGCCGCGTTCATCCTGGTCCGCGACGCCATGCTGTTCACCAACCGCCGCCTGATCATGGTCGACAAACAGGGCGTCACCGGCCGCAAGGTGAGCTACCACAGCATCCCTTACCGCTCGATCAGCCACTTCGCCGTCGAAACCGCAGGCACCTTCGACCTCGACGCCGAGCTCTACATCTGGATCGGCAGCGGCAACGACCCGGTCAAGCAGCGTTTCAACCGCCAGGTAGACATCTACGAGGTCCAGGGCATCCTGTCCCATTTCGTGTCCATCTGATTAGGCTCGGCCGTATGGCATCCGTCTTCAGCGCGATCATCGCAGGTCAGATCCCCGGCCGTTTCGTCTGGGAGGACGACGAGTTCGTCGCCTTCCTCACCATCGCCCCCGTCACCCAGGGCCACACCCTCGTCGTCCCGCGCGCGGAAATCGACCAGTGGCAAGACGTAGATCCCGCCGTAGTGGCCCGACTGATGGGCCTGGCCCAAAAAATCGGCCAGGCCGTCCGCCTCGCCTTCGACGCCCCCCGAGCCGGCCTCCTCATCGCCGGCCTCGAGGTCCCCCACCTGCACACCCACGTCTTCCCCGCCTACTCGATGGGCGACTTCGACATCTCCGGCGCCACCACCGACCCCACCCCCGACTCCCTCGACGAGGCCCAAACCAAGATCAAGGCAGCCCTGCGCGACCTCGGCTACGGAGCAGGCGTCCCCGCCTGATTTTCGTTTCGATGGAACCGAACCACCCCACCGTGCGTCTAAGAAGTCGAGCGGTTGTTGTGCGCGAAAGAGGACGAAAACCCGTTCTCAGTCGATCGAGCGGAGTGGAAGGGGTGCGGATGGCGGGGCAGTGAGCACTTCATCTACCTGAACCTCCACGATTTTCAGAACATCATGGTCGTCGACAGACAGGCGATCCAGTGGCACGGAATTCACCGCCAGGCAGGCTCCCGTTTCGCATAATCATCATAGGCATGGCAAAGCCCACCGCACACTTCCGCCGTCGTCTCGAGCAGCGCCTGCGCTTTCGGGTCGGAAACGGTGCCGATATTGGTGCGGGCCGCCTTGATCACTTCGGTCAGCAGCGAACGCACGTGCGCGGCCTGTTCGGCGGGAGACCATTCATTCTGTTCGCCCAACGTCGTTCCCTTCGATCGGTTTCGATGGGCTACTCGGTGTTACGAAGATCGAGTTCTGGCCAGGATACGGGCGAGCCCCCGCCGAACAAACCGCGAAACGCACTTCATGACCACGTGCTCAACGGCGGCGCGCTTCTTAAAGGCTTCTAGAGGTAGAGCCCCGCTTGCGGCTGGAGAGACATATCGAGCGGGCCTGTGTAGATGGCGGTACCGCTGGTCAAACCAAGGCCCGGACCGACCTGCATCCGTACCCACCCAGAATTGGGTTCGTAGGGCAGATCGACTTCGATCGGTCGGCCACCGCCCTGATCGGCCTCCAATCGCAATGCCCATTGCAGTGTCACGGCAGCAAGGGGTATGGCTCCGGTCGACGAGGACACAGCCACTGTGGTCGAACAATGTTGCGGTGCAGGCAGACCCGGAATAGTGGACCGAACCCCCGTCGGCTGGATATTCCCAACTACCCGGTGCGGCTGTTGGGGATCACGGGCGACCCACATCCTGTAATCGACGAAGCAGTTCAGAGTTTCGCCGATAAGGTAGCTGTTGACCGGCCCCTCGGGGGCATTCATGGGAAGAAGCGGTGCCGCGTGCACGGTCGAACCGGCACCAACCGAAGCGCCGAGTAGCGCGGCAGCCGAGGTCGCCACGGACAGAACAGTTTTGGTGATCGTCGAGATCGACAAGATTTTCCCCCTCTATCTGAAAATACGAACGCGCCGGACCTTACCTGACATCAGATTCAGGGCAAGACTTCATGTTTCGGGCACGTTCACGACAACAGAATTCAGTGAAACTCACCAGGTTTAACGTATGCCCCTCTGATCACCGACCAGGTGGTCGCATCGTCTCGTCAGGGTTGCCTCTCGCTTCCGCCACCGCCGCCAGGACCGGACAGCTAGCCTTGCAGAGTGACCGCAGACCTCGGCAGCACCGGTGAGCTCCCCGAAACGCTCACATGGGAGGAATTCCTGGCGCTGCCCGATGCCATCGCGCAGTGCGTGGAAGGACTCGACCGCGGTCGCGTCATCTGGGCGCACACCGGGCCTCGCCGAAACCAGCGAGCGGCCGTGCGCCTGCGCAACGCGTTGGAGTCCGCCTGGTCGGTGGTGCGGGCCGAACGCGACGAATGCTTCGAAGCCGACGTCGAGCAGCCGATCTTCTTCACAGCCAAGAACGACTTCCTGAAGCCCGACTTCATCCTGTACAGCTGCCTGCCGGACCAGGATCAGGATGTCCCCGCGTCAGCGGTGGTCATCGCGGGTGAGATCTTGTCACCGTCGAATTCCGTCCAGGACATGAACCGAAAGACCACCCGCTACGCCGAGGCTGGAATCCCGTGGTACTGGGAGGTCGATGCCGGAGAACAGTCGGTGACAATCCGGATCAATGCCCTGCTGCCCGCGCCGGAGCGCCGCCCGGTCGGCGTCACGCCACTGCGGGCCTTCCACTACGAGCCGGTCGCGCAGTGGGTCGGCGCCGGCGATTTCGCCTACCACCTCCCGTTCCCCTTCACTATCCCGGCGGAAAGCCTCGCTTACTAGGACCACCCGGGTCCTTATCGCAAGGTCAACGCACTCACGTAGACCACGCCGAGATCAGATCCGCCGGACCATACGCACCGTCGAGCCCTGAGCAGTCGATCCCGCTGCGCGAAACTGCGACAACGGGCACCGGATCGGGAGTGAGCGCGGCCCGATGTCGAAGCAGGGCGGCGAGGTCGTGCCGATCGAACGGCGAGTTCTCCAACCACTTGACCGATCCGACGAACAACAACTCCTTGGCGATCGGCGCACGGTCCGCACCGACGATGTCGATCTCCACATCGTTGGTGCGAGTCCAATAGCCCCCGATGGCCGGTGCGGCGGGAAGGTTCGCATCGGGCAGCAGCCGTGCCAGCGCCTCACGTACCTGAGGTTCGACAGCCCTCCCACGCCAACTCGTCCAGCTTTCGCGGATGCGACTCAGCGTCAGATCACCGCGACCTCGCTCGATCTCCGCCATCGCCGGATCCAAGAACTTCAACCAGAAACAGAGATAGGGATCCGCGACCCGATAGCGGCGATCCTTCGAGGGGTGCAACGACACCGGCAATTCCGCCGCGATCACACGTTTGTCGGCAAGGATCTCCAGCGATCGTTGAAGTGGGGTCGCACCGATCCCGCCTGCGGCACGGGCAATGTTGGCAAACGTCCGCTCCCCGCTCCCGATCGCCGACAGAACGGAGCGAGCCTGGACCGACTGCGGAAACTCCGCAGCGAGCGAACGCTCCCCCGATACCAATAAGGCTGACACCGGATCGCTGAGCGCGGCGTGAAGGAAGTCCCACATTCCGGCACCGTGCGTCCATTCCGTACAGATCAAGGGCAGTCCACCAGTAATCAAGGCCGCGTCGAAGGCCGCTGCCGGATCGAGGCCTAGCATCTGACCTACCTCAGCCGGGTTGAGCGGCCCGAGCACCATCTCTCGTCCGCGCTGGTGGAACGGGCGCCCATAGTTGTTGAGCGCCTCCATCATCGACAGGTCGGAGCCGATGAGAACCAACAACACTGGCTTCGTTTCCAGCACTCGGTCCCACGCGCGCTGAAGCATGCCTTCGAAGGCACCTTCCCCATCCATCAAGTAAGGCACTTCGTCCATGACAACCACGCTCGCCCGGTCGTCCGGCAACGTTGCCGCCAGCACATCGAACGCGGCATCCCAGCTGGCCGGACGGGCCGCGGACAGCAGGTTCGCCAGCGGAAGACTTGACGACTGCGCGTCCCGGCTGAGCCGCTCGAGGTCCGCCGTCGGCGAGGCACCCGTGGCGGCATAGAAGAGGAACGGCGCACCGGACTTCTCAGCGAACCGCTCCACCAATCGGGACTTACCGACCCGGCGGCGCCCTCGAAGCATCATGCACCGCCCAGGCCGCTCCCCGCCGATGCCAGCCGTCACCTTGCCCAGCTCACGGTTCAACGTCTCGAGCTCATGCCGCCTGCCCACGAATTCCGCCATGCCGCCGCCTTCCGAGTGTCAGCCGAATAGCACTAACTTCAGTGTTAGTAACATGAATGTTAGCAACATTGGTCGGCGTCGGCCATCCCAGAACCGCAAGCAGCGCAGCGTGGGAAGCGATCTCCTCATGGATGAGGCCACACAAATAAGGCCCTGACCAGGGCCAGAGCCTTATTTCGAGATGGAGCCCCCTGTCAGGATTGAACTGACGACCTTCGCTTTACAAGAGCGGTGCTCTACCACTGAGCTAAGGAGGCGGGTACTGCGGCGACCATCATAGCCGCGAACGCCTACCGCGCGACACTGGATATGTCGCGCGGTAGGTGTGGGAGGTCAGGACTTGGCGCGGGCGGCGTCGTCGGCTGCCATCGCGTCACGCAGGCTCTTGGGCCGCATGTCGGTCCAGTTCTTCTCGACGTACTCGACGCACGCTGCCCGGCTTTCTTCGCCGAACACGACA
This sequence comes from Nocardia sp. NPDC058658, assembly GCF_042716665.1. Taxonomy (NCBI): domain Bacteria; kingdom Bacillati; phylum Actinomycetota; class Actinomycetes; order Mycobacteriales; family Nocardiaceae; genus Nocardia; species Nocardia sp. NPDC058658. Next base: position 22,502 of record NZ_JBHXRR010000033.1, read on the forward strand.
CGCCAGCCCGCCGGGACCTCCGCGAACGCGGGCCACAGGGAGTGCTGCTCTTCATCGTTGACCAGAACGAAGAAGCGGCCGTCCTCGTCGTCGAAGGGGTTGGTGCTCATTTCACCTCACTGGATACTGGCGCTGTGTACAGGATCACTGCGCGGCCGCTAAGCCACGAGCGTTGTGTCGACCCTAGCAAGGCATACGCTACTGGTAGGCAGTTACCCGATGCTGCCTCGCCCGGTCGATCAGGCGGCGAAGAAGTCGAGCAGGATCTTGTTGACCGCCTCGGGGCGCTCGAGGTAGCCGTAGTGGCCCGTGTCGGGGATCTCCTGGTAGCGGGCGCCGGGGATGGCCTCGGCTACTTCGCGGGAGAGGTACGGCGGGATCATCCGGTCGTCGGCGAATCCAATTGCCAAGCAGGGCACCGTAATCGAACGATACGCGGCGACGCGATCGAACTCGTGGTCCATCGCCCGCTGTGCCCGGACACCGGGCGAGGGCGTCCCCACGGTGAACTCGAACAGGTCGAGCCAGTCGCGTGCGGCGTTGGTGTCGGCCATCGTCGCGGGCGACAGGTTCATCACCGCCGACAGTGCCGCCTCGAATTTCGCGGGCAGTTTCACCGCCGACGCGTCGAGGTCCTGCTCACCGGCCGACAGCGTCTTCTGGAACTGGTCGAGCCTGCCGTGACCGGCCATGAACACGGCCTTGCGGACGAGATCGGGGCGGGCCAGCGCCAGCTCCTGCGCCACCCGCGCACCCATCGACGTCCCGGCGACCAGCGCGGGCCCTTCGTCGAGGAACTCGATCAGCGCGGCGGTGTCGGCGACCAGTTCCTCGATCCGCATCCCACCCGCGGCCTCGAACGACGGCGCGATTCCGCGATTGTCGAACACGCAGACCCGATAACCGGCCGCGACCAGCGCCGGAACCTGGTGCAGCTCCCAAACACGACCGGGCGAACCGGTGCCCATGATCAAAACCACCAGCGGACCACCGCCCTTGACGTCGGTGCCCTTGGTACGGTCGCCCTTGACCTGATAATTCAGTGCGATGCCGTTCACCGTGGCCAGTGGCATGAAGAAAACCTCTCTGCGGGGGTCGATCGAGTGCTACCTCCACGGTAACGGGACCGCCACGACACGGCACCGGGGCGGGGTGTTGCGCGTCGCTAGTTCATCGGCCGTGCGCCGGCGCCCGATAGTATTGATCACTCGCAGGTAGAGCGCAGGGAAACCGGGAGGACGAACCCATTATGGCCGCGAAGAGCACCGCCAACGACATCGCCGACGACGAACTCGAGCCGCTTGCCGACGAAACCGCCCGCCAGGCACAGAAGGTCGTCGCGGCACACGCCGAAGACGCCGACGAGTGCCGCATGCTGCTGTCCATGCTCGGCATCGCCCCCGTCTGAGAACAGCGCACCCCTGCGACGCATAAGGATGCGTGAGTGGACCAAATGATCGATCAACCGTCCAACGACCGTCCGTCCGAAGAACCTCTCGTACCCGACGGATCGGGTTCGGGATTCGTTGTCGTCGCCAACCGGCTGCCGGTCGACCTCGAGCGCCTGCCCGACGGCACCACCAGGTGGAAGCGCAGCCCCGGTGGGCTGGTGACCGCGCTGGAACCGGTGCTGCGCACCAACAAGGGCGCGTGGGTCGGCTGGTGCGGCGTGCCCGACGTCGAGGTCGAACCGATCATCGAGGACGGCCTCGAGCTGTATCCGGTGCCGCTGTCGGCGAACGAGGTGGAGGACTACTACGAGGGGTTCTCCAACGGCACGCTGTGGCCGCTGTATCACGACGTGATCGTGCGCCCGGTGTACGACCGGGACTGGTGGGCCGCCTACGTGGAGGTCAACCGGCGGTTCGCCGAGGAGACCGCGAAGGTGGCCGCCGAGGGCGCGACGGTCTGGGTGCAGGACTACCAGCTGCAGCTGGTGCCCAAGATGCTGCGCATGCTTCGCCCCGATCTGACCATCGGTTTCTTCCTGCACATCCCGTTCCCGCCGGTCGAGCTGTTCATGCAGATGCCGTGGCGCACCGAGATCGTCGAGGGCCTGCTCGGCGCCGACCTGATCGGTTTCCACCTGCCCGGCGGTGCGCAGAACTTCCTCTACCTGGCCCGTCGGCTGGCCGGTCAGCCCACTTCGCGCGGCACGATCGGTGTGCGTTCGAAGCTGGGTGTCGTACAGGTCGGGTTCCGTACGGTGCGGGTCGGCGCGTTCCCCATCTCGATCGATTCCGCCGAACTCGACGAGTCCTCGCGTCGCCGTTCGGTGCGCGAGCGTGCCGCGCAGATACGCGCTGAGCTGGGCAATCCCAAGAACATCATGCTCGGCGTCGACCGCCTGGACTACACCAAGGGCATCGACATCCGGCTCAACGCGCTGCAGGAACTCCTCGAAGAGGGCCGCATCGATCCGTCCGAGACGGTGATGGTGCAGCTGGCGACGCCCAGCCGCGAACGCGTGCAGAGCTACATCAAGATGCGCGGCGACATCGAACGTCAGGTGGGCCGGATCAACGGCGAGTTCGCCCGCGTGGGCTACCCGGTGGTGCACTACCTGCACCGCCCGATCCCCCGCGACGAGCTCATCGCCTTCTTCATCGCCGCCGACGCCATGCTGGTCACGCCCCTGCGCGACGGCATGAACCTGGTCGCCAAGGAGTACGTGGCCTGCCACAGCGACCTCAACGGTGCCCTGGTGCTGAGCGAGTTCACCGGTGCCGCGGCCGAGCTGCGCCAGTCCTACCTGTGCAACCCGCACGACCTGGACAGCGTGAAGGACGCGATCATCGGCGCCCTCGACGACGATCGCGACACCAAACGCCGCCGCATGCGCTCGCTGCGCCGCCAGGTCCTCACCCACGACGTCGAACGCTGGGCGCGCGCCTTCCTCGACGCGCTCTCGCAGGGCAATGTCGCCGGGTCGGCGCTGATGAGCGAGGAGCAGCAGACCTACCCCGCCGACCAGCGCTGACACACAGCGCCGGACGCCCGCTCGACAGGGACAGCACAGGGGCGGCTCGGGTACTGCACTGGACAGTTGATCACCAGGCGATGGTGGCGGCATCGCCCGACTGAATCCACCCGAGAGCGGTTCTGCACAGAAGCCTGGTGATCATCCGCACAGTCGGCACCGGGCCGCGATCTGTCAGATCGGGGTGACCTGGGCGACCAGCCAGCGGTCGTCGGACTTGTCCAGGGTCACTCGGACGCGGCTGCCCGAGGTGGTGCCCTGGGGGGAATCCTTGCTGGTGGTCAGCTGGTTCAGGTACAGCAGGACGACGGCGTGCTCCGGCTCGGCCGACACCACGCCCTCGGCCTGAGTGGTGGCCTTGACGGTGAGTTGCTTTTCCTTGGCCCCTGGTGCGATGGCCTGCTGGATCAGCTTCAGGTACTCGGCCCGGAACTCCTCGGTGAGATTGTCTGCCGCCCTTGGTAATTCGGTGTCGACGGTGGCGGGTTCGTAGGTGAACATCGCGCTCACCGTGCGGTTGGCCGTGCTCATCGCGTCGGTGCGCGCCTGCTCGGTCTTGTCCTGCTGCCACAGCTGAAAGCCGCTGATGCCCAGCACGATAGCCGCGATCAGGCCGGTGGCGGCGAGAGCTCCGAAGACGATCTTGATGCGCTTGCTCATCCCACGAACTCCACTTTCGACACGGTCATCCCGGCATCGCCCTGCGACACGGTGACCCGGAATCGGTACTGCCGCGACTGCGGTTCGGCCGAACCCGTATTGCTCACCGTCTGCTTCGCGGCGACCAGCACCTTCGCCGAGTTCTCGTCGACGGACTCGATCCCCGACTCGACGACCTCGCCGCTGGAGACCACCTTCGCCTGCTTCACCACGTCCATGAACGGGTCGACGCGACCGTCGAACTCGGTCTTGAACTCCCCCGAGGCCACCGACAGGATCCGGTCGATGTCCTCCTTCGCGGAGTCGGCGCGAATGGTGGTCAGGTTGATGACCGCCTGACGTGCGGTCTGCGTGTACTGCGCGCGCAGGTCCTCTTCTTGTGAGGCCGAACGGGCGGCGAGTGCGGTGAAGGTGGCGCCGACGACCAGCGCCAACACGAGCACCGCAGCCGCGGCGAGGCCGATGATCTGGCCCAGCTTCGTCAGCTTCGCGTCCTCTTCGTCGAGCTCCGAATCGTCGTCGACATCGGCACCCTTCGTCAGCTCCACGACGGCCGTGTCGGTGTCGCCGCCATTCGTCGCCGCGGCGCCCTTCGCCAGTCCGACGACAACCGTCTCATCCTCTTTCGCCGCCACCGCGGACTTCCCCAGCTCGACCGAGGCAGCGGACGGTACCGTCGCCTCGACGACCACCCCATCCCCCACCGGCGGACCCGCCGACCGTGCTGCCCGCCGACGCGGCCGGCGATCGCTGTTCTCACTCATCGTTGCTGCTCCTCCAACATCGCCTGCCAGCTGGCCGGGACAGTCCCCGAGCCGTCGGCGGCGATATCACCTTGGCGGTACATGCGACCGTCCGTACCCAGATAGGTACCGGTGGACGGGTCATAGGGGCGCGCGGCGGCGGGGGTGAGGCCGCCGGTGGACGCGCCGGTGGGGGCCGAGGCCGGGGCTACCGGCTGCGGCGCGCCGAACGGCGGGTTGGTGCCCTGCGGCACGTACCCGGTTCGGCACAGTTCGGGAGTGGGCGCCCGGACACCGGGATACTCCATGCACGGGGTGTTGCGGATACCGCGCACTTCGATCGGCGAATCCTGAGCCACCTTGCAGTACAACCCTTCTGGAGTGTCCATCGGGGTGAAGTCGCTCGGCTCACGCCACTGGTCCGCAGGCAGGAAGCCGGTGGTGCAGGCGGGCGGGTCGTTGACGACAGTCATGAAGTCGACCATGACGCCGTACTGGGTGGGTCCGCGAATGACGGTTTTCAACGCCGCGATCAACGGCGGGAAGACGACCAGAAGCTGTTCGATACCAGCGTGATACGTCACCCCGACCTGCCCGAGACTGACCAGATTGCTCATCAGCAGCGGCAGGGTCGGGCGCAGGCTCTGGAACTGCTCGTTCACTTTCTGCATCGCGGAAGGACTGTTGTGCAACAGGTTTCGCAGCGATGGATCGTGCGCGCGCAGCTGATCGGTGACAGTAGCGAGATCTGCTGTCCAGGAACGGACATCGGCCTCGGTCTGGATCTGGGTGTCCAGCAGCGGGCCGATCTGCTCGAGGAGTTTTTTCGTCGGTTCCACATCGGTCTCGGCCTGCTGCACCAGCAGGGCAGCCGAGTCGATGAACCGCTGCAGGTCGGGGCCAGCGCCGTTGAACGCCTTGAAGGCCTCGTCGATCACCTGCCGCAGCCGCGTATCGGCGACGGTGGAGAGCAGCTTGTCGGTCTGATCGAGCAGCGACCCGACATCCTGTGGCAGCTTGGTGCGCTGCACCGGAATCACCGACCCGTCGCGCAGATCGCCTGAGCTGGACTCACTTTCGGGCACCAGGTCGACGTACTGCTCACCGATCGCCGAGACGCTGCGCACCCAGGCGGTCGAGTCCGAGGGCACCTGGTAATCGCTGTCGATCGACAGATCCGCTTCGACCCCCGCCGCGGTGAGCCGTACCGCCTCGACTTTGCCGATATTGGTGCCGCGATAGGAGACATTGGCGGTCGGGTACAGCCCGCCCGTGGCGGCGAGCTGCACCGTCACGTTGTAGCGGCCGATCCCGAGCATCGCGGGGATCTGCACATACATCCCACCCATCACGACCAGACCGATCACGGTGAGAACCGCGAAGATCGCGAGCTGAACGTGGACGAACCTCGTGAGTTTCATCGTCCCGCCCCTTCCGGGCCTGGCAGCGGCACGGTGATTCCGGGAATGGCGGGCAGGCCGGGAATCGACGGCAGCCCGGGTAGCGAGGGCGCCGGTGCCTCCGGAAGTCTGGTCGGGTCACCCGCATCGGTCGCCGTCGAAGGCGCGAAACTACCGATCACACCTTCCACGCCGCCGAAGCGCCCGCCCAGCGGGGTGCCGGTGAGCCAGTTGCTGTCCAGGCGCTTGCCGGTCATGTCGACGGTGATGAACAGATTGAGGTAGTCACCCTTGATCGCGTTGCCGATGTTCTTGATCGGGAACGGGAAGGTCGGCAGGATCCGCAGCGAGTCGATGAGATTGGTGCCGGTGTCGGCCAGGGTTTCCAGCACCGGGCCGAGGCTGGCCAGGTTCGCCTTCAGGTCGGCGCCGCTGGTCTGGATGACCCGCTCGGTGACATCACCGAGCTCGCCGAGCGCGGTGACTGCCCTGGTGATGTTGGCGGTGCGGTCGGCGAGCGCGGTCAGCGCGGGGTGGATCTCCTCGATCGCGCGGGCCAGCACGTCCTGCTGGTCGGCGAGGTTGCCCGCGAGCCGGTCCAGGCCGTTCATCGCGGCGATGATCTCGCCGGTCTGCTTGTCCAGGCCGGTGGTGAGGGTGTTGAGCTGGGGCAGCAGGTCGGCGATTTCGGCCTCGCGTCCGTTGAGCGCCGCGTTCATCTCCCTGGTGATGGTCTCGAGCTGGGCGATGCCGCCACCGTTGAGCACCACCGACAGCGAGGAGAGCACCTGCTCGGTGGTCGGGTAGGCACCCGCCCGCTCCAGCGGGATCACGTCGTTGTTGCGCAACTGCCCCTGCGCGGGCGTGTTCGTAGGCGCGGACAGCTCTATGTGATTGCTGCCGAGCAGGCTGGTCTGGCCGATCTTGGCGATCGCGTTGGCGGGCAGCCGCACCTCGGGATTCAGCGATACCGTCACCAGTGCGTGCCAGCCCTCGACGTCGATCCCGGTGACATTGCCGACCTCGACGTCATCCACGCGCACCGGCGAATTGCGGGTCAGCGTAGTGACATTGGGCATCTGGATCCGCACCGTGTACGAACCGGGCGCAGTGCCCTCGGAACCCGGCATGGGTAGCGAGTTCAGTCCGTCCCATTGACAGCCGGTCGCGCCGAGCGTCACCGCGACGCCCACCGCCAGCCCGGAGAATATCCGCTTCACCGCTGTCCTCCTGGAACCGCAAGCCCGGCAAGACCATTCGGCACAGTGATCGGAGCCACCACAGGCGGCGCATCCGGTTCTGCCTGCCCGGCCAAGCTCGGCGGGCTGTAGGTCAACTGATCGGGGAAGGCCGTCACGCTACTGGCCGGGTTGAGCATGATCGGCGCGTAGTTCATCGCCAGCGAACTGATCACCGGGGCAAGGAATTCCGCGCACAGGTCCGCCGACCGGTCCGAGTCGTTGTGTTCGAGCGCCCGGATGGAACCGCAGAGGAAGCTCAATGGATTGGCCGTATTGTTCAGCGACACAGCGCCGGTGAGCGAACCCTGGGCGGGCTTGTAGATCTGGTAGAAGTTCACCAGCGCGGTCGGCGCGGAATGCAGCACCCGTTCGATTTCCGGCCGCTTGTCGACCAGAGTCTGGGTGACGTCGGCAAGCTTCTCGACACCGACGGTGAGTTCGGCGCCGCTGCCATCGAGGAAGCGTTTCACATCCGCGAGCGCTACATCCAGGCTGTCGAGGCCAGCACCGAGTTCCTCCGAAGCACCGGCGAGTACCGAGGCCACCGAGGCCAACCGGCCGCCGAACTGCACGATCTGCTCGTTGCTCGCCGAGAGCACCTCGACGAACTTCTGTAGGTTGCGGATGGTGCCGAACAGGTCGGTTCGCCCGTCGGACAACGTATTCAGCGTCGCCGACAGTTCGCGCAAGGTGTCACGGAACTTCTGGCCGTTGCCGTCCAGGTTGTTCGCGGCGGTGTCGACGAAGCGGCCGAAGGACCCCTGCGGGTCGTCGCCGACTGGGCCGAGAGCCGTTGCGAGGTTGGACAATTCGGCTTTGATGTCGTCCCACTCCACTGGCACCGCGGTGCGCTCGATCGGGATCTGCGCCCCGTCGGCCAGTTTCGGGCCGCCGGTGTAGGCGGGCGCGAGCTGGATGAACCGGGCAGACACGAGCGAGGGGGCGATCAGCACAGCACGCGCGTCGGCGGGCAGGTCGACGCCGCGATCGACGGTCATCCGTACCTGCACCCGACCCTCGCCCGGCTCGATCGCATCGATCGTGCCGATCCGCACACCGAGCATCCGCACCTCGTCACCCGCGTACAGGCCGGTGGTCGAGGCGAAAGCGGCGGTGACCTTGGTCTTGCCGATACCGAGGCCGGTGTAGATCCCGACCGCGACCAGCGCGGCGATCACCACCGCGGCGACAGCCATGATCCAGCGCGGCACGCCACGCACTTTCGAGGCAAGGTTCATCGCGGCGGATCCTCCTCAGAAGGCACGATGGCCGGCGGCGCCGGATGCGTGAAGACGTCGATCAGGTCCTGCGGCAGGTGCTCGGGCCAGACCAGCGCATCCACCAGCACTCGCAGCTCGGTGCTCGTCGCGTTCACCACGTAGGCGTTGAACCACGGGCCGTTGCCGACCTGCTCGCCGAGCGCCGAGGCGTAGGGGCCGAGATTCTCGAGCGCACTCGACAGGTTCTCCTTGTTGCGTTGCAACAGGGCGAGCACCGAATTGAGCCGGTCCAGTGTCGGTTTCAGCTGCGCCTCGTTGTCGGCGACCAGCCCGGACAGCTGCTTGGCGACCGAGTCGACATAGACGATGAGCTGGTTGATCGCGGCGCGCCGGTTGTCGAGTTCGCCGAGCAGATTGTTGCCGTCCAGCAACAGGGCGTTGAGCTGCGAACTGCGGTCGGCCAGGATCTTGGTGACGTTCTGCGCCCGGCCGAGCAGATCGGTCAGCGCCTGGTCGCGGGTGTTGATGCTGCGCGAGAGCGCGGTGACGCCGTCGAGGGCGTTGCGCAGCGGGCCCGGCGTGTCGGCGAAGGCGGCAGAGAGAGTGTCCAGGGTCTGATCGACCTGATCCATGTCGAGGTCGCGCACGGTCGCGCCGAGATCGGACAGCGCCTCGTTGAGCGAGTACGGCGAGGTGGTCCGGTCGAGCGGGATGGTGTCGGAGGTACGCAGCGCGCCCTGTCCGGTCGGCACCACGTCAAGGGACTTGCGGCCGAGCACCGTGTTGGTCTTGATCGCGGCAGATGTCTTCTCGCCCAGCACAATCGACTCGTCGAGAGTGAACTTCACCAGCACCTTGGGACCGTCGAGCGACACCTGGTCCACCTCGCCGGAGCGCACACCGGCGACGTGCACCGGGTCGCCCGGCACCAGCCCACCCGCGTCGACGAAATGCGCGGTGAAGGTCGCGCCGGAGCGGATGAACGGCAGCTTGGTGTACTGCAACGTCGCAAGGGAGATCGTCACCACCAGTACGATCCCGACGATGCCGATGGTGGCGGCCGAGGACTTCTTCTCACTCATTGGGCGTACACCTTCCGGTCGCCTGCAGACCCGGCATCTTGACTTCCATCGGCTGGCCGTTCGGGCCGTCGATCAGGAAGTTGGTGCCGCACACGTACAACTGCAGGAACGAGCCGTAGGCGCCGATCCGGATGAGCTGCTTGTAGGTTTCGGGCAGCTTCCCGAGCACCCATTCGATGTCTTCGGAGCCGTTGTCGAGGTTGGTGGCGAGCCTGCCGGTCTGCTCGATGGTGTTGCGCAGATCGGGGCGCGCGGTGGTGAGCAGGTCGTTGAGTTCCTGTGTGGCACCGGCGATTCGCGGCAGCGCGGCGCCGATCGGATCGCGTTCGGCGGCCAATCCGCTGACCAGCCGCTGCAATTCGTCGATCGTGGTGGTGAATTGTTCGTCGCGATCGTCGATGGTGGCCAGCACGGTGTTCAGGTTGTCGATCACGCTGCCGATCAGGGCGTCGCGATCGGCGAGAGTCTTGGAGAAGCTGCCACCACTGTTGAGCAGTGAGACCAGTGTGCCGCCCTGGCCCTGGAAGATCTGCAGCAGCGCCGAGGTCAGGTCGTTGACCTGTCCCGGATCGAGGCCACGCAGCAGCGGCTTGAACCCACCGAGGAGCAGGTCGAGATCCAGCGCGGGCGAGGTCTGCTCCTTGCCGATGGTGGAGCCCTCGGGTAGCTCGCGCGCCGAGCCGGGGCCTTCCTTCAGCTCCAGATACCGGTCGCCGACCAGGTTTTCGTACTTGATCGCCAGGCGGGTGCTCGACAGCACGGAGTACTTGGTGTCCACGTCGAATTCGACATGCGCGAGATCGTCGTCGCCGACTTTCACCGAGGTCACCGAGCCGACCGGCACACCCGCGATCCGGACCTTCGACCCCGGCAGCATGCCAGAGGAGTTGGTGAACACCGCCTTGTATCCGTTCTCACTGGAGAACCGTGCCTGACTGAGCACGATCGCCAAGCCGGCGAACACCAGGGTCATCACCACGGTGAAGATCGCGAGTTTGACCGTCGTCGCCGTGTTCTTCACCGTGTCACTCCCGGCAGCCCTTCCAGCAAGAGCTGGAAAACCTTTGGTGCGCTGTTCAATTCGGGCGAACCGGTGCGCGGCGTGTACGGCGCGCCCTGGTTGGTATCGGTCACCACGTAGTTCGCGTGGCTGTCGGGCACTCGGTCGAGGATGCCTTCGCAGTGCGGTCCGCCGGTGGCGTTCACCTTGGGTAGGTCGTCGGGATAGGTGTAAGGCTTGTCGCCGAACATGAAGTTCGTGTTCATGCCGACACCGGGCAGGCGACCGCCGAACATCTCCTCGGCCACCGGCATCAACGGGCCGAGGCCGTCGATGATGCAGGTCAGTGCGGGCGCGTACTCGAACAGCAGGCTGGTCGTCGGCCGCAGCAGATCCAGCGCGGTGACGAGCTGAGTTTCGTTCTCCCGCAACACCGAACCGGTCGTATCGGCCAACCCGATCACATTCACCAGCACATCATCGAGCTGAGCTTGCAACTCCGACAACGTCTTCGAGGTAACCGTCGCGTTGTCCACCGTGCGCAACAGCGCACCGGAGGCATCGGCGTAGATGTCGGTCACCTGAGCCGTCTTGTCCAGATCCTGTTGCAGCGTAGGCAGATACGGATTGATCTCGCGCAGGTAGTTGTCCGAGCGAACCAGCAAATCGCCGAACTTGTCGCCGCGGCCCTGCAGTGCGGTGCCGAGCGCGGTCAACGTGGCGTTGAGCTTCTCCGGTTCCACCTGGGCGAGCACATCGGACAGATGCTGGAACAGCGTGTTGAACTCCACCGTCACCGCACTCGCCGCGACCGTGCTGCCGGGTTTCAGCGAGCTCGACGAAGGCTGCTCGGGCACAACGAAATTCACATACTTGGCGCCGAACACCGTGGTCGAACGGATATCGACACCCGCGTTCGACGGCACCAGCTTCAGCTGCTCGGGGTCGACCTCGAGCAGCAACTGCGCACTGTCATCACGCCAGTTGATCTCCGCGACCCGACCGATCTCGACGCCGCGCACCTTCACCTTGGCGTCGCGGTCGAGCACCAAGCCCGAACGCGGCGCGTCGACCAGCACCTTCGCGGTGGCGGTGAAAGCGCCTTGGAACATCGCGAACGCGAAGGCCACCAGCCCGACGAGCAAGCCGACCATCGTGAGCGCGGCGAGCTTGCGCCCGAGCCCGCCCTGCAGGGCGGCAACGATCCGTGCTGTGTTCATCACGCTATCCCGAGAGGTGGAAGTTGCCGGAGGTGCCGTAGATGGCCAGCGAGATCAACAGCGTCACCGTGACCACCGCGATCAGCGACGACCGCACCGCGTTACCCACCGCGACACCGACGCCGACCGGGCCGCCCGCAGCGTGGAAGCCGTAGTAGGTGTGGATCAGCATCACCGCCAGCGCCATCACGATCGCCTGCGCGAACGACCAGAGAATGTCGCTCGGAATGAGGAACGTCGAGAAGTAGTGGTCGTAGACGCCGCCGGACTGCCCGTAGATCACCACAGTCGCGAAGCGGCTGGCGATGAACGAGGCGATCACGGCGAGTGCGTAGAGCGGCACGATCGCGATCATGCCCGCCAGCACCCTGGTCCCGACGAGGAACGGGATCGGCCGGATGGCCATCGACTCGAGCGCGTCGATCTCCTCGGCCACCCGCATCGCGCCCAGCTGGGCGGTCGTGCCCGCGCCGATAGTGGCCGCGAGGCCGATGCCGGAGATCACCGGCGCCGCGATGCGCACATTGATCAGCGCGGCGAAGAAACCGGTCAGCGCCTCGACACCGATGTTGCCGAGCGAGCTGTAGCCCTGCACCGCGATGGTGCCGCCCGCCATGAGCGTCAGGAACCCGACGATCACCACGGTGCCGCCGATCACGGCCAACGCGCCACTGCCCATGCTGATCTCGGCGATGAGCCGGATGGTTTCGGTGCGGTAGTGCACCAGCGCGCGCGGCACCGAACCGAGCGCCTTGACGAAGAAGATCGCCTGATTACCAAGGGAGTCGGTCGATTTCGACACGCGTTCGAAACGGCGGACCGTGCGCGGAAACTTGCTGCGAACTATGAACGCCATCACCGCACCGTGAATTTCAGGCCGATCGCGGTGACAACCACATTCACCACGAACAGCGCCATGAATGCGAATACCACCGTTTGGTTCACCGCGTCACCGACGCTCTTGGGTCCACCTTTGACACCGAGTCCGAGATAACAGGCGACCATTCCGGCGATCAGCCCGAACAAACCCGCCTTGACTTCGGAGATGATCAGTTCGGGCAGATTCGTCAGCAGCGGAATGCCGTTCACGAACGCGCCGGGGTTCACGCCCTGCAGGAAGACCGAGAACACGAAGCCGCCGACGATGCCGATGGTGCACACCAGGCTGTTGAGCATCAGCGCGACGAACATCGAAGCGAGCACCCGCGGCACGACCAGCCGACTGACGGGGTCGATGCCGAGGACTTTCATCGCGTCGATCTCTTCGCGAATCGTGCGCGCGCCCAGGTCGGCGCAGATCGCGGTGGCGCCCGCGCCCGCCACGATCAGCACCGTGACGATCGGGCCCACCTGGGTGACGGCGCCGAACGCGGCCGCCGCGCCGCTGAGGTCGGCGGCGCCGATCTCGCGCAGCAGGATGTTGAGAGTGAAGACCACCAGCACCGTGAAGGGGATGGCCACCAGCAGCGTCGGCACGATCGAGACGCGGGCCACGAACCAGGACTGGTCGACGAATTCGCGCCACTGGAACGGCCTGCGGACGGCGGCGCGCGCCACTTCCGCGCCGAGTTCGAAGAATCCGCCGACCGCCCGCAACGGGACAGCAAGGAGGTTGCTCATTGCGAATCCTCCTCAATCGACGGGCGGACCGATGTGTCCGCGTACCCGTACTTCACCGCCACCCCGATCTGAAGACTGCCCAAAGACTAGAACACGTTCCCGGTAATGTCTGCTATTTCGAGCGAGTTGGACCAGGACTTTTTCTCGAAAATCGCCGTCAAAACTGAAACGGATGCTTATCGGTTCGGTTCGCCTTCCTGTGAGCCGCCACACACCCCGACGCTCATGTCTACCAACACCTGGACCAGTGATCAACACGACAGTGGAGGCGGATTCAGCGTGAGACGCGGTGGGCCAACATCGGGCAAACCGTTCAGTAGGGGCCTCAGCCCAGATCGCGCAGGGCGCGGGCCGAGAAGGTGTGATCGGCGGGACGCTCTGCGAAATAGCCACCGAGGGTGGCGGCGAGGTCGGCCTCGGACCATTCGGCGCCGTCGGAGTCGAAACGCTGCTCGACCGTCGGGGCCGCCATCAGCGCCACCATCGGCCCGTACACGACGAAAACCTGACCGTTGACCGCGTCGGCGGCGGGCGAGGCGAGGTAGGCGACGAGCTTGGCGACATGTTCGGGTGCCAGCGGGTCGACCGCGTCGTCGGGCGCCTGCTCGAAGACCGACTCGGTCATCGCGGTCCTCGCGCGGGGGCAGATCGCGTTGGCGCGCACGCCGTACCTGGACAGCACGCGCGACGCGGTGAGCGTGAGCGCGGTGATGCCGGCCTTGGCCGCACCGTAGTTCGCCTGACCTTCCGGCCCGAGCAGGCCCGCCTCCGAGGAGGTGTTGACCAGCCGGCCGTACACCGGCGCGCCCGCCGCCTTCGACGCCGCGCGCCAGTAGGCGGCCGCGTTGCGGGTGAGCAGGAAGTGTCCGCGCAGGTGCACCGCGATCACCGCGTCCCAGTCCTCGTCGGACATGTTGAACAGCATGCGATCTCGCGTGATGCCCGCGTTGTTGACGACGATGTCGAGGCCGCCGAGGGATTCCTGCGCGGTCGCGACGAGCGCGTCGGCAGTGGCCCGTTCGGCGATCGAGCCGCCGACGAATTCGGCCTTGCCGCCGAGTTCGCGGATCGCGGCGATGGTCTCGGCGGCCGCGTCCTCGGTGAGGTCGTTGACGACCACCGCCGCGCCCGCAGACGCCAGCGCGAGAGCTTCGACCCTACCGAGCCCGGCGCCCGCACCGGTCACGACGGCGACCCGGCCCTCCAATGAAATCTGCGTCACACTCATTCGGCCGACTCTAGAACGTGTTCCACCATCCGACAAGAGCCGATCACGCCAACCTCAGCGCAGCCTTGGGGCACTGCGCCACGGCTTCCTCGGCGTCGGCGAGGCGATCGGGCGCGACATCACCCTTGGCGACGGTCAATTGATCGTCGTCATCGAGTTCGAACATGTCAGGTGCGATTCCGACACAGACTCCGTTCGCTTCGCACCGGTCGAAATCGACGATGATCTTCATGAGAACTTCCTTCCACACGGTCTTGGCGACACTAACCCAGACAGCCGGGTCCGCGGGGCGGAACAGTCGCCGAATCACTTGCAATACTGGAACATGTTCCAGTTCGTATGCAATGATCGGTTTCGGCGGGGCTCACCCCCTGCGCCCCGCCACCCGACTTGTCAGCTCGACACCGAGGTAGGAAGCATGCGCGTCGCGTATACGCCGCAGCAGGAAGAATTGCGCGCCGAGCTGCGCGAATATTTCGCGAAGCTGATGACGCCCGAGCGGCGCGCGGCACTGAGCATGCAGACCGGCGAATACGGTTCCGGCAATGTCTACCGCGAGGTCGTGCGCGAGATGGGCCGCGACGGCTGGCTCACGCTGAGCTGGCCCAAGGAGTACGGCGGCCAGGACCGCACCACGATGGATCAGCTGATCTTCGTCGAGGAAGCCGCCATCGCGGGCGCGCCGGTGCCGTTCCTGACGCTGAACTCCGTGGCGCCGACCATCATGCAGTACGGCTCCGAGGAGCAGAAGAAGTTCTTCCTGCCGCGCATCGCCGCCGGTGAACTGCATTTCGCCATCGGCTATTCCGAACCGGGCGCGGGCACCGACCTTGCCGCACTTCGTACTTCGGCGGTGCGCGACGGCGACGACTATGTGATCAACGGTCAGAAGATGTGGACCAGCCTCATCGCCTACGCCGACTACATCTGGCTGGCGGTGCGTACGGATCCGAATGCCAAGAAGCACAAGGGCATCACGATGCTCATCGTGCCGACCGACGCCGAGGGGTTCTCCTGGACGCCGGTGCACACGATGGCCGGGCCCGACACCAGCGCCACCTATTACCAGGACGTGCGCGTACCCGTCTCGTCGATGGTCGGGCCGGAGAACGGCGGGTGGTCGCTGATCACCAACCAGCTCAACCACGAACGGGTCGCGCTGACATCCGCCGGGCCGTTGTCGCTGGCGGTGGGGCAGACCGTGGAGTGGGCTCGTTCGACTACCGGCTCCGATGGTTCGCGGGTGATCGACCAGGAATGGGTGCGGCTGAATCTGGCTCGCGTGCACGCGAAAGTCGAGTACCTCAAGCTGCTGAACTGGGAGATCGCCAGCCGCGCCGATCAGGGCGGTGAGGCCGCGCCGAAACCGTGGGACGCCTCCGCCTGCAAGGTCTACGGCACCGAACTCGCCACCGAGGCCTACCGCCTGCTGATGGAGGTCGTCGGCCCGCACGCCTACCTGCGCCAGGACTCCCCCGGCGCCGTCCTGCTCGGCCGACTCGAACGAATGCACCGCGCCGCACTGATTCTCACCTTCGGCGGCGGCACCAACGAGGTGCAGCGCGACATCATCGCCATGACCGCCCTGCGCCAGCCCGCCTCCGCCCGCTGAAAGCCGGTATCCCCCATGGATTTCACACCCACCGAAGCCCAGACCGACCTCGCCACCCTGACCGGCGAGATCTGCGCCAAACTCGTCACCGCCGATCGCCTGCGTGAACTCGATGTTCCCGGACGCTTCGACGAGCAGCTCTGGAAGGCCCTCGCCGAAACCGGCGTGCTGGCAGCGGCACTGCCGGAAGCATTGGGCGGCAGCGACTTCGGCGCACTCGAGCAGACCGCGATCCTGCGCGAACTCGGCCGCGTCGTCGCCGCGGTGCCCTACCTGTGGTCGGTCGTCCTCGGCGCGGGTGCGCTGGCGAAGTTCGGCGATGCCTCGCAGCAGCAGCTGGCGGCTCGGGCAGGCAGGGGCGAGCTCGTGCTCACCACCGCGCTGGCCGAAGAACTACACGCCACCACCGCCGCCCCCGGCATCGTCGCCGAGGCGGCCTACTCACCCGAGGCCGCCTGTGCGACCGAGGGCGTCGGCACCGACGCGAAGAACGGCACGACACTGCACGGGACCGAAGTCGACGACACTGCCGCGTCCGCGACCAGTGCGACCTGGACGCTGACCGGGAGGGCGACCACCGTCCCCCACGCCGATCGAGCCGCGCGAATCCTGGTGCCCGCCACTATCTCCGGGCGTACAGCGGTATTCCTGGTCGACCCGACCCACACCTCGGTCACCCGCACCGCACAGCAGGTGGTCGACCTCTCCCCTGAGTTCCTCGTCGAATTCACCCACTCCCCAGCCGAATTGGTCGGCACCATCGAATCCGGCGCCGATATCCTCACCTGGCTACGCGAACACGCCTGGCTCGGCCTATCCGCCCTCCAACTCGGGACCCTCGAACGAGCACTGGACCTCACCGCCGAACACACCCGCACCCGCGAACAATTCGGCAAACCCCTCGGCTCCTTCCAAGCAGTATCCCAACGCCTCGCCGACGCCTACATAGAAATCGACGGCCTCCGCCTGACCGTCACCCAAGCGGCCTGGCGACTCTCGGAAAACCTCCCCGCCGCCGAGTCCATCCACATCGCCAAATTCTGGGCCGCCGAAGCAGGCCACAAGGTCGCCCACACCGCCGTCCACATCCACGGCGGCCTCGGCATCGACCGAGACCACATCACCCACAACTACTTCACCGCCGCCAAACACCACGAATACGCCCTCGGCGGCGCAACCCCCCACCTCCTCGCCCTCGGCGCGGAACTGGCGCAGTAGTCGACCAAGCCCTCGCGCCTCACCAGGTGACCGCGCGAAGTGCGAGCGTACAGAATGCGGAGTTCGTACGAACTTCGTGCGAAGATGTACAATTCGTACATGACTGCAGCCCCCGTACCTGAGAACTGGGAACTCCCGGTAAGTGAAGCCAGGGAGCGCCTCGCCGACGTGATCGCGGCCGCCGAGGCCGGCAGAGTCGTGCACTTGACCCGCCATGGCCGCCGTGTGGCCGCCGTGGTGCCGGACTCGATGGCCGAGACCGCAGACAGTCAAGTCCGCGCGCTATCGCGACAATTCACCGAGCGTCACAGGAGCCTGCTCGACAGGCTCGCCGAGTGAGCGAAGCGGAGATCTATTACCTCACGGTCGCCGACCTGCGAGCAATCGCCGAGGATGTAGCCGGGCAATATGTCGTGCGCGACGCGGGACTGCTCGCATCGGCGGCCGCACGTCCAGCAACCACAGTGTTCGGCACCGACGCCTACCCAGGCATCTGGGAGAAGTCGGCCGCGCTCCTACACTCGATCGCCGCCAACCATCCCCTCGTCGACGGCAACAAACGCCTTGCCATCGTAGGCGCGATCGTCTTCCTTGCCCGCAACGGCATCGACACGACTTCGCTCGACGAAGACCTCGCCTACGACCTCATGATCGACGTCGCCAGCGGCGCAGTTGTCGATGTCCCCGAGATCGCGTCTCGCCTCGCTACTGCGCTGAAACACTGACCCCGGCCTTGGCTGAATCCGAATGTGTCAGGACCGCCGCCCAACCGCTGATCGGTCCGGCGTAATCACGCAAAACGGCTCGTTCCAGTCAGTTTTCTGACTGGAACGAGCCCGATTGCGTGATTACGCCAGTTCTACGCCGACCCGGCCTCCGCATGCTCATCCGCGGGCCGCTCATCGGTCTGCGCCTTGGCCCAGCGGTAGTCCGGTTTTCCGGCGGGCGAGCGCTTGATCTCGTCGACGAACCACAGGCTGCGGGGTTGCTTGTAGGAGGCGATCTCGCCAGCGAGGACCGGCTTCAAATCGGCCAGGGTGGGGCGGTATTCGCCGCGGCACTGGACGACCGCGCAGACCCGCTGACCCCAGCGTTCGTCCTCGACGCCGACTACCAGTGCGTCGAAGATCTCCGGGTGGGCCTTGAGGGCGCCCTCGACTTCCTCGGGGTAGATCTTCTCGCCCCCGCTGTTGATGCTCACCGAACCGCGGCCGAGCATCGTGACCGAGCCGTCCTCCTCGACGCGCGCGTAGTCGCCGGGGATCGCGAAGCGAATCCCGTTGAACTCCTTGAACGTCGCGGCCGACTTGACCTCGTCCTTGTAGTAGCCGAGCGGGATGTGCCCGCTGCGCGCCAGCAAGCCGACCTCGCCGGAACCCGGCTTCACCGGATTCCCTTGTTCGTCGAGCACCTGGGTGGCGGCGTCGATCTTCACCCGGGGGCCGCCGGTGTGGGTGGCGCCCTTGGCGACCAGGGAAAGTCCGCCGAAGCCGGTCTCCGAGGAGCCGATGGAGTCGGAGATCATCCGGTTGGGCAGCACTTCGAGGAACTTGTCCTTGAGCGACGGCGAGAACAGCGCCGCGCTGCTGGCCAGCACGTACAGCGTCGAAAGGTCGTACGGCTCACCGGTTTCCGGGTTGCCTTCGGCCAGTGCGTCGAGCATCGGGCGCGCCATCGCGTCGCCGGTGATGAAGATCAGGTTGATGCCGTGCTTGTCGACGGCCTGCCACACACCGTGCCCGCTGAACTCGGGGATCATCACCGCCTTGCCGCCGCCGAACAGGCTGTGGAAGGTGGCCCACTGCGAGCCGCCGTGGATCATCGGCGGGATCGGGAAGCGCACCATCTGCGGGTTGGCCGCGCCGATCTTGGCCAGCTCCCATTCGTCCTTGGTGTACTCGCCGGTGACGAAGTTGATGCCGGCGCCGAGCACCCGCCAGACGTCCTCGTGCCGCCACATCACGCCCTTGGGCAGGCCGGTGGTGCCGCCGGTGTAGAGCATGTAGATGTCGTCGGGCGAGCGTTCCTCGAAGTCGCGTTCGCCCGACGAATCGGCCAGCGCCGCTTCGTATTCGACCGAGTAGTCGGGGGTGTCCGCGGAGGTGCCGTCGTCGACGACGATCACCGTCTTCAGCCCGGGCACCTTGTCCCGAACCGCCGCCACCTTGTCGGTGTAGCGGCGCTCATGGATCAGCGCCACCATGTCGGAGTTGTCGAAGATGTGCAGTAACTCGTTCTCGACATAGCGGAAATTGACATTGATCATCACCGCCCGCGCCTTGAAGACGGCCACCATCGCTTCGACGGCCTCGACGGTGTTGCGGGAATAGATTCCGACTTTGTCGCCGGGACGCACACCCTGTTCCAGCAGGTAGTGGGCCAGCTTGTTGGCCCGCTCCTCCAGTTCGGCGTAGGTCGACTCTCGATGTTCGCCGACCAGCACGATCCGGTCGGGCATCAAGTCGACGGCATGTTCGACGAGATCGGCTATGTTGTAGCTCACAGGGTCAAAAATAGAACGTGTTACTGTTTCTGACAAGGTTTTCGGCGAATGCGTCCGAACGTTGTGAGGAGATTTTCAGATGACCCACTGTCTGGTCGAGAAGCGTGGCCACGTTCTCATCGTCACCATGAACCGCCCCGAGGCGCGCAATGCTCTTTCCGGCGAGATGATGGCAATCATGCGCGACGCCTGGGACCAGGTGGACAGCGATCCCGACATCCGCGTCGCGATCCTCACCGGCGCGGGCGGCGCGTTCTGCGCCGGCGCCGACCTCAAGGCGATGACCACCCAACACCCCGGCGATTCGTTCGCCGGTGGCGGCTGGGACCTGTCCCGCATCGACGCCCTGCTCAAGGGCCGCAGGCTCACCAAGCCCCTGATCGCCGCCGTCGAGGGCGCGGCGATCGCGGGCGGCACCGAAATCCTGCAGGGCACCGACATCCGAGTAGCAGGCGAAAGCGCCAAATTCGGTGTCTCAGAGCCCCGTTGGGGCCTGTTCCCCCTAGGCGGCTCAGCAGTCCGCCTCACCCGCCAAATCCCGTACACCGTAGCCGCCGACCTCCTGCTGACCGGCCGCCACATCAAGGCCACCGAAGCCAAGGAGATCGGCCTCATCGGCCACGTAGTCCCCGACGGCGCCGCCCTGGACAAGGCACTGGAACTGGCCGAAATGATCGCCGCCAACGGCCCCCTAGCCGTACAGGCGATCCTAAAAACCATCCGAGACACCGAAGGCATGCACGAAAACGAAGCCTTCAAGGTAGACGCCGAACTCGGCACCGCCGTCTTCAAGTCAGCCGACGCCAAAGAAGGCCCCAAAGCCTTCGCGGAAAAGCGCAAGCCCACGTTCACCGGCACATAAATCCGCCATAACCGCACCCCAGCCACACCGCACACCCCAGTTCCGCCATGACCGCACTCCCAACCCCCACACCCGACCCCTAGGGAGGGTCGCCGCGAAGCGGCGTAGCGGCCCGGCCGCGAGTTAGCCGCCGTTGCGTCCGAGGCGAAGCCTCCAGCAACGGTGGC
>NZ_JBHXRR010000034.1:0-40300 GCF_042716665.1 Nocardia sp. NPDC058658
CTACCTCGTGTCTCGAACCGCTGGGCGGCTGAGTCGGTGTCCGTGTCGCTCTGACTCGAATAAAGTTACGTGCCGACCAACACGAAGTCAAATCGCCTGGAGAATCCGGCGTTTTCCCAGGTCACGAAGGCCACTCTGCTGCGAGATGAGCGCACGCACGCGCTGGCGATCATCGCGATCAGCACCGCGGATCACCCGGCGACCGGACGGCAACTGATCATTCGTCCAGCGCGCGGACGTCCTTCAACCTGTCGACGACCTGGTGACATGACGCGTCCACCGTAGACACGGACCACCCTCCGATATACAGTTTCCCCTCGTTCAGCAATTTCATAGCTACCACATGGGTGGAAGGTAGGCCGAGGTGACGGAGGATCTCGACTCGGTCGAGCGTCGCGCCTGGAGCGCGGTGGTCACCCTCTCGATGCGTGTACCGAGCGCGCTCGATTCCCGGCTGCAGCGCGAGTTCGGGCTGACGCACTTCGAGTACCGGGTCCTGGCATTACTCCACGACGCACCGGAGCGCCGGATGCGGTTGAGCATGCTCGCAGCGCGCGGGCACGGGTCGATTTCCCGTCTCTCCCATGTGGTTTCGAAGCTGGAACGGGTGGGCTGGGCGCGCCGCGAGGCGGCGGAGTCGGGGCGCGGGATCGACGCGGTGCTCACCGAGAGCGGGCAGGCCAAGGTGGTGGCGGCGACGCCGGACTATCTCGTCGCGGTACGCAAGTTGGTGCTCGACGGACTCGACGAGCCGCAAAAGGCCGAGCTCGCGGTCCTGGGGGAACGGCTCTCACGGCATCTGGTCCGCACGCTCGGCGACGCTGATGACGGCCGGTCGGCGCTCGACAGTTGAACTCGGCGACGTCAGGGCAAACGAACAGCGCCGCCTCGATGATCGGGGCGGCGCTGTCGCGTAGGTCCGGTCAGGTGTTGCTCGGGCGCCAGGTGGCCACCGCCCAGATCACCACGATGTCGACGGCGATGATCAGGATCGACCACCACGGGTAGTACGGCAGCCACAGGAAATTGGCGATGATCGAGAGCGCCGCGATCACCATCGCCAACACCCGACCCCAGGTCTGACCAGCTATCAGACCGATCGCGATGATCACTGCGACCGCGCCGAGGATGATGTGCCACCAGCCCCAGCTGGTGAGGTCGAACTGGTAGGTGTACTCCGGCCCGACGACGATGAGATCGTCGTTGGCGACCGCGGAGATTCCCTGGAAAATCTGCAGGACACCGACCACGGCCAACAAGATGCCGGCGCCGATGGAGGTTCCTGCCGCGATTCCGTCGCGCAGCTGGTGCTGATTCGAGTCTGTCATCGCTGGGCCTTCCGTCAGGTCAACGCCACGTGCCACCACGGCACACGCCAACCGTAGGAACCCGACAGGCCGCGCACCTCACCCGTTGCGGGTGAATTCCCTGACCTGGCGCGGCACCGGACGCAGGGTTTTGCCGAGGTCGGTGCGCAGGGTGATCAGGGCGTCAAGGAGGTAGTTCTGCCTGACGCGCCACGGATGACGGTTGCCCTGGCGAGGGAACGCGGCGATCGAGCGCAGGACATAGCCCGCGTTGAGATCGAGCAGTGGGCGTTCGGTGAGCGCGCCCTTGGGTTCGGGGACGACCGCGGCGCTGCCGGTGCGGTCGAGGTGGGTGAGGACCTTGCAGACCAGGCGGGAAGTCAGGTCGGCGCGCAGGGTCCACGACGCGTTGGTGTAGCCGACGCAGATGGCGAAGTTGGGCAGGCCGGTGAGCATGGCGCCCTGCCAGACGAACTGGTCGGCCAAGGGCACGGGGGTGCCGTCGACCGAGGGGGCGATGCCGCCGAAGGCCAGCAGGCGCAGGCCCGTGGCCGTGACCACGATGTCGGCGGGCAAGGTCTCCCCCGATACCAGGCGGATTCCCGCCGGGACGAAAGTGTCGATGTGGTCGGTGACCACCGAGGCCTTGCCCTTCTTCATCGCCTTGAAGAAGTCGGCGTCGGGGGCGGCGCACAGGCGCTGGTCCCACGGGTCGTAATCGGGCGTGAAGTGTTCGGCGACGAGTTTGTCGTCTTTGAGGATACGGGTGGTGAGGTCGGTGAGCAGCTTGCGCGCGGCGGCGGGGCGACGGCGGCAGAACTGGTAGAAACCGATGTTGAACAGGATGTTCTTGGTTCGGATCAGCCGGTGCGCCAGACCCGCGGGCAGCAACTTGCGGAGCTTGTCGGCCTGCTTGTCGCGGCCGGGGACGGGGCTGATCCAGGTGGGGCTGCGCTGCAGCATGGTGACGTGGGCGGCGTCGGCGGCGAGGTTGGGCACCAGGGTGACGGCGGTGGCGCCGCTGCCGATCACGACGATCCGCTTGTCGCGGGTGTCGAGGTCGGCGGGCCAGAACTGCGGGTGCACGACGGTGCCCGCGAAGTCGTCGCGGCCTGCGAATTCGGGGGCGTGCGGCTGCTGGTAGTCGTAGTAGCCGGCGCAGGCGTAGAGGAAACCGCAGGTCAGGGTGCTCAGTTCAGGGCCGTCGGGGCCCTCGTGTGCGATGGTGAGCTGCCAGTGCGCCTGCGCCGATGACCAATCCGCGCCGATCACCCGGGAACCGAAGCGGATGCGGCGGTCGATGCCGTTCTCCTGCGCGGTCTCGCGGATGTAGTCCAGGATCGCGGAACCGTCGGCGATGGAGCGGGCCGCGCGCCACGGCTTGAAGGGGTAGCCGAGAGTGAACATGTCCGAATCCGAGCGGATGCCCGGGTAGCGGAACAGGTCCCAGGTGCCGCCGAGGTCGTCGCGCGCCTCGAGAACGGCGTAGCTGCGGTGCGGGTGCTCGGTCTGCAGCCGGTACGCGGCCCCGATGCCGGACAATCCGGCGCCGACGATGACAACATCGAGGTGTTCGGGGGCAACGGCGAAGTCGGTCATGGAGTCCAGTGTGCCTGGCGGGGACCCTGGCTCCAAGGGTCTGGTTGTCCGTCACGAGGTCGCTGTCCGGATTTCGGTATCGTCGACGTCGTGTCGATCTTTCGGCGTGCGGGATGGTTGCTCGTCGGCGCACTGGTCACCGTGCTCGCTGCCGCCATCGCGGGCTGGCCGGTCTTCGTGCACCCGCAGGTCGACCCGTTGCGGCCCGCCGATGTGATCGTGGTGCTCGGCGGCACCGCCTACGAACGATTCGACGTCGGCATCGAACTCGCCGAGCGCGGGCTCGCCCCCGAGGTGCTGATCTCGCAGTCCACCGGGTCCGACGATCCGATGATGGACAAGTACTGCGGCGGCCGATTCGCCTTTCGGGTCTCGTGTTTCGTGCCCGACCCGTGGACCACCGACGGTGAGGCGCGCGAAATCGTCCGGCGCGCCGGGATTTACGGGTGGCGCCACATCATCGTGGTCACCTTCACCCCGCATGTGTCACGCGCCAGGTACATCGTGGGCAAGTGCTACGACGGCGAGATCACCATGGTCGCCAGTCCTTCGGACTCGGGGCTCGAATTCTGGTCGTGGATGTATGTGCGCCAATCCGCCGGGTACGTCAGAGCTTTCGTCAATCAGCATTGCGAGACCGACTGACACACGGTGGTCGGAGCTCTTACAGTGAGACCAGCAGTGTCCGGGGGCCGCGCTGGTGAGAGGACCACCGATGCTCGTGGAGGATCTGCGCACCGTCGGTGACGATGCGTTGCGCACCCAGATCTGCGTCATCGGATCGGGCCCCGCAGGTCTGACGGTGGCCACCGAATTAGCCGCCGCCGGACTGCGGGTTCTGGTGCTCGAGAGCGGTGGCCTCGAAATCGACTCGGACGAACCGGCTTTCACCGCGATCGAGAGCATCGGCGCACCGCGCGCGGAACCCGATCGGCTCGCCGGAAACCGGGTGCTCGGTGGGAGTTCGCACACCTGGGCCGGTCGCTGCGGTGTGCTCGACGATCTCGACTTCGCGAATCGGCCATGGGTCACGCGGTCCGGCTGGCCGATCGACACGGGTACGCTGCGGCCGTTTGCCGAGCGTGCGGCCGCGCATGCCGGGCTCGGGCACGGCACCGGCTTCACCGACGAGGAGTTCTGGCCGCTGTCGGGACGGCAGGCACCGGCCGACGCGCTGGACACCGCCTCGTTACGGCCCTACTTCTGGCAGATCAGTCGCGATCCGGCCAACCGGTTCGACTGCAAGCGGTGGGGTCCGCACGTGCGTGACATCGTCGCGCCGACCGCACGGGTGCTGGTGAACGCGACGGTGACCCATATCGACACCGATGCGACTGGCGCGCACGTGAATTCGGTCGAGGTGACCGGTGCCGGCGGGCGGGTGCGCACTGTCGAGGCGCGGATGTTCGTGCTGGCCGGGGGTGGGATCTCGACGCCGCGGTTGCTGCTGGCCTCGCGGCGGATCGTCGCCGGTGGGATCGGTAATCGGTACGACCAGGTCGGGCGGTATCTGATGGATCATCGCTGCGGGGTGGTCGCGACGCTGCGGCCCGCCGATGCCGGAGCGGCGCTGGACCGGTTCGGTAGGTACGTGGTCAAGAGCGCGCGGGGGCGACACACTTTTCTGCACGGGATGGCGCTGTCGCCCGCGCTACAGCGGCGCGAATCGCTGGTGAACTGTGCGCTGTGGTTGCAGGAGGTCCCTGCTGAGGACGATCCGTGGGACTCGGTGAAGCGTCTGTTGCGCGGGCGGGCGCGGTGGCGGGACGTGCGAATCATGATGTCGGACACCGGACTTCTGCTCGAGGGTACGCGGCGTCGGTTGGTCGACGGTGTCGGGATACCGCATCGGCTGGCCGGTGTCGAGGTGCGGGCGATGGTGGAGCAGGCGCCTGACGCCGACAGCCGCGTGCGGCTTTCGAGCAGGACCGATCCGGTGGGAATGCCACTGCCGCAGGTGGATTGGCGGATCAGCGAGCAGGAGGATCGGACCGTGCGGCGGGCGACGGGGTTGCTCGTCGGCGAGTTCGCCCGGCTCGGGTTGCCGACGCCGCAGGTGGTTCCCGCCGTGATGCCCGGTAGCACCGATCCCCTGCCGCTCGCCGACTGGGCGCATCCCAGTGGGACGACGCGGATGTCGGCCGATCCGCGGCACGGGGTGGTCGACCAGCACTGCCGGGTGCACGGGGTGGACAACCTGTACATCGCGGGTAGTTCGGTGTTTCCGACGAACGGGCACGTCAATCCGACGCTCACCCTGATCGCGCTCGCGGTGCGCCTGGCCGACACCCTGCGCGCGGCGCTACCCGCGACCGCCGATCCGTCGGCAGCCCGACTGCACTGAGGAAGTGCCAACCCCGGCCGGGTGGTCAACTCGCCATCAGGGGATCGGCAGGTTCCAGTTGAACTCCAGCGGTGGTCGCTCGGCTCGGCCGGGGCTGAGGACATCCATGCGGACCGGCGGTGCCGATGATCCGCCGGATGGGCGGACTAGGCTTGGCGGGTGCCGGATTCGACCGCAGATAACAGTCGTTCGAGTGAGGACGAGGGTGCGCCTCAGGCAGGGCATCCGCACGAGCCGCATGCCGAAGGGCTTTCGAGCCGGTTGAATTGGTTGCGGGCGGGGGTGCTCGGGGCGAACGACGGCATCGTCTCCACCGCGGGGCTGGTGGTGGGTGTCGCCGCGACGACGAACAATGCTCAGACGATTCTCACCGCGGGGATCGCGGGGCTGGTCGCGGGGGCGGTGTCGATGGCCGCGGGCGAATACGTGTCGGTGAGTACGCAGCGCGATTCGGAGAAGGCGTTGCTCGCCAAGGAGCGGCGCGAGCTCGCCGAGGAACCCGACACGGAACTGGCCGAACTGGCCGGGATCTACGAGAAGAAGGGGCTCAGCCCGGCCACCGCGCGCACGGTGGCCACCGAACTCACCGCCCACGACGCGTTCACCGCGCACGCGGAAGCCGAACTCGGCATCGACCCGCGCGCCCTCACCAATCCGTGGGCGGCCGCGATCTCCTCGGCGATCTCGTTCACCTGCGGCGCCCTCTTGCCGCTACTGGCAATCGTGCTGCCGCCCACCGCATGGCGGGTGCCGGTGACCTTCGCCGCCGTGCTCATCGCCCTCGCGCTCACCGGCTCGGTGAGCGCACGCCTCGGCGGCGGCAACCGAGGGCGCGCGGTGCTACGAGTCGTGATCGGCGGCGCCCTGGCAATGGCGATCACCTACGGAATCGGCGCACTCACCGACTCCATGACAAGCGGCTGAACTCCCCAAAGAGGGGTCTGCTCCCGAACAGGCAAACCCCGAAATGAATGCGCCTACCAAATAAACCGCCTACCAAATAAACAAGGTCAGTCCCCGAACCCGTATACCAATCGGCAATGCCCAACTCAGTGCATGGGTCCGAGGTCCAGGCGGCGGGTGACGCGGTCGACCACGTCCGGGGGCATGCCAGGTTCGCGGCGGGCGGCTTGGGCTTCGCGGCGGCCTGCTTCGGTGACGGCGCCGCGGACCGCACGCATCTGTGAGGCCAGTTTGCGTTCCTTCTCCAGGGTGGCTTTCGCATCGGCGCCTGCCGCTTCGGGGTCGGCCTTGGCGGACATGCGGCGCAGGATGCCCTTGAGGTCCTCGTAGACGTCTTCGGGGAGATTGTCGCGGGCGGCGATCGCCTTGAGTTCGGACAGTTCGGCGTTCACGACCCTGGTCCAGAGTGCCTGTTCGACGGCGCGTTCCTGGCGGGTGTCGGCGTGGACGCCGGTGAGCCGGACGACCAGCGGCAGCGTCGGCCCCTGGACGAGCAGGGTGAACAGCACAACCGCGAAGGCGATGAACAGGATTTCCGAGCGGGCCGGGAAGTCGGCACCGGTGTCGAGGGTGAAGGGCACGGCCAGTGCCAGCGCCACCGTCGCGACCCCGCGCATGCCCGCCCACCAGGTGACGATCACCTCGCGCCAGGTGAACGGCTCGTCGGTGTTGGGTAGTTTGCTGCTGATCGCCCAGGTGGCCATCAGCCAGACCAGGCGCAATCCCACGACGACCGCGATCACCGCGACGGTGACCCCGGCCAGCGCGGGCCAGTTGTGCCCGGTGGTTTCGATGACCACCCGCAGTTCGAGGCCGATCAGGGCGAAGGCGAAACCGGTGATCAGCATTTCGGTGATGTCCCAGAACGAATCCGCGACCAGGCGATAATCCCGGTCGCCGATCTCGGTCACGGCGTCGGTGAGATAGAGCGCGCAGACCAGCACTGCCAGCACCGCCGAACCCTCCCAGTGTTCGGCGATGCCGTACGCGGCGAAGGGCAGCAGCAGGCTCAGGGCGACCTGGCCGGTGGCGGTGTCGAGGCGCTTGGTGAGGGTGCTGCCGAGCCAGCCGAGGACCAGGCCGACGACGAGCCCGACCACCGCGGCGATCGCGAAGTCGGCGAGCGCGTGCCACGGACTGAACAGACCGGTGACGACCGCCTGGATACCGACGGTGTAGATGACGATCGCGGTGACGTCGTTGAACAGACCCTCGCCGCCCAGGGTGACGATCAGCCGGCGTGGCAGGCCGAGGCGGCCCGCCATCGAGGTGGCCGCGACCGGGTCGGGCGGTGCCACCAGGGCGCCGAGCACCACACCCGCGGCGATGGCGGTGGCGGGATTCCAGGCGTGGAAGACCGCGGCGACCGCGATGGCGGTGACGATCACCAGCCCGACCGCGCGCAACGCGATGATCTGCCAGTTCTCCGCGAACTGCCGCCACGAGGTGCGGCGGGCGGCGGCGTAGAGCAGCGGCGGCAGGACCAGCGGCAGGATCAGGTCGGGCGGGATGTTCAGGCTCGGGACGGCCGGGATGAAGGCGAGCAGGCAGCCGAACAGGGTCATCAGGATCGACGGCGCGAGACCGATGCGCGCACCGAGAGGCTCGGCGAGCACGGCCGCGAGCAGGATCACCAGAGTCAGCACCAACTGGTCCATAGCTGACCAGTGTCACCGACATCGCCCGTGCGAAGGCACCGACCCGCCGCCGGTCAGTGGGCGGAGATCACCTCGGCGTCAGGGCCGGACGGCTGCCGCGGGTGGGAGCAGGATCGGCGGGAGCGGGAACGGGAGTTGCAGGACCGGCGGGGGTGGGGGTGGCGGTGGCGGGGCCGGTTCGGGTTCGAAGACCGGGGGTGGTTCAGGTGGGGGCGGCGGCTCGTAAGCCGGGGGCTCGTAAGCCGGCGGGGGCGGAGGCTCGAATACGGGCGGCGGCGCGGGTGCGTCGACGGGGGCCGGTTCGGGAGCCGGTTCAGGCACGGGGGGTGGCGGCGCGGGAGCGGGGGGCAGGGCGTCGGGAGTGGTCACCGTGCATTGCCATTTGCCGTCGTCGTGAACCCGCCAGTGGGCGGTGATGCCGCCTGCCGAACAATTTCCGCCGATCCGCCTGGCCGGCCACGGGGGCGCGAAGTTCGCGGCCTGGTCGGCGGCTTCCTGATCGGATCCGGCGATCGGGAGACCGTTGGCGTCGGAGCCCATCGGGTTCACCGACGGGTTGTCGTCACCCTGGTCGGCGCGCAGCACCAGGCCGAGCGCGACCACCAGCGCGAGCAACGCGGCGAGTACCGCCGCGATCGCGACCGTCCGAGTACTGCTGCGGGCCCGCGTGTCGGGGCCCTCGCTGTTCTCTGCCATCGCACCGCCTTCGCCGCGGATCAAGGTCTCCCCCGTCCAGCAGGCTACCGCATGGTTGCTCGCTGACCACCCGACTAAGCCAGACAATCACTGGCCAGGGCAAATACCTATATGCGATGGTTGCCAGATGTTTACTTGATCGCGACCCGCACCTTCACGGCATCGGCGTCGGTGTTGTGCAGCGCCTGGGCGATGAGCGTGCTCAGGTCCAGCTGCGGAGCGGCGGCGGTCACCGATTCGGTGAGCGGTCGCAGCCCGGGCAGCAGGGCCGAGAGCTCGGGGCCGAGCTCGTTCAACTTGGCGGTGAGCTGCTCTAGCAACGGCACAAGACCGTCTTCGCGCAGGTACATCTGCGGATCGCCCTCGGTGGCCCGGCCGACCGATTCGACGAACTGATCGATCACCTGGCTCAACCGGATGAACGCGGGCGCGGCAGCGGAGGTGGCCGGACCCGCCCAGCCGATATTGCCGGAGACGTGTTCGAGGTTGTTCTGCAGCTCGCCGATCGCCGGGGCGCGGCTCATCAGCGCCGCGGCGAGCAGATCGCCCGCCCGTGCCAGCTCGGGGACCACGTTCTCGGTGCCGACCATCGCGGTGCCGAGCGTGTCGACCAGCGTGCCGACGACGGCGGGGTCGAGCTGCTCGACGGTCTTGGTGACCAGCCGCGCGACCTCGGGGATCGACATCGGCGTTCGCACGTTCTCCCCGGACAGGCGCTGGCCGTCGGTGACGAAGGGACCGTTGGCGTCGCGCGGCACGAACTGCACGTACGGCTCGCCGAGCGAGGACAGGTGCTCGATGGTGACGACGCTGCTCATCGGCACCTTGTGATCGGCGCCGAACCGGAAACCGACCTGCACGCGGCCGCTCGCCGAGGTGTCGACCTCGGTGACCTCGCCGATCTCGATACCGGTGAGCAGAATCGGCGAACCGACGCTCAGGCCACCGGAATTCGCGATCTCGATCGTGGCCGCGGTGAAGTCGGCGAACGGGTCGACGCGCACCACCCCGAAGGTCAGGTAGGTCGCGCCGAGCGCGGTGATGGCGGCGATGCCGCCGAGGGAGGCCAGTGCACCGATCTTCATCGCACCATTCCGATCATCCGCAGCGCGGTGACGATCTGCGCCAGCTGGTCTTCTTCGGATACCTGGACACCGGTGACGTTCACCTTCGGGCCCTGCTCGACGAAGGGAATGATCTTGTCGCGCAACAGGGCCGTGAGCAGCGCCATGTTCGTGGCGGAGCGCAGGTCGGCCGAACCGCCGGTGGCCAGCGGAACGAACGCGGTCGCGGCGGCGTCACCGGAGCTCGCGATCGGGGCCAGCCAGGTGAGCGAGGAGCCGACCGGGCCGAGCGCGTGGAAGATCTTCATGGTGTCGGCGATCGATTCCTGGGTGCCCGTCAGCGCGGCGACGGCCTCGGGGGTGAGGATGTTCGTCAGCGCCGCTTCGGTGTCGTCGTGCAGGATCGTCGCGTTGCGGGACAGGCCGTTCACCAGCAGGTCGACCTGGTCCAGATTCGCGGCCAGGTTGGCGGCGTCGGCCCCCATCACCGCGGAGATACGCGCGGTTTCCTTCGGATCCTGTGGCATCACCGAGTTGATCCGGCCGAGCATCTCCTGCAGCTGGCCGATCGCCCCGCCCTGGACGAACAGGGCCATGGTGGCCATCGTGTCCTCCAGTTGCACAGGCGGTTTCGTGCGTTCGATCGGGATGGTGTCGCCGTCGCGCAGCAGGTCGCCGAAGCCGTCCTTCGGGGTGGTGAGCGAGAGGTGGATGTCGCCGAGGATGGTGTCCTGGCGCAGTTCCGCGATGGACTTCGCCGGCAACTGCACGGTGTCGAGGATGTCGGCATCGACGATGACGTAACCGCCGCGACCGGCGGGAGCGTCGGCGGGCTGGACGACGCGCACACTGTCGACGATGCCGATCTCGGCACCGTTGGCGATCACCTTCGACTTCGAGGGCAGGTTCAGCGCGCTGCTGAACTCGATCTGCACGCGGTAGGTCGACCCGCTCACCGTCGAGCCGGGCACCGGCACTTCAGCGGGGTCGAAACCACAGCCGCTCACCGCGAGTCCGGCCGCGACAACTAGCGCGATCACACTGCGCTGCAATGTCTTTCGGGTGTTCATCGAGCACCTGCCATTCCCAGCACAACTTGCACCAGATTCACATCGGCCAGTCCCTGCGCCGGGTCGGGGCACTGCCCCGGGATCAGCGCGTTCACCGCGGTGCACACCTGATCGGCCTCGCCCGCGGGCAGTGCGACCTTCGGCGGCGCGTAGGTGATCGCGGTGCCGCCCGCGGGATCGGTGGCACTGCGGAAGGCCGAGGCGAGTGCGGGCATCTTGGCCACGATCTCGCTGAGCGATCCGACGTTGGCGCGCAACAACTTCACCAGCGGGACCGTGTCGTCTAACGCGCCGATCAGCGGGTCGCCGAGGATGATGACGACGTCGTTGAGCATCGGCAGTAGGTCACCGAGACCCTCGAACAGCGAGGTGGCGGGGCCGAGCAGATCGTCGGAGGACGTGTTGAGCAGCGGCGCCAGCCGGACCAGCATCGTCTCGAGGTCACCCCAGTTGGCGGCGACCCGGTTCGACACCGAGGCGAACGCGTCGAAAAGGCTTGCCAGATGGCCGATGTCGGCGTCGGGCTTGTTCATCGCCGAACCGAGCTTGTGGATGAGTTCGTTGACCGTCGGGCCGGTGCCCTCGGTCGCGCGGTTGATCGAAGCCAAGCCGTCGGACAGTGCGCTGGGCTCACCCGCGGTGCCGCCGGAGAGCTCGTCGGACAGGCTCGCCAGCGCGGTGAGTGTTTCGGTGATGCTCTTGGGCGTCAGCGTTTTGGTGATGCAGCCACCCGCGAGCGGCGGTGCGGTCTCGCCGGTGGTCAGCACGGCCAGATTGCGGTCCGCCGCAACCGAATACGCGACCGTGGTCGCGGAAGCATTGGAGTAGACCGGGAATTCGGCGTCGACGGCGAAATCGACACGCACCTTGGCGCCCTCGTTGCGCACCGAGGTCACCTCGCCGACATCCATGCCGCGCATGGTGACGTGGTTGCCCGGGTAGAGACCGATCGCGTCGGGCATGAGCGCGCAATAGGATTGGGTCTTCTTCAGCGGATCGAAGGCGACGAAGTAGCCGCCGGTCACCAGCGCCACCAGCACCGCCACACCGGCAATCGACATGAACGCCTGGGATCCGAGCAGTCGTTTCAGCATCAGCACGCCTTCCCTGGCAGCGGCACGCACACGCGGGCGCTCGACTGGTCGACCACGACACCGGCTTCTGGAGTCGCCAGCTGCGACAGCTTGGTCTGCAGCTCGGTGACGGTCCCGATGACGGGCTCGAGCTGGCCACCGAGTTCGCGCATCCGCGGCAGGGCGTCGGCCAAGGCCTGCACCTGCGGTTTCAGGGTGGATTCCCAGGTCGGCGCGAGGCCGGCCAGCCGATTGACCACCGAGGTGAGCAACCGGACCGCTTCGGCCAGTTCGGCCTTCTTGGTCAGCAGCAGGTCTTCCAGGAGGTTGACGTTGTCCATCAGCCTGCCCAGATCGGACTTGGCGCCGTCGTACATCGAGACGTACTCGTCGAGGACCGAGATCGACTTCGACACCTGGACTCGCTGACGATCGAGCATGTCGACGTATTTGCC
Source organism: Nocardia sp. NPDC058658 (assembly GCF_042716665.1). Taxonomy (NCBI): domain Bacteria; kingdom Bacillati; phylum Actinomycetota; class Actinomycetes; order Mycobacteriales; family Nocardiaceae; genus Nocardia; species Nocardia sp. NPDC058658. Next base: position 12,230 of record NZ_JBHXRR010000034.1, read on the forward strand.
CACGGTGTCCAAGGTGGTGCGCAGCGCCTCCGGCGAGGCCGCGATCGCGGAGTTCGCGGCGGCGAGATTGTTGCGCACAGTGTCGCCGTCGACCGCGGCCAGCGGGGCCGTCGCGTCCTGGAAGGTCTCGATCAGGCTGTAGGGCAGGCGAATTCGATCCGACGGAATCGCCTTGTCCCCCAGCGGCTTCGAGCCCGCCGGGTACAGGGCCACGTAGTGACCGCCGACCACGGTGAGCATGCGGACGTCCAGGGAGGTCTGATCCCCCACGAAGACATCGTTTTTCACGGTGAACTGCATGATCACCTTGTCGGGCTTCAGTTCCAGCGACGTCACGCTGCCGACCGAGATACCCGCCAGCCGGATGTCGTCGCCTTCGCGCACCGACTGCGCTTCGCTGAGTTCGGCGGTGTAGGTGTGCTTGCCGAGCGGCACCACGTAGACCACGGCGGCGCCGATGATGAACAGCACCACCAGGCTCAGGCCGATGATGCCCATCCGCAGTTCGCGGGCGCGTTTGCCCGCCTCGTCGAGGATCGGGCGATCACCGGCGAAGATCTTGGGCAGCTTCAGCGGTTGCATACGGTGACCTTCTGTCCGGCGATCAGCACTTGCAGCGGCGCGGGGACCTCGGCGGCGCCGTTGCTGCAATGCGGTGTGAAGTCGGCGAAACCACGCGCGAGCGAGGCGTCGACCGTGGCCAGCAGACCGGGGAGCTTGCCGAATACCTCGACGGCTTCGCCCGGTTTCGGGAACAGGGCGCGGATCATCGCGTCCACATCGGCGCCGCCGCCCTCCACCAGGCCGAGCGAGCCGAGCAGCCGTTCCACCGGGGCCAGTACCGACGGTGCGGTCATCGCGAACTGGGCGACACCGCCGATATTGCGCTGCATCGCCTCGAAGACGTCGGTGAGCCGAGCCAGCAGCGGCAGCAGATACCCGACGCGGCCGCCGTGGCGGTCGGCCATCTCGGACAGGTTGCGGATCAGCGTGCTGATCACCTGCTGGCGGTCGTCGGCGTAGCTCGCGAGCTGGTCGATCGCGCTCAGCGCCGGGCCCAGCCCCGTGCCGTCGCCCTCGATCACGGCGAGCATGCTCGCGGTGAACTGGTTGATCGCCTCCGGTGACAGCGTCGCGAGCACCGGCTTCAGGCCGCTGAACAGGCTCGTCACGTCGAAGGACGGGACGGTCATGTTCGCGCCGATCCGGGCGCCCGCGGCGATCTGCTTGCCGGGATTCGGTGCCTGCTGCAGGTCGATATACCGCTGGCCGGTGAGGTTCTGGTACCGGATGGCCAGCTTGGAGTTGTCGTAGATCGGGGTGTCGGTCTTGACCGTGATCGCGACCTTGGCCTTGTCGCCTTCGAGCCCGATCTTCTCGATCTTGCCCACCTGCACACCGAACATCCGCACGTCGTTGCCGACTTTGAGGCCGTTGGCGTCAGTGAACAGCACGTCGTGGGCCTGGGTGTCACCGGCGACGGGACGTTTGATCAGGGTGAACACGAACCCGAGGATGGTGATCATCACCAGGGTGAAGACGCCGAGGCGCAGTGCGGTTCCACGAATCTTCATCGCCCACCGGCCTTTCCGAACAGCGGCACCGCGATGCCGGGGACACCGCTGAGCTCGACGTCGAGGTTGAGGGTCGGACCGTTCGGACCGTCGGGCATCGCACCGCGCAGGTTCTGCAGCAGGGCGGTGAGATCGGCGCCCGTCGCGCGCGGGTTCGGCGACATCTGTGCCAGCGCCAGCAGCATCGGGGCGAGCATGTCGGTGGTCTCGGCGAGATGGCCGCCCGCGGTGTTCAGGGTGGTGGTGAGGGCGGGCAGAATGCTGCCGCCGATCACCGCGACGCCGATGTCGTAGCGCTCCTTGTCGACCTGGGTCACCCGGATCTCGCTGAGCTGATCGATCACCTTCATGGTGGCGCTGGCGAACTCGCCGCCGCCGTCGAAGGCGGGGCCGAGCTTGCCGAACAGCTCCGCGGGCATCACGTCCTGGTTGTCGGCGATGGTCTTGGAGACCGTGATCAGCGCCTGGACCAGCGGGGTGAAGGCCTTGAAGTCGGCGGCCAGCTGGGAGATGACGGTCGCCATCTGCGGGCTGGTCACGGTCATGCCGACCTGCGAGAGGCTGCGCAGGATCGCGCTCATCGTCGCGTCGTAGACCCGGTCGCCGTTGCGGCCGGTGAGGTCGAGGACCGCGCCCTCGCGCAGCGGCGAACCGCCCGCGCCACGGCGCAATTCGATCTCGGCGATGCCGAACAGGTTGGTCGGGGCGTAGTCGATCGCGAGGCTGTCGTCGATGCCGACGAGGCGCTGCGACTCGAGCAGCAGCGAGATCTGCTGGGTGCCGCGCTCGCCGGGGGTCACCTCGGCGACCTCGCCGACGGTCACGCCGTCGATGCGCACCTGACTGCCCGCGCTGATGCCGTCACCGAGGTGTTCGGTGTGCAGGGCGATGCGAAGGCCGTCCTCGGTGCGTAGGTTCTGGTAGCCGACTCCTGCGAGCGCAACGACCGCGATGAGGCCGAGGATGATTCCGCCGGTCAGTCGCGCGGTCTTTCGATCGGCCGCGACGCCGGGCATTCCATAGTTAGGCACTAGCTCACCCCGTAAAACTGATCGCCGAGTTGAAGCCCCACAGCGCGATCGAGAGCACCATGTCGATGGCGATGATGGCCACCGAACTGGCACGCACCGCGCGTCCGGAGGCGATGCCGACGCCTTCGGGCCCGCCGGTGGCGAAGAACCCGAAGTAGCTGTGCACCAGGATCACGACCGTGCCGAACACGGCCACCTTGATCACCGCGGCGATCATGTCGAAACCGGAGATGAACTGGAAGAAGTAGTGGTCGTAGACACCGGCCGACTGCCCGTAGACCGACGTGAGCAGCGTGCGGCAGGCGCCGTAGGACAGGATCAGCGCGATCAGGAAGGTCGGCACGATGGCGACCGCGCCGGCGATCACGCGGGTGGTGACCACGAACGGCACCGAGCGAAGACCGAGCGCCTCGATCGCGTCGATCTCCTCGGAGATGCGCATCGAGCCGATCTCGGCGGTGATCCGGCAACCCGCCTGCGCGGCGAAGCCGATGGCCGCCGCGATCGGGGCCAGCTCACGGGTGGTGGCGTAGGCCGAGATCACGCCGGTGACCGGGCCCATGCCGAGCATGTCGAGGGTGACGAAGGATTCGACGCCCACCGAGGCGCCCATCACCAGGCCGAGCACGATCATCATCGGCACGGTGCCGCCGCCGACGATGATCGACCCGCGACCCCAGGTCATGTCGGTGACCGCGCGCAGCGTTTCCTCGCGGTAGCGGCGCAGCGTGAGCGGCACCGAGGACAGCACCTGCCAGACGAACACCGCGACGAAGCCGAGTGATTCACCGGCAGAGACGAATCGTTTGCCGATCCGGGCGGGCTTGCGCAACCAGTGCGCGGGAATGTAGGAGGAGGCAGCCATCACGCCAACTTCGTCGGCAGGAACATGGCGGTGATCTGGCTCGCGAGGAGGTTCACGATCGCGATCGAGACCACCGAGAGCACCACCGCGGCGTTCACCGCGTCGGCGACACCGCGCGGTCCGCCCTTGGCTTCCAGGCCGCGCTGGCAGGAGATGATCACGACCAGGAAGCCGAAGATCACCGCCTTGAGCAGCGAGATCCACACGTCGGCAGAGGTCGCGAAGGAGCCGAAGGTCGACCAGTAGCTGCCCGGGGTCACGCCCTGACCGCCGACGGCGACCGCGTAACCGGCGAGCACGCCGACGAAGATGATCAGCACATTGAGCATCGGCGCCACGATCAGCATGGCGACCATGCGCGGGATGACGAGCCGGTGCACCGGGTTGATGCCCATGGTGTTGAGCGCGTCGATCTCCTCGCGGATGGTGCGCGCGCCGAGGTCAGCCGCGATCGCCGCCGCGCCCGCGCCACCGAGCAGGAAGCCGGTGGCGATGGGCGCGCCCTGTTTGATCACGCCGAGGCCGCCGGTGGCGCCGAGCATGGAGTCGGCGCCGAGGCTGTGGATCAGGTTGCCGACCTGGACCGAGACGATCACGCCGAACGGGATCGCCATCAGGACCGCGGGAATGGCGGTGACCGTGATCAGGCGCCAGGCCTGCACGAGGGTCTCGCGCCACTGGAACTTCCCGCGGGCGGCGTCGGAGAACGAGCCGCCGACCGATTGCTGTGCGAGATCGACCGCACGCCCGAAGGTCCGCAGCGACGACACGACGGTGTCGGTGAAGTTCTTACGGACGATCTGGGTAGCGGAATCCGGCTTCGCGGGGTGCAGATCGGTAGACATCAGGAATGTCTCCGGGCAGCTCGTGAAGCACGGGGATTGGTGATTTTCATACCGCACTCTCTGGCTTCGGCGTCGGTGCCAACTCCAGCAAGCTAACCGGTACTCTGCGTCACAAACAAATTTCGGGTGGGTGACCCTCGTCGCTTTTCCGCGGTTTCCATGACAGATACCCGTGGCGTGTGATCCGCGACACCACAGCTACGGGCTTGCGGCCAGGAACACAAAAGCCGCGAACAACGCCAGGTGAACGCCACTGTGCAGCAAGGTGGCGCGCCCGGGAACGATCGTCAGAGTGCCCACCACCACGGTCAGCGCGAGCAACACCATCTCGATGGCACCCAGACCCAATACCAGCGGACCGCTGAGCCAGATCGTCGCGATCGCGATCACCGGAATGGTCAGGCCGATGCTGGCCATCGCCGAGCCGAGCGCCAGATTCAAACCGATCTGCACCTGATTACGGCGCGCGGCGTTCACCGCGGCGATGGCCTCCGGCAGCAGGACCAGCATCGCGATCACCACACCCACCGCCGAGGGCGGCAGGCCTGCCGCGGCCACGCCCGATTCGAGCGCGGGCGAGACGACCTTGGCCAGGCCGACCACGCAGATCAGGGCGAGCACCAGCATCCCGAGACTGATCAACGCGGCCCGGTTGGACGGGGCGTGACCGTGGACGTCGCTGTCGTCGACCGCGCCGCCGTCCTCCACCGGGAGGAAGTCGTCGGGGTGGCGCACCGTCTGGACCATCACGAACAGCCCGTACAGGGCCAGCGAGGCGACCGCGGCGAAGGCGAGCTGCGCGGGCGAGAACTCAGGGCCCGGCGCGCTGGTGGTGAAGGTGGGCAGCACCAGACTCAGCGTGGCCAGGGTCGCGACGGTGGCCAGGGCGGCGCCGGTGCCTTCGGCGTTGAACACCGCGACCCGCCTGCGCAGCGCGCCGACGAGCAGTACCAGTCCGAAGATGCCGTTGCAGGTGATCATCACCGCGGCGAAGACGGTGTCACGCGCGAGCGAGGCCGCCTTGTCGCCACCGGAGATCATCATAGTGACGATCAACGCCACCTCGATCACGGTCACCGCCACCGCGAGCACCAGCGAACCGTAGGGTTCACCGACCCGATGGGCGACCACCTCGGCGTGATAGACCGCCGACAGCACCGCGCCGACCAAGGCGAAACTCACCAGCACGACGATCAATCCCGGAACCGAACGACCCCAGCTGAGTACGAGTACGAGCGCGGCGAGGATGGGCACGTACAGGGTCCATTTGTTCGTCAACGCGGCAATCATGCCCCCTATCCTTCCAGCTGGACGCTCTTGCACCCGGATCGTTGCCGCCCGATCTCGGCGATGGATTCACTCACACCCGCTCGATGGGGAACAATTCAGCGCGTGCGGACCCAGTTCACCCTCGAGCTCGTCGCTTTGGCCAACGACCTCACCCTGATGTCGCGCGTCGCCCATGACGCGACCGAGCGGGTCACCCAGGCGCTGGCAGGCGCCGACCTCACCACCACCTACGAGGTGTTCGCGCTCGACGAGCAGTTGCAGCTGATGTTCGCCGCCTGCGAATCGCGCACCATGGCACTGCTCGCATTGCAGGCGCCGGTCGCGCGCGATCTTCGCCATGTGGTGACCGCGATCCAGGTCGCCGGTGAGCTGTCGCGAATCGGCCGGCGCACGGAAACCGCTGGGCAGTACGTATATCGGGCTCATCCAGGGGTGGTCGCCCCCGCGCCGGTGATCACCGAACTCGTGTCGATGGGCACCCTCGCGGCCGAGTGTGTGGCGCGGGTGAGCGCGGCGGTGGCCAGCGGACGAGCCGTCGCCGACAACGGCACCGACGTCGAGGCGATGGAGACGCTGTGCAAGCAATTGCGCACCGCGCTCACCGAAGCCGACGTGAGCACCGAGGCCGCGATCGATATGGCGTTGCTGGGCAGTCAATTCCAGCGGTGCGTCGACCACGCCGCGCGTATCGCACGGCTGATTCGCTACCTGGACACCGGGATTCCGCCGGAATCGGGATCACTGCCCGACTGAACGATTGTGATCTCCGCCACGTTTCGTTTGTGTTGCGGCCCCGCAGGTCACCTTCGTCGATAGATGAACGCTATTGAGCCGCAACCGGTTAGGACTGTGCTGTGCGGAACCTCATAGCGGACAATCACTGACGACACCCGGTGCGGCCGTTAGGTTGTGCCGGTTCATTTTTCGACGAAGATCTGGGTGGTACGGGCATGAAGTGGTCCTCGATCAGTGGCTCTCCCGCGGGACGAGCCCTGCTCGCCGTGCTCGGCGCGGTACTCATCGCCGTGGTGGTGACGGTCGCGAATACGTTGTTGGACAAGGTGAGTCCGACCGCGCCCGGTCCGGGTTCGGCGGGGGCGGCGACGGTGTCGGGCAAGGAAGTCGGCGATCTGGTCGCCACCCTCGTGGTCGCCAAGGAAGGCCCGATGACGGGCTACACGCGCGAAAAATTCCCGCACTGGGACACCAACAAGCCCGAACACGGCTTCACCGGCGACCTGGCCCAGTACACGAAATGCACCAGCCGCGAAGTGATGATGCTGCGCGACGCCAACGGCAAGGTCACCCTCGACGCCAAAACCTGCGACCTGAAGGTGGCGGCGGGCGGCGGCTGGCAGGACCACTACGGCTTCATCGACAAGAAGACCGGCCAACTCGGGCCGTACAAGTTCATCACCGATCCGGCCAAGGTCGACGCCGAACACATTGTGGCCCTTGCCGAAGCGTGGCGTTCCGGTGCCGCCGACCGCGACGAGGACACCCGCCGCCGCATCGCCAACGACTCGCTGAACCTGGTCGCCGCCGACCCCTCGGCCAACCGGTCCAAGGGTGATCAGGATCCCGCGAACTACTTGCCGCCCGGTAACTTCCGGTGCGCCTATGTGGAGCACTACGTGAAAGTGAAGGTAAAATACGCGTTGACCGTTGATACCGCCGAGCACACCGCGTTGCGCACCGCAGTCGATGACTGCCTACGCCGAGGAGAGTTCAAATAAGCGAGCCCATCGAGATCACCGCCGAGTGCACCGTCATGACCGAAGAGGAAGGGACGGTGTCAGGGGACCTCGATGTCATGCTCGATGACGCGGGCAAGGGTCTGGTCCGCTATCGCGGCACCGACACCTGGTACACGATCGGCAATATCGACTGCGAACCCCCACGCACGTGGGACTGTGTCGCCGATCTGGTGAAGGCGATCAAGAAGGACGCGGGCACCCGCGACGTCGCCGGGAACACGGTCGTTTTCGAGGCCTGATTTCCGGAGCTGGCAGTCTGGGAGTTATGCCGACTGCCTCTCGACAATCATCGCCCCACGAGGTCGCCTGGTCCGCGCTGTGCCGCCGGACGCCGCACGTGATCGCCCTGATCGCGACCGCGGCGGTGCTGATCACCGTCCTGACCTGGGAGGTCACCAGCGGTGTCACCTGGGCCGATACCCGGGTACTCGACTGGATGATCGCCCACCGTGGCGAACCGCTCACCACCATCGCCACGGTGATCACCGACCTGGGCGACACGCTGTCGATGACGATTCTCGCGACGATCGTCGTCTGCTGGTTCGCGCTGCGGCGCGAGCTGCCGGTCGCCGTCCTGGTAGCCGTCACGTCGCTGGGTGCGGGCGTGTTGGTGTGGGTGATCAAACGGCTCGTCGGCCGGCAGCGTCCGCCCGAGGCGTCCCGGATGGTCTTCGAACCCAGCCTGTCCTATCCGTCGGGGCATACGCTCGGTTCGACGGTGGTGGTCGGCATCGTGGCGATCGTGCTGGTGCCACTCATCCACCGAAAGTGGGCCCGGGTGGCCGTCACCGCTTTCGCGATCGTCTTCCCGGTCGCGGTCGGGTTGTCGCGCATCTACCTCGGCGTGCACTGGACCACCGACGTGCTCGCGGGCTGGATCATCGGGCTGATGTGGTTGGTGCTGTGTGTCACGGCCTTCACGCGCGTGCGGCCCGCTGTCGGACGGTAGCGGCCCCGCCGCCGAGGGCCGCGGTGGTCAGACCGCCTGGACCGGCGCGTCCCAATCGATGCGGTAGCGCCGTTCGGCACCCATGGTCTTCTCCGGATTCATCACCGTTTTGACCATGAGCGGCATCATCGCGTTCATGATCTTGCGGGCGAACGGTCCCGGCGTCTTGCTGTGATTGATCTTCGCCGCACGAGACGCGATGCCTTCCACGCGTGCCCGGCGCAACCGTTCATAGGTCGCGAAGGCCTCGGTGGGTGTAGCGATGTCGCGCAGGCAGCGCGCGAGTTGCACGCCACTTTCGATCGCCAGTGCGGCGCCCTGACCCGAACTGTTGGACGGTGCGTGCACCGAGTCACCCACCAGCACCAGGCGATCGCGATACCAGTGCGGTACCGGCCCCATGATGTGCAGCGCGCCGGTGATCTCGAGATTGTCCGCCGTTGTGCGACGGGCGAATTCGGCGCCGGGAGAGTCGGGGGCGTAGGTCTCGCGCAGGATCTTCAGCCAGTGCTCCGCCGGGATCGCGCGGGCCTGGGTGAGCGAAAAGTATTGCTTGCTGGGCAGATTCGCGCCCCACATCGCGCTGCCGTCGGCGAGTTTCCAGTACAGGTAGTAGGCCTTGGTGCCGAACGCGAACACCATTGTGTCGTCGGGCAGGTCGAGGTCGCAGTCGACCCGTGCGCCGAAGCCGAGCATGCCGGTGTAGTCGGGTCCGGGAGCGGCCGGGTCGATCAAAGTTCTGACGGTGGAACGGATTCCGTCGGCGCCGACGAGGATGTCGGCCGTGGCGGTGGAGCCGTCGGCGAAGTGCGCGGTGACGCCCTCGGGGTGTTCGTCGACGTGGGTCAGCCGTTTGTCGTAGGTGAACGGCACGCCCGCGGCGACCGCGTGATCGTGCAGGGTGCGGTGCAGTTCGCCACGGTCGACAGCCTGCAGGGGCGGCTGATCGGCCAGTTCGGGCAAGACGTGTTCGCGGCCGCCGACGCGCAGGCGCATCTGGGCGACAGGCAGGGCGATCCTGTGGTAGCCAGCCTCGTGGCCGGGTGCGCCTGGTTTCGGGACGGTTTCTCGGGCTCGGTGGGGTGTTGCCGCACGCCACCGGGTCCGGGGTCTGCTGCCTGAGCTAGTCGTCGCTCCTCTCGCCGAGTTCGGGAATCTGGTCGGCGGGCATGCCGTCGACATGCCACTGCCGCCAGGACTCGAGGCCTTCGAAGGTGCCCGCGGCGAGTTCGTCACGCAGGGACCTGGCCCAGTTCGCTTCGGCTTCCAGCATCGCCAGGCCGTATTCGGATTCGACGACGAACAGCCGCGCCAGCGTGCCCTTCAACTGGTCGAGCTCGGCCCTGGTTGTCGCGATGGTCCGCGTCAGCGTCTCGATGCGGGTGCCGAGCAGCTCGATCACCTCGTCGGGCGCCAGCACGGCCAGAATCGACAGGCCCGCGGTGAACCGGTGGTGTTCGGGCTCGGGTGCGGCGAGTAGTTCGCGGGTCCAGTCCGCCATCTCGGCGCGGCCCGCGTCGGTGATCCGGTAGATCACCCGCTCGGGGCGCGCGCCGTCGCGTTCGCTGCCGACGACCTCGAGGAATCCGGCCTTCTCCATGTTCTGGACGACGGTGTAGAGCGAGCCCCACTTGATGTCCATGTCGCGGTCTTTACCGTGCGCACGCAGCGTGGCGGCGATCTCGTAGCGGTGCATCGGGCGCTGCACGATCACCGAGAGCACGGCGAGCGCCAACAGGTTGTTCACCTTGCGCTTCGTAGCCATCGACGCCTCCCTACTCGTCTACGAATATACGTCTACGAGTATTTCGGCGGCAAGGTCTGTCCAGTGCGGTGGACAGCGGAATTCAGGTTCTCGATACCTCACTGCTATCAGCGCCCTGGTCGAGAAGCTTGGCGGCGATCTTCGACAGGGCCTCGTCGAGTAGGGCGCGGTCGGTCGGGTCCTCGGAATTCCAGTCGTCGAGGCGGTCGCCGAGCCAGCGGCGCCACCCCGCGCGCAGCTTGTCGACCTCGGCGGTGCCGTCGCCGGTGAGGGTGAGGTCGCCGCCGTCGCCGGTCAGCAGGCCCGCGTCGACGGCCTGACGGAAGACCGGTGAGAGCACCTCCACCGGCAGCCGGTGCCGGTAGGCGATGGCGTGCACGGAGGCGGGGACGCCCTCCTTGGAGTAGAGGTAGACCTGTCCCAGCGCCCACGCCGTGTCCGGGTTCAGCGTGCTGTCCGAGGCCGCGATCAGCTCGGGGATCAGCGGCTTGTCCGCCCTTGCCTTGCGGACGGTCGTGGCGACCGCCCGTTCCAGCTGCACCACCCGGTCGTGCGAATCGGGCACCGAGAAGCCCTCGCCGACGTCACCCGCGCCGTGGCGGGCGCTGTCGCGCAGCCGCACCTGCGGCAGGAACCAGGCGACCACGAAACCGACCAGCGCCACCGGCACGACGCCACGGAACACGAAGTCGATCGAATGCGCGTAGGCGTCGATGATCGGCGCGGACTGTTCGATGGGGAGTTCGCGCAGCAGTTTCGGATTCGCCACCACCTCGGGCGAGACACCCGGCGCCTGCTGCAACGCCGCCGCCAGCGCGGACTTGCTCTCGTTGTTGTACAGCGTGCCGAAGACCGCGGTGCCGAACGCGCTACCGAGGGTGCGGAAGAAGGTGACCCCCGACGTCGCGGTGCCGAGGTCGGCGTAGGGCACGGTGTTCTGCACGACGATGGTGAGCACCTGCATCGACAGGCCGAGGCCGGCACCCAGAATCAGCATGTACAACGATTCCAGCCACACGCTGGTGCTGCGGCCCATCGTCGACATCAGCGCGAGGCCGACCACCATCACCGCCATCCCGACGATCGGGAAGTACCGGTACTGCCCGGTCTTGCCGACGACCTGACCGGAGAAGACCGAGGTGATGAACAGGCCGACGACCAGTGGTAGCGTCCGCACGCCCGAACTCGTCGCCGACTCGCCGTCGACGTATTGCAGGTAGGCGGGCAGGTAGGTCATCGAGCCGAGCATCGCGAAGCCGACGATGAAACTGAGCACCGACGACACCGTGAACACCCGGCTGCTGAACAACCGCATCGGCAACATCGGTGCCGTCGCCCGGTTCTCCACCAGCACGAACCCGGTGATCAGCACCACGGCGAGCACGAACAAACCGATGATCTGCCAAGAGCGCCACGGGTATTCGTTGCCACCGAACTCCAGGCCCAGGATCAGCGACGAGACACCCAGCGCGACCAGGCCGATGCCGAGGTAGTCGATCACCGGCCGGGTGACCGCGCGTAGATGCGGCAGCGTGCGCGCCGCCATCACCACCATGATGATCGCGATCGGGACGTTCACGTAGAAGCACCAGCGCCAGCTGGCATGGTCGGTGAACAGGCCGCCGAGGGTGGGTCCGACGACGGTGGTCACGCCGAACACCGCACCCAGCGCGCCCTGGTACTTACCGCGTTCGCGCAGCGGAATGGTGTCGGCGATCAGCGCCATCGAGGTCACCATCAGCCCGCCCGCGCCGATGCCCTGGATGCCGCGCGCCACGATCAGCACGAGCATGCTGTTGGCGACACCGGCCAGCGCCGAACCGGTGATGAAGATGAGGCCGCTGATCTGGAACAGCAGTTTGCGGCCGAACAGGTCGCCGAGTTTGCCCGCGAGCACGGTCGCGACGGCCTCAGCGAGCAGATACGCGGTCACCACCCAGGCCATGTGTCCTGCACTGCCGAGATCGGCGACGATCGAGGGCAGGGCGGCCGAGACGATGGTCTGGTCGAGGGCGGCCATGAGCATGCCGAGGACCACGGTCGCGAAGACGAGGTTGATCTTCGCCTTGCTCATCGGCTCGACTGGCTTGTCTGCAGCAACACCGTCCGGCATTGGCCCAGTATGGGCTTTCAGGTCTGGCGTGGGGTCTCAGTGACACGGCAGCAACCCGACCGAGATCTCAGCGCACGGCGTAGTTTCCCAGGCTCGGTTCGAGCGCGTCGAAGGCGATCTCGGCTTCGCGGGTGAGCGCGGCGGCGATCTGGGCGTTGGATTCACCGGCGAGGGTGCGGCGGGTGACTTCGTCGAACAGGACCCGCTGGATGCCCGCGAGTTGAGCCGCGGCGACCCGGGGGGTGATGTCGTCGGCGCCGGTCTCCGTAGCCAGCGTTTTCGCCAACGCCACCTCGCGGTCGTCGTGGAACTCGCGCACGCGCGCCGTGAGCGCGGGGCTGTCGGCGATCATTCGGGCGAACGGCTCTCCGCTGAAGCCGATGAGCTGGCTGTGTGCCGCTACCGCTGTCAGGTAGTCGTGGCGCAGCGCGGCCAGCGCGGATTGCCCCGGCGCGCGCTCGCGCACGATCGCGGCGAGCTGGTCGATGTAGATCTCCCCCAGGTCGAGGGCGAGGTCTTCCTTGCGCGGGAAGTAGTTGGTGACGGTCATCTTGGCGACGTCGGCGGCCGCGGCAACCTCGGCGATGGTCACCCGGTCGAACCCGCGGGCCAGGAACAGCTCGGTCGCCCGGTCGGAGATGTGTTCCCTGGTCTGCTGCTTCTTTCTGGCTCGAAGCCCCTGTTGCTCGGTCATGTCATCAGCATATCTGAACTCGTCCCAAATTTGTTCTTGACATATTTTTAGGCTGGTTCTAAGTTTGTGTTCGTCGCTGCAAGCGACACAATCGAAGGAGACAGCGCATGCCGCACGCAACCGTTATCGCCGCCAAGCCCCTCAGCACCCGTTCCACCCACGAAGGAGCAGCCGATATGCGAAGCGCACTCGACAACGCGGTCCGCGAGATCATGACCACGCCCCAGCCCCTCCCGCTGCCCACTCGCCGCCGAGCGGAGCGCCGCACCGAAGCGCCGTTCCCCGCCCAGCGCCGACGCGGCACCGGCTCGGCCATTCGCGGTGCGCAGACCCGGTCGACGGCCGTGCGCCGCCCGATCCGGATTCCCGGCAAGTAGTCACCCCGCACCGGTGGGGCGCGCACTCGCCCCACCGGTCTCCACATCGGCCGCACTTCTCACGGGAGCTCTCTTGACCACCACCGTCTCCACCGACTCCATTCGCGACTACCTGACCGCCATCGGCCGCACTCCCCTGCTGACCGCCGAGCAGGAATACGCGCTCGGTGCGCGTATCGCCGCCGGTGCCGCCGCGCGCGCCGAAATCGACTCGGCCGGAGCTGAACTCACCGCTGCCCGACGAGAACTGTTGCGCCGCACCGAACTCGACGGTCTGTGCGCGAAGGATCAGATGGTGCGGGCGAATCTGCGCCTCGTCGTCTCGATCGCGCGCCGGTTCCCGACCAACACCGGGATGTCACTGCTCGATCTGATCCAGGAGGGCACGCTCGGGCTGATGCGCGCGGTGGACAAGTTCGACCACGAGCGCGGACTCAAGCTCTCCACGTATGCGACGTACTGGATCCGGCAGTCCATCGGGCGCGCGCTCACCGATCAGGGGCGCACGATCCGACTGCCCTCGAATGTGGCCGATGTTCTGCACCGGGTGATCCGCGTGCGGCGCGAGCTGGCGCATCAGCTGGGGCGCGCGGCGACCACGGAGGAACTGGCCGCGGGCGCCGCACTCACCGTCGCACAGGTCGAGGCGGTGCTGCGGCACGAAGCCGAACCGGTATCGCTGCAGGCGCCGATCGGCGAGGACACCGATCTGGGCTCACTGCTCCCCGACACCGCGCCCGCGCCAGCGGACGTGGTTGCCGACCAGATGCTCGGCGGCTATGTCGAGGAGGCGCTGAAGGTGCTCACCGAACGCGAATCCGCTGTCATCCGACTGCGTTTCGGCCTCGATCGCGGTGAGGGCCGCACGCTGGAGGAGGTCGGTTCGGCGCTGGGCTTCTCCCGCGAGCGGGCGCGGCAGATCGAGGCGAAGGCCATGACCAAACTGCGCAAACCCGCCTGTGCCCGTACGCTGACCGGATTGCTGGGCTGACCTTCCGCCGGAACTTACTCCAGAGTAAGATCGGTGTATGGCATGGAAACCAACTGACATCGCGGACCAGTCCGGGCGCACGTTCGTGATCACCGGGGCCAACGGCGGCCTCGGTGCCGAAACCACCAAGGTGCTGGCCGCCAAGGGTGCGACGGTGATCATGGCCTGCCGCAACGCGAGCAAAGCGCAGCCGATCGCCGACGCCATCGACGGCGACGTTCGGGTAGCCGCGCTCGACCTGGCCGACCTGGCTTCCGTGCGCGAATTCGCCGCGCAGCAGGGCGAATTCGATGTGCTGATCAACAACGCGGGCCTGATGAACGTCCCGTTCTCGCGCACCGCCGACGGGTTCGAAACCCAGTTCGGCGTCAACCACCTCGGCCACTTCGCGCTCACGGGACTGCTGCTCGACCGCGTCCGCGACCGGGTGGTGTCGATCGCCAGCATCGCCCACAAGCAGACACCGAAGCTGTGGATCGATGACCTCAACTACGAGAACCGCCGCTACCAGCGCAATCTCGCCTACGCCCAGGCCAAGCTCGCCAACCTGATGTTCGGCCGTGAACTGCAGCGCAGGCTCACCGAGGCCGGTTCGGCGAAGAAGTCCTACGCCGTGCACCCCGGCGTCTCGGCGACGGACCTGTTCGCCCGCACCGAAACTCCGCTCGACCGGGTCAGCAAGCCGTTCATCAAACTCATCGGCCACGCGCCGCACAAGGCCGCCCACTCCACCCTGTTCGCGGCGACCGAAACCGCCGCCGATCCCACTGTGTACTGGGGCCCCAACCGGCTCATGCAGTCGCAGGGACCGGTCGAGGCCTGCCCGTCCAGCAAGATCTCGCGTGATCCCGAGCTGCTGCGGCGCCTGTGGGAGGAATCCGAGCGGATGACCGGGATCAGCTACAAGTTCTGAGTCATGCCACGGTGAGCACGATCTTGCCGCGGGTGCGCTGATTGTCGCTGATCTCGTGGGCCTTGCTCACGAGTTCCAGCGGCAGAACGGTTTCGACGTGGGGTCGCAGCGCACCCGCTTCGACCAGCTCTGTGATGGCGCGCAGGCCGCCGTTGTCGGGCTCGACGATCATGAAGCCCGCGCGCACGCCGAGTGGGCCCGCCTCCTCGACCAAGGCCGCTTCGGCCGGGGGGGCCAGTGAGACGATGATGCCGCCGGGGCGCAGGGTTCGCAGGGAACGCGGGCCGTATTCGCCGCCGATGGTGTCGACGACCACATCGATATCGCGGGCCGCTTCTTCGAAATCTGTTGTGGTGTAGTCGATTACCTCGTCGGCGCCGAGTTCGCGGACGAAGTCGTGGTTGTCGGCGCGTGCCGTGGCGAGCACGTACGCGCCGCGCGCCTTGGCGATCTGCACCGCGACATGGCCGACTCCGCCCGCCGCCGCGTGGATCAACACCCGCTGGCCCGGCTGCACGTCGGCGGTGTCGACGAGCGCCTGCCAGGCGGTGAGCGCGACGAGTGCCAGCGCACCAGCCTCGATGTGGGTGAGATTCGCCGGCTTGTGCGCGAGATGACGGGCCGGTGCGGTGACGTACTCGGCGTAGGTGCCCGCGGCATACGGCAGGCGCGGCATGCCGAACACCTCGTCGCCGGGGGCGAACAGTGTCACGCCGACGCCGACCGCCTCGACCACACCGGACACATCCCAGCCAAGCCGGACCATATTGCCGAACAGCCCACCACTGCCGCGATGCCAGGAATCGGTCGGGTTCACCCCGGCCGCGTGGACCCGGACCAGCACTTCCGACGGCCCCGGTGTCGGCTTGTCGACCTCGATCACCTGCAGTACCTCGGGTCCGCCGAAGGTGTCCTGACCGATTGCCCGCATGATTCGTTCTCCTTGTGTCGCACGCCGTTTCGAGGGGGAACCGGCGGTGTGCAGATCACGATGCCCGGTTCGTTCAGCGGCGACGAGTGGCAAGAAGGACAATATGTGCAAGAATCTTGCCATGCATCGCGTGGTGGTTCTGGCACTGGACGGGGTCTATCCGTTCGAACTGGGGATTCCGGCCCGGATCTTCGGCACGGCGACCGATTCCGACGGTGCCGCGCTCTACGACGTGCGCACCTGCAGCCTCGACGGTGCACCGGTGACGACGAACGCCGACTTCACCATCGCCGTCGAATACGACAGCAGCGCGCTAGAGGAAGCCGACACCGTAGTGATCCCGCCGTTCTCCGCGTGTGACGCGCCTGAATCGGAGTGGATGCCCGCCGACCTGGCCCGCGCGCTGGCCCGCGTGCGGCCCGAGACCCGGATCGTGTCGATCTGCACCGCCGCCTTCGTCCTCGCCGCCCTCGGCCTCCTCGACGACCGCCCCGCCACCACGCACTGGAAGCAGGCCGATCGGTTCCGCAGCCTGTTCCCGCAGGTCAGGATGGATGCCGATGTGCTGTTCGTCGATGAAGGCCGCATCATCACCGCCGCGGGCAGTGCCGCCGGGATCGACGCGTGCCTGCACCTGCTCCGGCGCGATCACGGCAGCGTGGTCGCCAACCGGGTCGCCCGCCTGTGCATCGTGCCGCCGTGGCGCGACGGCGGCCAGGCCCAGTTCATCGACCGCCCGATCCCCGAGCCCACCACCGCGACCACCGCCGCCACCCGCGCCTGGGCCCTCACCCACCTCGACCGCCCGCTCCCGCTGACCGAACTCGCCGCCCACGCCCGCATGAGCGTGCGCACCTTCTGCCGCCGCTTCCGCTCCGAAACCGGCCTCCCACCCGGCCAGTGGCTCACCCAGCAACGCGTCGACCACGCCCGCCACCTCCTCGAAGCCACCGACCTCCCGATCGACCGCGTCGCCGCCGACGCAGGCCTCGGCACCGCCGCCTCCCTCCGCCAACACCTCGCCACCACCATCGGCGTCTCCCCCACCGCCTACCGCCAAACCTTCCACACGAGGGTGTCGCGCTAACCAGCCAGGCCTGGCACTCCGGTCCGCCATGACCGGCACTCCACGATCGTCCGCGCCTCTGAGCGTGCCATTGCCCCATCAACCCAACCCCGCACGACCCGACCTCGAGGAGGGTCCGCCGACGCAGTCGGCGGTTCGCGGCCGTCCCGCTGTTCAGGCGCCGTTGCGCACGCGACGAAGGAGCAAGCAACGGTGCCTGAACAGCGGGACACAAGGGGCCGCGAACTCGAGCGCGCCAGCGCTCCAACAAACACAGCCCGGTACGGTGGACGGTGTGTCCGTTCCGCCTCCTCGCCCGACGCACAATCGCGCGGCCCTGATCGCGCTGGTCTGCGTCGTCGCAGCGGGCTGTCTGGCGTTGGCCTGGTGGCAGTGGGAGCGGTTCGAATCCTCGACCGGTTCCGGGCAGAATCTCGGGTACGCGCTGCAGTGGCCGCTGTTCGCCGGGTTCGCGGTGTTCGCCTACGTGCGGTTCGTGCGGCTGGAACGCGAGGCCGACGAGCCCGCGCCGCCGCGTGCGGCCAAGGCCGAGGCGCCGCGCGAGATCCCCGAGGGCATCCTGCCCGAGCGACCGAGGGCCGCCACGTCCGACGACCCGGAGACGGCCGCCTACAACCAGTACCTGGCGCAACTGCACGCCAGCGACATCGACGCGCAGGTCCGCACCGCCGGCTTGCACTCCCCCGAGAGGAATGCCGGGTGACCGACAACACCACCACTTCGCCTGCCGCCGAGACCACCGTTCCGGCGGGCAGCGCGCCCACTGCGAAGGTCGCCTCGGCCCTGCAGCGCTACCGCGTGCTCGCCTGGGTCACCGGCCTGTGGCTGCTGCTGCTCACCTTCGAGATGGTCGCCAAGTACGGCTTCGGCGTCGACACCCCCAGCTGGATCGCGGTCGTGCACGGCTGGGTGTACTTCGCCTACCTACTGGTCACCGCCGACCTCGCAGTGAAGGTCCGCTGGCCCATCGGCCGCACCGTCGGCACCCTCATCGCAGGCACCATCCCCCTACTGTCCTTCTTCGTAGAACACCGCAACGCCAAAGACGTAAAGCACCAGTACAACCTATGACCCCACGAAAAGCGCCGCCGCCCCGGTCATTCCGGAGCGGCGGCGCTCTCGTTTGCGAAGCAGCCAACACCTGGACGAATGATCACCATGTACTCATGCGAGCATCGCCCGAGAGCGGGCCTGCACCAGTACATGGTGATCTTGATTCAGTGCCGGGGAGGTCAGGTGAGGGCGGCGAGGGCTGGGATGAGTTGGGCTAGGGCGCGGCCTCGGTGGGAGACCGCGTCTTTTTCGGCGGGGGTGAGTTCGGCGGCGCTGCCGGTGCCGCCTTCGGGGAGGAAGAGGGGGTCGTAGCCGAAGCCGCCGTCGCCGTGGGGTTTGCGGGCGACGGTGCCCGGCCATTCGCCGCGCACCACGGTGGTCGTGCCGTCGGGCAGGACCAGGGCGCAGGTGGAGACGAAGCGGGCGCCGCGACGGTCGTCGGGGACATCGCCGAGTTGGGCGAGCAGCAGGGTGTTGTTCGCGGCGTCGTCGCCGTGGCCGCCTGCCCAGCGGGCCGACAGCACGCCGGGCATCCCGTTCAACGCATCCACTTCGATACCGGAATCGTCTGCCACACAGGGCAATCCGGTCGCGACGGCACCGTCACGGGCCTTCGCGATGGCGTTCTCCTCGAAGGTGGCGCCGGTTTCGGGCGCCTCCTCGTACGGCGGCACATCGTCGAGGCTCACCAATTCGATTCCGGCGACACCGGCTTCGTCGAGGATCCGCTGAAGTTCCTTGAGCTTCTTGGCATTTCGGCTGGCCACCAGCACACGCACGGCCACGACTACTTCTTCGCGGACGGCTCGGGCAGCACACCCGGGTACGGCAGTGCGAGGGCTTCCTTCTGGATGGCGAACAACTGGTCGGCGCCGAGGAAGGCCGAGTCCAGCATCTTGTCCAGGGTCGAACGCGGGAACGTCGCGCCTTCGCCGGTGCCCTGGATCTCCACCAGCGTGCCGGTATCGGTGGCGACCACATTCATGTCGACCTCGGCGCGCGAGTCCTCCTCGTAGGGCAGGTCGAGGCGAACACGCCCATCGACCACACCCACGCTGACCGCGGCGATCATGCACGAAATCGGCTGCGGGTCGGCCAGTTTGCCCGCGGCAGCCAGGTAGGTCACCGCGTCGCACAGTGCCACGTACGCGCCGGTGATCGCAGCGGTACGAGTACCGCCGTCAGCCTGCAGCACGTCGCAGTCGAGGGCGATCGTGTTCTCGCCGAGCGCAGCCAGATCGATGCAGGCCCGCAGCGACCGCCCGATCAGCCTGCTGATCTCCTGCGTCCGCCCACCGACCTTGCCCTTCACCGACTCACGCCCGCTCCGGGTGTGCGTCGCCGCGGGCAGCATCGCGTACTCCGCGGTGAGCCACCCCAACCCCGAATCCCGGCGCCACGGCGGCACCCCCTCGGTGACGCTCGCGGTACACATCACCCGCGTCTGCCCGAATTCCACCAGCACCGACCCCGCCGGATGCGCGGTGAAACCCCGAGTGATCTTCACGTCGCGGAGTTCGTCATCCGCCCTACCATCAGCTCGTCTAGACACAGCCGACAGTGTAGGTGGCGCGCTCGGGTTCGGGGACTACAGGTCGAAGGTCTCGCCCGGCGACACCGCGTGTACCGGTCCCGAGAACGCGGCCTTGGCCTCCGCGATCACATCTTCGCGCGAAGTCCACGGCGGGATGTGGGTCAGCAGCAGTTCCGTGGCCCCGGCCCGGGTCGCGATCTCCCCCGCCTCGGTGCCCGAAAGATGAATCCCCGGAGGACGATTCGCCGGATCATGCGTCCACGAAGCCTCGGCCATCAGCACATCCGCACCCTGCGACAACTCGACCACCGCATCGCACATCGCCGTATCCCCGGTGTAGACGAACACCCGACCGTCCGCAGCCGTGATCCGCAGCCCGTAGGACTCCGGCGGGTGGAACATCCGCCGAGCCTCCACCGTGTGACCGGGCCCGAACGGGATCGGCGTGTTCTCGACCCAGACCTGCGAGTCGATCACATCGGACCAGTCGTCGGTCTCCCCCCCGATCTCCGCCGAGGCGTTCCCGATCCGCAGCGCAGCGTCCGAAGGCCCACGGACCAGGGCCTTACCGGTCGGCGGGTTCGGGTGGTAGCGACGCCACACGAGCAGTGCGGGCAGATCGAGGCAGTGATCCGCGTGCAGGTGGGTGAGGAAGATGTCCACATCGGCCGGGTTCATGTGCTTCTGCAAGGCACCGAAGATTCCGGGACCGAAGTCGATGACAGTCGGCCGCATATCAGGGCCCGTCAGCAGGTAGCCCGACGCTGGGGAATCCGGGCCGGACACGCTGCCCGAGCACCCGAGGACGGTAAGGCGCATGCCCCCATGCTGCCACGACGTGCTGGTACTCACTGCAGGATCCCCCCAATTTCCAGACTGGATCCCCGGTTACCGCGTTGGTACTGCGCGGCCGACCGATGCTCCACGGCGGCGTCGACGTTCATCTGACGAGAGTACCCAGCCCGCGAGCACTCCACCCACCGCCCCGAAAAGATGGCCCTGCCAAGAAATTCGAGGGTCGCTCGGCAGCACGCCCCACAGCATCGAGCCGTAGAAAACCAGGATCACCAACCCGACCACGATCTGGCCCACATTGCGCGCGAACCACCCGCGACAGATCAGGTACGTGAGCCAGCCGAACACGATCGACGACGCTCCGACGTGCACACTCCCCGTCGACCCGGTGAGCCAGGTGCCGATGCCCGCGATCACCCAGATGATCGCCGTCGCCGCGATCCCACGCCCGATCCCGGAGAGCAGGACGAGAAACCCGAGCACCAGCAGTGGCAGCGTGTTGGCGAACAGATGTTCCCACCCGCCGTGCAACAGCGGCGCCCACAGGATGCCGTCGAGCCCGGAGACCTCGCGCGGCTCGATCCCGGCCGCGTCGAGTTGGCCCGCCGAACCGGCCGGCAAATCGTAGGAGAGCACCATGTCGATGCCCTCGATCACATACAGCGCCCCCACGAAGCCCAGAATCACCACCGCGGCCCGAACCCACGAACCGCCTCGCGACGCACCGGTGCCCGGACTCGCATGACCGCGTAACCCCGCGATCCGATCAGGATCGAACGAGGCACCCACCCCACCGCTCACCGACATCGCCTCCACTTCGGCACGGGACCGCAGCCCATTGACCCGAGCGTACCGAAGTGGGGCGACATCGGGTCAGGCCCAGAGTTGTCCGTCCAATTTCTCTTCGGCTTCGTCCAGCGTGCCGTCGTATGCCCCGGTGGACAGATACTTCCAGCCACCGTCGGCGACCACGAACGCGATGTCGGCCCGTTTCCCGGCCTTCTGCGCCTTCTTGGCGATGCCGAGCGCGGCGTGCAGGATCGCCCCGGTGGAGATCCCGGCGAAGATGCCCTCCTCGCCGACCAGTTCGCGCGTGCGTTTCACCGCGTCGTACGGGCCCACCGAGAACCGGGTGGTGAGCACTTTCTCGTCATAGAGCTCGGGGATGAAGCCCTCGTCGATATTGCGCAGGCCGTAAACCAGTTCGCCGTAACGGGGTTCAGCGGCGACGATTTCGATATCGGGCACGTTCTCGCGCAGGTACCGGCCGGTGCCCATCAGCGTTCCGGTCGTGCCGAGCCCGGCGACGAAATGCGTGATCTCCGGCAGGTCGGCCAGCAGTTCCGGCCCGGTGTTCTCGTAATGTGCCAGGGCGTTGGCCGGGTTGCCGTACTGGTACAGCATCACCCAATCCGGATTCTCCGCCGCGATCCGCTTGGCCATCGCCACGGCCTGATTGGATCCACCGGCCGCGGGTGAGTCGATGATCTCGGCACCGAACATCGTCAGCAGTTGGCGGCGCTCCACCGAGGTGTTCTCCGGCATCACGCAGACGATCCGGTAGCCCTTGAGCTTGGCCGCCATGGCCAGGGAGATTCCGGTATTGCCGCTGGTCGGCTCCAGAATCGTGCACCCGGGGGTGAGCAGCCCGTCGGCCTCGGCCTGTTCGATCATCCGCAGCGCGGGGCGGTCCTTGATCGACCCGGTGGGATTGCGATCCTCGAGCTTGGCCCACAGCCGCACATGATCGTCGCCGTCCCATTGCGGTGACAGTTTCTGCAAGCCGACGAGCGGGGTGTTGCCGAGCGTCGCGATCAGCGAGTCATAGCGAGCCACGAGAGTCAGGCCCCGCCGGCAACCGCGGGAAGAATCGTCACCGATGCGCCGACGGGCACCTCGGCTTCGAGCCCACCGGAGAAACGCACGTCCTCGTCGTCGACGTAGATGTTGACGTAGCGGTTGAGCTTGCCGTCGGACAGCAGCTTCTCGGCCAGCCCTGGGTGGTTCGCGTCGAGGTCGGCGATGAGCGCCGACAGCGTCGAGCCCTCGCCCTGCACGCGCTTCTCACCTCCGGTGATACCACGCATGATGGTCGGAATGGACACGGTTACCGGCATGGGGACTCCTGAGGGTGGTGACTTTTTCGGACGGGGGTTCAGTAGGAATCGACGATGCGCACCGGTTCTTCGGTGACCTCGCCGTCGACGATGCGGTAGCTGCGCAGTTCGTGTTCCTGCGGGTCGCGCGTGGAGACCAGCACGTAGTGCGCGTCGGGTTCGGCGGCGTAGGAGATGTCGGTGCGGCTCGGGTAGGCCTCGGTGGCGGTGTGCGAGTGGTAGATGACGACCGGCACTTCGTCGGCGTCGTCCATCGCGCGCCACACGCGCAGCTGCTCCCCGGAGTCGAACCGGTAGAAGGTGGGCGAGCGTTCGGCGTTGACCATCTCGACGAAGCGTTCGGGCCGGTCACTGCCCTCGGGCCCGGCGATGATGCCGCAGGCCTCGTCCGGGTGGTCGGCGCGGGCGTGTGCCACCATCGCGTCAACGAGATCGGCCCTGATCACCAGCACTTCATCGACCCTTTCCACATCCTGCGAGCGTGCTGTCGAGCACCTTCCTCGACAACGACTCACCCTATTCGGGTATTCCGCCGGGGTGAAAGCCGGGCCTTATCGGTCGCCACGCTGAGCGGACACTTTTCGGGGCGATCGGTGCGAATTTCGACCGAAACGGCGAAGAGTGGGCGCTCAGCGTGGTGGAACCAAGTCCCGGTAGGCAGGAATCCCCGCGATCGACGTCGCCGCGAGCACCGCATCGACGACAGCGCGTTCCACGACCACCGCGGCGGCCGTGCACAGCTGGTCGAGCAGGTGCAGGTCGGTGGGGAACGCGGCGGGTAGTGCGGCGGGAGGCACCTCGATCGCGCCGGTGGACAGGGCGAAGAGGGTGTCGCCGTCGAGCGGGGAGTGCACCGGACGGATCGCGCGGGCCAGGCCGTCGTGGGCGGTGGCGGCCAAGCGTCGACAGCCCGCTGGGTCGAGGGCGGCGTCGGTGGCGACCACGCCGATCGTGGTGTTGAGGACGGTGCTCTTCGTCGGCAGAGCGGCGAGCGCGGCGATCTCGGTCGGCGTCACGGCCCGCAACCCGAAGAAGCTGGGTCCGTCGGTGCCCGCACCCCACGGCAGACCGGTCCGTGGATCGACAACGGACCCAACAGGATTCGCGACTACTACCGCGCCGACCGTGACGCCCGCACCCGGCCCGTCACCGAGAACCACACTCGCGGAACCGATTCCGCCCTTCAGTGCGCCCGCCTGCGCGCCGACACCCGCACCGGCGGTGCCGCGCGCGAATTCCGTCGAGGCCGCGGCGGCCGCGCGATAACCGAAGTCCGCGTCGGGGCGGATGTGCCAGTCGCCCACCGGCAGGTCGAAGATCACCGCGCCGGGCACGATCGGGACCACGCGGGTCGGGTCGGTCGGGTCCATCGGAATGCCTTCGCGATGCTCCTCGGCCCAGCGCATCACCCCGTCCGCCGCCGCCAGACCGTAGGCGCTGCCGCCGGTGAGCAGCACGGCGTTGAGCTGGCGGACGGAATTGGCCGGGTCGAGCAGGTCGGTTTCCCTGGTGCCGGGGCCGCCGCCGCGCACGTCGACCGAGGCGGTCGCGCCGGCGGGGACTCGTACGACGGTGCAGCCGGTCGCGGCTCCGGTGCCGAGCGTGGCGTCGGGGTCGAGGGCTTGGTGGTGGCCGACCAACACACCGGCTACGTCGGTGATCGAATTACGTTCGCCGGGGACACTGCGCATCGTCTCGTCCTTCGTCAGGGTGCCAGGGCCTGCAGCATCGAATCCTGCATCCAGGTCAGCCAGTGGTAGACGTCCAGGTGGGGAGCGCGGGGATCCTCCGGATCGAAATGGTCGGGCGTGTCGTCGTCGATGTCGAGCAGGGTGCCCAGCGCGAGCCGCACATCGGTGAGCGCGGCCAGCCACGCGTCGGCCTGCTCGGGGGTGAGCACGATCTTGCCGCCCGTTTCGGGGCAGGTGTCGAGCACCGCCCGCCCTGCGGCCAGTTTCGCGTCGATGATCTCGGGCTCGTGCAGGCTGCGCAGCGCACTGTTGAGGTCGGCGCGCTTGGCGTCGGGGGAACCGGGTTCGGTGCGGTGGAAATCGGGCAGCAGGCGCAGCAGTTGCGGGTCGTCGGGCGGGGTGGAGTTGCCGGTGCGCAGGCCGGTGAGCGCGGCCAGTTCGTCTTCGGGGGCTTCGGCGGCGCGCTCGCTGAGCAGGCCGGAGACCGCGCCGATCAGCGAGCGCAGGACGGTGGCCTCGTGCTCGTCCATTTCGGATCGAAGCTTGAGGCCACTCAGTGAGTTCTTCCTGCTCCACTTACGCACAGGCCAAGGCTACTCAGTCGCGCTGCATGGTTGCCCAGAGCCCGGCGGCGTGCAGTCGACGCACGTCGGCCTCCATCTTGTCGCGCGAACCCGACGACACCACCGCCTTGCCCTCGTTGTGCACCTGCATCATCAGCTCGGTCGCCTTGGCTTTGCTGTAGCCGAAAAGCTTCTGGAAGATGTAGGTGACGTAGTGCATCAGGTTCACCGGATCGTCCCAGACGACGGTGACCCAGGGCCTGTCCTCGGCCTCCAGGATCTCGGTGTATTCCGTGGTCTCCGGCGTCGCCTGCGGTGCCGACAGTGCGGCGTTCACAGCGTCGGTGACGGCGCCGGCCCGAACGGTATTGCACACGGCCATGAAAACCAGGGTACGACGCGGCCCACGAGATTCAACACCCGCGGTGACTAGAGTTTCTGGTGTGCAGATCCGTGACGAGTTCGCCAGCACCGCGCTGCTGACCGACCAGTACGAGTTGACCATGCTCGCCGCGGCGCTGGCCGACGGTTCAGCCCACCGGCGATGCACCTTCGAGGTGTTCGCCCGGCGATTGCCACACGGGCGCCGCTACGGGGTGGTCGCTGGCACCGGGCGTCTGCTCGACGCGCTGGCCCACTTCCGCTTCGGCCCCGACGAGCTGGCCGTGGTCGCGAAGTTCCTCGACCCCGCCACCGTCGACTGGTTGCGCGAGTACCGCTTCACCGGCGATATCGACGGCTATGCCGAAGGCGAGCTGTACTTCCCCGGTTCGCCGATCCTGACCGTGCGCGGCAGTTTCGCCGAATGCGTGCTGCTCGAGACCCTGGCCCTGTCGATCTTCAATCACGACAGCGCGATCGCGTCGGCGGCCGCGCGGATGGTGAGCGCGGCGGCGGGTCGGCGAATGATCGAGATGGGCTCGCGGCGCACCCACGAACTGGCCGCACCGTCGAGCTCGCGCGCGGCCTACCTGGCCGGCTTCGACGCCACTTCCAACCTCGAGGCCGTGCGCAGCTTCGGCGTGCCCGGCGCGGGGACCAGCGCGCACGCGTTCACCCTGCTGCACAGCGGCGCCGACGGCGAACACGAGGCAGCGGCCTTCCGCAGCCAGGTCGACGCGCTCGGCATCGGCACCACCCTGCTGGTCGACACCTTCGACATCACTCGCGGCGTCGCCACGGCCATCGAGGTGGCCGGGACGGAACTGGGCGGGGTGCGGATCGACTCCGGCGATCTCGGCGTGCTGGCGGGGCAGGTCCGCCGGCAGCTCGATGAGCTGGGCGCCACCGGCACCCGCATCGTGGTCTCCGGTGATCTGGACGAATACGCGATCGCGGCGCTGCGTGCCGAGCCGGTCGACGTGTACGGCGTCGGCACGTCGGTGGTCGTCGGGTCGGGTGCGCCGACGGCGGGGATGGTCTACAAGCTGGTCGAGGTCGAGGGCGTTCCGGTCGCGAAGCGGTCGAGTCACAAGCAGTCGCGCGGCGGGGTCAAGAAGGCGGTGCGCTTGGCCCGTGCCACGGGGACGATCGTCGAGGAGATCGTTTATCCCGAAGGCGGAGAAGCACCCGCTACCAACGGTTTTCAGGTGCGGGAGTTGCAGGTGCCGCTGGTTCGCAGGGGCAAGGTGGTCGATGGTGTGCCGACGTTGGCGCAGAGTCGCGAACTGGTCGCGCGCGGGTTGGTCAGCCTGCCGTGGGAGGGGCTCAAGCTCTCCGCGGGCGAACCCGCCGTGCCGACAACGTTCCTCGGCTGAGGTGGCCGCTGGGCGTCGCGCGGCGGAGAATGGTGCGGTCGAACGAGCTGGAGGATGACATGGGACGCGGTCTGATCATCGTGGATGTACAGAACGACTTCTGCGAAGGTGGCGCCCTCGCGGTGGCGGGCGGCGCGGCGGTAGCTGCCGCGATCACCGACTTCGTCGCCGCCGAGCAGTACGACGCGGTAGTGGCCACCCGCGACTGGCACATCGACCCCGGCCCGCACTTCTCCACCGAACCCGACTACGTCGACTCCTGGCCGCCGCACTGCCGAGTAGGCACCCCCGGCGCCGATTTCCACCCGGCCCTCGATATTTCGGCCGTCCAGGAAACCTTCTCCAAGGGCGAATACACCGCCGCCTATTCAGGTTTCGAGGGCGCGGCCGCGAACGGCACCACCCTCACCGACTGGCTCCGAGCCCACAATATCGACGCCGTGGACGTGGTCGGCATCGCCACCGACCACTGTGTCCGAGCCACCGCACTGGATGCCGTGGAAGCCGGCTTCGACACCACCGTCCTACTCGACCTCACCGCGGGCGTCTCCCCGGAAACCACCGAAACCGCGCTGACCACCCTCCGCGATGCGGGCGTACGTCTGCGCCCCTGAATACTTGCCCCATGGACTATCGATTCCCGGCGCACACCCGACCCGCCCTGACCAAGGCACTCGCCGAGACCGACAGCATCCACGACGCCGCCGACACCGTCTTCTGGTCCAACCCCGCCACCGACGACCTCCACCGCCTCGGCATCGGCGCCTTCGGCCAACTCCCGCCCGCCTTCGCCCACCTGCTGGCCCTGTCGAGCCTGCACACCACCGTCCTCGACACCGGCTTCTCGGGTTACCTGAAAACCCGCCGCAGCGAACTCCCCTGGGCCACAAGAGCTCTCCGCGCCGCAGGCATGCCCCAACTGGCCGCAGCAGCCATCATCGCCGCCCGCGACGCCTCCCTGAGCTCCCCCGACGACGACCTCGACCGCTTCTTCGAAGACGAACACCGCACCCTAGCCACCCCCGACCAAATCCGCCGCCCCACCGGCGACCGCGCCGAAGACCCCAACGAAATCTACGACATCAACGAACCAGAAGACTTCGAACAACGAGTTCTCGACTACATCCGAGACCACCTCGACGATTTCGTCCGCAAGTCCTGACCAACACCCACTCCCAGCCCCACGCTGGCCCCCTGATCCCGCCATGACCGCACTCCCAGCCACACGGTGCACCCCCGATCCCGCCATGACCGCACTCCCAGCCACACGGTGCACCCCCGATCCCGCCATGACCGCACTCCCAGCCCCGCACGACCCGACCTCGAGGAGGGTCCGCCGCGCAGCGGCGTAGCGGCCCGGCCGCGAGTTAGCCGCCGTT
>NZ_JBHXRR010000035.1:0-36447 GCF_042716665.1 Nocardia sp. NPDC058658
GCGTGCTGGCGCACTGAAACCGCTTACAACCCTGCCCGGCACGAGCCCGAAAAACAGCTGATTGCAGCGTAGGGGTTGACTCAGGAAACTCATGCCGGCACCAGCTTGTGCTGTAGATCGGTGAGCACGATGCGCAGCAGTTGTTCGGCGCGCATGCGCTGCCATTCGAGCATCGAGTGCGGGCTGAACCGCGCCTCCTCGAACAGCGCCACCAGCTCGCGGGCCGACGCGTCGTGCAGCACGCCGCGCTCGAAGGCCCTGGCGAGCACTTCCATCGGGGTGTCCGAGGCCAGCGGGCGGGCGGCGATGTCGCTGGACAGGCCGCGCTCCATCGCCACGTAACAGGCGATGATGGCGGTGCGCGGGTCCTGGCCGGGCGCGTTCATCGCGGCGAGGCCCATCTCGGCCGCGCGGGTGAGCGAGTCGACTTCGCTGGGCGTCGGTTCGTCCTCGGTCGGCTCGACCACAGTCGGTTCGCGGCGCGCCGCCACGGCGACGGCGACCAGTCCGACCAGCGCGACCACGATCAGCACGATGGCAAGGACCCCCGCGACCACCAGGGCGTTGCCCGCGAGTTCGGTCGCCCCGGCCGTGGGGTCGGCAGCATGGGTGTCGGTGGTGGGGGCGGGGTCGGAGCTCTCGGTCATCGTCGTGGCGGCCGGTCGCGTCGGGCGCGCGCCCGGCAACAGGAACAGCGCGGTGACGCCACCGGCGAAGATCAGCGCGACAGCGGCTACGGCGAGCGGGACCAACAGCGCCAGCCGCCGCCACTGGATGCGCGGCATGGCGTCGCGTTCGGCTTCTGGCATCGACAGCGGCAGTCGATGCTGACTGGCGATCACCCCCGCGACCAGGATGACGATCGAGACCAGCAGTAATACCGGCATCACGGCGACGAGCAACGGCGAAGGGGCACCGGCCGAGGACTCGCCGGAGCCGGGCAGTGTGCCCTGCAACGCGATCGTCGAAGCGACGACCAGTGCGATCACGACAATCGCCCGCGTTATGGGCTGATTCACCCCGATCACAGCTGTACCACCAAACCCCAGAGACTGCACAAAACAGCCACATAGTTACATGCCGAGTGGTCCGCTCGAGACGAAATCGATACTTTTGGGACCACTCCCCTTTTATTGTCCCCCTGCTATCAAGGGCTTGCTACGCAGTGCGAACGTCCGACACGCCAGTTAATGGCAACTCACCGAGTCGACTGGCGGCCCGTGCGAGGTCTGGAATCACGGGGACGTTCGCGGTGAGTTCGCGCGGCGGTTCCGGGGCGTGGACGGTGAAGGGGAGGTCGGCGTCGTAGAGGACGTCGACGAGGTTCACCAGGCGCATGGACCAGTCGGGCGGGACTTCGCGCAGTGGTGGGACCTCGCGCAGGGTCCAGTGGTGGTAGCGCTCGGTGAGGTGGAGGTAGTCGGCGGCGCTGGTGGGGGTGGCGCAGATGTCGTGGAAGTCGACGGTGATGGTGTCGCGGACCGCCCGGGCACGGATGACGCGGCCGTTGCCGAGCGACACGACCCTCGCAGGCCGCTCGACCTCGGTCGGTTCCGCGCCGATGTGCGATAGCACCGACCCGGCGTACTCCCCCGGGGTGAGCACGTAGCGGCCCGCGAGGAAGCCGGTGTCGCGGTTGGCGGTGCGGGTGCGGTAGTCGAGCGGGCCGTCGAGGGTGATCACGTCGAGGTTGGCCAGGATCTGCGCGATCGTCGGCAGGAAGGCGTTGTGGAACAGGGGGTTGGGCAGGAGGTCATGGGGACGGTAGTTCGAGGTGACGACGAGGGTGCGGTGGCCGGCGAAGAGGGCTTCGAGAAGGCGGGCGATGAGCTTGGCGTCGCCGATGTCGTTGACGTGGAATTCGTCGAAGCAGACCAGGTCGGCGTCGCCGAGAAGGTCGTCGATGGCGCGTTCGATCGAGCCGAGGGTGTGGGTGGTGGCGTGCAGGGCCGCGAAGAACGAGTGAAAGTGGAAGCGGCGCTTGCGCTTTGCGTCGACGGTGGCGAAGAAGCGGTCCATCACCATTGTTTTGCCCCGGCCAGGGCGGCCGTGCAGGTAGACGCCGGACGTACGCCGAGCGGGGCGCCATCGTCCGAGGCGGCGGGTGCGGCGCAGGGATTCGAGGGCGTGCAGAGCCGCCTGTTGTGCGGGGTCGAGCACCACGTTGTCCATGCGAGCCTCCTTCGTCCTCTACAGTTGTAGAGGATGGGCGTCGCCGACGGCCAGGAGAGGTGACAATGTCCACAGACCGGCGAGGGCAGATCGCGGCGGGGGCTGTCGAGCTCATCGCGACGCGGGGAATTCGTGCGCTCACGCATCGCGCGCTGGATGCCCAGCTGGCTTTGCCACCGGGTTCGACCTCGTATTACTTCCGTACGCGACAGGCTTTGATCGAGGGGGTCGCGGACGGGATCACCGCTCGCTCACGGGCGGATTTCCTTGCCGCACAATATGAATCAGTGAACGACCGGGGCGATGACCCACTCGGTCAGTCGATGGATCCCGTGCGGGTCGCGCACGATATCGCGGGATGGCTCGAGCACCTGCTCGCGCATCGCCGCAACGACCTGATCGCCCGGCACGCCCTGATCATCGAGGTCCTGTCCGACCAGGAGCTACACGCGCGCCTGGCAGGCAGTCTGTTCTCCCTCGACCGTGCTACCGGACTGTTCGAAGCCCTCGGCGCCGACGAACCCCGAGAGTCGGCGCACGACCTGCTCGCGCTGCTGGAAGGCCTCGTCTTCGATCGGTTCGCGGGGCTGCGCGCCGGATCGGCGGGCGACGTCGACCAGCTCGCCAGACCGCTGGCCGAGTTCCTGACAAGCGCGCGAAACTATCGACCCGGCCAACCCGATTCGGAATAGGGCGCGGCGGAATTCAGCGCGGCTAATCCCAGGGCGGAATATTCGATCAAGTCGGTGGGCAACTGGTTCAGTGGAAACCATTGCAGTGCATAGCATTTATCAGGTTCGCGATTGAAAGGTTCACCGCGCCAGTCCTGCGCGCGGAAGAACAAGCCGAGCCGGGAGTCGTACCCCGGCGCGGTGACGTGCGCGACGTGGAACAGTCGCAAGTCGGCCGGATCGATGTCGACCCCCACCTCCTCCGCGGCTTCGCGGACAACGGCCGCCGCCACCGACTCGTCGGCTTCGAGCTTTCCGGACGGCATGTGCCAGCGGTGATCGAACCCGTCGCCGCTGCGGCGCAGGCTCAGCAGGACGCGCTCATCGCGGATCAGCAGGATGTGCACGTCGACCAGGTGGCGGGGAGTCACCTGGTCGAGCGTACGAGAGGGCTATGACGTGAGCACCAGCCCGGAGGTGGGGACGCCGGTGCCCGCGGTGACGAGGATGCGTTCGAGTGCCTCGACCTGGTTGACCGAGGTGCCGCGGATCTGGCGGACGGCTTCGGCGATGCCGTTCATGCCGTGGATGTAGGCCTCGCCGAGTTGGCCGCCGTGGGTGTTGAGGGGGAGGCGGCCGCCGAGTTCGATGGCGCCGTCGGCGATGAAGTCCTTTGCTTCGCCGCGGGGGCAGAAGCCGAGTTCCTCGAGTTGCATGAGGACGAAGGGGGTGAAGTGGTCGTAGAGGATGGCGGCTTGCATGTCGGCGGCGGTGAGGCCGCTCTGGGCCCAGAGTTGGTTGCCGACGAGGCCCATTTCGGGGAGGCCGGTCATGGCGTCGCGGTAGTAGCTGGTCATCACGTACTGGTCGGCGGCGCTGCCCTGGGCGGCGGCGGCGATGATCGCGGGGCGTTGCGGGAGATCGCGGGCGCGTTCTGCGCTGGTGACCACGATGGCTACGCCGCCGTCGGATTCCTGGCAGCAGTCGAGCAGGTGCAGGGGTTCGGCTATCCAGCGGGAAGCCTGGTGTTGTTCCAGGGTGATCGGTTTGCCGTAGAAGAAGGCGTTGGGGTTCACGGCGGCGTGTTTGCGGTCGGCCACTGCGACCGCGCCGAAGTCTGCGCTGGTGGCGCCGGTGACGTGCATGTAGCGGCGGGCGACCATCGCGACCTGGGCGGCGGGGGTGCCGAGGCCCTGCGGGTAGGCCCAGCCCGCGTCGATACCCGAGGAGGTGGGGGCGGCGGCGAGTGCCGGGGAGAACTGGCCGAAGCGGGCGCCGGAGCGTTCGTTGAACGCGCGGTAGGCGACCACTACGTCGGCGACTCCGGTGGCCACGGCCATGGCGGCCTGCTGCACGGTGGCGCAGGCCGCGCCGCCGCCATAACCGATGTGGCTGAAGAACTTCAGGCTCGGGATGCCCACCGCCCTGGCGACCGCGGCCTGGGTGTTGGTGTCCATGGTGAAGGTGGTGAGGCCGTCGACGTCGTTCGGCGTGAGACCGGCATCGGCTAGTGCCGCGGTGACTGCCTCTGCGGCCAAACGCAATTCGCTGCGGCCGGAGTCCTTCGAGAAATCGGTGGCACCGATACCGACGATGGCGGCGCGACCGGAAAGCCCGGTGCGGTCAGCAGATTCGGCGGAGGTGGTGCTCATTTCGACTCCAGATCTGAGTGCACGATCGAGACGGTGGCGAGGGTTCGCGGGCTCGTCGCCCGAGCGAGACCGGCACTCATGCCGACGCCAGGTCGGGCAGGACGATGACGGCGGTGGCGGTGATGTGTTCGCCGAGACTGTCTTTGCCGTGCACGTCGATGGTGACCTGGGTGCCGTCGATCTCGGTGACGGTGCCGGAGAGGGTCAGGGTGTCACCGGCGTACAGGGGGACGCCGAGGCGAAGGGCGATGCGTTTGACCAGCGCGCGCGGGCCTACCCAGTCGGTGACGAAGCGCTGCACCAGACCCGTGTCGGTGAGGATGTTGACGAAGATGTCGCTCGATCCGCGTTCGACTGCCTTGTCGCGGTCGTGGTGTACATCCTGGAAGTCCCTGGTGGCCAGGGCGGTGCTGATCACGAAGGTGGGATCGGCGTGAATGGCCAACTCCGGCAATGTTGTTCCCACGGTGATGGTGGCGGGGTCGACGGTGGGCGTCATCGGGGCGTCCTTTCCGGACGGGTGGAGCATCGACCGACGGGCACCGAACAGCAGGCGCGGAGTCGAGTGGGGCGCGGGCAGACGCTGGCGTAAGGGTGAACGGTCACGATGCGGCCTGCCAGTAGGGCAGAACTGTTCCGTCGGACAGCTTTTCGAAGGCGACGCGGACCGGCGTGTCGATGGTGACGTCGGCTGGGTCGATGCCGCGTAGTTCGCCCAGCATGCGCACACCTTCGTCGAGCTCGACGAGGGCGACGACGTAGGGCAGGTCGCGGCCGGGGACCTTCGGGGCGTGGTGCACCACGAAGCTGAACACCGTGCCGGTGCCCGCTGCCACGACATAGTCGGCGGGCTCAGCCTTGTCCTGCCAGAGGGCAGGGATCGGCGGATGGCGCAACGTGCCATCCGGTAGGCGCTGAATGCGCAGCTCGCCGACTTTGGTTCCGGCCCAGAAGAACTCGGTATCGAGCGAGATCACCGGGCCGACTCGGCCCGCGGGCGCGGCATCGATCCCCCCAACTGTCGTTGCCGCAGCCGCGGCCACCGCAGGTTCAGCCCTGTCCACCACCGATTCGGCTGCCCGCGCAGCGGTGGTCCCTACCGCATCGGATGCCTGCCCGGCGGTAGCGCCCTCGGTCGCTGACGGACTGGATGTCGATACGACGGCGGCGGTTCCCGGCGCGAACTTCAGTAGCCGGAACAGCATTTCGGTGACGACCTCGTCGCCGACCGACCAGGTGGTGGCGTAGGTGAGGAACCAGCCGTCGCCGAGTCCGGTTCGCTTAGGGCCCTTGACTTCCGCGAGTCTGCTGGTGACCTGCACCTGTTCGCCGGGGCGCACGTAGCGGTGGTAGGTCTGCTCGCAGTTGGTGGCGACGACCGAGGTGTAGCCCGCCGCGTCGAACAGCTCGTTGGCGAGGTTCATCGGGTCGTCGGCGGCGCGGACGCCGTGGAGCCCCTGCATGGTCCACACCTGGGCCATCGCGGGCGGGGCGACGATGCCGGGATGACCTGCGGCCCTTGCTGCTTCGACGTCGACGTAGATCGGGTTGGCGTCGCCGAGCGCCTCGACCCAGTTGTGGATCATCGGCTGGTTCACCGGGTCACGACCCATCCGGGGCGCCGACTCCCCCGCCGCGACGATCTTCGCCGCGGCCTCCGCGATCTCCACTGCGTCCGGCACGCGCCGCTCCTTGTTCATCGGGGGACGCGCGGCAGGTCGAGGCCCGCCGTGGCGACCAGTTCGCGCATGATCTCGTTGACGCCGCCGCCGAAGGTGACGACAAGGTTCTGCTTGGTGCGCCGGTCCAGCCAGCCGAGCAGGTCGGCGGTGCCGGGTTCGGCGGGGTCGCCGTAGCGGCCGATGATCTCCTCGACCACGCGGCCTGCTTCCTGCAGCGATTCGGTGGAGAAGATCTTGGTTGCCGAGGCGTCGGCGATGACCGCGTTCTGCGAGGCGGATGTATCGGCGGCGGCGACCTGCCAGTTCAGCAATTCGTTGAGCCGCACCATGGTTCGGACCTTGCCGAGGGCGCGGCGCACTTCCGGCTCGCCGAGCACGCCGTGTTCGGCGGACCAGTCGCGCAGGCGGTCGTAGAGCTGTTCGATCTTGCCCGACGGGCCGAGGCTGACGCGCTCGTGGTTGAGCTGGGTGGTGATCAGTCGCCAGCCGCGATTCTCTTCGCCGACCAGCATTTCCGCGGGTACGCGGACATCGTCGAAGTAGGTGGCGTTGGTGTGGTGGGCGCCGTCGCAGGTGATGATCGGGGTCCAGGAGTAGCCGGGGTCCTTGGTGTCGACGATGAGAATCGTGATGCCGCGGTGGCGGGACTCGACCGTGCCGGTGCGGCAGGCCAGCCAGACGTAGTCGGCTTCGTGGGCGCCCGTGGTGAAGATCTTCTGCCCGTTGATGATCCAGTCACCGTTGCTGTCGCGGACCGCGGTGGTGCGCAGCGCGGCGAGGTCGGTGCCCGCCGACGGCTCGGAGTAGCCGATGGCGAAATGGATGTCGCCGGAGAGGATTCCGGGCAGGAACTTCTTCTTCTGCGCCTCGGTGCCGTACTTCTGCAGGGTGGGCCCCACGGTCAGCAAAGTCACGAGGGGCAGCGGAATGTCCGCGCGCACAGCCTCATTGAAGAAGATCTGCTGTTCCATCGGGCCGAAACCCTGGCCACCGAACTCCTTGGGCCAGCCGACGCCGAGCCAGCCGTCGCGGCCCATCCGCCGCACCACCTCGCGGTAGGTGTCGCCGTGGCGGTCCACCGCCATCACGGCGGCTTCGGTCGGGCTGATGAGATCGGCGAAATAGGAACGCAATTCTTCGCGCAACCGCCGCTGTTCGGCGGTCAGATCGATGAACATCTTGCTCCCAGAAGGTCGAGCCGCAGACCCGCACCGCCGAGGAGCCGAGCGAGGTCTTTGGCCTGCGAGTAGTAGCGGTGCATCGGGTGGGTGATGTCTACCCCCAGTCCACCGTGCAAGTGGTGGCATTTCTGCATGGCGCGCGGGAGTTCGGCGGCAGCCCAGTAGGCGAGTACGTCGAGGTCTTCGTCGATGCGGTCCTGGTGCTCCGGTGTCGAATCCGGCTGTGCCAGCGCCCAACATGCCGACTCCGCGGCCACGTGCAGCGTGCGCGAGACCACGTACAGGTCGGCGATCTGCTGCGCGACGGCCTGGAATTCGGCCAGCGGGCGGCCGAACTGTTCTCTGGTGCGCACGTGTTCGGCGGTGAGGGTGATGGCGCCCTTCAGCAGTCCGTCGGCGACCGCGCCGATGCAGGCCAGCGCGTGGCGGTGCAGGGTGGGTAGCGCGTCGGGGAGCAGCTGGTCGGCCGGGATCTCGACCTCGTCGAGGACGAGCGTCGCCTCCGGAATGCCCGCCGAGCCCGCCACCGGAATGATCTCGAGGCCCGGTGCGACCGAATCGACCAGTGCCACACCGGAATCGGTGGGAACCAGAATCCAGCGAGCTTCGGCGGCATAGATCACGCCGGACTTGCGGCCGGAGATCCGCACCGTGTCGCCGTCGCGCACCGCCTTCGTCCTGGGTGCGGTGGTGAACGGCGCGCCCGGTTCGTTGAGCGCGGCGGTGATCACCGTGCCCTTGCCGACCTCGGCGAGCACCCGCTCGGCCAGTTCATCCGACAGCACGCCCACCAGTGGCAGCACGCCGAACCCGAAGGTCGGCAGCGCGGGCACATCCACGGCATCGGTGGCCAGCTCCATGAGCAGGGCCGACACCTCGAGCAGACCCATGCCGTCGCCGCCGAAGCGTTCCGGTACCGGCACGGCGAGCAGACCGGAGTCGATCAGGCTCGGCCACAGGGCCATGTCCCTGGCCGGCTCACGTTCGAGCAGGCTGACCACTACCTCGGCTACGGCGTCGGCGCTTTCGTCGCGGGTGAAATCCACGGCGTCCTCCCTCATCGAGCTAACTTTCCGCATCGCGCGGCAGTCCGAGAATCCGTTCGGCGGCCACGGTCAACAGGATCTGCTCGGTACCGCCCGCGATCGACAGACACCGGGTAAGCAGGAATTCTTTCAGAGCTTCGCTGTCCAGGGAACCTTCTTGGCCGACAAGTTCGAGCGCGTATTCCGCCAGCTCCTGCCGATGCCGGACGCCGACCAGTTTGCGGACGCTGGACTGGGCGCCCACCTCGGCCCCGGCCACCGTCGCCATCGCGATTCGCTGTTCCAGCAATGATCCAGCAATCGAGGAAGTGATCAGTGCGCCGAAACGGTCCTCACGCAGTTCTGTTCCCCATCCGCCGACCGGGAAACGGTCGAGCAGAGCCTCGAGTGCGCCGCCGATACCGCCGCCACCCATCGCGACCCGCTCGGCCGACAGCGTGGTGCGCGCGATCTTCCAGCCGTTGTTCAGCGCGCCGACCAGGCAATCGTCGGCCACGAACACGTCATCGAGGAAGACCTCGCTGAACTTCTCCTCGCCGGTGATCTGCACCAGCGGACGCACCTGCACACCCTCGGCGCGCATGTCGACGAGGAAGTAGCTGATGCCGCGATGCTTGGCGGCGGACGGATCGGTGCGGGCCAGGCAGATACCCCAGTTCGCGGTCTTGGCGAGCGAGGTCCACACCTTCTGGCCGCGCAGCACCCAGCCGCCGTCGACCTTCTCGGCGGTGGTGCGCAGGGCGGCGAGGTCGGAGCCTGCGCCGGGCTCGCTGAACAGCTGGCACCAGATGACGTCGCCGTGCAGGGTCGGCCAGACGAAGCGTTCGATCTGCTCCTCGGTGCCGAACCGCAGCAGGGTCGGGACGGCCCAGCCCGCGACGGCGAGATCGGGGGTCGTCAGGTCGGCGCGGCGCAGTTGTTCGGCGATCTGCAGGCAGGTCATCGGGTCGGCGGCGCGGCCGTAGGGGCGCGGCCAGTGCGGCATCACCATGCCCGCTTCCACCAGCGCTCGCGGCTGGTCGGCGGGGTCGAGGGCGGCGAGCGCGGCGACCTCGTCGACCAGTGCGGTGTCGGCGGCACCGAGCACGCGTTCGGCACCGGTGGTGCGACGGTGACCGTCCCTGGTCAGCTCGGCGACCCTGGCCCGCCAGCGCGCCGAACCACCGAGGAGCTGGCGCAGGGAGCTGGCCCGGCGCAGGTAGAAGTGCGCGTCGTGTTCCCAGGTGAAGCCGATGCCGCCGAGGACCTGGATGGCGTCCTTGGCGTTGTCGACCGCGGCGTCGAGGGCCACGGCTGCGGCGACAGCGGCGGCGATCGGAAGCTCGGCGCCGCCCTCGTCGATCGCGGCGGCGGCGTCGGCGGCGACCGCGCGAATCAGCTCGGTGCGGCACAGCATCCAGGCGCACAGGTGCTTGATTGCCTGGAAGCTGCCGATCGGTTTGCCGAATTGTTCACGGACACGGGCATATTCGATGGCGGTGCGCAGGGTCCAGGCGGCGACTCCCGCCAGTTCGGCTACCGCGAGTGCGACGAAGAGGTCGGTGACATCGGCTGTTGGCGCGAAGGCGCGGTCGGCGGGTACGGCAACCGCGGCAGCGCTCACCCGTGCCAGCGAAACGGTGTGGTCGCCGTGGGGTAGCGGCGTAATCGTCACTGCCGCAGCGGGAATCAACAACCAGTGGGTGCCGTCGACGGTGTTGGCGGGTACCAGGACTTGCGTGTCGGCATCGGCGCCGTAGACGAAATCCCAAGTGCCGGTGACACTCCAGCCTGTTTCGGTGGCCGCGGCCTTCGCCGCCTGTTCGTCGCCGGGCACCGCGACAGCGCACGGTGCGGTCAGCACATCGCCCGTGATCAGGCCAGCCAGCGCGGTGGCCAGGACCGGACCGCCGACCAGGTCGTCGCCGGTCTGCTCCAGCATCACCGCGAGGTCGGCAACCGTGCCGCCGAGCCCGCCATTGTCCTCGGACAGCGCGACTTCGAACAGCCCGAACTCGCCCAGTGCGGGCCAGTACTCGCGCCAGGCACCCGAACCGCGGGCCCGCATTGTTTCAATCGGCGCGACCGTACTCGCCCAGCTCCGCAGCGACGCCGCGACGGCTTTATGCTCGTCAGTGGTGGCGATGGTCACAAGAAGATCCGCCCTTCCGGCGTGGTTCCCACTCCTAGAACATGTTCTAATATCTTGGCCGGGCATAAGTCAAGAGCGCTACACTCGCTCGACGCTCCCCGGTCAGCCGCACCGACGAAATTCCACTGACGCGAAAGGGTTTCCACGATGGACAGTCCCGCACCAACGCCCACCGTGACAACGCTGTCCGAGGAAGAGCTCAGCTCCAGCGCCCAGCGCGACCGGCGCAAGCGCATCCTCGACGCCACCCTCGCGCTGGCCTCCAAGGGCGGCTACGACGCCGTGCAGATGCGGGCGGTCGCCGAGCGCGCCGACGTGGCCGTCGGCACCCTGTACCGCTACTTCCCGTCCAAGGTGCACCTGCTGGTTTCGGCGCTGGCCAGGGAATTCGAGATGTTCGAGGGCAAGCGCAAGCCGCTGCCCGGCGACGGCCCGTCCGAGCGGATGCACGGCCTGCTCACCCAGATCACCCGGATGATGCAGCGCGACCCGCTGCTCACCGAGGCCATGACGCGCGCGTTCATGTTCGCCGACGCCTCTGCCGCCGCCGAAGTGGATCGGGTCGGCAAGGTGATGGACCGGGTCTTCGCCCGCGCGATGAGCGACGGTGAACCCGACGATCGTCAACTCGCCATCGCCCGCGTCATCTCCGATGTGTGGCTGTCGAACTTGGTCGCCTGGCTCACTCGCAGGGCCTCTGCGACCGATGTCACGGAACGACTCGAGCTGACCGTCGACCTGTTGCTGGGCGATCGCGGATAACCCAGCAACACGACATTTCTCGCACCTGCGGCATCACAAATCACCCATAGCAGTTGACACGCGTCGGCTGTGCGCCTTCCAGTGGGAAGATGCATAGCCGACGTCGCATATGCGAAACAGTGCATCTACCGGCCCAGCGCGCCTCGCCGGGCCCGGGCGACCTAGATCAATCCCGCGCGTGGTGGCCGACCACAGGTCCGGAATTTGCCGTAAAGTCGCGAGCAAACGACCGGGGGTCGTGCGCACAACCCGCCGCGCCGCTCGCGCGGCAAAATTGACGCAGTATTGTTTTTCGCGCCCCCTGATCAACTCCTCCCATCACTAGGTTGGATGCGTGAGCGCACAGGAACTGCCCTTGGATGTCCGCCGTGCACTGGCGTCGGTTGCGCGCGTGCCGCGGCTACTGGTCGCCTCGGACTACGACGGGACTATCGCCCCGATCGTGTCCGACCCGGCGAAAGCTTTTCCCCAGCGGGAATCGGTGAGCGCGCTACGCGCACTCGCGGGGTTGGCGAACACTACGGCGGCGGTGATTTCCGGTCGGGCACTACGCGATCTGGCCGCGCTCTCGCGCCTACCGGTCGAGGTACAGCTGATCGGTAGTCACGGTTCGGAATTCGACGTCGGCTTCGTGCACGCGATCGACAACGACGCCAAACAGCTACTGACAGAGATCAATTCCGCCTTCTCGACGATCGCCGCGGAGAACCCGGGCGTCACCGTGGAGATGAAGCCGGCCAGCGCCGCGCTGCACGTGCGCAACGCCAGCCCCGAGATCGGCAGGCGCGCACTGAATTCCGTGCGCCAGGGTCCGGCGTGCTGGGTGGGCGTGCAGGTGACCGAGGGCAAGGCGGTGATCGAGCTCGCGGTGATCCCCACCGACAAGGGCACCGCGCTCGACACCATCCGGCATCAGGAAAGCGCTTCCGCCGCAGTGTTCTTCGGCGACGACGTGACCGACGAGAAGGCGTTCCGGGTGCTGTCCGGGCCCGACGTGGGCATCAAAGTCGGCGAGGGCGAGAGCATCGCCAAGCTGCACGTGGACTCCACCGAGGACGTGGCGCGCGCGCTGGCGTTCCTGGTCGAGGAGCGGCGCACCTGGCTGGCCGGGGCGAGCGCGCCGCGGATCGAGCGGTTGAGCATGCTGGCCAGCCCGCGCTCGGTCGCGCTGCTCACCCCCGACGCGACGGTCACCTGGTTCTGCCATCCCGAACCGGATTCGGCGGCGGTGTTCGCGCACCTGCTCGGCGGCGCGGCGGCCGGACACTTCACGGTGGCCCCGGAGCGACCGAGCCTGCCGCTCTCGCAGCGGTACGTGGACGGCACCATGACCGTCGAAACCCGGTGGGCCAGTTTGCAAGTGGCCGACTACCTGCCCCACGATGTGGCACCCCACCGCACCGACCTGACCCGCGTGATCACCGGCACCGCGAAGGCCGTGGTGACCTTCGCGCCGCAGCCGGAATTCGGGCAGGTGCCGGTGCGGATGGAAGCGGTGAGCAACGGACTGATCGTCAGCGGCACCAATGATCCGATGGTGCTGCGCTCCCCCGGCGTGGAGTGGGAGATCCTGTCCGACGGCACCAATGAGCAGGCGCGCGCGGTGGTCGATCCCGCGATCGCGCCGGTGGTGCTCGAATTGCGGTGCGGGACGGCTGATCTCGCGCC
The DNA here is from genome assembly GCF_042716665.1 of Nocardia sp. NPDC058658. NCBI lineage: Bacteria > Bacillati > Actinomycetota > Actinomycetes > Mycobacteriales > Nocardiaceae > Nocardia > Nocardia sp. NPDC058658. The sequence goes on from NZ_JBHXRR010000035.1 coordinate 12,966, forward strand.
GTCGATGACGCCGGAACCGCAGCGTCGTCAGCTCGCCGAGCAGTACTGGGCGCAGTGGGCGGCCGGGTTGCAGCTGCCTCCGCTCAAGCCGGATCTGATGAAGCGTTCGGCGCTGACGCTGCGCGGGCTGGTGCATCGCCCGTCGGGGTCGATCCTGGCCGCGGCGACCACCTCGCTGCCCGAGGACATCGGCGGCGTGCGCAACTGGGACTACCGCTACTGCTGGCTGCGCGACGCCTCGCTCACCGCGCAGGCGCTGGTGACGCTCGGCTCGCTGACCGAGGCCGAGGAGTTCCTCGGCTGGGTACACAAGGTGCTCGCCACCCTGTCGGGACCGGAGCGCCTGCACCCGCTGTACACGATCTACGGCGAGACCCTGCCACCCGAAGCCGTGATCGACCTGCTGCCCGGTTACGCCGGGTCGCGGCCGGTGCGGGTGGGCAACGCGGCCAATATGCAGGTGCAGCTCGATGTGTTCGGGCCGATCGTCGACCTGATCACCTCGATGGCGCACGAGCGCGAGCGTCAGGGCATCACCGAACCCGCCAAGGCGCTGCCGGATGCCGACTGGGCGCTCGTGCACGCGATGGTGTCGGCGGTGCAACGCCGCTGGACCGAGCCCGATCACGGCATCTGGGAGATCCGCGGCAATCCGCGCCACCACGTGTACTCGAAGGTGATGGGCTGGCTCACCATCGACCGCGCGCTGACCCTGGCGGAGCGTTTCGATCGCACGGCCGACCCCGAGTGGGCGACCCTGCGCGCCACGATCGCCGACGAGGTGAAGGCCAAGGGCTGGAACGACGAGGTCCAGTCCTACACCGCCGCCTACGACGGCACCGACCTGGACGCGGCCACCCTGCACATCGGCCTGAGCGGCCTCATCGACCCGGCCGACCCGCGCTTCGCCGCGACGGTCGTGGCCACCGAGGCCGAACTGCGTAGCGGCGCGACGGTGTACCGCTACCACCACGACGACGGCCTGCCCGGCGGCGAAGGTGGCTTCCACCTGTGCGCGGCGTGGCTGGTCGAGGCGTACCTGCTGATCGGCAGGCGCTCCGATGCCGAAGCACTGTTCGCGCAGCTCGTGGCGGCGGCCGGACCCACCGGCTTGCTCAGCGAGGAATACGACCCGGTTGCCGAGCGTTCTCTCGGCAACCACCCCCAGGCCTACAGCCACCTGGGCTTGCTCCGCTGCGCACAACTGTTGAGCCAGCCGGTCAACGCCCTGGTCTAACACCGCAAACACCGAATCCGCCATGACCGCACTCCCAGCCCCGCACGACCCGACCTCGAGGAGGGTCCGCCGCGCAGCGGCGTAGCGGCCCGGCCGCGAGTTAGCCGCCGTTGCGTCGAGGCGCAGCCTCTAGCAACGGCGGGTAACTCGCGGCCCCCCAGGGGCCGCGCTCGAGCGCGCCAGCGCTCCAAAAACACAGCCTCAAACCACTAGGACCACCGAACAATTAATCCCGGCACATACCCACCAGCGCGCTCTGCTAATCTAAAACGGTAACGATTTCCATTACGATCTAGAGCTTGCTTGCCAGGAGTGCCGCGTGAACCCTCGATTCGTCCGCTTGTTTGCCGGTCTCACGGCGGGAGTGGCGGCCGTGGGCGTCCTCAGCGCCTGCGGCACCAGCACCACCGATTCCGATACCCCGCAGATCGTCGCCTCCACGAATGTGTGGGGTTCCATCGCCACCGCCGTCGCCGGGCCGGACGCGCAGGTGAGCTCGATCATCAGCGATCCCGCCGCCGACCCGCACTCGTTCGAGACCTCGGCCACCGACACCGCCAAGATCAGCGACGCTGACCTGGTCGTGTTCAACGGCGGGCACTACGACGAGTTCATCGAGAAGGCCATCGCGGGCAAGGACAAGCGGACCGTCGAGGCCTTCGAACAGCGCGCGGACAAGAGCGACGAGAACGAGCACGTCTGGTACGACGTGACCACCGTCGCCGCCGTCGCCGACCAGATCGCGGTCCAGCTCGGCGAGGTCGACGCCGCGCACGCGAGCGCCTACACCGAGCGTGCGGTCGCCTTCAAGAACCAGCTGATCGGCGTCAGCACCATCACCGGCACCATCGCCACCCAGACGCCGAACGCGCCGGTCGCCCAGTCCGAGCCGCTCGCGCACTACCTGCTCGTCGCCGCGACCGCGCAGGACAAGACCCCGCACGAGTTCCAGGAAGCGATCGAGCAGGAGACCGACCCGGCCCCGGCCGCCGTCGCCGCGACTCGCGACCTGATCACCGGCAAGCAGGTCAAGGCGCTGATCTACAACACCCAGACCGAGGACAAGATCACCCAGGACCTGCGCGCCACCGCGCAGACCGCGGGCATCGCCATCGTCGAGGTCACCGAAACCCTGCCTGCCGGAATGGATTACATCCAGTGGCAGACCGCCAACGCCAAGGCGCTCGCCGCGGCCCTGCGCTGAGGACTTCCATGACCGAGGCAACCACCCTGTCCGCCGCGACGGACACTGACACCGCCGCGATCCGCCTGCGCGGGGCGACGATGGCCTTCGGCGACCGCACCCTCTGGCACGACCTCGACCTCGACGTGCGGCCGGGTGAGTTCATCGCTGTCCTCGGACCCAACGGCTCCGGCAAGACCTCGCTGCTGCGTGTGCTGCTCGGCACGCTCGGCTTGAGCTCGGGCAGCGCGGAGATCGCGGGTCGGCGCGCCGGGGTCGGCAATCCGGGCATCGGGTACATCCCGCAGCAGAAGACCATCGACGCCGGGGTGCAGCTGCGCGGGGTCGATCTGGTCGGGCTCGGGGTGGACGGGCATCGGTGGGGACTCGGCTGGCGTGGGCGGGGCAGCCGGGCCTCGAAGGTCGATGCCGCTATCGCCGCGGTGGGCGCCGGCTCTTTCGCGCATGCGCCGCTGGAGACACTGTCCGGTGGTGAGCAGCAGCGGTTGCGGGTCGCGCAGGCGCTGGTCGGCGATCCGTCGGTACTGCTGTGTGACGAACCGCTGCTGAGCCTGGACATGGCCAATCAGCGGCTGGTCGCCGAACTCGTCGACAAGCGGCGCCGCGAACACAACACCGCGGTGCTGTTCGTGACGCACGAGATCAACCCGATTCTGCCGATGGTGGATCGGGTGCTGTACCTCGTCGACGGTGGGTTCAGGATCGGGACGCCCGATGAGGTGATGACGTCGGAAACGCTGTCGGAGCTGTACGGCACCGAGGTCGAGGTGTTGCGGGTGCGTGGACGGCTGGTGGTCGTCGGTACCGGTGACGATATGGACGCGCTGGGCGGTAGCGCCTGATGGACAAGCTCACCAAGGTCTTTCAGCAGATGTTCGACTTCGGGACCACCGCGAACCTGCTCAGCTATGACTTCGTGCAGCAGGCGCTGTTGGCGAGTGCGCTGTTGGGGTTGCTGGCCGGGTTGATCGGGCCGTTGATCGTCGCCAGGCAGATGTCGTTCGCGGTGCACGGGACCAGCGAGCTGTCGCTGACCGGTGCGTCGGCGGCGCTGCTCGTCGGTGTGGGGGTCGGATTCGGGGCCATCGCTGGTTCCGTTGTGGCTGCCGTTTTGTTCGGGTGGCTGGGTTCTCGTGCGCGCGAACGTGATTCGGTGATCGCGGTGGTTTTGTCGTTCGGGCTCGGGTTGTCGGTGCTGTTCCTGTGGCTGGCGCCGGAGCGGGCCGGGTCGAAGTTCTCGTTGCTCACCGGGCAGGTGGCGGGCGTCGGTTATGACGGGCTCGCGCTGCTGGTCACCTGTACGGCGGCCGTGCTCGCCGTGCTGGCTGTGGTGTATCGGCCGTTGTTGTTCGCCAGTGCTGATCCCGAGGTCGCGATCGCGCGCGGAGTACCGGTGCGGGCGTTGTCGGTGGTGTTCGCGGTGCTGCTCGGGATCACCGCCGCGTTCGGGGTGCAGATCGTCGGGGCGCTGCTGGTGCTCGCGTTGCTGATCACGCCTGCCGCGGCGGCCGCGCAGGTGACGTCGAGTCCGATGCGGGCGACGGTGTTATCGGTGATCTTCGCCGAGGTCGCGGCGGTTGGTGGGCTGTTGCTCTCACTGGCGCCCGGGGTTCCGGTATCGACGTTCGTTACGGCCATCTCGTTCACGATCTACGTGGTGTGCCGGGTTGTCGGCCACCGCAATCGGCAGCTGGCACACGCACGCTGAACCGGGCGAGTTTCGGCCCGACGCGAGTTCGCGCCGTCGTCAGCGGCGGGCTGACGGCCATCGACCTGGTCTCTCCTGACGATGGCGGACGCCACGCGAATGGATCGGCACGATCGCCAGGAGATCTGCCGCCGGTGCCGCAAACCGCCGCGACCCTCGGTGCTCAGCGCGCAGAATGGCGGACATGATCGACTTCACCGTTCCGGATGATCTGGCCGCGCTGCGGGATCGGGTTCGCGCCTTCGTCGTCGAGCAGATCGTGCCGTTCGAGCGCGATCCCCGACTCACCGCGCACGGCCCGACCGACGAATTGCGGGCCGAACTCGTCGAACTGGCCCGCGCCGAGAAGCTGCTGACCGTGCAGGCGCCGGTGGAATACGGCGGACTCGGACTCAGCCATGTCGAGCAGGCGCTGGTGTACGAGGCGGCGGGGTGGTCGACGCTCGGGCCGGTCGCGATGAACTGCGCCGCGCCCGACGAGGGAAACATGTTTCTGCTCGACAAGATCGCCGATCCGGAACAGGTCGACCAGTATCTGATGCCGGTGATCCGCGGTGAACAGCGGTCGGTTTTCGCGATGACCGAACCCGGCGGGGCAGGCTCGGATCCCGGACAGCTCAGTACCGAAGCGGTGTTCGACGGCGAGAACTTCGTGATCAACGGGCTCAAATGGTTGATCACCGGGGCCGACGGCGCCAAGACCTGGATCATCATGGCCTTGCTCGCCGAGAACCCACACCTGCCCGCTGGGCCGACGCTGTTCATCACCGAAGGCGACGCGCCGGGCATCGTGATCGAGCGGATCATGAACACGATGGACCGCAACTACGTCGGCGGACACGCGGTGGTGCGGTTCGACAACCTCACGCTCCCGCCGACCGCCGTGCTCGGTCGCACCGGACAAGCCTTGCGCTACGCCCAATTACGGCTCGCACCCGCCCGGCTCACCCACTGCATGCGCTGGCTCGGCGCCGCCGCCCGCGCACAATCCATCGCACTGGACTACGCGCGCACCCGCACCGCCTTCGGCAAGCCGATCGGCGAACACGAGGGCGTGTCGTTCATGCTCGCCGACAACGAGGTGGCGCTGCACCAGTGCAGGCTGACCATTTGGCACACCTGCTGGCTGATGGATCAGGGCCAGCAGGCCCGGCACGAATCGTCGATGGCGAAGTCGTATGTGTCCGAGGAGCTGTTCAAGGTGACCGATCGGTGCGTGCAGGTGCTCGGCGGCATCGGCATCAGCGACGAGACGGTTGTGGAGATGTTGTTCCGCGATATGCGCGCGTTCCGTCTTTACGACGGTCCGACGGAAGTGCACAAGTATGCGATCGGCAGACACTTGCTGGCCGGTCGCTAGTACGATTCGGTCCCATGAGTTCGGAATTGCTCGTCGATGTCGAAGGTGGCGTCGCGCTGCTGACGCTCAACCGACCTGCCAAGCAGAACGCCGTCACCCCCACGATGGCGGCCGAGCTGAGCGCGGCGCTACGGCGCTGCGATATCGAGGACGCGATCCGCGCCGTCGTGATCACCGGCACGCCACCGGCCTTCTGCGCGGGTGCCGACCTCGCCGCGCGGGGCGGCGACGTGAGCGCCACCCTCGACCCGCCGCCCTGGCAGGTGCGCAAACCGGTGATCGCCGCGGTGAACGGGCACGCGGTCGGCATCGGACTGGCCCTGGCTCTGCAGTGTGACCTGCGGTATTTCGCGCGCGACGCGGTCTACGGGCTGAATCAGGTGCGGCGCGGGGTGCTCGCCGACGGGTTCGCGCACTGGACGGTGCCGCGCCTGGCCGGGCTGGCCAACGCCGCCGACATCATGCTCACCGGACGCACCTTCGACGGTGACGAAGCCAAATCGCTCGGACTGGCCAATGCGGCGCTGCCCGCCGACGAGGTGCTGATGACGGCGATGGCCGTGGCCAACGACATCGCCACCGGCACCGCTCCCCTGCCGGTCGCGCTGACCAAACGGCTGATCTGGGAAAGCCTCGGCATGACGCCGACGGTGGTCGGGCAGCTCGAATCCGAGCTCAACGCGCACGTGACCAAGAGTGTCGACGGTGGCGAGGCGATGGTGGCGTTCAAGGAGCGCAGGCCGCCGAACTGGACCGGCAGCGTCAGCGACGAATGGCCTGCCTGGGACCGCCCCAGCCTGGACTAGAAGTTCCCGTTGCAGGAACCGGCCAGATACAGCAGCGCGAGCAGCAGCATGCAGATGGTGCCGAAGATACCGGCGATATAGCCGATCATCACCTGCGAGCGGCCACTGAGCCCGCCGTAGGACGCGTCGATCTCGTTGAGTGCCCGCTTGCCGAGCACCCACGCGACCGGCCCGAAGATCCCGCAGCAGAACGGGCTGAGCAGCCCGAGCACGAGGATCAGGTTGGCCTGCGGGTGCTCGACCGTCTCACCGATCGGCTGATTCGGAATCGCCACCCGTCGAATCTTACTGTGCGGGAAGGCTGCTGACCCCACTACACGACCAGCAATCGAAGACACCCGCCACAACCGCACTCCCAACCCCCACACCCGACCCATAGGGAGGGCCCGCCGCGCAGCGGCGGTAGCGGCCCGGCCGCGAGTTAGCCGCCGTTGCGTCCGAGGCGAAGCCTCCAGCAACGGCGGCTAACTCGCGGCCCCTCAGGGGCCGCGCTCGAGCGCGCCAGCGCTCCAACAAACACAGCGTCAAACCACCTGGGACCACTCAAACCCAGAATCGACGCATCAACCCAACCGACGCTGCCGAGCAATGTCGGCCAGCACGACACCTGCCGCGACCGAGGCGTTCAAAGACTCGACCGGACCGGCCATCGGGATGCTCAGGATCGAGTCACAGTTCTCGCGGACCAGGCGCGACAGGCCCTTGCCCTCGGAACCGACCACGACGACCGTCGGCACGCTGCCGTCGAAGTCGTCGAGGGTGGTGTCACCCTCGGCGTCGAGGCCGACGATCTGGATGCCCTGCGAGGCCCAATCCTTCAGTGTGCGAGTCAGATTCGTTGCACGGGCAACGGGCAGTCGGGCAGCCGCACCGGCGCTGGTACGCCAGGCCACGGCGGTGACGCTCGCGCTGCGACGCTGCGGGATCACCACACCCTGACCGCCGAACGCCGACACCGAGCGGATGACGGCGCCGAGGTTGCGCGGGTCGGTGATGTTGTCGAGCGCGACCAGCAGGGCCGGCTCGGCGGTGGACTTCACCCGGTCCATCAGATCGTCGGGGTGGGCATAGCGGTACGGCGGCACCTGCAGGGCCACGCCCTGGTGCATTCCGTTAGCGCTCAACCGATCCAGATCGGTGCGCGGCACCTCGAGGATGGAGATGCCCATGTCGGCGGCGCGCTGCACGCTCTCCGACAGGCGGTCGTCGTTCTCGGTGCCGACCGCGACGAACAGGGCGGTCGCGGGGACATCGGCGCGCAGACACTCGAGCACGGGGTTGCGGCCGAGCACCAACTCGGGACCCTCGTCGGACTTGCGACCGACGCGCGGCACACCGGACTTGCCGGTCGGACGGCCCTGTGCCGCAGCGGCTTTGGCCTTCTCGGCCGCTCTGGCCCGCTTGGCGGCGGGATGCTTGGTGCGGGCGGTGGCGGGCGGGGTCGCGCCCCGGCCCTCGAGCCCGCGACGGTGCTTGCCGCCGGAACCGGCGACCTGCCCCTTCTTGGTGCCGCCCTTACGTACTGCTCCGCGTCGCTGTGAATTGCCTGCCATCAGTTCGCCTTTCCGCTAGATGCGCCCAGCGACCATTCCGGCCCCTGCGGGGTGTCGGTTACCTCGATACCCGCGGCGATGAGCCGATCCCGTGCGGCATCGGCTTCTGCCCAGTTCTTCTCGGCCCGCGCGTTCGCCCGGCGATCCAGCTCCGTGCGAACCAGCACGTCGAGCGCGTCGATCGCCGCCGAATTGTCGGCGGGGGTGTACCACTGTTCGTCGAGCGGGTCGACACCGAGAATTCCCAGCATCGCCCGCACCTGACCGGCCAGCTCGACCGCGGTCTCCACCGCGCCCGCCTCCAGCGCCCGATTTCCCTCGTGCACCACGTGGTGGATTTCGGCCAGCGCCTTCGGGACAGCCAGATCGTCATCGATCGCGGCGGCGAATCCGTCGGTCCATTTACCGACGGGCACCTCGCCCGCCCGATCCAGCACACGTTGCACGAAAGCTTCGATGCGCTGATACGAGGCGACCGCGTCGTCGAGTGCCTTGTCGGAGTATTCGAGCATCGAACGGTAATGCGCGCTGCCCAAGTAGAAACGCAATTCTACCGGGCGCACCCGAGTGAGAACATTCGGCACCGAAAGCACGTTGCCGAGCGACTTCGACATTTTCTCCCCACCCATCGTCACCCAGCCGTTGTGCAGCCAGTAACGCGCGAAACCGTCGCCTGCCGCTTTCGACTGGGCGATCTCGTTCTCGTGGTGCGGGAAGATCAAATCCATTCCACCGCAATGGATATCGAATTCCGGGCCCAGATAGAACTCGGCCATCGCCGAGCATTCCAGGTGCCAGCCGGGACGACCGGGACCCCACGGCGACGGCCAGCTCGGCTCGCCGGGCTTGGCGGCTTTCCACAGGGTGAAGTCGCGCGGGTCACGTTTGCCGCGGGTGGGGGTTTCGCCCTGGTGCACGTCGTCGAGGCGGTGGCCCGACAGCTCGCCGTAATTCGGCCAGCTCATCACGTCGAAATAGACGTCGCCGTCGGCGGCGTAGGCGTGGCCGCGCTCGATCAGGCGCTGCATCAGGTCGACCATCTGGGTGATGTGGCCGGTGGCGCGCGGTTCGGCCGAGGGCGGCAGCACGCCGAGGGTTTCGTAGGCCTTGTCGAAGGCGCGCTCGTGCGTGGCGGCCCATTCCCACCACGGTCGCCCGGCTTCGGCGGCCTTGTTCAGGATCTTGTCGTCGATATCGGTGACATTGCGGATGAACTGCACGTCGTAGTCGTGCGCGAGCAACCAGCGACGCAGCACGTCGAAGGCGACGCCGCTGCGGACATGACCGATATGGGGCTGACCCTGCACGGTGGCCCCACACAGGTACACCGAGGCACGGCCGGGGACCAGCGGGGTGAATTCCCGCATGGTTCGCGTGTCGGTGTCAAAAAGGCGCAAGGTCACGGCATTCGATCCTAGTCGGTGGGACTGCGGTGGGGTTGACCGGCCGGTTCGTGGCGCCGTGCTTGTTGCGACGGCTGATCGAATCGGCGAAAAGATGAAAGCGCGGCGGAGAGTATTCATGGCCCGTGAGGGCTACGAACACGCCGCGATCAGACAGGTGGCGATGGCGGCGATGCCCTCGCCGCGACCGGTCAGGCCGAGGCCGTCCGTCGTGGTGCCGGACACCGAAACGGGGGCGTCGAGCAGCTCGCCGAGCACTTTTTGCGCTTCGGCGCGGCGGGGGCCGATCTTCGGGCGATTGCCGATGACCTGCACGGCGGCGTTCACGACTTCGAAGCCTTCTTCGGCCAGCAGCCTGCGGACTTCGGTGAGCATGGCGGCGCCGGTGACGCCGGCCCATTCGGGACGGCCGACGCCGAAGACGGCGCCTACGTCACCGAGGCCTGCGGCGGAGAGAAGAGCGTCGCAGAGGGCGTGGGCGGCCACGTCACCGTCGGAGTGGCCCGCGCAGCCGTCGGCGTCCGGGAACAGCAGACCGGCCATCCAGCAGGGGCGACCCGGCTCGATGGGGTGGACGTCGCTGCCGATTCCGACTCTCATCGGGCAACCGCCTGGGACACCGCGGGCGCTGCGACAGTGGGCTGACCGGCGTCAGCGGAAGTCGCGACGGCCGGAACCGGGTCGGCGGCCAGCTGCTCGGCGCGGCGCGGCACGGCGATTCCGTCGGCGAGGAGTGCTTCGGCCAGGCGGAGGTCGAGGGGGGTGGTGATCTTGAAGGCCAGGGGGTCGCCTGCGACGGTTTGTACGTCGAAACCGAGGCGTTCGACCAGGCCCGCGTCGTCGGTGGCGCCGACGTCGGTGGCGTAGGCGCGGCGCAGGAGGTCGGCGTCGAAGCCCTGGGGTGTCTGGATGGCGCGCAAGTGGGCGCGATCGGGGGTCCCGGTGACGATGCCCGCGTCGTCGACCGATTTGACGGTGTCGACGACGGGGAGCGCGGGGACGACAGCCGGACTGCCTGCCTGCAGCTCGGCAGCCACTCGCGCGATCAACTCTGGAGGCGTGAGCGCGCGGGCGGCGTCGTGCACGAGATAGAACGCGGCGTCGGGCGCGGCGGCGATGCCCGCGCGGACCGAATCGGTGCGTTCGACACCGCCGACCACCACCTGCACCGGCACAGGGGGCATCGAACCGCCGGTCAGCGAGGTGGTGTCGGACAGCAGAGAGGTGGCCGCGTCGACCAGTTCGGCGGGCACGACCACGACAACCCGGTGCACGGCACCGGACGCGATCAGCCCGTCGACGGCCAACCGGACCATAGGTATGCCGCCGACCGGGACGAACGCCTTCGGGGTGGGTTCACCCAGGCGCACGCCACGACCGGCGGCAGGGACCAGTGCTACGACAGGTCGCACTTCGAATTGTTTTCTAGGAAGCCGCTGCGAGAACCTCGTCGAGCAGCGATTCGGCCTTGCCGTCGTCGGTGCCCTCGGCGAGCGCGAGCTCACCGACGAGAATCTGACGAGCCTTGGCCAGCATTCGCTTCTCACCGGCGGACAGGCCGCGGTCCTGCTCACGACGCCACAGGTCACGAACCACTTCGGCCACCTTGTTCACATCGCCGGAGGCGAGCTTCTCGAGGTTGGCCTTGTAACGGCGGGACCAGTTGGTCGGCTCCTCCGTGTGTGGCGCGCGCAGCACCTGGAAGACGCGGTCGAGACCTTCCTGGCCGACGACGTCGCGGACGCCGACGTATTCAGCGTTCTCTGCGGGAACCCGAACAGTCAGGTCGCCTTGCGCGACCTTCAGGACCAGATACTCTTTCTGCACACCCTTGATGGTGCGGGTCTCGATTGCTTCGATCAGCGCCGCTCCGTGGTGGGGGTAAACGACGGTGTCTCCGACCTTAAAAATCATGTGTCCCGTGCCCCTTTCGATGTTCACAGTTTAACATGCGACTCGATAACGGCGCGATCAACTGTGCAGGTCAGGGCCACAACGAGGCTCCCGCCGGGGTTGACAATCCAGAATTGTTGTGCATTGCGTTGTGGCAGAACGGGTTAACCACCAGCACAGGGCCCGGTTATCGCACATCGGGAGTCCGGCATCGATTCGGCAAACCCGCTCGAGACACCGAACTGTTACTTCCGCGCCCGCGCGTCGCGAGCCCGAACGACGCCCGCGCGAAGTGAACTACTACGCTGCCTAGTTACTACACCTCCGATCCCCTGTGGGCGGAGTGAGCCCGGTCGACATGGAGGACAAACCGTGACTGCCCTGAAAGCTGTGACCGCCCCGCCGGCGCGACGTCGCATGGTGACGGTTGCCGCGCTCGCCGCTGCCGCGGGCATCGCCCTGACCGGCTGCAGTGCCGGCCAGCACACCCAGACTTCGTCGCAGGCCGCCGCCATCAACGGCAACCACGCCTCCGTCGGCGACATCGCCCTGCGCAATGTGCACATCGTGTACCCGGAGGCCACCGCCGAGCACGCCAAGGGCGGCAAGGCGGTGATCGCGCTGTCGATCATCAACAACAGCGAGACCGTCACCGACGAGCTCACCAGCGTGAGCACCGATCTGGGTCAGATCAAGATCACCGGGCCCGGCGGCGACGCCAAGTTCGTGCTGAAGCCGCAGCAGACCGTGGTCGTCGGATCGACCACCGCCAAGCCCGCCGCGGCCGACGATCACCACGCCACTCCGTCGGCGGCGCCGACCACCACCGCGGCGCCCACCAGCACCTCGGCCGCGCCGACCAGTGCCGCGGGCGACACCCCGTCGATCGATCCGGCCGCGAACCCGGCCACGATCGAGATCACCTCGCTGGCCACCGACATCGTCCCTGGCCTGACCTACAACGTCACCTTCAACTTCAAGGACGCGGGCACCGTGCAGGTGTCGGTCCCGGTCGACGCCGCCGCTGTGGCGCGGATCGAGAACGAGAAGTCCGGCCCGGCGCCCGCGGGTGCGGGCGGTCACTGAGACCAGCACTTTTCGAAAAGAGCCGTCGCGAACTTCGCGGCGGCTCTTTTTGTCGGTACACCTCCGTAGGGTGCGCGTGTGGCCAAGACCAAAGCAGTCTTCCGGTGCTCCGCGTGCACGCACGAGGTGTCCAAGTGGGTGGGTAAGTGCCCTGATTGTGGGGCATGGGGAACGGTGACCGAGGTGGCCGTTTCGGCGTCGGCCGCCGCGCCCGGTCGGCGGGCCATGCTGCCGAGTACGGCCGCGGCGCCGTTGTCGCAGATCGACGCCAAGGTCACGCAGGCACGGTCGACGGGGGTGAGCGAGCTCGATCGGGTGCTCGGGGGCGGGGTGGTGCCGGGGTCGGTGGTGTTGTTGTCGGGTGAGCCGGGAGTGGGCAAGTCGACGCTGTTGCTCGAGGTGGCGTTCCGGTGGGCGGCGGCGCGTGCGGAGACCGCACTGTATGTGACCGCGGAGGAATCCGCCGGGCAGGTGCGGTTGCGGGCCGATCGGACCGGCGCGGTGCACGACCGGGTGTATCTGGCGGCCGAATCGGATCTGTCGATCGTGCTCGGGCACGTGGAGCAGGTGCGGCCGACGCTGCTGGTGGTGGACTCGGTGCAGACCATGCTGGCGCCCGAGGTGGACGGCGTGATCGGCGGTGTCACCCAGGTCCGCGCGGTCACCGCGGCGCTCACCTCGCTGGCCAAGGCGACCGGGATCGCGGTGCTGCTGGTCGGGCACGTCACCAAGGACGGGAACGTGGCGGGCCCGCGCACGCTCGAGCACCTGGTCGACGTGGTGTTGCAGTTCGAGGGTGACAAGAATTCGTCGCTGCGGATGGTGCGCGGCATCAAGAACCGGTTCGGTAGCGCCGACGAGGTGGGCTGTTTCGAACTGCACGACGACGGCATCGCCTGCGTCGACGATCCGTCCGGGTTGTTCCTGCACCATCGCACCGACACCGTCTCCGGGACCGCGGTGACCGTCGCGATGGACGGCAAGCGACCGCTGGTGGCCGAGGTGCAGGGACTCACGGTCAAGACCGAGATTCCGCAGCCGCGCCGGGCCGTGAGCGGGCTCGACTACAACCGGGTGTCGATGGTGCTCGCAGTGCTGCAGAGCCGGGGGCGGGTGTTTCTCGGCAAGCACGATGTGTACGCGGCGACCGTCGGCGGGATGCGTTTGCTCGAACCGGCCGCCGACCTTGCCATCGCCTTGGCCATCGCGTCCGCCGAGGCCGATGTCGCCCTGCCAGCGGGCTGGGTGATCCTGGGCGAAGTCGGGTTGGCGGGTGAGGTTCGCAAGGTCACCGGGCTCGGCAGGCGGCTGGCCGAGGCCGAGCGGTTGGGGTTCACCACGGCGCTGGTTCCGCCCGGTTCGGAGAAAACCAAGACCGGCTCGATGCGGATCCACGAGGTCGGGGATCTGCGCTCGGCGCTGCGCCTGGCCGAACTCCGCAAATCCCGCGCACCGCGCGAGGTGGTGACCGTGGAATAACTCCGGCAACCACCCGAATCAGCGCGTTTCGACCATTTCCTCGCCAATGCCGATTGACGCCTTCGCTGATTCTGCGAACACTGCAAATCGACCCAACTCGAACATGTGACCTATAGCGCACCCGCACAATGTCCCCGCACGCGGGGACCGGCACTCACGCGACGAGGTTGAACGGCTCCGCGGCACTGCGAACGGCGCCGAGCTGGGCCACGACCATGTACGCGCCCGCAGGCACCTGAAGGCGCTCGCCCGCGCACTGCGGCTGCGAAGTGGTGCCGAACCAGGTGCCCTTGTACGACAGCTGTTCACCCGCCTTGAGCGTCTTCGTTTCCGGCGGGTCGTCGGCGTTGCAGTCGTTGCTCGCCCAGAGCCTGCGCTGCCCGTCGAGGGTGTAGACGAGGAACTGCGGGCCCGCGCCGAGGTCGCGTACGCAGGCCGCGGACGAGATATTGGTGATCACGGTGCCGAAAGCGGGCTGGTCACCGACCTTGTAGGTCGGCTGGCCGACGGTCACCTTCAGCGCAAGCGACTGATCCTGGCACGGCTGCGCCGCGGGCTGGTCGGTGGCGCTGGTCGTCGCAGCCGCGCTGGTCGGTGTGGTCGAGGAGCTGGTCGGAGTCGAGCTCGTCGTGGACGCGCTCGACTCCGCCGACGTGGTGGTAGTCGCCGCCGCGGAGTCCGCACCGGCCGAGTCGCCACCGCGCGCGACCATGGTGACGAGCCAGATCACGATCGCGAGCGCGACGATGATGACGCCGATCGCGAGTGCACGGCGGCGCCAGTAGATCTCCGGTGACAGCGGTCCATTCGGTTCCAGCACACCTCAAAGGTAAGCGCAGCGCGCAGGGGCGCGCTCGATGACCTCGGCGTGTCGGGGGCCGAACCGGGACGCGGGTCTGAAGTTCAGACCACCTCGCCGATATTGCCGACGGTGCGCCGCAGCTGCGCCCGGCCATCCTCCAGCTTGTAGGTGACACAGGCGATAGCGCACTGACCAGTGGCAACGCGCTGGGAAATGATCATCGACCGCTGCATGAGCAGCTTGCTGGTCTCCACCACGTGCCGTGCCTCGAGTTCGTCGACCGTGCTGAGCCCTTCACGACGTCCGACCAGAATCGACGGCGTCACCCGCTCGACCACGCTGCGGATGAACCCACCTGGCACCTCGCCGCCGTCGAGCGCGTCGATGGTGGCCTTCACGGCGCCGCAGCTGTCGTGACCGAGAACGACGATCAGCGGCACGTTGAGCACCTCGACGCCGTATTCGATCGAGCCGAGCACCGAACTGTCCACGACATGACCAGCGGTGCGCACGACGAACATGTCGCCGAGACCCTGATCGAAGATCAGTTCGGCGGCGACGCGGGAATCACCGCAACCGAACAGGATCGCGTGCGGGTTTTGGCCCTTGACGAGTTTGGCTCGGTCGGCAGCGCCCTGGCTAGGATGCTGCAGGGTGTCATTGACGAAGCGCTCGTTGCCTTCACGCAGCGACTTCCAAGCACTTATCGGATTGGAACCAGGCATACCGACCATTGTGCACACGCCCCTGGTTACCAGCGAGTCCGGCGCGTTACGGGTCGGCAAAGAGAGCCTGGCTCAGAGGGAACAACAACGGTGAGCATCGACGCAGACGCACTGCTGAACTGGTTCGACGAGACGGCGCGCGAGCTGCCGTGGCGCGAGCCCGACGCGACCGCGTGGCACATCCTGATGAGCGAGATCATGCTGCAGCAGACGCCGGTGGTCCGGGTGGAGCCGATCTGGCGGGAGTGGGTGGCACGCTGGCCGGTGCCGTCGGCGATGGCGGCTTCCTCGCAGGCGGAGGTGCTGCGGGCGTGGGGCAAGTTGGGGTATCCGCGGCGGGCGTTGCGGTTGCACGAGTGCGCGCGGGTGCTGGCAGCCGAACACGGTGACGTGGTGCCCGCCGATGTGGACATGTTGCTCGGACTGCCGGGAATCGGCGCGTACACCGCGCGGGCGGTGGCTTGTTTCGCCTATGGGCAGCGAGTTCCCGTGGTGGACACCAATGTTCGACGCGTGGTCGCGCGGGCGGTACACGGTCGCGAACCGGGTAACCCGTCCTCGCGGGATCTCGCGGAGACCGAAGCCCTCCTGCCCGTTCCGGTGCCGCGCGCCGCGAGATTCTCGGCGGCCCTGATGGAACTGGGCGCCCTGATCTGCACGGCCCGCAACCCCGACTGCGCCCGCTGCCCGCTGCCTCGCTGCGCGTGGGTTGAGGCGGGGAAACCCGCCGCCGAGGTTGCGCGCAAGGTTCAGAAGTACGAGGGGACCGACCGCCAGGCGCGCGGGCGGCTGCTCGATGTCCTGCGCGACGCGTCAGGCCCGGTCGAGCGGATCCGCCTCGACCTGGCCTGGACCCGCGACCCGGGGCAGCGTGCGCGGGCCTTGGATTCGTTGCTGGTCGACGGGCTGATCGAGCAGACCGATGACGGGCTGTTCGCGCTGGCGGGCGAGGGAAGCGCTGCGGGGTAGCGTCGGAACTCGGTGCTCGCGGCGACGATCGCACCTACTGGCGAACGGGCCCTTCACGCGGGCAGCTCTCCGCGCACCAGGGGCAGCCCTGCGAAGGAGTTCAGCGCGTCACGCGATGCAGAAACCGGCCGACATGCTCGCGATATACCTCGGGTTGTTCGTCGTGCACCAGGTGGCCTGCCCCCTCGATGCGCACGTACTCCGCCTCGGGAACCACCTCGGCCATCGTGCGCATCTGCCCCGGCGGGGTGATGGTGTGCTCGCCTTCGATCAGGAGCGCGGGCACGTGCAGCGACTTCCATTCGGCCCAGAAGTCGCGCGTGCCCCACTCTTCGGAGATCGCGCGGAAGGTGTCCACCTCGCCGTGTAGGCGGTAGCCGTCGGTCGCCTCGGTGAACGCTCGCAGGAAATAGGTGCCCGCGACCGGGCCGAAGTAGTCGAGCACGGCCTGTTCGTCGGGGAACGGTTGCGGCCACGAGTGGATCAATTCGGCCCAGTGGGCGGCGGTGCGGCCGGTGAAATCGGGGGCGATGTCCTCGACGACGATCGCGCGCACCCGCTCCGGATAGGTCGCCGCGAAGACCCACCCGTGGATCGCACCCATCGAATGCCCGACGATCACCATCGGCTCGGTGATCGAGGCGGTGAGCTCGGCCAGGTCGGCGACGAAGGCCTCGGTGGTGAGCTCGGCGGGCGTCGGCCGCCCGTGCCCGGCGGCATCCACGGCGTACACGTGCCCGTACCCGCGCAACCACGGCACCTGATCGGCCCAGGTCCGCGCGCTGCCCATCAGCCCGTGCAACAGCAGAATCGGGACCCCGGCCCCACCTTCGTCGTACAACACCTTGCCGATTGTGCCCCAGAGCGGGATGTTTCCCGAGCGGTCGTATTGTCAGCGCTATGGCTGTTGTGAAGATCAATGCGATCGAAGTTCCCGAAGGTGCGGGCCCCGAGCTGGAGAAGCGGTTCGCCGCTCGCGCCGGTGCGGTGGAGAACTCCCCCGGGTTCCTCGGGTTCCAGTTGCTGCGCCCCGTCGCCGGCGACAACCGGTATTTCGTGGTGACGCAATGGGATTCGGAGGAGTCGTTCGCCGCGTGGCGCGACGGTCCGGCCCGGGCGGCGCACGCCGGTAACGGTGGCGACGGCGAGCGTCCGAAGCCGGTGTCGACGGGTGCCTCGCTGCTCGAGTTCGAGGTCGTCCTCGACGTGCCCGCGAAGGCCTGACAGCGGCGTTTCCGCTGGACATGCGCATACGCGTATTGACGCGGACGGCTCGGGGCTGTCACAGTTCGAGGCAACATCCGCGAGGGTGCGCGGTAATTCCGGTGTGAGTCCGGAGCGGTCGCGCCACTGTCATCCATGTACCGGGTCACCGGTGCCGGAGAGCCAGACACCGGCACCTTCGCACCACACTTCAACCGTGGGACGCGTATCCCTACAGGAGGACCCGAATGGCTATCGCGCATTCACCCAGCCGGTCGACCGGCCTCGACACCCTCGCAACCGTGCTCGTCACGGTCGGTGTCGTTCTTCTTGCACTGCTCGCCCTGTACCTGGTCGGTTTCGACCAGGGGGCCGTCTCGCGTAGCGGGATGTTCCTGCACGAGCTGATGCACGACGGACGTCACCTGCTCGGTGTCCCGTGCCACTGATCGGATCACTCAAGACCCTGCTGTTGCGTGGTCTGCTGGCCGGTTTGATCGCCGGCCTGCTGGCCGCGACAGTGGGCTATTTCGTCGGCGAGCCCCAGGTGGACGCCGCGATCGCCATCGAAGAAGCCGGTTCCGCCGGGCATTCGCATGGGCCCGAAGCTACCGAGGGGCATTCCCACGGAGAAGAAGCGCTGGTCAGCCGGTCGGGACAGAAGGCGGGACAGTTCCTCGCGCTCGGCTTGGCCGGCATGGCGTTCGGTGCGCTGTTCGCGGCGGCGATCAACGTCGCACGCCGGTTCACGAAACTGTCCGGGACCCAATTGTCGTTGACCGCGGCGGTTCTCGCGTGGGCGGCGATCGTGGCGGTGCCGTTCTTCAAGTATCCGGCCAACCCACCCGCGGTGGGTGATCCGGAAACGATCAACGAGCGCACCTGGCTGTGGGTCGCGGCCGTCGTGCTCGGCCTGCTTGCCGTCACGGCAGCCGTCGCGGCTTACCGCGCGCTCGCCGCTTCGGACACACTGCGGCTCATCGCCGGGGTCGGCGCCTTCGTCGTGGTCACCACGGTCGGCTATGTGCTGCTGCCCGGCGTGAACGAGGTGGCCGACGACTTCCCCGCCACCCTGCTGTGGAATTTCCGGGTGGCCTCGCTGGCCCAAACAACCACGCTGTGGGTGAGTTTGGGGCTGGCGTTCGCCGCGCTCACCGAATTCGCTGCGCGGCGTAGCACTGCGGTAGTGGACAAGGTTCCTACCGCAGGGTGATCCTCGCGAGCAGCTGAGACAGGCAGTGTCTCCTGCCATGACCGGCACTGCCTCTCTTGTTTCCAGTACTCGCCCCCGCGCCGTGAACGTCGCGTTCGTCGGACTCCTCACCGCACTCGCCGCGGGCGTGGCCGAAGGACTGTTGCGCGCTGTGCGTGGCGGCGGCGAATTCGGCGCCACCGCAACAGGTTTGCTCCCTCGGCTCGCCATCTACCTGGCTGTCGCCGGCGTCGCGCTGTACATGCTCAACGGCAGCCGCGTCGCCCGCGCGGTATTGACCGTCGGCATCGGTGTGGTCGGCCTGATCTCGC
This sequence comes from Nocardia sp. NPDC058658, assembly GCF_042716665.1. Lineage (NCBI taxonomy): Bacteria > Bacillati > Actinomycetota > Actinomycetes > Mycobacteriales > Nocardiaceae > Nocardia > Nocardia sp. NPDC058658. The sequence goes on from NZ_JBHXRR010000035.1 coordinate 31,918, forward strand.
TGATCATCGAGCCCTTGGCAGTGGTGTTGTCCACCGACGACTACACGACCCTGCTCGACGGCATGTCCGACAGCTCGATCGTGCTGGCCGGCTGCCGCGCGGTGCACATCCTTGCTGTCGTCATCGCGATTCCGGCCATGTACACCCCGGCCGCGCATCGCTGGTTCACCCAGCGCTGACCGGCGTGATCACGCAAAACGGCCGCCGCGAATCAGTTTTCTGATTCCGCGACGGCCGTTTGCGTGATTACGCCGGTTCAGACCAGCGCCGCGTCCAGCTCGATCTCGCCGACCCCGGTGAGGGCCTTGCTGACCGGGCAACCGTTCTTGGCCGCGAGCGCCGCCGCGGCGAACCCGTCGGCGTCGAGCCCCGAAACCTGACCGCGCACGGTGAGCTTGATCTTGCTGATGCCGAAGCCGCCTGCCGGGTCCGGCGCCAACGTCACGTCGGCGGTCACGTCCAGGCTTTCCGGCGTGCCACCGGCATTGGCGATCTCGGCCGACAGCGCCATCGAGTAGCACGACGAATGCGCCGCCCCGATCAGTTCCTCCGGGCTGGTGCCCTCGGCCGTGTCGGCCACTCGGCGCGGGAAGCTCACATCGAACTTGCCCACCCCCGAGCTGACCAGCTCGACCTGCCCGGACCCGTCCTGCAGTCCGCCTGACCAGAGTGTGCGTGCGCTACGAGTCGGCATCGCGATCCTTTCGATTCGTGTGTGGTGCGTTCGGTGACGAACCTACTCGCGCGGCGACGGATGGGGTCCCGCTCAGGAGACCTTGCTGGTGACTTCGTCGAGGCGCTCGAGTTTGTCGGGCCAGACCTGCTGGTGCAGATCGCGGATCGCCGCGGTCGGGAACCCGGAGTGGCGCAGACGAAGGCGGATGCCGCGCGGCTGCTTGAGGAATTCGGCGGCGACCACGGTTTCGACGCCGTCGGTGGCGGCGGTGACCCAGGTGAACTCGACCCGGCGGTTCTGTTCCAGGAGCAGGATGCGGCCGTAATGGGGGTTGCGTTTGTCGTCGGAGCCGGTGTCGAAGTAGAGCGGCTCGTTGACGGCCGGGCGCATCAGGACCGATCCGGGAACGGCCAGCCACAGGTCGAGACCTTGGGTCCACGCCGCGTAGAGCAGGCTCGGCTGCGCTGTCATCACACGCTCGACAGTGAGCTCGTGCGGGCGCGTGGACAGGTCCGGGGGGCGAACTTGCTGGTCCATCAGCCGACTCTACCGGTCCTGACCGGCCGAATGCCGCATCGGGTGTGCGACAGCGTCTCTCGCGTCATTCGGTCGCGGTCGCCCGGGCCAGCACAATGCCCCCGACGATCAGCGACAGCGCCAGCACGCGTCCCGCGCTCAGCGGGTCCTTGTGCACCAGTCGAAGCATGGAGCCCCGATCCGACCTGCTCAGCGGTGCGTCGCCGCCCACCGAGCGCACCGACGCGGCCCGAAATCGCGCGAAAGTGCTGGCGGCGGCCGCCGAACTCTTCGCCACCCGCGACCCGCGCACGGTCACCATGGACGACATCGCCAAGGCGGGCGTCGGGCGCGGCACCCTCTACCGCCGCTACCCCGGCCGCAACGCGATCGCGGTCGCCCTGCTCGACGAGCACGAACGCGCCCTCCAGGAACAGCTCCTGCGCGGTGCACCCCCACTCGGCCCCGGCGCTCCCCCGGCCGAGCGGCTGGCCGCCTTCTACGCGGCGATGATCGAATTGCTCACCCCCCGAAGACATCTCCCGATTCTGGAATCTGATCGACTCGGCATGGACGGCCACCGGTACCGAACCGGCCGCCGTTCTGCGATCGATCGACAGCGACCTCGACAGCCGACTCGACGCGTTCCTCGCCCAGTTGACCACCCTGTCGACAGCGTTCACCAGCGCGGAACTGACCGCCCTCGACCGCGTCGCCGAACGCGCGCTCTACGACCTCGACCGCGCTGACCTGCAGGCGGTCACCGACGGCTCCGACGACGGCTTCCTCTACGCGCGCGGGTTCATCGTGGCCATGGGACGCGACTACTACGACGCCGTCAATGCCGTCCCCGAGGCCGCGACCACAGACGCTGAATGCGAGCGAATGTGCTATTTCTTCGCCCACCTGCACAACGATCGCTTCGGCGGATTCCCCGAGACCGGCTCGGGAATCTCCCGGGAGTCGGCGTCGAACCCCGCCGGGTGGTCCTGAACGGCGACGTTCACGGTATCGGCGCGCGCCACAGTGGTAGTGGTGGCATCACCGCGGGCCCAGAGATGAAGCGGTCACCGGAAATACGTCCTCCACGTCGATCGAAGCATCGGGCGAAGTAGGACCTGGCAGGAAATACTGGCGCGGGCCGACACGTGCGTGGCTCGCACACAATAGGGTTGGGCAGGTGGGAGCGTCTGCGAAGTGGGAGCGTGGCTCGGCCGGCAAGGACCGGGGCCTGGCAGTGGTGATGCACGGATCACGGTGGCGCATATACCCGGTGGTCGTCGTCGGCTTTCTGCTGCTGGTGTGGCCGCTGCCCATCCTGCTCGGGCGCCACAGCGATGCGTGGCAGATCTTCGGGCTGCTGGGCTGGACGGGCATATTGGTCGGGATCGCCGAGTGGGTGCGTCAGCGACAGACGGTGGTGCTCGCGCGGGCGCGGCTAGCCGAGCAGACGCGCCGTCTGGCACAGGCTGAGCAGGCCAGGGCCGAAGCCGAAGAACGGCTCGCCGGTGCCCGCGAACTGCATGATGTTCTCGCCCACAGCCTTTCACTGATCAACGCGCAGTCATCGTTGGCGCTGGAACACTTCGATCGCAAACCGCAGCAGGCCGCAGCGGCGCTGGCCACGATCAAAACCACGTCCAAACAGGCTTCTACCGAAGTCCAGACCCTGCTCCACGCGATCCGCAGCGGCACCACTACCGCACCGGACTACCTCGAAAGCCCTGCCGTCGAACCTGATTCGGCCCAGCACCCCGAGCCACCACGCCCCACCCCACGCACCGCCACCCCCACCCTCGAAGACCTCGACACACTCCTGGAACGCCCGCGCGCAACCGGCCTCGACGTCGACACCAAGATCATCGGCATGCCGAAGAAGCTACCGAGTGTGATCGACGTGGCGGCGGCACGAATCGTCCAGGAATCACTCACCAACGTGGTCAAGCACGCCCCCGGCGCGGCAGCGCTGATCACCCTCCGCTACACCCCCCAATCCATCGACATCACCGTCGACAACACCCGCCCCACCGACACCGCCGTCCGCACCGGAATCGGCGGCAACGGCATCATCGGCATGCGTGAACGAGCCCACGCCCTCGGCGGCGCCCTCACCGCCGGACCACGACCGTCCGGCGGCTTCCGAGTAGCGGCCCGATTACCCGCCCGCCCGGCGGCTTCGGTGCCGTCCACCCGCCCGTCGAACGATTCGCGCCCGGCACCTGACAACGAAGCCAGCGCGTAGAGGGTCGCGCACGTGCCGCCTCCGCCGATCGGCGAACCGTGGTCACGCAATCTCGGTGATGGGGTACGCGAACTCCGCTTTCACCTTCACCCCCGAGAACACAGATTTCGACTGGAGGTAACCGATCATGACTGAGCACCCCTCGATGGACGACCTGCGCCGGGAACGGATCAGTAGCCCGGGCTTCGACGCGGGCGAATACGCAGCCGGACGGGCTGAGGCGATTCTCGCGATCGAGTTGGCCGAATCCAGTCGCGAGCGACGGCTGGAACTCGGGCTGACACAGACGCAGCTTGCCGAACGAGCTGGGCTGCGGCAGCCCGAGGTCTCGCGGCTCGAATCCGGCGGTGGGACACCGACTATCGGCATGCTGGAGCGTGTGGCGTATGCGCTCGAGGTCCGGTTCGTCGCACGGTTCGAGAAGGTCGACGCGGCGTAGGGCTACTGGTCTGCTTGTTTGCGTTCGGCGTCGGAAAATCGGGCGCGGCGGACAGCACCCGCCGGGGCGGCTTGGGCTCGGGAGGAGTAGGCGGAGAGGGCGTCGAAGGCGCCTCGGACGCCGCCTGCGACCGGGGCGTAGGTGATGGACGAGCCGGGGTCGAAGCCGAGGTTGGACCCTACTTCTACCGCGTCCATGTTGGCGCCGAGGAAGACGAAGGTCCAGTTGTAGACATCCTGCTGCTGGGTGATCAGCGACTTCACGGCGGCATGGGTCCATTCGCGGCTGGAGTTCTCGTGGCCGTCGGTGAGGACCACGATGATCACGGTGCCGGGGCGTTCGTGTTCGGGGCGGGCGGCCAGTTCGGTCCCCACGCTGGTGACGAGCTTGCCGAGCGCGTCGTAGAGCGCGGTCCCGCCACGCGGCTGCAGGTTCGGCGCGGGCACCTGCTCGAGCGGCAGGTTCGCATAAACCACGTCGTAGGTGGTGTCGAACTGCGCGAGCGTTACCTCGATCTTCTTCGGCACCTCCCGCTGCTGCTCGAAATAGGCAGCCAACCCGCCTGAGGTTCCCCCCGGGTAGTGGACACCGACTTGACAGACCACTCGGTCTGTTTGAAAGGATGTCCGCATGCCTCCTCGTAAACGCCGGTCGTTC
>NZ_JBHXRR010000036.1:0-36313 GCF_042716665.1 Nocardia sp. NPDC058658
GGGCGGGGCCCTCCGCCGCCTCCGCCCCCCCCGCCCCGCGGCCCCTCAGGGGCCGCGCTCGAGCGCGCCAGCGCTCCAATAAACACAGCGTCAAACCACCTGGGACCACTCAAACCCCGAAGCTCTGCCACACACCACCCGCCTCCAGGACTACTCAAACCCCGGCCGTCTACCGTCCAGACTGGCGAACCGCGTGCCTACCCGGCTCGGTATCGTCACCACTATCCGTAACCGATGATCGACAAAAGGGTGGCCGTGACCGAATTCGAGACGATTCTGCTGGAACGCAAGGGCGGCACCGATGGCAAAGGCGGGGTCGGCTGGATCACCCTGAACCGGCCCAAGGCGCTCAACGCCCTCAATGCCCAGGTCCTCGACGACGTCATCGCCGCGCTCGACGAACTCGACCGCGACGACTCCATCGGCGCCGTCGTGATCACCGGCTCCGCGAAGGCCTTCGCGGCCGGCGCCGACATCAAGGAGATGGCGCCCAAGTCGTACATGGACATGTTCCTGGCCGACTTCTTCGCCCGCTGGGACCGCCTGGCCAACTTCCGCAAGCCTACCGTCGCCGCCGTCGCCGGCTACGCCCTCGGTGGCGGCTGCGAGCTGGCCATGCTGTGCGACATCTTGATCGCCGCCGACAACGCCAAGTTCGGCCAGCCAGAGATCACCCTCGGCGTGATCCCCGGCATCGGCGGCTCGCAGCGCCTCACCCGCGCGATCGGCAAGGCCAAGGCCATGGATCTGATCCTGACCGGCCGCATGATGGGCGCCGAGGAAGCCGAGCGGTCCGGGCTGGTCTCGCGGGTCGTGCCCGCCGACGAGCTCCTCGACACCGCGCTGGAAGCCGCGCAGACCATCGCGTCGATGTCGCTGCCGGTCGCGATGATCGCCAAGGAAGCGGTGAACCGCTCGTTCGAGACCACCCTCACCGAGGGACTGCTGTTCGAACGTCGCGTGTTCCATTCGCTGTTCGCGACCGAGGATCAGAAGGAAGGCATGGCCGCGTTCGTCGAGAAGCGCAAGCCGAACTTCACCAACCGCTAACGCGGCTTCCAGCTCGGCGCACCGTCGATGAAGTGCGCGGTACTCGGCGCGGTGCCCTGTTCGGGGGACCGCGCCGAGTTGTCGTTGCTGAGGAGTCCGGCGACCGTGCCACCGAGGGTGGCCGTCACCGCGACCGCGGCGAGAAGTTTTCGACGGCCGGAGGACGGCGCCGCGCCGATCATGCCGACGCCACGTCGCGCCATGCGTAACCGCGCCGAGGGGCGGCGGGCGCACAGCAACACCGCGCCGCGCGCCGAAACATATTCCGGCTCAGGGTCGTACACGATCGGCAGGCCGATCAGCTGGGCCAGATCGGCGCGCAGACTCGGGTTGCGAGTGCACCCGCCGAGCAGTGCCAGCGCTCCCGGTTGCACGCCCGTCTCCTCGATCAGCAGGCGCACGAACGAGGCCGAATGATGCAGTCCCGCTTCGCATAACGCGGCCAGGTCGCTGCGCGTGAGTACCGCGCGACCGCCGGTGTCGGCGTCGGTCGCGGTGACGACTCTGGTGCGGCTCAACGATTCCCGGTGTTCACGGCTGACGTGTGTATCGGTGGAGACGCCACTGCGGGCGAGTTGCCAGCGCAGGAGGGCGTCGTAGCCGTTGCCGCTGAGGACGGTGCTGCGTTTGCCCGCGAGGATCGTTTCGGTGCGGCAATCGGCGTGGGTGATGGTCAGGCCGGAACTGCCGAGGTCGTAGAGCATCACCGAATCGGTGGCGGGCAGCAGGCCGGTGAAACGCAGATAGCGCAGCTGGGCCAGCGGTTCGTCGACGATGGCGAAATCGACCTGGCCGGCGGCGGCTCTGATCGCGTCGGCCTGGAGTTCACTGCGGCAGGTGACGGCGGTGCCCGAGATGTACTCGTCGCGGTCGGCCGCTGCCGCGCGCATGCGGTGGATCGCGGTGAGGACCGATTCCTCGATCGAGCCGCCCGCCCGGCGCGGGATGTGGATCCGGTCGATGGGTGGCATGTGCGGCTGATCGGAATGGGTCAGCACCGCACGGGCCCCACCCGCGCCCGCTGACACCCCGAGGATCAGCACCATGGGCTACATCGTGGACCTTTTCGCGCTACCTGCCAAGGGAATCGGCCGAAGATTCATCTCCCCGGTTGCCAGGTCGCGTGGAATGCGAGGTTTTCCGGGTCGTCGGCCTCGAAATCGCCCGCGTCGTGGCGGAACTGTGCCAGCAGTCGTAGCAGGTCGCGGCCCTGGTCGGGGGGTAGGCCGGGCTCGGCGAACACCTCGGCGTTCAGCGCGGCCGTGGCTTCGGCGACGGATTTCCTTCCCGCATCGGTGATTTCGATGAGGGTTGCCCGGCGGTCACTGGGGTGCGGGACGCGAACCACCAGCCCGGCCGCTTCGAGTCGATCGACAGTATTGGTCACGCTCGTCGGATGCACCTGCAGCCGCGCACTCGCCTTGGCCATCGGCAGCGCACCGGTCCGGCTGAAACTGAGCAGCTGCAACAGTTCGTACCGGGAGAACGTGAGCCCCGACGGTTTGAGCGCCTCGTCTACCCGCGCCATCACGATCTGCTGGGCCCGCACCAGCGAGGTCACCAGCGCCATCCCATCGGCCACCGACTCCCACCCGTGCGCTACCCACTGTCGGTAGGCCTCGGCGATAGGGTCCTCGGAAAGCGGTCTGGGCCGTGACATGAAAACGATCATTCCACGACCCAGCCGCTTTCCCACAGAGCGAGCGGCGGGAATTGAACCCGCGTAACCGGCTTTGCAGACCGGTGCCTCCACCACTCAGCCACGCCCGCCTCGCCATTGATAATGCCGTGCACGCGGGCTCGCGGCGAGGGTTGGGATCAGCGTGATCGCAATGGTCAGTAGGCGACGGCGGGGCCGTGGACGGTGAGGTGGACGTGGTCGCCGGTGGTGGGGGCGGCGATGCCGGTGCGGCGGACTCGGACGGTGCCCGCGCCTTCGGTGAGGTCGATGGTGAGGGTGACGTCGGGGCCGCGGAAGTCGACGGCGGTGACGCGGCCGGAGTGGGGCTGGTCGGCGGTGATCACCTGGGCTGCCAGTTGTTCGGGGCGGATCATCAGGGTGACCTGGCCGGTCGGAGCCCCGGGTTGGACGGGGACGGGGCCGAGGGCGGACTTGGCGGTGTCGGCTTCGCAGCGGGCGTCGAGTAGGACGCAGTCGCCGAGGAAGCGGGCGGTGAACAGGTCGGCGGGCTGGTGGTAGACCTGCTGGGGTGGGCCGACCTGGGTGAATCGGCCCTCGCGCATGACGGCGACCTGTTCGGCGAAGCTGAGGGCTTCCTCCTGGTCGTGGGTGACCAGGATGCTGGTCATGCCCGCGGCGCGCAGGGTGTCGGCGACGGCCTGGCGGGTGGTGGCGCGCAGGCCGGTGTCGAGGGCGCTGAAGGGTTCGTCGAGGAGCATGAGGGCGGGTTTGCGGGCGAGGGCGCGGGCCAGGGCTACGCGTTGTTGCTGGCCGCCGGAGAGTTGGTGGGGTGAGCGGTCGGCGTAGTCGGGGGTGAGGGAGACCATGTCCAGGAGTTCGTTGATCCGGGCGCGGTCGCGGGCGGGGCGTAGGCGGTCGACGGCGCCGCGCAGGCCGGTGTGTAGGCCGTAGGCGATATTGTCGGCGACGCTCAGATGGGGGAACAGGGCGCCGTCCTGGGCGACATAGCCGATTCGCCTGCGCTGCGGTGGGACGCAAAGTCCATCGCGGACAACGGTTTCCGATCCGAGCCGCACCGAACCTGTGTTGGATCCCTCGAACCCGGCGATGACTCGCAGCAGGGTGGTTTTGCCGCAGCCGGAGGCGCCGACCACCGCCGCGGCCGTGCCGTCTGGTACGTCGAGGTCGATGTGATCGAGCACGGTGTTCGAGCCGAAACTCTTCGAAACCCCTTCGACGACAAGCCTGCTCATGGCGCGTCCTTTCCGAATGCGCGAAATCCAGTACGCGCGAAGGCGTTCGGGCGTCGACCGTTGTGTCGACAAGCCCGAGGACGCTGCGTCACTGTGTTCGGGTGATTGATCCGGCCTTCTGCCCGGCGCCTCATACCCCGGCCGCCTTTCGTGACTGCGTGAACAGCAGATACGTCACCGGGATGGCCGCGATGATCATGATCAGGGCATATGGTGCGGCGGCCGCGTAGTCGAGTTCGCCCGACTTCGCCCAGAACTGCATGGCCAGCGTGCGTGTGCCGGTGGGCGCCAGGAGCAGGGTCGCGGTGAGTTCTGTTGATACCGCGACGAATACGAGCGCGGCAGCCGAGGCGGCGGCGGGCGCTGTCATGCGCAGGGTCACCCGGAAGAAGGTGGCCGAGCCCGATTCGCCCAGCGAGCGTGACACCTCTTCGAGGCCGACCGGTACCTGCGCCAGACCTGCTCGCACGCTCACGAGTGCGCGGGGTAGAAACATCAGCACGTAGGCGATCACGACCAGTGACACCGTTTGATAGAGCGGCGGCGTCCAGCGGATGGTCACCGTGACCAGGGCCAGAGCGATCACGATGCCGGGCAGTGAACTGGTGATGTAGTTGGCGCCCTCGATCAGCCGGGCGAAAGCACTGGTCGAGCGCACCGCGATCCAGGCGACGGGGAACGCGCACAGCGTGGTGACCACGGCGGCCGCAGCGGCCAATCCGATCGTTTGGCCCAGCGCCGCACCGATTTCCACGGTGTCCCAGACCTCGGAACCACCAAGCCACAGCCAGCGCCCGATCGTCCACAGCGGCACACCGAGCGCGCCGACGATCACCGCCACGAGCACTCCGAGCATCGGCATCCGCAGTCCACCCAGCGCGATCGGTTGCCTCGCGCGCGCCGCACCGCCACCCACTCGCGCGTACCGCGCATCGCCGCGCAGCAGTGCCTCGCCACCCAGCAATGCCAAGCAGCACAGCACCAGCACGCCCGCGAGCATGCTGCCGGCCGGACCGGCGAAACTGCTCTGGTACTGCTCGAAGATCGCGGTGGTGAAGGTGTCGTACCGCAGCATCACGAACGCGCCGTACTCGGCGAGCAGATGCAAGCCGATCAACAGACCGCCGCCGAGCACCGCTAATCGCAACTGTGGCAGAACAATTCGCCAGAACACTTCGAACGGACCAGAACCGAGCGCACGCGCTGACTCCTCGATCGCCGGATCGAGCCTGCGCAGCGTGGCCGCTACCGGCAGATACACCAGCGGAAAATACGACATGGTCGCGACGATCACAGCGGCCGAAAGCCCGTGCATCGACGGGAAAACGCTCACCCACCCATAACTGTTCACGAACGCGGGCACCGCGAGCGGCGCGACCAGCACCGGCCCCCACCACGCCCGCCCCGGCACATCGGTGCGCTCCACCAGCCACGCCAGCCCGATCCCGAGCACCACACACACCGGCACCGTCCACACCACCAGCAGCGCGGTGTTCTTCAGCAGCTCACCCACGCGCGGCCGGAACACCAGCGCGGCAGCCTCACGCAATCCGGTGTCGAACAGCACCGAGACGATGTAACCCAGCGGCACGAACGTCGCCGCCGTCAGCACCAGCGCGACGACCGTGACGAACACCCCGGGCCGACCGACCCGGGGTGTTCTCGTCGCGAGGGTGCGCACTTACAGCAGCCCGGCCTCGGTCATCAGCTGGGTGACCTTCTTCGCGTCGAGCTTGCTCGGATCGATCGCGGGCGCCTGCAGGTCGGCCAGTGGCGGCAGCGCGGGGTTCGCGGCCACGTCGCTGGCGACGGGGTACTCCATCGAATCGCCGTCGCGCAGCACTTCCTGGCCCTTCTTGCCGGTGATGAACGCCAGGAACTTCTGCGCCGATTCCTGCTTCTTGCTCGACTTCAGCACGCCGCCGCCCGACACGCTCACGAAGGCGCCGGGGTCCTGGTTCTTGAAGTAGTGCAGCGCGGTGTTGGCGCTGCCCTCCTTGGTCTTGGCCTGGTCGCGGTACCAGTAGTAGTGGTAGATCACGCCGCCGTCGGGGTTGCCCGCGTTGACCGCCTTCATGGTCGCGACATTGTTCTGCAGGGTGGTCGCGTTGGCTTTCATGCCCTGTAGCCAGGAGCGGGTGACGTCTTCACCCTTCAGCGCGAGCAAACCTGCCACGATCGCCTGGAAATCGGCGCCCGACGTGCCAGCGGCCCAGCGGCCCTGCCACTGCGGCTGTGCGAGATCCAGCAGCGAAGCGGGCAGCCCCGCCGTCTGGAGCTTGTCTTTGTTGTAGACGAAAACCGTTGCGCGAGCGGCGACTCCGGTCCACTTGCCGGTGGACGGGCGGTATTGCGCGGGCACCTGGTCGAGCGTGGCCTTGTCGACGTCGGCGAACAGGCCTGCGTTCTCCACCAGCCCCATGGCGGGGGAGTTCTCGGTGAGGAAGGCGTCGGCGGGGGAGTTGGCGCCCTCGGCGACGAGCTGGTTGCCCAGCGCGGTGTCGCCACCCTGGCGCAGGGTGACCTTGATGCCGGTCTCCTTCGTGAACGCCGCCACCCACTCCTTGGTGAGCGATTCGTGCTGGGCGTTGTAGACGGTGATCTCGTCGGCGCTGCCCGAGGACGAAGAGCAGGCGCTGAGGCCGAGTGCCGCCACCGTCATCAATCCGGCCAGAGTCTTCCAACTGCGCATCAGCGTCCTTCCGCCAAGGAACCCCACCTATGATGAGGCTTACCTAAGCAAGATACCCCGCGTGACGTGCGTGGATGTGGACGACCGGCTGATCAGAGGCCGGAGAAGTCCCGGGCGACGGCGTGGTTGCGGTCGTCGAGGGAGCCGAGCTGATAGTCCGGTGCGGTGCCGAAATACTGGCCGCGGGTCAAACTGCTCCAACGGCGGGCATCGTCGGTGCGGGTCTTGTAGAAGTTGACCCGGTAGCCGCCCTCATAGATCCGCAGGAGGCAGTAGCCGCCCGGATATTCCTTCACCGCAGCGACTTCCAGGAATTCCACGTCGCACGGCAGGTCCGGTTTGGTGCGTTTGGTTCGGTGGGTGTGGCCGCTGTGGTGCAGGAAAACGCCGGGTGATTTCTGGTAGAGCGTCTGCAGTTCGAGGGCGGTCGGTCGGTCGAGGATGAAGCCCGGGCCGCCGATATTGGTGAGGCCGGATTCGGTGGTGATCGGGTGGTGGCCGAAGACGAGGGTGGGGCGGTCCGGGTCGGCGCGCAGGGTTTCGGCGAGGGCGTCGAGTTGGGGGCGGTCGATGATGCCGCCCGCCGCTTCCGGGGCGCTGGTGTCGAGGCCGAGGATGCGCAGCTCGCCGAGGTGGTGTTCGGTCAGGTGCTGGCGGGGGAGGAAGTGCTCGCCCCAGGAGTCGGTGCCGTGGTGGGGGCGGTCGTGGTTGCCTCGGGCTACCAGGTAGTCGGTGCCTCGGGAGTCGAGATGCGCTCGGACGGAGCGTGATTCGTCGGCGGTGGCCTCGTTGGTCAGGTCTCCTGCCAGCAGCAGGAGTGAGGCGTCGCGGGTGTCGTCGAGGACGGCGTCGAGCATGAACTGCGGATACGGTGGGTCGCTCTGGTAGCCGGGCGGGAAACCTGCGATCACGATGCCGCTCACTGTTTCGCCGTAGTGCACATCGTTCGCCAGGGCGATGGTGTGCAGTAAACGGCCGGGAGGCGGTGGGAGAGTGGTGAATTCGCCCCGTGCCTCGGGTGCTCCCGGCGACGCGGTGGTCAGGGTGGGAGCGGGCAGGGCGCGAATGCCGTTGGACAGGGCGAGGAATCGGTACGGGCGCCCGGGTTCGAGGTCGTTGATCTCGGCGTAGTGGTAGGGGGTCTGGGTGTCGTCGAGGTGCACGGTGACCGGCTCGCGTGCCGAATCCGCAGGGGCCGAGCGCACTTCGGAGTTCGCGGGAACCGGGACCGGACGACCTGCGGCATCGAGACCGAACGTGGTCCAGGTCAGCACCACGCCACGTTCGGTCACGGTGACGATTTCGAGATCCAGTGCTATCAGCGGATTCGGCTGTGCTGCACCGGAAACCGGGAGCGCCGCAGCCAACGCCGCTCCCGCAGCGGCAGCGAGTACTGTCCGGCGCGACGCTCCGCAGCAGCTCATATCTGTCGAAGCTAGTGGCGGTTCGATGCGAAAGCGGGCGGCGTCACCAGGTGTTCGGTCAGTGTTTGTTGGCTGGTGCCGAGCAGATCTTCCAGGTGCCGTCTTCCTTGGTGAGATGCTCCTCGGTCTCGGACTCGGTATTGGGCTCCTCGCCCTCCACCGACAGCGTCAACTTCCCGGTCACCTTCGCCTTGGCGTCGTCACCGTCGATGACGATGTCCTTGACCTCGTCGATGCTCACCTGCACTGTCGCCTTGTCGAACTGTTCGCGCTGCTCGGTGGTGAGATTGTCGATCTCGGTCCGGTCGGCCTGGCACGCCAGCCCGGCGGCGGCGATGAATCCGTCCGCGTCGAGGGTGTCGTAGAAATCGCGTACGGCCACATCGATCTGCTTCTCGTCCGACGACAGCGGCGTGCGGCCCTGCAGCGTCAGCACGACCCCTGCGATCAGCACTCCGACCACCACCAGCGCCACCACCCCGAGCGCGACGAACAGCCCGGTCCGCTTCTTTTTCGGCGCGGCGATACCCTCGGCCCCACCCGGATACCCCGCCGGTGGATGGCCGACAGGTGGCCCGTGCGGTGGAACGCCAGGGGGAGGCGTCCCCTGCGGCGGAACCGGCGGCTGCTGACCGAAGGGCGGCTGCTGTCCCTCTGGTGGATTCGTCATGGCAACGCTCCTGATGTCATCGGGGGTCTCAACCCCCAAAACCTGTGGAACCGTGCAAGATCAAACCTGAATACCGAAGCTTTCGGCGTACCGTAACCTGCGGGTTCGCACCCAGGAAATCTGGGGCTACCCGAGGAGCTGATATGTCCGCACACCTGCAACTCGTCGCGATCACCCTCGATTGCGCCGATCCGGAGGCACTCGCCGAGTTCTACCACCGGGCAACCGGTTTCGAACTACATCCCGAGTCCGGACGCGAATTCGCCGGTCTGAACCGCGCTGACGGGCTGTTCCTCGGATTCCAACGAGTAGATAACTATCGCGCGCCACAGTGGCCCGATCAGACTGTGCCCCAACAGATCCACCTCGACTTCAAGGTCGACGACCTCGATCTCGCCGAAGCCGTGCTTCTCGAGTTGGGCGCGACCAAGCCTGCATATCAGCCGATCGGCGACAAAGGCCGCGTGCTCGTCGACCCCGCTGGGCACCCGTTCTGCATAACCCTCGTTTGAGGCGCGATAAGGACTCTCACCACTGACACACAGCGAAGCTCGGCAACCATTCGGCGAAGTGACTGACCACCGGGTCGCTTGCGGCAATTCGAGGATGCGTTCGCTCTTCGCGAACTCGGCCTGGATGCCGGAAGTGTTTGGGGTGCAAACGGTTCCGGGTGGGTTTGCCTGAAGTACGCTGGGATCACCTCCAACTCAGGGGCGGTGCGGACGAAGTTGGTCCGATCCGTATCGCGCCGAGAAAGGAGGTGGTGGGTATGGCGAAACATCGCCGGGAAAAGAGCAAGGCCCCGGTCGATTACGGCATCATCTTGACCTGTGCTGCCGTAATCGCCGGGGCGCTCCTGTTGGTCCGCCGAGTCTAGCTGGCTAGCTGAACCACCAGGGTAGGGCGTCGCTCCAACGGCGTCCTACCCGCTCGGCATCACTCTCGTGATGGGTCCGATGATACTTCGCCCCTTGGAATGGGTCTAGTAGATCAGCGCGCAACGGTCGGCCGTGTTCGTCTGCGGTTGTGACGACCTCGTGCCGACGACGACCGAGGGAACGAGAAAGACCCCGACCAGTTGGTCGAGGCCTTTCCTGTGTGCCCTCGGCAGGAATCGAACCTGCGGCCTTCTGCTCCGGAGGCAGACGCTCTATCCCCTGAGCTACGAGGGCGGGATAGATGCCGGTCGCGGTGAGGCGATCGGGCGTCGACAGCGTATCGCATGTAGTGCGGTGTGCCAAAAAGCGTGTCGGACCGGGGATGGCCGGTCCGACACGGGGTCAGCTGAGCGGGAGGGGGGTGGCGCCTCGGGTGGCGAGCATGCTCGTCATCAGTTGGGACTCGCTGGCTTGGGTTTTGGACATCATGGTCGCGAGGGTGCGGACCGGGCTGGTGTCGGCGTGTTCGGCGGCATAGTCGAGCATCGGGACGCCGCCCTGGTGGTGGCGCAGCATCAGTTGCAGGAAGAGCGTGTCCAGGGCGGAGCCGGTGGACTGGCGCAGGGTGGTCATTTCCTCCTGGCTCGCCATGCCGGGCATCGACTGCACCGGTCCGGTGGGTTCGCCGGTGGAACCACCGTGGTGGCCCGCGCTGCCGTGGTCGCCTGCCATCCAGCCCATGTAACCGTCGATGTTCTGGTTGGACTCGCCCCACAGCTGCAACCAGGCCTGCATGCGGCCGATCTGGTTCTGCTGGGTGGTCAGGATGTCGTAGGCGAGGCGGCGCACGTCGTTGTCGGTCGACGCGATCAGCGCCACGCCGGCCATGTCGACGGCCTGCGCGTGATGGGCGGTCATGTCCTGGCTGAAGCCGATGTCGACAGCGCTCGGCTCCGGTTCGGACGCCTTTTCCAGCGGCATCCGCAACAGCACGCCCGCTACCGCGCCGAGCAGCAGCAGACCGATCGCGCCGAGTACGAGCACCGCCCCGGCCGGGCGTCGCGTGCCCGGCTCGGGGGTGGTTTCGTCCGTGCTCACTACTGGCCCGAGGGCAGGCCGCCCGGAACCGGGATGGTCGGCAGGCCGGGGATACCCGAACCGCCGGCGCCGCCGAGTTCGGTCGTGTCGGGGGTCAGGCCCTTACCGTCCATCGGCACCGCTTCGGGACCGTAGGGCGAGGAGTCGAACGGCGGCGGGTTGTTCGCGTCGAAGATCGGGTTCGAGCAGCTCGCGCCGACCTCGGGGTAGGCGTAGGGGTTCTCGCGCAGGGCGGAAATGAACTGCTTGATCCGCGCGTCGTCGGCGGATTCCAGCTTGAGCTGGTGGCCCCACGACTGCAGCGAGATCGCCGAGTCCAGACCCGGGTACGGCGACATCAGCGAGAACTGACGGCCCTTGACGAAGTTCGACAGCTTCTCGACACCGGCCGCGTCGACCTTGTCCGGGTTGTAGGCGATCCAGACCGCGCCGTGCTCGAGCGAGTGCACCGCGTTCTCCATGCGGATCGGCTTGGCGTACACGGTGCCCGTGCAGTTGGCCCACGCGCCGTCGTGCGGGCCGCCGAAGGCCGGGGCCTTGTCGTAGGCGACGCGCTGCTCGGGGGTCACGTGCAGACCGGCCGGGTACTCGGCCTTCACGACGCCGTCGATCTTCGTCGACGGGTCCTGGTTCTCCTTCGAAGGCACCCATTCCTTGAGATCGGTCTGGGCTTCCCGGATGGCGGCCTGGTCCATGTACTTGGGCACCAGGCTGTAGGCCAGCAGGCCGATCAGCGCGACGATGGCAACGCCCGCACCGAGGAGGGCCCATGGGGTTTCCCGCTTCTTGCCCGGAAGGTTGCCCTTACCGGTCTTGCGGGACGGAGACGACTTCCCCGCGGCCTTGACGGCCTTGGCTGATGTGGCGCTAGTCCTGCTCGGCATCGCTGCTTGTGCTCTTTCGACGTGTGGATCGGTCAGTTCGTGGCGGGCGGTCGTGGTTGCAAGGGGCCCAGCCAATAGGATAGAGACTCGTGACTCCAGCTGACCTTGCAGATCTCCTTCGTACCACTGCGGCGAAGGTGCTTGTCGAACGCGGACTGGACTCGTCGGTCCTGCCGGAGCAGGTCACAGTGGAGCGTCCGCGTAACCCCGAACACGGCGACTATGCCACGAATGTGGCGATGCAGGTGGCCAAGCGGGTCGGAACGAACCCGCGCGAGCTGGCCGGTTGGCTGGCCGAGGCGCTGTCGGCGGCCGAGGGAATCGATGTGGCCGAGATCGCCGGGCCCGGCTTCCTGAACATCCGTCTCGCCGCTTCGGCGCAGGGCGCGATCGTGAGCCAGATCCTGGCCGCGGGCGAGATCTACGGCACCGGGTTCGCGCTCGCCGGTACCAAGATCAACCTCGAATTCGTTTCGGCGAACCCCACCGGTCCGGTGCACCTCGGTGGCACCCGCTGGGCCGCTGTCGGTGACGCGCTGGGTCGCATCCTGGCCGCTCAGGGCGCCGATGTGACCCGCGAGTACTACTTCAACGACCACGGCGCGCAGATCGACCGCTTCGCGAAGTCGCTGGTCGCGTCCGCGCTGGGCGAGCCGACCCCCGAGGACGGATACGCGGGCGAGTACATCGCCGAGATCAGCGCGAGCATCGTCGCCGCGCATCCCGACGTGCTCACCCTGCCCGCCGACGAGCGGCACGAGGTGTTCCGCAGCGAGGGCGTGCAGCAGATGTTCGCCCAGATCCGCGCGGACCTGCACGAGTTCGGCACCGACTTCGACGTGTACTTCAACGAGAGCGAACTGTTCGCCTCCGGCGCGGTCGAACGCGCCGTCGAAGAGCTCAAGAACTCCGGCAACCTGTACGAGAAGGACGGTGCCTGGTGGATCGCCAGCACCGAGTACGGCGACGACAAGGACCGCGTGGTCCTCAAGAGTGACGGCAATGCCGCCTACATCGCCGGTGACATCGCCTACTTCCAGAACAAGCGTGGCCGCGGCTTCGACCTGGCCATCTACATGCTCGGCGCCGACCACCACGGCTACATCGGCCGGTTGAAGGCCGCCGCGGCCGCGTTCGGCGACAACCCCGACACCGTCGAGGTGCTGATCGGGCAGATGGTGAACCTGGTCAAAGACGGCGTCGCGGTGAAGATGAGCAAGCGTGCCGGAACTGTCGTGACGCTCAACGACCTGGTCGAGGAGATCGGCGTCGACGCCGCGCGCTACTCGCTGGTGCGTTCGTCGGTGAACTCGAGCATCGACATCGATCTCGACCTGTGGACCAAAGCGGCCAGCGAGAACCCGGTCTACTACGTCCAGTACGCGCACGCACGGACCAACAACATCATCGGCAATGCCGCGAAGTTCACCGAATTCGCTTCGGTCGCACCGGATTTCGCGCTGATGACCTCCGCTCGCGAAGGTGATCTGATCCGCACCCTCGGCGATTTCCCGCGCGTGGTCGCCACCGCCGCCGACACCCGCGAACCGCACCGCATCGCCCGCTACCTCGAAGATCTGGCCGGGGTCTACCACCCGTTCCAGTCCGACGACGACATGCGCGTGCTCCCCAAGGGCGACGACGCCGTCACCCCGCTCAACGCCGCCCGCCTCGAACTGGTCAAGGCGACCCGACAGGTGCTGGCCAACGGTCTGGCCCTGCTCGGCGTGAGTGCACCGGAGCGCATGTGAACACTTTCAGGAAGGACGCACAACGATGAGTGGTGCACACCCGGCCGGTCCCCGGCACGCAGAGATCCCGCACGCACCGAGTCTGGCCGAGCGCCCGACCGACCCGCGCGAGATGATCGACCTCCCGGCCAACGTGTGGCCGCGCAACGCCGCGCGCGGTGACGACGGTGTGGTTCGGCTCGCGGGCGTGCCCGTCACCGAGCTGGCCGAGCAGTACGGCACTCCGCTGTTCGTGATCGACGAAGACGACTTCCGCTCGCGCTGCCGCGACATGGTCGCCGCGTTCGGGCCGAACGCTCGCGTGCACTACGCGTCGAAGGCGTTCCTGTGCGGCGAGATCGCGCGCTGGATCCGCGACGAGGGCCTTTCGCTCGACGTGTGCTCCGGCGGTGAGCTGGCGGTCGCGTTGAACGCGGGTTTCCCGGCTGAGCGAATTGCCTTGCACGGCAACAACAAATCGGTCATCGAGCTCGAAGCGGCTGTCACGGCCGGGGTCGGGCACGTGGTGGTCGACTCGCTCTACGAGATCGAGCGCCTCGAAGCGGTCGCCGGTGCGGCGGGCGTGGTGCAGGACGTGCTGGTCCGCGTAACCGTCGGCGTCGAAGCCCACACCCACGAGTACATCTCGACCGCGCACGAGGACCAGAAGTTCGGCTTCTCGATCGCCGGTGGCGACGCGATGGAAGCCCTCGCGCGCGTGTTCGAGGCCGACAACCTGCGCCTGGTCGGTCTGCACAGCCACATCGGCTCGCAGATCTTCGAACTCGACGGCTTCGAGATCGCCGCGCGTCGCATGCTCGGCCTGCTGCGCGAGGCCATCGACAAGTTCGGCATCGACCGCACCGCGCAGATCTCGACCCTTGATCTCGGTGGCGGCCTCGGCATTTCGTACCTGCCGAGCGACAACCCGCCGCCGCTGGGCGAATTCGCCACCAACCTGCGCGCCCTGGTCGCCGCTGAAGCTGTCCGCGCCGGGCTGCCCGAGCCGACCATCGCTGTCGAGCCGGGTCGCGCCATCGCGGGCCCCGGCACCGTCACCCTCTACGAGGTCGGCACGATCAAGGATGTCGAACTCGACGGTGGCGCGCGCCGTCGCTACGTCAGCGTGGACGGTGGGATGAGCGACAATATCCGCCCCGCGCTGTACCAGGCCGACTACGATTGCCGTCTGGTCTCGCGCTCGTCGGACGCTCACGCGGTCGTCGCTCGCGTGGTCGGAAAGCATTGCGAGAGTGGCGATATCGTCATTCGCGACACCTGGATGCCCGCGGACGCGGCCCCCGGTGACCTGGTGGCCGTGGCGGCGACCGGTGCGTACTGCTATTCGATGTCGAGCCGCTACAACCTGCTCACCCGGCCCGCCGTGGTCGCGGTGCGTGACGGTGCGTCTCGACTGATTCTGCGCCGGGAAACGGTGGCGGACCTGCTCAGCCTGGAGGTGGAAGAATGAACGGCACCAATGACGCGGGACGCCCGCTGGGTGTAGCCGTACTCGGGATGGGCACTGTCGGTACCGAGGTGGTTCGTGTCCTGCGCGATCACGCCGATGACCTGCGTTCGCGCGTGGGAGCGCCGCTCGTGCTGCGCGGTGTCGCGGTGCGCGACATCAGCAAGGACCGCGGTGTGCCCGCCGAGTTGCTCACCACCGATGCCGAGGCGCTGCTGGCTCGCGACGATGTCGACCTGGTGGTCGAGGTCATGGGCGGCATCGATCCGGCCCGCAAGCTGATCGGCGACGCACTGGCCGCGGGCAAGTCCGTGGTCACCGCCAACAAGGCGCTGCTGGCCGACTACACCGGCGAACTCGCCGCCGCCGCCGAGGGCAGCCGCGCCGACCTGTACTTCGAGGCCGCCGTCGCCGGTGCGATCCCGGTGGTCCGCCCGCTCATCCAGTCGCTCTCGGGTGACCGGGTGAACAAGGTCGTCGGCATCGTCAACGGCACCACCAACTTCATCCTGTCGGCGATGGACGAGACCGGCGCCGCCTACGACGACGTGCTCGCCGAGGCCACCGCGCTCGGCTACGCCGAAGCCGACCCCACCGCCGACGTCGAGGGCTACGACGCCGCCGCCAAGGCCGCCATCCTGGCCTCGCTGGCCTTCCACACCCGCGTGACCGCGGCCGATGTCTATCGCGAGGGCATCTCCAAGATCACCGCCGAGGACCTCGAGACCGCCGACGCGGTGGGCTGCACGGTGAAGCTGCTCGCCATCTGTGAGCGCGTCCCCGGTGAGCCGAGCGCGGCCGAGGGCGGCAAGGATCGCGTCTCGGTGCGTGTGTACCCGGCGCTGATCCCGCGCAAGCACCCCCTTGCCTCGGTCAACGGCGCGTTCAACGCTGTGGTCGTCGAAGCCGACAATGCCGGTCGCCTGATGTTCTACGGGCAGGGTGCCGGTGGCGCCCCGACCGCGTCGGCCGTGCTCGGTGACCTGGTGATGGCCGCGCGCAACAAGTTCTACGGTGGTCGCGCACCCGGCGAATCGGTCTATGCTGAGCTGCCGATCGCGCCGATCGGCGACACCCCCACCCGCTACCACGTGAACCTGCAGGTGGAGGACCGTCCCGGCGTGCTCGCCGCGGTCGCCGACACCTTCGCCCAGCACGGGGTGAGCATCTCGACCGTGCGTCAGCAGGGCCACGGCGACGGCGCCCGGCTGGTCGTCGTCACCCACCATGCGGTGGAATCGTCGCTGGCAGATACTGTCGCAGTACTGGCGGACATGGAATCCGTGACCGCTGTGACCAGCGTTCTAAGACTGGAAGGCACCGAAGAATGAGCTCCACCGGCATCGCCCCCCAGACCGGCGTGCACTCGCGCTGGCCCGGTCTGATCGCTGCCTACCGCGACCGCCTGGCCGGTGCGGCCGACTGGGAGCCGGTGACCCTGTTCGAGGGCGGCACCCCGCTGGTTCCCGCGCCGTACCTGTCCGAACTCACCGGGTGCGAGGTGTACCTCAAGGTCGAGGGCGCCAACCCGACGGGTTCGTTCAAGGACCGCGGCATGACCATGGCGATGACCGACGCCAAGTACCGCGGCCAGAAGGCCGTGCTGTGCGCGTCGACCGGCAACACCTCGGCCTCGGCCGCGGCGTACGCCACCCGCGCGGGCATGGAATGCGCGGTGCTGATCCCGCAGGGCAAGATCGCGATGGGCAAGCTGGCCCAGGCCGTGATGCTCGGCGCCAAGATCATCCAGGTCGAGGGCAACTTCGACGACTGCCTCGAGCTGGCGCGCAAGGTGACCGCGGAATTCCCGCAGGTCGGCCTCGTGAACTCGGTGAACCCGGCCCGCATCGAAGGTCAGAAGACCGCCTCGTTCGAGATCTGTGACGTGCTCGGCAAGGCCCCCGATGTGCACGTCCTGCCGGTCGGCAACGCGGGCAACATCACCGCCTACTGGCGCGGATACCGCGAATACCACGCCGACGGCATCACCAAGGTGCTGCCGCGCATGCTCGGTGTGCAGGCCGCCGGTGCCGCGCCGCTGGTCAACGGCGCGCCGGTGAAGGACCCGGAGACCATCGCCACCGCCATCCGGATCGGCGCCCCCGCGTCGTGGAACGGTGCGATGGAAGCCAAGGAGCAGTCCGGTGGCGCGTTCCGCGCGGCCACCGACGACGAGATCCTGGCCGCCTACCGCCTCGTCGCTGCGCACGAAGGCGTCTTCGTCGAGCCCGCCTCGGCCGCGAGCGTGGCCGGTCTGCTGGCAGCGCGCAAGGAAGGCTGGCTGGATTCGGGCCTGACCGTCGTGTGCACCGTCACCGGCAACGGTCTCAAGGATCCCGACAACGCGCTGGCCGGAATGCCGGAGGTCAAGCCGATCGCCGTCGACCCGATCGCGATCGCGCGCGAACTCGAGCTGGCCTGAGTTGAGCCGCGAGCCCGCCCTGATGACAGCGACGCTGCCCGCCGGTCTCGAAGTGACCGTGCGTGTTCCCGCCTCCACGGCCAACCTCGGACCCGGATTCGATTGCCTCGGAATGGCATTGGGCATCTACGACGAAATCGTGGTGCGCACTACCGAATCCGGACTCGAGATCCGGGTCGAGGGTGAAGGCGCCGACGACGTGCCTTGGGGCCCAACACATCTGGTGGTTCGCGCGATCGAGCGCGGACTGGAATCGCTGGGTGTGTGGGCCGACGGTCTCGACGTGGTGTGTCGCAACGTGATTCCGCACTCGCGCGGCCTGGGTTCCAGCGCGTCGGCCGTGGTCGGGGGCCTGGCCGCCGGTGCGGGGCTGGCCGCGAAGTTCGACCCCGCGCTGCGCATGGACGACGACCGGCTCGTGCAGCTGGCCTCGGAATTCGAAGGCCACCCCGACAATGCCGCGGCCAGCGTGCTCGGCGCGATCGTCGTGTCGTGGACCGAAACCGATGCCGCGCAGGCTCGCGCCTACCGGGCCGTGCGCCTCGACCCGGCGGCCGCGCTGCGCCCGGTGGTGCTCATCCCGCAGGAGCGCTCCTCCACCGCGCACACCCGCGGGCTGCTGCCAGAGCAGGTGCCCCACGGTGACGCGGCGTTCAACGTGAGCAGGGCGGCGCTGGCCGTCGTCGCGCTCACCGAACGCCCCGATCTGCTCATGGCGGCCACCGCCGACCGGCTGCACCAGACCCAGCGTGCCCCCGCGCTACCGCTCACCACGAAGTGGATCGAGCTTCTTCGCGCGGCGGGAATCGCGGCGACGGTCTCGGGCGCCGGTCCGACAATTCTCGCCATGACCACCGAAGAATTCCCCGATGACCTGCGCAAACAGGCCGAATCGGACGGTCTGCGCGTGGTCGAGCCGGGGATTGCCGACGGGGTATCGATCGCTTGACGGCGTGCCTGCCTTGCCGTTGTTCGCAATAGGCAGCTATTCTGGGCAAGTCCGTACATCGTGCGCATCCGACGCCGGTGCTTCATCAGGGCAATCGCTCCCCTCACCACTGTCTTCTGGTGGCGAAGCCTCCGGTCCTCGCGCGACGGGTAGTACGGCACAGGCGTCGAACATGGACGCATAATCCGAGCTCGGCATATGTTGCCGGGTCTACGGAACGGAACCCTCGAATCAGCACACGGCATTCGAGGGAAGGAAAGGACTTCCGTGACAGAAACGGACCTGCTCGCGACACCCGGGGTGGATTCCAACCCTACGAACTCGGGCAGCCGCGAAAGTGAATCCGGACAGATTTCGAAAATGAGCGAACAAACCGACGTCGCACGATCGGGGCTGACTGGAATGCTGTTGCCGCAGTTGCGCGCACTGGCGGGGGAGCTCGGTATCCGAGGTACCTCCGGAATGCGTAAGGGCGATCTCATCGCCGCTATCAAGGAAAATCAATCCGGGGCGCCTGCCAAGAACGACGCGCCTGCCAAGGGCGACAAGCCCGCTGCGGCGCCGGTCGTGAACGAAGCGCCTGCCAAGAACGACGCGCCTGCCAAGAACGACGCGCCCGTCAAGAACGACGCGCCCGTCAAGAACGACGCGCCCGCGAAGGCGGACCGCTCCGCCAAGGCCGAGAAGCAGGCCGCGCCCGCCGAGAAGCAGGCCGCGCCCGCCGAGAAGCAGGCGACCGCCGAGGTCAAGGCCCCCGAGGCCACGACCGCGCAGGCGCCGGCCGAGCAGGTCAAGACCGAGCAGGTCAAGACCGACGCCCCCGCCGACGCAGGCGAGGAATCCGGACGCGAGAGCGGCCAGCGTGGTCGTGGCAGGCAGCGCCGTGGTCGTGACCAGGCCCGTTCCGGTGGCGGCGACAACGCCCCCGCCGAGAACCGCGCGCCCGCCGAGGAGACCAAGCAGGCCGACAAGGCCGAGGGTGGCGACTCCGGCGATCGTCGACGCGAGCGCAACGACCGCAACGGTTCCGACCGCGGCGAGCGCAACGACCGTGGCGGCAACGACCGCAACAACAACGACCGCAACGGCAACGACCGTGGCGAGCGTGCCGGTAGCGACCGTAATCAGAACGAGCGCAACCAGAATCAGAGCCAGAACGGCAACAGCGGCGGCAATCGCGGTCCCCGCGACGACCGCGGTGGTGACGACGAGGAAGGCGGCCGCGGTCGCCGGGGTCGTCGATTCCGCGAGCGTCGTCGTGGTCGTGACCGCGACGGTGGTCCCGTCGGCGGCGGTGGTCAGTCCGAGGCGCGCGATTACGACATCCGCGAAGACGACGTCCTGCAGCCGGTCGCCGGCATCCTCGATGTCCTCGACAACTACGCGTTCGTGCGGACCTCCGGCTACCTCGCCGGCCCCAACGACGTGTACGTGTCGATGAACCTGGTCCGCAAGAACGGCCTGCGCCGCGGTGACGCGATCACCGGTGCGGTGCGCGCCCCGCGCGACGGCGAGCAGAACAACCAGCGACAGAAGTTCGACCCGCTGGTTCGCCTGGACACGGTGAACGGTGGCGAGCTGGAAGCGGCGCGTCGTCGCCCGGACTTCCAGAAGCTCACCCCGCTGTACCCGAACGAGCGACTGCGTCTGGAAACCACCCAGAACAAGCTCACCACGCGCGTGATCGACCTGATCATGCCGATCGGTAAGGGTCAGCGTGCGCTGATCGTGTCCCCGCCCAAGGCGGGTAAGACCACGATCATGCAGGACATCGCCAACGCGATCGCGATCAACAACCCCGAGTGCTACCTCATGGTTGTCCTGGTCGACGAACGTCCCGAAGAGGTCACCGACATGCAGCGTTCGGTGAAGGGTGAGGTCATCGCCTCCACCTTCGACCGCCCGCCGGGTGACCACACCTCCGTCGCCGAGCTCGCCATCGAGCGCGCGAAGCGTCTGGTGGAGATGGGCAAAGACGTTGTGGTGCTGCTCGATTCGATCACCCGATTGGGTCGTGCGTACAACAACTCCTCGCCTGCCTCGGGCCGCATCCTGTCCGGTGGTGTCGACTCGACCGCGCTGTACCCGCCGAAGCGTTTCCTCGGCGCGGCCCGCAACATCGAGAACGGTGGCTCGCTCACCATCATCGCCACGGCGATGGTGGAGACCGGTTCCACCGGCGACACGGTGATCTTCGAAGAGTTCAAGGGCACCGGCAACGCCGAGCTCAAGCTCGATCGCAAGATCGCCGAGCGGCGCGTGTTCCCGGCTGTGGACATCAACCCGTCGAGCACCCGCCACGACGAGCTGCTGCTCTCGCCCGACGAGATGGCCGTGGTGCACAAGCTGCGTCGCGTGCTGTCGGGTCTGGACTCGCACCAGGCGATCGATCTGCTGATGGATCGGCTGCGCAAGTCGAAGAACAACCTCGAGTTCTTGATGACGGTCTCCAAGACCGCACCGAGCGCTCTCGACGAGTGATCGTCTAGATACGCGACAAGGGCCTCGCTTCGGCGGGGCCCTTGCTGTTTTCCGGGGGAACAAAGCCCGGGCAGCGGGTGTTCAACAGGGGTCTGGCATACTGGACAACTGTGTGTCTGCGAGTTCTTGCAGACATCCCGCCTAGTCGGTTCCGGTTCACGTACTCCACTCCATGGGGATACGACCCGGCGACCATTATCGAGAGGACGCCCATGAAGGCAGGAATCCACCCCACGTATGTCGAGACCACCGTTGTGTGTGGTTGCGGCAACTCGTTCCAGACTCGCTCGACCAAGGAGTCCGGCCAGATCTCCGTCGAGGTCTGCTCGCAGTGCCACCCGTTCTACACGGGCAAGCAGAAGATCCTCGACACCGGCGGCCGCGTGGCCCGCTTCGAGGCTCGCTACGGCAAGCGTCCCGGTGCCAAGAAGACCGAAGACGCCTCCTAGTTACCTCCCCCGACGCCCGGTACTGCTTGCGCAGGCCGGGCGTCGGTGGTTTTCCTAGGCCTGGTTTTCGGCCGCCTCGATCTGGACTGACCAGAGGGTGCGACGAAGGAGTGCCCGGCGGGAGGGAAGATCGAGGTTAATAGGCCGAAAACCTGCGGCACCAGCCGCCGAAATCAGAGGACTTCACGTGACGCAGCCGTCCGCAATCGACGACATCCTGGCCGAGTACGCGGGCCTGGAGATGCAGCTCGCTGATCCGTCGTTGCACAACGACGCGGGTGCGGCGCGACGGGTGGGGAAGCGGTTCGCCGAATTGGCGCCGGTGATGAGCACCTATCGCAAGCTCGAGGCCGTGCGCGATGATCTCGAGGCCGCCCGTGAGCTGGCCTCCGATGACGCGTCGTTCGCGGCGGAGGTGCCGGGGCTGGAATCGCAGCTGGTGGAGTTGGAGCAGGCCCTGGCGGATCTGCTCGCCCCCCGCGACCCGCACGACGGCGACGATGTGGTGCTCGAGGTGAAGTCCGGCGAAGGCGGCGAGGAATCGGCGCTGTTCGCGGCCGATCTGGCGCGCATGTACATCCGCTACGCCGAGCGGCACGGCTGGAAGGTGGAGACGCTCGACGTCACCTACTCCGACCTGGGCGGATACAAGGACGCGACGCTGTCGATCAAGAGCAAGGACGCCGCGCGCGACGGCGTGTGGTCGCGATTCAAGTTCGAGGGCGGGGTGCACCGGGTGCAGCGCGTGCCGGTGACCGAATCGCAGGGCCGCATCCACACCTCCGCCGCCGGCGTGCTGATCTACCCGGAGCCCGACGAGGTCGAGCAGGTGCAGATCGACGAGACCGACCTGCGCATCGACGTCTACCGGTCCTCCGGCAAGGGCGGCCAGGGCGTCAACACCACCGACTCCGCGGTCCGCATCACCCACTTGCCCTCCGGCATCGTGGTGACCTGCCAGAACGAACGCTCCCAGCTCCAGAACAAGGCCCGCGCCATGCAGGTCCTCGCGGCCAGGCTGCAGGCACTGGCCGAGGAACAGGCCGACCAGGAAGCCGCCGCCGGTCGCGCGAGCCAGATCCGCACGGTCGACCGCTCCGAACGCATCCGCACCTACAACTTCCCGGAGAACCGGATCGCCGACCACCGCATCGGCTTCAAATCCCACAACCTCGACGCCGTCCTGGACGGCGACCTCGACCCCCTCCTCGACGCCCTCGGCAAGGCCGACCGCGACGCCCGCATGGCAGCGGAGTAACCGTCACCCACTGGTCAGTTGATCACCATGCACTGGTGCATTTCCCTTCTCGGGCGATGCTTGCCTCAGTACATGGTGATCGACTGACCAGGACGGCCACGACGCTGCGGGCGGGTGCTCGCCGCGAGATGTTCGACGATGATGAGGAGGGTTACGTGACTGAGCGCATTCGGCTCCGTTCGTTGATCATCGAGGCCGCTGAGGTGTTGGCCGAGGCGGGTGTCGGTTCGCCGATGCCCGATGCGGAGAACCTGGCCGCCTACGTGCTCGAGACCGAGCGCATGCGGTTGGCGTTGATCCCGATGGTCGAGCCCGAGATCGCCGACCGGTACCGGGCGCTGATCGAACAGCGCGCCGCGCGAATTCCCTTGCAGCACTTGACCGGAACGGCCGCGATGGGCGAGATCGACCTCGCCGTCGGCCCCGGCGTTTTCGTCCCGCGTCCGGAGACGGAACTGTTGTTTGCGTGGGCGCTGGCCTACCTCGAGACCCTCCCGCACGACCACGCCCCGATCGTCGTCGACCTGTGCACCGGCTCGGGCGCACTGGCACTGGCCATCGCCCACGCCCGCCCCGACGCCGAGGTCCACGCCGTCGAACTCGACCCCGATGCCCTCACCTGGGCCCGCCGCAACGCCGACACCCGCATCGCCGACGGCGACACCCCGATCACCCTGCACGCCGACGACGTCACCGACCCCGCGCTGCTCACCTCGCTGAACGGCCGCGTCGACCTCGTCGTCTCCAATCCGCCCTACATCCCCGAAGCCGCGACCCTCGACCCCGAGGTAGCCGACCACGACCCCCACCGCGCCCTCTTCGGCGGGCCGGACGGCCTCGACGTCATCCGGGCGATGGTCCCGACCATCGCCCGCCTGCTCCGCCCCACCGGCGCCACCGCCATCGAACACGACGACACCAACGGTGGGGGAGTAGCGGCTCTGCTGACCGCAGCCGATTTCGTCGACGTCGTCGAACACCCCGATCTCGCGGGCAAACCCCGCTTCGTCGTCGCCCACCGCTGATTGTGCGGGCGGTCCAGCGTCGGACCGCAGCCCGGTCGTCACCGACAGCCTCACCGGGCGCTGCCAGCAAACACCGGCCGCAGCCATGCAACGGACTTGGCCCGCACGGATCGCGGCGATTCGGTGACGGTGTGAGTGGCCGCCACGAGCACGTCGACACAGCCGAGGCCTGGCAACTTTGTCAGATCACCCAATTGCCGGGCCCGCGCCCGAACCCGGTCGCCGGGCAATCGGCCAGCACACTTCGGGCATCAGGTGGCCGGTCGTGCCCAAAGTCCCCCGACACTCCGCCGTCAGCCTGGGAGTTAGACTCTTGCGCGCACCAACGACCGAAAAATTCGCGGAGAGGCGGAGACGCTGTGAGTACCGTCTATGACTGTGCCGAGAGCGACTCGCGGGCCGCTGGAATCACCGCTGCGACCAGCGCGCTGAAATCCGGTCGACTGGTCGTCATGCCGACCGACACGCTCTACGGCCTCGCCGCCGACGCGTTCGATTCGTCCGCGGTGAGCGATCTGCTGGCCGCCAAGCGACGTGGCCGCGATATGCCCGTCCCGGTGCTCGTCGGCTCGTGGCACACCATCGATGGCCTGGTGTTCTCGGTGCGGCCGCAGGCGCGGGATCTGATTCGCGCGTTCTGGCCCGGTGCGCTGAGTCTTGTTGTGCAGGCGGCACCTTCGCTGGCGTGGGATCTCGGCGATACCCGCGGCACGGTGATGTTGCGGATGCCGTTGCATCCGGTGGCGCTGGAACTGTTGCGTGAGGTCGGGCCGCTGGCGGTGTCGAGTGCCAATGTGTCGGGGCAGCCGCCCGCGACCACGGCGGCCGACGCGCGCGAGCAGTTGGGGTCGCTGGCGAGTGTGTATCTGGACGGCGGGCCCGCCGAACACGCGGTGGCCTCGACGATCGTCGATCTCACCGCGGATCAGCCGCGGGTGTTGCGGGAGGGTGCTGTGTCGGTGGCCGATATCGCGGAGGTGCTCGGGATGGTGCCGGAAGCCCTGATCAGCTCCGCGCAGCGGTGATCGCACGCCACTGATGAGCTCAGTCGTCCCCCTGCGCGAGCTACTGCTCGTGCTGCTCGTCTCGGCCACGGTGACCTTTCTGGCCACCGGCGGTGTGCGGGTGCTCGCCATCGCATTCGGCGCGGTGGCGGTGCCTCGTGAGCGCGATGTGCACGTGAAGCCGGTACCGCGCATGGGCGGTGTCGGCATGTATGTCGGCGTCGTCGCCGCGGTGTTGTTCGCACACCAATTGCCCGCGCTGCGAAGAGGTTTCGACTACGCCCCGGATATTCCGGCGGTGTTGGTCGCCGCGACGATCATCGTGCTGGTCGGCATCGTCGACGACCGCTGGGGTCTGGACGCGCTCACCAAATTCGTCGGCCAGATCACCGCGGCGGGCGTGATGGCCGTGATGGGCCTGAGCTGGTACGTGATCTACAACCCGTTCAACGACACCACTGTCGTGCTCGACGCGCTGCAGGGCGGGCTGGTCACCGTCGCGATCACCGTCACCCTGGTGAATGCGATGAACTTCGTCGACGGTCTGGACGGCCTTGCCGCGGGCCTCGGTTTGATCTGCGCGGGCGCGGTTTTCGTGTTCTCCATCGGTTTGCTCTACGACCAGGGCGGCTCGGTGGACACCTATCCGCCCGCGTTGCTGGCCGCCGCGCTGGCGGGCGCCTGCCTCGGATTTCTGCCGCACAATTTCTCGCCCGCGAGAATATTCATGGGCGATACCGGCTCGATGATGATCGGTTTGATCTTGGCCGCGGTATCAACCGGCGCTTCGGGGCGAATTCCGCTGCAGGGTTACGGCCCGCGCGACATTGTGGGTTTGCTGTCGCCGCTGTTGCTGGTCGGTGCGGTGATGTTCATTCCGGTGCTCGATCTGTTGCTGGCGATCGTGCGCCGGGTGCGCGCGGGCGTGAGTTTCTCCACACCGGACAAAATGCATCTGCATCACCGATTGCTGCAGATCGGACATTCACACCGGCGCGTGGTCCTGCTGATCTATTTATGGGTCGGCGTACTCGCCTTCGGCGCGGTGGGAACTTCACTGATGGACCGGCGACTCGTTGTGCTGCTGGTGGCGGGCGGATTGGTGTTCGCGCTGCTGGTGACCGCGATCCCGTCGGTGCGCAGGTCCGAGTCGGCAAAGAGCTGAGTTCGGCGCGCAAGGTAAAGTTCCGCGCGTGAGCTTTACACCCGAAACCGTGCCAGGCCCCGACGCCCCTCTGCGCGCCGCGCTGCGCTACGGGCTGATCGGGCTCGGTGTGCTCGTCGTCGTCTCGGTGGCGATCGCCTCCGCCGTGGCCGGGATGCCCGGTCTGTGGGGCGCGCTGCTCGGCTCCGCGATCGGCGGTGGGTTCATTCTCACCACGGTCGTCGCGGTGCTGATCGGCGCCAAGCTGCCGCCCACCATGGCGGGTGCGGTGATGCTGGTCAGCTGGGTCGGCAAGATGCTGGTGGCGCTGCTGGTGATCGTGGTGCTCAACCAGTTCGACTTCTACAGCAGGCCCGCGCTGTTCTTTACGGTGGTGGGAGCCCTGCTGATCGTGCTTGGCGCCGAGACGTACGGCGTTGTGAGCCAGAAGGTTCCGTACGTCACGACACGCGCGGGAGACGGCGAAACGGCTTCCGAGCAGGAATAATCCCACCCAGCTACACACTGTCGTAGATAGCTTGGTAAAGTGTTGGTAAGCAAGCACCCAAGCTAGAGGCTGGCACCGACAAACTCGGGGCATCGCCTCGGGTTACCAGGGGGGATCATCGAGATCCCACCCGGTGCCGCTATGCTTACTGCCGATCCGGGTGAAATATATCCGGTTGAAGCATGTCGACGATGTCGCCGACGCCCGATCAGTAGCTGTACGGGTTACACCGTACGAGCGGCTGTCGAATTTCGAGCCGACAAGAGTCGACCCCCATTGATCGTCAATGTCCGATCGAACCGCGGGAATGACCGTCGTACCCGCGGCCCGAACACGGGAGAGAACGCTGAGCGTCATCACTTTGGCGGCGGGCGAGTTTCACGCGCCATCGCTGTCCGACTTCTACCCTCCAGCAGTGCTGTTCGCGGGGACGCCGTTCGAACTCGATCGCCTGATGCTGGTCCGTCTATTGATGACCGCCGTTCTGGTGGCCGTCTTCGTGCTGGCTTTCCGGTCGCCGAAGATCGTGCCCCGCGGTCTGCAGAACGTGATGGAAGCCGGTGTGGTTTTCGTCAAGGAGCAGATCGCCGACGAGGTACTCGGTAAGGAATCCGGCAAGAAGTTCCTGCCGCTGATCGCGACGATCTTCTTCACGGTTCTGTTCCTGAACTTCTCCGGCGTGATTCCCGGGCTGAACATCTCGTCCAACGCGCGCATCGGCATGCCGATCGTTCTGGCCGCGATCGTGTACATCACCTACAACTACGTCGGCATCCGGAAGTATGGATTCTTTTCCTACATCCGCCACAGCATCGTTGTCCCCGACGTGCCGGTCGCGCTGCACCTGCTGCTGATCCCGATCGAGTTCATCTCGACGTTCATCCTGCGCCCGTTCACGCTGACCGTGCGTCTCATGGCCAACATGCTGGCCGGCCACATCATGCTGGTGCTGTTCTTCAGCGCGACGTGGTTCTTCCTGTTCGACGCCACCTCGTGGATGAAGGTGTTCTCGCCCTTCTCGCTGCTGGCCGGCATCGGCTTCACTCTCTTCGAGCTGCTGGTGATCTTCCTGCAGGCCTACGTTTTCGCGCTGCTGGCTGCCGTATACATCGGCCAGTCGCAGCACGCTGCCGACCACTGACCTGACTGACCAACGACCGGAAACCTGCTACACACGCCGACCGGCGGGTGAGCAACAGAAAGGGAAAGATTCATGAGCCTCGCTTACCTGGCCCAGGAAGCCGCGAACACCGAGAGCACC
This sequence comes from Nocardia sp. NPDC058658, assembly GCF_042716665.1. Taxonomy (NCBI): domain Bacteria; kingdom Bacillati; phylum Actinomycetota; class Actinomycetes; order Mycobacteriales; family Nocardiaceae; genus Nocardia; species Nocardia sp. NPDC058658. The sequence continues at coordinate 27,291 of NZ_JBHXRR010000036.1, forward strand.
TTCAAGGGCTTCGGCGCCCTCGGCTACGGTCTGGCCGCGATCGGCCCCGGCATCGGCGTGGGTATCGTCGTCGGTAAGGCCATCGAAGGCATCGCTCGTCAGCCCGAGCTGTCCGGCCAGATCCGCACCACGATGTTCCTCGGTATCGCGTTCACCGAGGCCCTGGCGCTGATCGGCCTCGTCGCCGGCTTCATCTTCTGATTCCGATGCGCGAATTCATCACGCTCGCCGCAGAGGGAGAGGATGTGAATCCCCTCCTCCCCGCAACGTACGACATCGTCTGGTCGATCGTCTGTATCGCCGTCGTCGGCGTGCTCTTCTGGAAATACGTGATCCCGCGTGTGACCAAGACACTCGAAGAGCGCACGGACAAGATCGAAGGCGGTATCGCCAGGGCCGAAGCAGCCCAGGCAGAGGCACAGCAGACGCTGCAGCAGTACCAGCAGCAGCTGGCCGACGCCCGGCTCGAGGCCGCGCGCATCCGTGAGGAAGCACGCACCCAGGGTCAGCAGATCCTCGCGCAGATGCGCACGGATGCCCAGGCCGAAAGCGACCGTATCGTCGCCGCCGGTCACTCCCAGCTGGAAGCCCAGCGCCAGCAGATCCTGACGGAGCTGCGTTCCGAGGTCGGCCGTACGGCCGTCGACCTGGCCGAGAAGATCATCGGTCAGTCTGTTTCGGACGAAGCCAAGCAGGCGGCGTCGATCGACAAGTTCCTCAGCGAACTCGACGACACCGACGCCATCGGGGTCGGAAGGTAGCGACGCGAAAGTGAGAAGCATGTACGCAGCGAGCCGCGAGGCCAGTACCCGGTCTCGCGAGGCGCTTCGGGTCGCTCTGACCGGAAGCGAAACTGTTGCGGCCACAACGGGGTCGGAACTGTTCGCCGTTGTCGCCGTGCTGGACGACCAGCGTTCGCTGCGTGTGGCGCTCGCGGACTCCTCGGTGCCGGGTTCGGCGCGCGCTGAACTCAGTGAGCGGATCTTCGGCGGCAAGGTCAGCGCTGCCACGCAGGCAGTGCTGACCACCGCGGTGGCGCAGAACTGGTCACGCACCCGCGATCTGGTCGACACCCTGGTGCTGCTCGGGCAGGAGGCTCTGCTGGAGTCCGCTGCCGTCGGCGGCCGTCAGGACGCGGTGGAGGACGAGCTGTTCCGGCTCGGACGCATCGTGGCCGACAACCCGAAGCTGGAGCAGGCACTGTCCGATCAGGGAAAGCCCGCCTCGGCGCGGCGCGAACTGATCGTCCGGTTGCTCAACGGCAAGGTCGAGCCGGTCACCCTGGCGCTGGCCGAGCAGGCGGTGACCCGCCTGCGGACCAACAACATCGGCGTCGCCTTCGACGCCCTGTCCGATCTGGCGGCGGCCCGTCGTGACCAGATCGTCGCCCACGTGAACTCGGCGGTCGAGCTGAACGATCTGCAGAAGGCGAAGCTGTCGGCTTCCCTGCAGCGGATCTACGGCAAGGCGGTCACCGTGCACGTGCAGGTCGACCCGACGCTGCTGAGCGGCGTCGTCGTCCGCGTCGGAGACGACGTGATCGACGGCAGCGCCACCGGCCGACTGGAGAAGCTGCGTCGCGCGCTGTCCTGAAAAGGCTACGCGCACAGCAACTTCCCCCATCCCCGACATTCGAGACCACAGCGAGAGCAGGAACAACATGGCGGAGCTGACGATCTCCTCCGACGAGATCCGTAGCGCGATCGAGAGCTACACCCAGAGCTACACCCCGGAAACCTCCATCGAAGAAGTCGGCCTCGTGACCGATACCGGCGACGGTATCGCCCACGTCAGCGGTCTGCCTTCGGCGATGGCCAACGAGCTGCTCGAGTTCCCCGGCGGGGTTCTCGGCGTCGCGCTGAACCTCGAGGACACCAACATCGGTGCCGTCATCCTCGGCGAGTACGCCTCGCTCGAGGAGGGCCAGCAGGTCCGTCGCACCGGCGACGTGCTCTCGGTTCCCGTGGGTGACAAGTTCCTCGGTCGCGTCGTCAACCCGCTCGGCCAGCCGATCGACGGCCTGGGCGAGATCGAGTCCGACGAGCGCCGCGTGCTGGAGCTGCAGGCCGCGTCCGTGCTGGAACGTCAGCCGGTCGAAGAGCCGCTGGCCACCGGTATCACCGCGATCGACGCGCTGACGGCCATCGGCCGCGGCCAGCGTCAGCTGATCATCGGCGACCGCAAGACCGGCAAGACCGCCGTCGCGATCGACGCGATCCTGAACCAGAAGGCGAACTGGGAAACCGGCGACGTCAACAAGCAGGTTCGCTGCATCTACGTCGCGATCGGCCAGAAGGGCTCCACCATCGCGGGCGTCAAGTCCGCGCTCGAGGAGCACGGCGCGATGGAGTACACCACCATCGTGGCCGCCCCCGCCTCTGACTCGGCCGGCTTCAAGTGGCTGGCTCCGTACACCGGTTCGGCCATCGGCCAGCACTGGATGTACCAGGGCAAGCACGTCCTCATCGTGTTCGACGACCTGACCAAGCAGGCCGAGGCGTACCGCGCCATCTCGCTGCTGCTGCGTCGTCCGCCGGGCCGCGAGGCCTACCCCGGTGACGTGTTCTACCTGCACTCCCGCCTGCTGGAGCGTTGCGCGAAGCTGTCCGACGCCATGGGCGGCGGCTCGATGACCGGTCTGCCGATCATCGAGACCAAGGCCAACGACGTCTCGGCGTTCATCCCGACCAACGTCATCTCCATCACCGACGGCCAGGTCTTCCTCGAGTCCGACCTGTTCAACAAGGGCGTCCGCCCGGCGATCAACGTCGGTACCTCGGTCTCCCGTGTCGGTGGCGCAGCCCAGACCAAGGCCATGAAGAAGGTCGCCGGTTCGCTGCGTCTGGAAATGGCGCAGTACCGCGAGCTGGAGGCGTTCTCCGCCTTCGCCTCCGACCTCGACGCCGCGTCGCTGGCGCAGCTCGAGCGTGGCGCCCGCTGGGTCGAGCTGCTCAAGCAGGACCAGTACTCGCCGGTCTCGGTCGAGGATCAGGTCGTCTCGATCTACCTGGTCGACGCCGGTTTCTACGAGTCGGTGCCCGTCGAAGACGTGCGTCGCTTCACCGCCGAGCTGCTCGAGTACCTGCACGGCGCGACCCAGAGCTCGTTCGACGCGCTCGAGGGTGGCAAGAAGCCCCTCGCGGGCGAAGCCGCCGACGCGATCAAGGCCGAGACCGAGAAGTTCAAGCAGGGCTTCCTGGATTCGAACGGCAAGCGCATCGTGAACGAGGCCGCCGCGGGCGAGCTCGACCACGAAGAGGTCGAGTCGCTGTCGGTCACTCGCAAGCACGTCGACAAGTAAGCCGGGTTCATGATGTCGGCAATTTCCGATCGGCGCGGTATTCGCGTCAGGGCACGGAGGAGGCAGCGTGCGTAACCACGTAGTGCCCCGCGAATGCCGCAATCGAACTCAGCATGAGGGGAGTGTGAACCGCTAGTGGCTAGTTTGCGCGAATTGCGCTCCCGCATTCGTGGTGTGAATTCGATCAAGAAGATCACCAAGGCTCAGGAACTGATCGCGACCTCGCGAATTTCCAAGGCCCAGGCCAGGGTTGCGGCTGCCAAGCCGTACGCCGAGGAGATCACCAAGGTCCTCGGCGAACTGGCGAGCGCTTCGAAGAACCTGTCGCACCCGCTGCTGACCGAGCGTCCCAACGCTCGTCGGGCCGCTGTCCTGGTGATCACCAGTGACAGCGGTATGTGCGGTGGCTACAACTCGAACGTGCTCAAGCGCGCCGAAGAGCTCATGACCACGCTGCGTGGCGACGGCAAAGAACCTGTTGTGTACGTGATGGGCAGCAAGGGCATCACCTACTACCGGTTCCGCAACCGTGCGCTGCAGGCATCGTGGTTCGGGTTCTCTCAGCAGCCCAAGTACACCGATGCGTCGTCCGCGTGCAAGCACCTGGTCGAGGCCTTCATGGCCGGCTCCGACGGCGAAGTCGAATCGCTGGACGGCACCGGAACCATCGAGGGTGTCGACGAGCTGCACATCGTGTACACGAAGTTCGTGTCGATGCTGACCCAGACCCCGGAGGTGCGTCGTCTGGCGCCGATCCAGGTCAGCTTCGTCGACGAGAACTACGAACTCGGCGACGACATCATGTCGGACGCGCCGAACGTGGTGGTGTCGGCACAGTACGAGTTCGAGCCGGATGCCGACGTGCTGCTGGGGGCTCTGCTGCCCAAGTACGTCAACACACGCATCTACGCAGCGTTGCTCGAGGCAGCGGCATCCGAGTCCGCGGCTCGGCGCACCGCAATGAAGGCGGCCACCGATAACGCCAACGAGCTGGCCAATGTGCTCCAGCGCGAGGCGAACTCGGTGCGTCAGGCCCAGATCACGCAGGAAATCAGCGAAATCGTCGGCGGCGTCAATGCGCTGGCGTCGAGCTCGGACCGCGACTAAACGCGCAGGAAGTGAATCCAAACCAATGACCGCAGCTGTCACTAAGGACAACGCGAGCCAGGTGGGCGAAACCGCCGGCCGGGTCGTCCGTGTCATCGGCCCCGTCGTGGACGTCGAGTTCCCGCGTGGTGCCATCCCCGAGCTCTTCAACGCTCTGCACACCGACATCAAGCTCGCGTCGGTGGCCAAGACCCTGACCCTCGAGGTCGCTCAGCACCTCGGCGACAACATCGTGCGCACCATCTCGATGCAGCCGACCGATGGTCTGGTCCGTGGCGCGATCGTCACCGATACGGGTAAGCCGATCTCGGTGCCCGTCGGCGACATCGTCAAGGGCCACGTGTTCAACGCGCTGGGCGACTGCCTCGACACTCCCGGCCTCGGCCGCGATGGCGAGCAGTGGGGCATCCACCGTCAGCCGCCGAGCTTCGACCAGCTCGAGGGCAAGACCGAGATCCTCGAGACCGGCGTCAAGGTCATCGACCTGCTGACCCCGTACGTCAAGGGCGGCAAGATCGGTCTGTTCGGTGGTGCCGGTGTCGGCAAGACCGTGCTGATCCAGGAGATGATCACCCGTATCGCTCGCGAGTTCTCGGGCACCTCGGTGTTCGCGGGCGTCGGTGAGCGTACCCGTGAGGGCACCGACCTCCACCTGGAAATGGAAGAGATGGGCGTCCTCCAGGACACCGCCCTAGTCTTCGGCCAGATGGACGAGCCGCCGGGCACGCGTATGCGTGTCGCCCTGTCCGCGCTGACGATGGCGGAGTACTTCCGCGACGTCAAGGGCCAGGACGTGCTGCTGTTCATCGACAACATCTTCCGTTTCACCCAGGCCGGTTCCGAGGTCTCGACCCTGCTGGGTCGCATGCCTTCGGCCGTGGGTTACCAGCCGACGCTGGCGGACGAGATGGGTCAGCTCCAGGAGCGCATCACCTCGACCAAGGGTCGCTCGATCACCTCGCTGCAGGCGATCTACGTCCCCGCCGACGACTACACCGACCCGGCGCCGGCGACCACCTTCGCCCACCTGGATGCGACGACCGAGCTTTCCCGCCCGATCTCGCAGAAGGGCATCTACCCGGCCGTCGACCCGCTGACCTCGACCTCTCGTATCCTCGAGGCTTCGATCGTCGGCGAGCGCCACTTCCGGGTCGCCAACGAGGTCAAGCGGATCCTGCAGAAGTACAAGGAACTGCAGGACATCATCGCCATCCTCGGCATGGACGAGCTCTCCGAAGAGGACAAGGTCCTCGTCGGTCGCGCCCGTCGCCTGGAGAAGTTCCTCGGTCAGAACTTCATCGTCGCCGAGAAGTTCACCGGCCAGGTCGGCTCGGTCGTTCCGCTGGAACAGACCATCGACGACTTCGACCGTGTCTGCAAGGGCGAGTTCGATCACTACCCGGAGCAGGCGTTCAACTCCTGCGGTGGTCTCGACGACGTCGAGGCAGCCGCGAAGAAGATCCTCGGGAAGTAGTCCACTATGGCGGAGATGACAGTTGATCTCGTAGCTGTGGAACGCAAGCTCTGGTCCGGCCAGGCTTCGTTCGTCAGCGCGCAGACCACCGAGGGTCAGATCGGCATCATGGCAGGCCACGAGCCGCTGCTCGGTCAGCTCGTCGAGGGCGGCACGGTTTCGATCGTGTCGACCGACGGCGAGCGGATCGTCGCCGCGGTGCACGGCGGCTTCTTCTCGGTCACCGCCGACACCGTTCGGGTGCTGGCCGAGTCCGCGGATCTCGCGGGCGAGGTCGACGTCGACGCGGCGCGCAAGGTGCTGTCCGACGAGAGCGCCACCGAGGTCCAGCTGCGTGCGGCCAAGGGCCAGGTGCGCGCGGTCGAAGCGACCGTGACCGACTGATCGCAGTAAGTACTGACGCCCTGCCGGCGAGGAACTTCGGTTCCTCGCCGGCAGAGTTGTTTATCGGGCCTGTCGCCAGGGAAAGGCGGTCCGCCCGATTTGCCCTCGAGCGCGCGTGATTGAATGGGACAGCGGGTCTTGGGCACCGGCAAGAGCGAAAGGGCGTACGGCATTGCAAACCGGGATGGTTCTCCTGATCATTCTGGTGCTGACGCTCGTGTTCGTAGCCGGTGCGTCGACTTATCGCCTGGTGATGTTGCGCCGCGGGGGCACGGCCGCGCTCCTACGCACCCTGCCTGCGCGCGGCGGCCAAGGCTGGCGCCATGGGCTCATTCGCTACGACGAGGATCGCCTCGTCTTCTTCAAACTGACCAGCCTGAAATTCGGTCCCGATTCGACCGTGCATCGCCAGGGTCTCGAGATAGTCGAGCGCCGTGCGCCCCAGGGCGACGAATTCGACATCATGACCGATGACATCGTGGTGGTAGCCGTCACCGATCCGCAGAACAGTTTCGAGCTCGCGCTCGACCGCGGTTCGATGGCGGCTTTTCTGTCCTGGGTGGAGTCGCGGCCTTCCGATCGCGCCCGCCGAACTCGCGGAGGACCGGCATGAGCGGTCAGCGCCCGGAGGCGGCAGCTTGCGTAACCACGCAGGGTGCCCGAGCATGCCGATTGGATACAGCATGAGCGTGCATCTGACCCGGATCTACACCCGAACCGGTGATGACGGCACGACCGGCCTGAGCGATTTCTCCCGCGTCGGGAAGAACGATCCTCGGCTGATCGCCTACGCCGACTGCGACGAGGCCAATGCGGCCCTCGGGGTCGCTGTTGCCCTCGGTGCGCCGGAACCCGCGGTGCTGACGGTGCTGCGCCAGATCCAGAACGATCTGTTCGACGCGGGCGCCGACCTGTCCACCCCGGTTGTCGCCGAACCGAAGTACCCCCCGCTGCGCATCACCCAGCCCTATATCGACCGGCTCGAGAAGTGGTGCGACGAATTCAACGACGGTCTGGCACCGCTGAATTCGTTCATCCTGCCCGGCGGCACGCCGTTGGCTGCGTTGTTGCACACAGCCCGTACCGTCGTGCGCCGCGCCGAGCGATCCGCGTGGGCGGCCGTGGAAGCGCACCCCGACGACACCAGCGTGCTGCCCGCGAAGTACCTCAATCGGCTCTCGGACCTGCTGTTCATCCTCAGCCGGGCGACCAATCCCGCCGGCGATGTCCTGTGGCAGCCCGGTGGCGGCCTGCCGCGCTGAAAGTGACTCTCCGACGGTGAGAATCGGTCGGTTTCTTGTTGTTTCGTCGGCAGGGGGCGTGTCGTCGCGTGACGGTCGATAAGGTGGCGTGGTGAGCGAACGGTTTCTGGTCTCCGGCGGTAATCGACTCGTCGGCGAGGTCGCGGTCGGCGGCGCGAAGAACAGCGTGCTGAAGCTGATGGCTGCCTCGTTGCTGGCCGAGGGCACGACCACCATCACCAACTGCCCCGACATCCTCGATGTCCCGCTGATGGCGGAGGTGCTGCGCGGTCTCGGCTGCGATGTGACGATCTCCGACGACGTCAGCGGCGACAACTCGGTGGTGACGATCAATACCCCCGCCGAACCCAAATACCACGCGGACTTCCCGGCGGTGACCCAGTTCCGCGCCTCGGTGTGTGTGCTCGGCCCGCTGATGGCGCGCTGCAAACGCGCCGTGGTCGCACTGCCCGGCGGCGACGCGATCGGTTCGCGACCACTGGATATGCACCAGGCCGGGCTGCGACTGCTCGGTGCGACCAGCTCGATCGAGCACGGTTGCGTGGTGGCCTCGGCCGAACAGCTGCAGGGCGCCCGGATCCGCCTCGACTTCCCGTCGGTGGGCGCGACCGAGAACATCCTGATGGCCGCGGTGCTGGCCGAGGGGGAGACGGTCATCGACAACGCGGCACGCGAGCCCGACATCGTCGACCTGTGCAACATGCTCGTCCAGATGGGTGCGCGCATCGAAGGTGCCGGTTCCTCGGTACTCACCGTGCAGGGTGTGAAGAGCCTTTCGCCCACCACCCACCGGGTGATCGGCGACCGCATCGTCGCCGCCACCTGGGGGATCGCCGCCGCGATGACCACCGGCGATGTCCGGGTCACCGGCGTCAACCCCAAGCACCTGGCCCTGGTCCTGGACAAGCTGCGCTCCGCTGGTGCGCGAATCTCCTACGAGCCCAACGGTTTCCGGGTCGTGCAGGCCGAGCGTCCGCGTGCGGTGAACTTCGCGACGCTGCCGTTCCCCGGTTTCCCGACCGACCTACAGCCGATGGCCATCGGCCTGGCCGCCATCGCCGACGGCACCTCGATGATCACCGAGAACGTCTTCGAGGCGCGGTTCCGTTTCGTGGAGGAGATGATCCGACTCGGCTCCGACGCCAGGACCGACGGTCACCATGCGGTGGTCCGTGGGATTCCGCGTCTGTCGAGCGCGCCGGTGTGGTCTTCCGACATCCGCGCGGGTGCGGGTCTGGTGCTGGCCGGCCTGGTCGCCGACGGCGTCACCGAAGTCCACGACGTCTATCACATCGACCGCGGCTACCCCCGGTTCGTCGAGCAGATGCAGGCGCTCGGGGGACAGGTCGAACGGGTCGATACGCCGAAATAGGGCCTCTGACCAGCCGATTTGACTTCGTGTTGGTCGGCACGTAACTTTATTCGAGTCAGAGCGACACGGACACCGACTCAGCCGCCCAGCGGTTCGAGACACGAGGTAGGACGTTGAGCGCCT
>NZ_JBHXRR010000037.1:0-34650 GCF_042716665.1 Nocardia sp. NPDC058658
GGGATGCACAGTCCCGACGGCTTCGAGCGTTCACTCCGAGCGATAGCTGCCTGAATCTCGTAACTCCCCTGTCCACCGTTCGGGGGGAACCTCAGTAGCCGTGCTGAACCCACACATCGGTTAGTTCGCCGGCAATGGTGACGGCACGGCCGAGCTCGTTGTGGGCGATAAGCCGACACACTGTGGAGTAAATTCCTGAGACATGGTCGGCTGTCAGACGCGGAAAGTTTGGCGGCACGATCACACTGGTCGCTTTGCCGTCGGTAACCGCTGCCATCGCACAAACCCGGTCCAGGAAATCACGTTGGATTCGTCCTGCGAGGACCGGATCCACCCGTAGTATTCGAAGGCAGTACATCCGGACGGTGGCAAAGAGTTCATAGGTGGTGGCGTCGCCGTCGCTATGAACTGTCTGACGTAGAAGACTGTGTGTGACCAATGTGGACAGCACCTCCACGTTGGTAGGAAGCTCCGGCTGGCTCATCAGCATGCGGGCGGTGGGTAGATCGAACGGGGACTCGAACAGCGACATGCGCAAGAGCATGTCGTGGGATCGGGAGTCAAGCATTCTGAGGCTCCACGCAACAGCGTCGTGCGTCGTTCTGTGTCGCAGTGGTACATCTATGAACGGCGGGGGCCCGAGATCAGCTCCAGAAAGGATGAGTTCGAGTGCGTTTCCCAGTCCAGCGCGGCTGATTGTCACTGCCGCGAGTTCCAGGGCGAGTGGGATGCCGCCTAACGTATGAGCGACCGTTTCCAGCTGTTCCTGGTTAGCTACAGGCTCGTTCTCTGGGCAGTGTCGCTCAATGTTTCGGTGTAGCAGCTGCGCCGCCGGAGACGGAGTCGAGTCGCTGTCCGTAGTAGCTTTCGTCACCAACGGTGCAACGTAGAAGGCGCACTCAGAATAGAGATTGAAGGTTAACCGACTGGTCGCGCAGACGGCAATATGCGGGCAGCACTCGAGTAGCGTGACGAGATCAGGCGCGACCTCCTGCGCCACCAGATCGCAATTGTCGAGCAGGAGCACCGCCTGTTCGTTGCGGAGAGTCCGTATCACCTCCATGAGCGGGTCCGTTACGTCAGCCGCATCGAAGGCCGCCGTTGAGCCTGCCGCGTCCAATATGATCTTCCAGCATTGGTTGCGGTGCGGCACTGCGGAAAGGTTGACATCGATCACGCTCTTGGCTTCGAAACATGAGCCGAATAGCGTTTCTCGGGCCAACCGGCTCTTGCCGACCCCGGCTGTCCCGGTAAGAGTGACCAGTCTGACCCGCGGGTCAGCGATGAGTGTCCGGACTTCACGGATGTCTCGTTCTCGGCCGACGATCGCTGGGATCGGCCCGAGCTGTCCCCCCGACCCCTCTGCGTCCCATGTCTTCTCACCGCATCGTTCAGCACTAGGCGCCTTCATCCCTGATCCCCCTCCGGTCACGGTGCATATTACCGGTCGGGCGCCGAAGTAGGGTTGCAGTGTGTTATGAAGTCTCCCAACCGAATTCGGTTCCGCCCTGGTAGCGAGCGCTACGCTTTGCCGCCTCATCGGGCTTTTTGGTGGCCACCAGCGCCAGGCCGAGGTCCAGGTCCGCCGACGCGAGACGGCGCGGCCGGATCGACGCCGAGCCATGACTACGTGGTGGCGAGGGAGGCATCCAACTTCGTCGGGTCGAATCGGAAGTGAGGCTCCGCCAGGTTCGGGGTGTGCAGGCCGGACACCAACCGGGACCTGGAAGTAGCTCCGATCAGCGCCAGTAATTCCCGGAGGATGTTGACCATGTGTGTACTGGGTGTGTGGACGGCCCCAGGTAGCAGGAAAGGCACCTCCCGAGTTTCCTCGGAAAGTGCCTTTAGAGCCCCTAACAGGTTCGGTCGAGTAGCGGTCAAACCAACTGTCGTGCAGCATGTTTCGCTGTGGCAGCACCGTGGATCATCAACGACGAGTTATGGGCGGTTATCGAACCGCTACTACCAGCAAAACCTGCGGGAACACCAGGCCCGGCCCAGCACGACCCGAGACTGGTGTTCCAAGGGATCCTGTTCGTGCTGTTCACCGGGATCGGATGGGAGGACCTGCCCCAAGAACTGGGCTTCGGCTCCGGGATGACATGTTGGCGCCGACTGCGTGACTGGCAAGCCGCCGGAGTGTTTGAGGCCATGCATCAAGCGATCCTCGACCGCAGCAACGCCGCCGGGTTGATCGATTTCGACCGGGTCATGATCGACGGCTCGCACGTGCGGGCCAAAAAGGGGGCGCCAAAACCGGGCCAAGCCCAGTCGACCGCGCCAAAACCGGCTCCAAACACCATCTCCTGACCTGCGGAAATGGCTTTCTGCTCGCCATCGAACTCTCTGCGGCCAACGTCAACGATCATCTCATGGTGCCCGATGTCCTCGATCGCGTCAGGCCACTGCGCGGCCGACCAGGACCGCCTCGGCGTCGGATCAAAACCCTGATCACCGACAAGGGCTATGACTATCCCAGCGTCTACACCGAGCTGCGCAAACGCGGGATCACCGGGTACATCCCTCGGCGGGGAACCCGCGACAAAGTCACCGCGGGCCGGTGGATCGTGGAACAGACCATCGCGCTGCTTCATCAGTTCCGACGCTTGGCGATCCGATGGGAACGCCGCACCGATATCCACTACGGATTCCTGAATCTTGGTGCGGCACTGATCTGTTGGCGACGACTCAGCAATCGAACCTGATAGGAGCTCTTATGGATTCCGGCCTGAGCGCCGTCTCCGGCGACTGCCACGCGAGAGCAGGGTGGGCCCGGTCAGGGCAGAAGGTAGAGCCGTTCGTTCGGAAGCCTCGGAAGTCCTGGGCAGTGTCGGGAATCGACTGCGATGGAACAGGTTCGGTGGATGGCCACGTCGCAGCAGAACGCCAGTGCGGCGGTCAGGCATGCCACGAAATCCATTCGCACATAGGAGAACTGGACTGTGAGGTGGATGTCGGGCTCGTCGGGACACGGCGACCGGTGGTCGGAGTTCATCGTGGCAGGTGGTCTGGCAGGAACTCCCGGGCGCATTGAAGGACAACCGTTCCCGAGGGTCGGAACGCGTTGAGGGCTGGGGAGATCCACGTGCGGATCATCAGCGGGTCTGGCAGCGGGGATGGTAGAGCGATGTCGCCATCGCGGATGACGACCACTCGCGCTCGCCAGAGCCGTGCCAGTTCGGCGGGGTCGCCGATCGGGCGGATGTCGGCTCTCACCAAGTATGTCCACATGTTGGCGCGGGGGTGGTCGATGATGGGCAGTGGTGCGTCACCGCGGATGTCGAGGGCGGTTTTGACCTGGCGGGCGAGGTCGGTGGGCATCATCACCGCGCCGATCAGCCCGGCTCGCATCGTGATACGGCCCGATTGAGGGTCGATCACGGTGGGCAGCGAACACACGCGACGGTAGAACTCGCATCGTGAGCGGAGGGTATCGGCGTGGGCCGTGGCTGGTCGGGGCGTGTGGGTCACTGGAGTCTCCTGCGTGCGCCTGTCGCCGGTGCGGGCGTTTCGGCGGTGTCGGCGTCTTGTCGTTCGAGAGAAGGCGTGGCGAGGCTGACCCAACCGGCTTCTCTCATTGCCTCGAGTAGTTCGACCAGGTTGGTGAGTGATCGGCCTGCTCCGCGTTGGGTGCAGCCGGGTGGGGTGGTCTTCGGCGCCATCAGACGGTGCTCCACTGTCCGCGCCGGTTCACCCATGCGAGGTTCTTGCCCTGAAGCGAGTCGGTTGCCCGGCGCACTTCGTGGACTCGCCGGCCGGTGCTGCGTGCCAGGGTCTCGATCGTGAGCAGACCACCCGGCGCCAGGACATCGAGCACCAGTCGCTCGACGTCGGTCAGTTTGGTTGTACTCATCGTTCCCCTGATCGGTCAGCGGCAATGTCCCCTGTACTGAACGAGGAGCAACGCCGCGCTGGCGATTGTGCGTGGAACCCCCGAAATCGGGGTTTGACACGACCAAGCGTCCACCGATGAAAGCCGCAGGGGGAGGGCAAATTACGGGGCAAATTGGGCCACCATCCGTATTGCGCGCAGCCGACTACAATCGACAACGCCCAGCAGTCCGCGTGGAGGTGGCGTGTCACCCAATATCCAGCTGCAGCAATGCCGAGAAGGGACGCCATCGCGGGTTGTCCCGAATACAACGATGAGTCGCGGCGAGCTCGCCGATGCAATTAATGAACGTGTCTGGCAGACGACCGGCGTACGGCGTGACCTGGATGCCCACGCAATCGCCAGGTACGAACGCGGGATTGTGCGCTGGCCGAATGCTGACTATCGCCGCGCTATGAACCACATTCTCGGCGCCTCCGATGCCGAACTCGGCTTCGTTCGGGCTCGTCGCCGCCCGACCAGCGACACGCAACCGGACCGCGCACTGGCGGTGAACCTGTTCAGTCCATTCGGTCCGTCGTTCGAGTCGAGCGGGCTTGGACGCAGTTCCGACTCCGCCGGGCCAGTCGTCGGCCGTGTCGGTAGACACGAGATCGACGCCATCCGTGCCGCGACAAAGACCGCCGCCTCAACCGAAAACCTCCACGGTGGAGGCTCTTCCGCGGTGGTAGCCGCAAACGACACGCTCACACGCTTCGCGCCGATGGCACACAGCACGGTCAGCGCGGATCTGCGCCGCTCGTTGCTGGAGGCGATCGGCAACCTCAGCAGCGTTGTGGGCTACACCGCCTTCGACGCTGGCGTGTTCCTCGACGCCGACCGACACTTCCAGTTCGCGCTTTGGTGCGCGGACTCGGCAGGATCGTGGGATCTTCGCGCGAGCTCGCTGGCCGATATGGCGCGACGATCGGCGTTCGTCGGGGACGCCGACAGCGCACTCTCGCTCATCGAACTCGCCCAGGTCCGTTCCGATCGGCTGGCATTCACCGTGAGAGCGATGCTGAGCGCGATGCGGGCCCAGTACCTTGCCGTTTTGGGACGTACTGACGAGGTCGTCGCCGAAGTCGAGCACGCGGACGGACTATTCGCGGTTCGTACGCCGGACTCCGACCCGCCCTGGATGTGCTTCTACGACAAGGCCGAACATCTCGGAAGTACAGGAAAAGCGCTCGCGTTGGCCGCCGAAGCACGCAACTCGATCGACGTTGCCGCGCCGCGCTTGCGGTACGCCATCGACATGCACGGCTGCGAGTACCCCCGATCGAGAGCGTTCTCCCAGATTCGACTGGCAGCGTTGACTATGCAGCTCGGTGACCCTCGTGAAGCCGCGGCGCTCGGGATGGAAGCGGTGAAACACAGCCGCGCGCTGAGATCGGCGCGTATCGCGACCGAGCTTCGCGGGCTGGCAGCAGTCGCGAGCACACATCGTCGTATCACCGAGGTCGGTGAGCTCCGCGCGCTGATCCTTGCGACGACCTCGAACGAGCCCTCATGAGCGGCCCGGAGCCTGCGGACGCGAACTCGCTGGACATCCTCGAACAGGCCGCGGCTATCAGCGGCATCGAGCTCAGGGACCCACAGCTCATCCGGGCGGGCTCGAACACGATCTACCGCGTAGGCGACATCATTGGCCGGATCGGCAAGGGCGGAACCACGGATGCAGCCGTACGAGAGTTGCGAATATCGCAGTGGCTGAACGACTCTGGGCTTCCGACCGTTCGCGTGGCCGACGTCGCCAATCCTCTTGCCGTAGTGGATGATCGTCCGATCACGTGGTGGCAACGGATCCCGGCCCACCGCGCGGCGACACCTGCTGAACTAGCGAGCAGGCTTCGTCAGCTTCACGCTCTCGCGCCGCCAACAACGTTTGTGCTACCGGACCACGAACCATTCGCCGGGCTTCGCCGAGCCATCACCTCGACGGGGCGTCTAGACGTAGAAGATCGGGTGTGGCTTCTCGGTCATCACGACAGATTGTGCAATCAGTACTTCGAGCTGGGCCGTCCGCGCCGCGAAACAGTCATTCATGGCGATGCGTGGCAAGGCAACGTGGTCGTTCCGTTCGGCGGAGGTCCGATAATCGTTGACCTGGACCGTGTCTCGCTCGGCCGACCGGAGTGGGACCTCATACAGGTTGCTGCTGACCGTACCGATTTCGACCGCCTGTCGGAGTCCGACTACCTGGCGTTCGTCGACGCCTACGGCGATGACGTCACCATGGACTTCGCGTTCCGCCTGCTCGCCGATATCCAGGAACTCCGGTGGACGGTCTTCGCGTTGTCGCAGTCCACCGTCAGCGCGAGCGCAGCGGGGGAGGTGCGCCATCGGCTTGCGTGCCTCCGGGGCGAGATCGTCCGGCCATGGCGATGGAATGCACTTTAACAGCCGCCGCGATCCTCGGAAGGCTCGCCGACCTACCCACGACCGTCCGAGACACCGACAAGATGGCGAACGATTCGCCCTCGCGATCCTGCGTGGTCAACTCGCTGTCGTCGCGGGCGACGGCACGCTGGCGACCCGAAACCGCGGCGTTCGGCGAAACACCTGCGGTTCCAACGATCATAATTCGGTCGGTGCGGCATCCCGCTGGCTGAGCGCGGAGGCCGACGTTGCGCTGGGGTTGTGGTGGACCTATTTGAATCGACTAACGGAAATTGCCGCTAGATCCGGTAAGGATGCCGGACTGTCGTCGGTGTGTGATCCGTATTCGAGTGCATCGAGGAGACCGTTCTTTACCCAAAGGGTGATAAAGCCGGTAACTGTCCCGTTTGCGTCGGCGACCTCCCCGAACACAGGCAATTCGCCATCTACAGCGGGACCTACCGTTGCGTCGGCCGAGACGCGGAAGTCTAGGCTTTGGGAACCTTTTCCCCAGGTGGCAACCACCTGCGTATGTGGAACCTGGGACACATACTTGTCCGAACCGGGAAACTCTACTGATAGCAACTTTCGAATGATCGACTCTTCGTGATCATTCAGTGGGCGTGGGGCTACCTGTGCTCTACTCATGCTTCCTCGATTTCGGTGAGTTCAATCTGTCAGGGGATAAACGCTGTACTGATCTTGAAAACTCCGTTGATCATCGCTCCGCGCATATGGATTGTGTGACCATCGATAGTGCGTACCAGCGGGTTGGTCGGGCCGTAAACCCCTTCAGGCACTCCCTGGACGCTATCAATCAACTTCGTCATAGCTGTCTCGCGGCCGCCTGACTGCTGAACGAAGCCGTCGAGCTTGTGCTCCAATTTGTCGAACACGTGGCCCATCGGATCGTCCTTCAAGGCATAGTCGAGGGACTCCTGACGCTTGAGCTTGGCAGCTTTTGCCGCGTCATCAACACGCTTCGCCAGCAGGCTCGCGATACGCTGCATCTCCGCGCGCCTGGCTTCGAGATCCTCGCCGGTCTGGGCAACCTTCTCGACGAATTTGGCGGCGCGTTTGGCGTCGAGGACGCGGTCGACGTAGGTTTTCATCTTCAGCGCGAGCTTGCCTGCCTTGGCGGCGGCGATGGCGGCGGCGCCGAAACCGGCTGTCAAGGCACCCGCGATAACGCTGAGGACGACGGTTTCAGCGATTTCCTGGGCGAGGTCTTTGGCGAGGTCGGTCAGTAGCTGGCCGAGTTGTGTCCGGAACTCTAGGATCGCTGAGCGGTGTTCGCGGCAGGACTTGGCGAGGTCTTTGTAGAGGGTAAGGACCCCTTCAGCGGTCTTTTTCAGTTCACGGATGTCGTCGTCGACGAGCGCTGCGTCTGGTGCGGTTTCCCGTTCGAAGGTCTTCGCGAGCTGGTCCAGGAGCGCGGGCAGGTTGCCCACGCCTGACTCGGAGCCGAATTTGTCCCAGGTGTCTGCGGCGGTCTGTAGGTCGTGCGGTTCGCCGTCGGGCATCGAAACGCCGAAATTCTCGAGCGCTGACACCGCGAATCCGACGTCGTCGAACAGGCCGCTGCCCGGTCCGCCGGCCGACGGTGGCGGTATCAAGCAAGGTGCCCATGCCGGGGCTAGCTGGGTCGGTTTGGTCGGTTCCGGTCGGCCGGTTCCAGCGACGTAGTCAGCCAAGGCGTGGTTGTAGCCGAGCTCACGCAGGATGTTGGCGTAGTTGCCCATCGCGGTGATGAGCAGCTCGGTCATGCTCATAGCAGTCATGACGGTCGAATCGTAGGAAGTTGCCCACGCTTTGGACTCGCCGACGTTTCCGCCCATGTTGGCGGTATCGCGCAGTGCTGCGATCTGCCTGGAGTACACCCGTTGATATTCGGTGGCATAGGAATGCATCGACGCCCCGGCCAGCGAGTACACGGTGGGGTCGATTACGAGGGTCGTCATCGGTGGTTATGCCCTGCCCAGCATCGCTAGGTTCGCGGTGATGGCGGCGTTGTATCGGCCGTGAGCGTCCAGTACCGCTTGCCGCATGATTGCGATTCCGTCGGCGACATCGGTTGCACCGGTGTGCCATTCGCGGAATGCGGCTGCCTGGGCGTCGGCGGCGGTTCCGTTCCAGTTCTGTTGGACCGCTGACACCCGTTGTTGTAGTCCGTCGAGGCTGTCGTTGAGGAAGCCGACGAATCCGGACACCCGGGCGATGATCTGTTCGAGTTCGTCGAGATCGACGCGGAAGGGTTGTGCGTTCTCGACCATCAGAGCCCCGGTAGGTCGAGTGAGCTGGACAGGGAAGAGGTGTCAGCCGCCCACGAGCGGTCCTGGTCATCGAGCGCCTTGCTCGTGACACCGAGCAGTTCAGCCATATCGGCGAGGGCCTCGAGGATGGTGTCGGCGCCCAGTTTGGTTTCGGTCCAGCCCGAGCTGAACGAATCGGCGGACACGCCGCTCCAATTGGACAGCAGTGCCGTGGCATCGGTGTCGAGGGAGGTCAGCCCGCTGACGAGGGTCTCGGCAACCTGTTGGAGGTAACGCCCGGCGTCGGTGACCTCGTCTGGGACCAGGGCGAAGTCGCCGCTGGTCGAGCCTGGTTGGCCTGTCATGCGTTGGTCCTCGAATGTTTGGCGATCACAATGGTTTGGACGGGAGCTGGCGCGATTCGGTTCCATCGCAGGACGGTGTCGACGCTCACACCAGGACGCAACTTCGGCTCCCACAGTCAAACCGCCTACAGGCCCAGGTCAGTTTGACGGTCATGCATATCGTGGTCCAGGCCGGAGTAGTCATCGGAGGCGAAGCCGTCGCCTGTAGCGGCAAGTTCGATCCGCGCGCGTTCTTCGCGATGCCGCTGCGGATGGGGCAGCGCTTGGCGTCGTTGGAGTTCTGCGCGGTGGTCGGCGAGCTCGGAACCGAGAGCGTCCCGTAGGGCCGCGACTGTCTCCTCGCGTGCGACCGTGTCCTCGCTAGCCCGGCCTTGATCGGCGAGTCGACCGAATTCGTCCTTGGTTGCGATGTGTTCAGCGCGGGTTGCCAGGTCGTTGGCATCGCGGTTGGCCGCGCGCGCAGCGTCTCGGGCGCGTTGATGAGCTTCGCTGTGCTGGCGGTACTCGCCGGTCAATGTGTTGATGCGGTCTTGTACCGACTTGCGCTGACGGCGCTGGGTGACCGGAAGCGCATCGAATTCCTCGCGAGCGATCTCGAGTCCGACGGAGGTGGCGTGGAGTCGACGGATGGCGGTATCGAGTTCGTCGGCGCGTTGTTGCGCGATCCGTTGTGCGTTGTTGGCGGCGTGCTGGTGTCCGGCGACAGCGGGGTCGGGTTCGGATTCGATGGTGTCGTGGCGGGTGGGTGCGAAGAATTCGGCTTCGGAGGCGATGTTGTCGAGGCGTTGGTTGAGGCCCTCGATTGCTTCAGAGAGTTCGTGGTCGGTGAGCCGTTGCAGCGAGCCGAGCACGGGGAGTGGTTGTTCGGTGATCGGGTGGTCGTGGAGCCACTGCTCGATGGAGGTTCGACGGGTGGGGTCGAGGGCTTTCCAGTCGCGGCGCAGCATCGCCAATGCGGCAGGGGCGGTGTGTGTTTCGGCGATGTGGGCGCATCGGGCAGCAATGTGGTCAGTGGGGTCGTGGTCGGGGATGGGTGGGCGGTTGTCGTCGCGGCAGGGTTCGCACAGGCCGTCGTCGGAGCGGCGCGGTGGGATCGGGATGGCGGCGGTGTGGGGGCGTTCGATGCCGCAGTCGACGCAGGCCAATCCGCTGATCGGGGGGATGGCGGCGCGGTCGTAGTCGATCGGGAATCCCGAATCTGCGGTGTTGGGGAGGTGGCGGTCGTCGAATACGGGCTCGGGTGCTGTGGTGGCGTCGGTGAGGTAGGCGTCGATGATGTCGTGGCCTGCGGCTTGGACGGGGTCGAAGACTGGCGGGGTGATCGTGGAGTCGACGCGGCGCTGGTCGTTGCGGACAGGTGTGTGCAGGGGCCGGGGCGGGGGTATTTCTCGTGTGAAGATCCCGGGGTCGCGGGTGGGTGTGCAGGCGTCGATGAGGGCTCGGTGTTCGGGGAATTGTTGTGCTGCCCAGGCGAGTCGGGCGCGGGCGACGGGGAAGCTGTAGCGGTACAGGGTGTCTGCGACCTTGTCGAGCACGGATTGTTGCTCGGTGGTCAGAGTGGTGCGGAAGGCACGGAATGCCGCGGTCGCGTCATTGACTTGTCCGTTCGCGAACAGTTCGGCGATCTCGTGTAAGCGCGTGGAACCGGGTACAGGCTGGGGCGGTTCGCTCAGTGTCGCCTCGATTGCTGCGGTGATGGCGTCTGCGACTGCGCGGTCACGGCTGCCTGGCGGTTCGGGATCGGTCGTGACTGGTGACGGGTTTTGCGGCGTCGGCGCGTTCTCGGGTGTTGAGGTGATGGTGGGGTTGTGGTGGGTGAGGGCGTCGATGCGCCAGCCGAGGGCGGCGGTGAGTTGATCGGTGCGCAATGGTGGTGCGTCGGAAGGTTGTGCGGCGGTGAGGAGTTCGTAGGCGGTGGCGAGTAGGTCGCGTGGGGTCCAGGTGGTGGTTGCTCGTTCGACGGCGGCGATCAGGCGGGGCCAGGCGGGGTCGGTGGCGATTGCGGTGGCGAGGTCGGGGCCAAGGATGTCGTCGAGGTCGTTCATCCAGTCGGGGCGGAGCCGGTGCGCGTCGACGGAATCCAGGGCTGAGGGTTCCAGTTCTAGGCGGGCCCAGAGCGCGGCGGCGGGCATTTCGTCGGGTAGCGGGTGGTGATCGGCGGCGTGGATGAGCAGGGTTTCGATGGGTAGGCCCGCGCGGTCGGCGAGGTCGATTTTGTCGGCGACGGAGGTCCAGTAGGGGTCGGTGCTGATGCGGGGGTTGATGCGGTCGCAGGTGTTGGCCCACCTGTTGCGTGGCAGTTCGGGGTTGCCGAGGACGTGGAGGAGGTGTTCGTCGAGGCGTTGTTGGTGGTGTTTTTCCAGGTGGGTGTGTCGGGGTGGGCCGGTGGGGCGGGTATCGGTGTCGGGGATGTGCAGGCTGGTTCGCCATACGGCGAGCTCCCCCAGTAACCCCGGGTCGGTGTTCACCAGCGGTCGCGCCCAGGCTGGTGCTGTTGCCGGGGTCCACGAGTGAGTGGCGGTGGTGATCTGGTGGGCGAGGTCGGCGACGATGCGTTGGCGCGCGCGAACCGGTTCGACATCAGTGTGGTCGCCAGCGTGATCAGGGAGCCCGGGCGTCCATGGCAGCGGCCCGGCGCCGGCGGAGTGGGTGCCGGTGGGGTCCAGGCGCCAGTCCAACACGGCGGCGGGGTCGAGGGCGGTGTCGAGCTCGCGGGTCGCGGCCGCAGCCTGTAGGGCGTCGATGGGGTCGGTTCCGGAGAGGGCGATCAATGCCAGGTGTTGGCGCAGGATGGGGTAGGCGGGAGCGTCGGTGAGGTCGGGGAACAGGGCATCGGCGGCGGCGTCGATCGCGGTGAGTTGTTCGGTGCCGAGGGCGTTTTCGGCGGTGAGGCCGAGGGTGTCGAGGTAGATGTCGACCGCGCGCCCGATCCGCAGGGTCGGGTCCAGGGCATCACGCAGCTCGGTGTGGGCGGATTTCTGTGCACCGGATCGGGCCAGGACGTGTGCCAGGATCTCGACGGCGGTGCGGGGATAGGTGGCGGGTTCGGTGTAGATCGCGCCTTCGGCGCCGTCGAGTGCGGTGGCGATGTAGGCGTGGTTGGCGTGCACGCCGCGGGTCATCGCGACGTAGAACTGCTCGCGCGACTCACGCCCCGACAGCGCGACGTGGCAGGTGTCGGCGGTGATTCCTTGCGCTGAATCGATCGTCGCGGCGTAACCCAGGTGCACGTGCGTGCGCACGTAATCGGCTGGCAGGCGCACGGTGTGGTGGTTGTCGTTGTCGTTGCCGGTGGTGGGACGGGAAACGGTCAGGGAGCCGTCGTCGTGGACGTCGGTGACGGTCCAGGTGTAGCCGTTGCGCACCCAGTCGTGCGCACCCAGCCGCAGTCGGGGGTTGTTGCGTCGCGTGCGCACGGTGTCGCCGGTGGAGGCGAAAAGCCCGTCGCCGAGCAATACCTGCGCACGGGTTTCGACGGTGGTGCGGGAGAGCCGGTCGGCGCGTGCGCGCGCGTTGAGCGCGGTCACCACGTCGCGGGTGGGTGCCAACATGACCGCGTCGCGCCCGGCGAGGTGGTCGGCTACCCAGGCTTGGTAGGTCTCGTCATAGACCGACCCCGAATGCCCGCCGTGGATGCGGTCGTTGTCGAGGTACCAGGCCAGCGCCGACGGGTCGCCCTCGCGCAGGCCCAGGGAGGCGGTTGCTTCGCTGGTGGAGGCGAAGCGGACGACGTGGGACAGGGTGAGGGTTTGTTCGGGGGAGGCGGCGGTCATGTCGGTGTCGGCGCCGCCGGCTTCGATGGCGGGCAGTTGGTGGTCGTCGCCGATGCAGCGCACGGTCGCGCCCCTGGTGGTCAGAAACCGGAGCAGTTGCAGGCGTTTGGTGTTGCCGAGTTTGACGTGCTCATCGACGATCACCAGGGTGTGAGCGTCGATGTCGAGGACCCATTGCGGCAGCGAGGGTGGTTGTTCACGCGCGAGGGCGGGGTTGGTCGGGTGTGGGGTGTGGCGGTGGATGACGTCGAGGAGTTTGTCGACGGTTTCGGCGCGGGTGCCGATCGAGGCGCCCAGGACGGCGGCGGCCGCTGCGGTCGGGGCCATGCCGAGGACTCTTCCGCCACTGGTTTGCCATGCGGTGGTGAGTACGGCCATCGCGGTTGTCTTGCCTGTGCCCGCGGGGGCGTTGGCGGTGTGGACGCGCAGCCCGGAGGTGGCGAAGGTGGAGATGACGTCGATCTGGCCGACGTTGAGCGGTCTGGTGGGGTGGGCGGTGTTGTAGTCGGTGACCGCTGCGGACAGCAGGTCCGGGGCGAGGACTCGGGCACCGGGCTGCACCGAAAGGTCGATCAGCGCGGCTTCGACGTTGAGGGTGGATTCGGTGGTGTAGACCTGGGAGTTCGCCCGCGCGTGGACCGGGGTGTGGTCGCGGCGACGCAACCATGCCGGTACCGCGCGCAGCACCGGTTGCTCAGTCAGGTCAGGATCGCCTCGAGCGACCGCTGATTGTGGTGAGAGCGCTTGGGCGACAACCTTGTCCGGTATCGAAGCCCAAGCCGCCGGGTGGAGTTGGCCGCGTAGTTGGCGTTCGACCTCGGCACGCAGATTGAACTCCCGCCACGTCGACCGCTTCGCCGATACCACCGTCACAGCACGCCGTGCGGTCGCGGCAATGAACTCGGCGTCGGGGTCGGGTCGCGGTATCGCCGACGCCGCGAACGCGGTGGCCACCATGGTCGTGACCGCGTCAGGTCCGCTCAATAGTGCGCTGGCTTGGGCCGCCCACGTGGTGCGTTGCTCGGCCAGTGAGGTCGGAAGGTGCTTGGCGGGACGGGTTTCCAGTGTCGCGCGCTCGGCGAGGTGGTGTACTTCCACCGGGGTCGGTTCTCGGCCGAAGGTGGTTTGGAACGCGGCGGTGAGGTCGTCGAGGCGGGCGGTGATCGCGGTCCCGCGCTGCGACCATGCCTGGATCAGTTCCAGTGGGACACCGATGATTTCACGGATCCGCACTTGGTCGGGGGTGCGGTCGGCGCGTGCGGCGAACTGCAGGCCGAGGGCGGATTCGAGGTGGTGCTCGACGCGCGAATCATAGATTTCCGAGGCGGTGACGACCGCTTCGTGCAGCGTTTTGGAGTCCAGGGTCCGCCATTTGCCGTCCAGAGCGCGGACTCGGTTCGCGATCAACACATGAGTGTGCAGGTCGGGATCGCCGGCGCGGCTGTCGCGGTGAGTGAATCCGGCCGCGACGACCCCTTCGACGTCGACCTGGCGGATGCCGTGGCGCCCTAGCCGGGTGAAGACCGCGTTGGTTTCCAACCAGGCCACCGCGTCGCCGATCGCCCGCCGGTGCGCGACCTCGATCCGGTGCGCGATCTCAGGTGGGGCGAGCGCCCACAACGCCGAAACACTCTTCACCGGGCTGAATGTGATGTCGAAACCGGCGACCGCGGACTGGTTGGGCCGCGAGTTTTTCGCCACCCAACCCGACAGTTCGCGGGGGTTGAGCGGTGGGCGCGCGTGCTCGGTGGTGAACATCGCCGTGGCGACGTCGGTACGAATCCGGGCACGTTCGGCGTCCGGTATGTGCGCGGTGGGTTCACGGTTGTGCTCACGGTTGTGTTCGCGGTAGGCATCGGCGCACTGTTTCCGATACTGCGAACTTGTCGCGTACACGGGGAACGCGTTGCCGAGTTTGGAGGCTTTCTCCGCTGAGTGGGTCGCGTCGCGGTGGGTGGCGCCGAGTGCGATCTGCTGGGCGTAGACCTGGTCTTCGATCTGTTCGGCATTCGGGTGCGCACCCAGTCCGAACAGTGACTTCATCTGTGCCTCGGTCACTTCCGCGCCCGCGGTGATGCCGAGCGCGGTCAAACCGGTGCCGTGCCAGCGGCCGGGTGCGTGCCCGTGGGCGCTGTAGTAGTCGGCCAGCGAGGATCGGCCGCGGGTGGTGATGTCACCTGCGGCGATGTTGCGGAGGTAGTAGAGGTAGCCGTTTCCCGCGGCGACCCGATGAATGGTCGCGACCATTCCTCTATTAGCCGCTGCGACAAGCAATTACGGCAAGAGGGACAATTCTTGTATTGAGTTGTGTTGGGATGCAATGAGACTCGTTGAGTTGTTCGTTATCAAATTGTGATAGCCGTGGTGCCAGATGTCTGCTTGTTGTAGGGAGGTGAAAGGGAGATAAGGGGAGTGGCGTGAAAGTGGGCGTGGTTGTCGGGTGTGAGGCAGGCGCGGGGGTGTTGGTCGGGAGTTATGGGGGAAACATGCGTGGAGGAGGGAGTGGGGATAGCGCCGTAGGGCTGGGCGGGATCGGTGGTGAAACTGATCGCGCCCAGCCACGGATCGGTGGTTCATTCGGGCGGATCGACTCGCTGCCATCCGGTGCTCGCGCAGGCGTAGTAGCGGGTGTCGAGGGCGACGATGTCACCGACGGACAACGACCGGTTCCTCGCGGCGTACCAACGCGTGGTGTGGTGCTCGTCGTCGGGTTCGGGGTGACCGTTCAGCGCCGCGAAGATCCGTTCCAGGCTCACCGTGTCAGCGATTTCGGTGGGACGAGCCAAGATTCGCGTTCGTGGGGAGTCGGCGACCTGGGTGGGGAGGTCGAGGGTGAACTGATCACCGAGGGTGACCGGCGTGGTGGGGTGGTACCCGTCGAGCATGGCGTGCGGGCTAGCGGCGAGATAGACCGCGACCTTGACCGAGCGCGGCGCACGCCCAACCAGTCGGTGACGGGCGGCAGTGAAGTGGCGCAACCAATTCGACATCGATCGTTCTCCTGAGAAGGGTACGAACGGCTGGGGCACGCGGTGGTGCCCCAGCCGTGAACGGACGTAGCAGTGGATGTGGTCAGGCGATGGCGTGGCGTCGGCGTGGGGTGGGGACGTGCAGGCCCAGCCACACCCGGCACGTGGTGCAGTACCCGTCGCCGTGCACGGGCACGAACGTGGTGCAGCCCTCGCATCGACCGTGGCGCAAGCCCGGCGGCAAGTCCCGGCCGCGACCGTGCTTGGCTCGCACGGGCACAGCCTCGGGTGTGTCGGTGACGGGTTCGGGGGCGCCGGGCAGTTCCGGGTGCTCGGCGAGGAAGCCGTCGATGGTGGCGATGAGCCACTGGGGTGCGCGGCCCCGTACCTCAGCGAGTAGTCCTCGTGCCGCGTTCGGGTAGTGCTCGGTGAAGAACCGGCAGTAGGTGGTGGCGAGGTCGGTGGCGGTGAACCCGCGCGGCAGTGCGGGTAATCCGGGGCGGCTGTCGGCGCGGCAGTAGTCACACAGCCCGTCGTCGCTGCGCAACCCTCCCTCGCAGGCGTGGACCGGGTGGCGGTCGGTGGTGGCGCGTTCGACAAAGCACGACACGCACCGCCATCCCAACGTCGAGGTCATGGCGGTGGCGAAGTCGTCGAGTCCGTTGCCTTGGAACAGATATGCCTCGCGACGGTCTGATCGACCGCGTAACCCGGTGCGCGTTGCGGCCCAGACGATCGAGTCCTCGCGCGAGGTTGTTCGTTCGCCGTCGAGCGCGCGGGCCTGTTCACGTTGATCGGCGACGTAGAGGCAGTACTCGTGATCCCAGATCGCCGTGGCCAACTCGACAGGTCGGGGCGCAACCTCACCGGGGTGGCGCGGAATCCACCCGCGCCGGGTCGTGGCACCGGTGAAGACGGCGCCGCGCGCGGCGAGTTCGGTCAGTCGTTGACGCAACCGGGCCGTGGCGTCGGCCTCGGTGTCGACAAACAACTGTTCGCGAACGTAGTCGGTCACCGTCGCAGGTTCGAGGTGCGCGGGCCGGCGTTTGCTCCCACGCGCGGAGATCCGGGCTCGGGCTTGCTCGGGACGCCGGTTGTGGTCGGTGCCAGGGTGTTTCGGATACGCACGGTAACGCAACGAGGTGGTCCGCCAGGTGCGGATCGACTGGCGAGGCATTTCCGCGGTATGGAGTTGGACGTGCAGTAGAGCGAACTCGTCGTCGATCGTGGTGTTGTTGCGGCGGGCCCGCGCTTCCACGATCGCGAGGAGCGCGGTGGTCTCGTGGTTGTGCAGGGCGGGGTTGGTGTCGGGCACCAGCCGCAGCATCCGTTCCCGCTCGAGCTCGTCAGCGGTAGCCCAGCGAGCGTTGAGGCGACGGAGGGCGGCCTCGCGTGGGTGCAGGGTGAACACTTCGACCAGGTAGTCGAGCAGCTTCCAGTCATCGGCGCTCGCCAATGCGAGCGCGGCGGGAAACGCTTTGATCGCCGCGGAACGGTTGGTGTCGAGGGCGAGTTCGATAGCGAAGATGGCGTCGAGGAACGAACGAGTCTCGGCGACACCAGGTTCGGATACGGACAAGCCGGATTCAGTCGGGTACACATCGGTTTCGGACACGGTGCTCTCCTCGGTCGAGAAGTTGACGGCGACACCCGGGCGCGCTGGAACGCGACGTTTTTCCCACAAGCAGGGGTGCCGGGCTGGGGTGGGCCCAGCTGAGGGCTGTTCACCAGGTCAGTGGGCGACGCGGCGGCGGGAACGCGCCATCTGCGTGCGGGGGCGAATTCCCCGCGCGAACAACGACACCGCCGGTGACGGCTGGTGCGGGCGCGGGGTGTTCGTTTCCGCCGGGCGCGGGCCCGTGGCCGTGGCGCGTGCTGACCTGGTAGCCCTCGGGCAGCTGGGTCCGCGCCAGACCGTCACCCCGGACCCACTGCACCCATCCGAACGCCAGCGGGACTGGTGAAGGGCGATGAATGGGGCTGCCTCAGCGGCCAGGTCCGTCGCCGTTGGCGTCAGAGCTGACTATCGCCAATAGTTCAGGCAGTTGTGTGGTCGATTCGTCGGCGGACCTGGCGAACCAGCGGGCTCACAAAGAACATCTCCTCAGGACCGGATGCGTCCAGACAAGCCCAGTACTCCAGGCTGTCCGCTAGTGCCGGTGCTCGCGTCGCCTCCCACACCGCGACAACAGCGTCGACCAATGCTTCGGTTCGTTCGGGCCGGGCGTCATTGGCGGACTCGAGGACTAGGTCCAGCAACCAGAAGCTCAGCTCCCAATCAGCCTTGTTCGCGATCAGCAGAGCAACGAACTCATCGAGCCGTTGCGGGTCCGCGACCTCGACAGGCCAATCCTGCATCCACGCTTCGTGTGCGACGTTCGCGATCTGCGCGGCCCTCAACATCGCATCCCCGCGCGGATAGATCATTCGGCCAGGATTCCACACATTCGCGCAGGTTGCTCGCAGCCACAGGACGGTTTCGGGTCCGCGTGCGACGAACCCGAAGCAGCTTCGCCGCAGCGTCAGAACGGCGGCTCATCGCCGCCGCCGGAACTGGCCGTGGCCATCGCGGGCGCGGTGTTGAGCGGTGAGCCCCACGGATCGTCTTCGACTGTTGCCGGGCGCGAGTTGGTCTGTGCGCCAGTGCGGTTGGCGCGGGTGACTTTCGCGGTGGCGTATTTCAACGAAGGGCCCGCTTCGATGACTTCCAGTTCCAGCACGCTGCGTTTCTCGCCGTCCTTGGTTTCGTAGGAACGCTGTTTGACGGTGCCGCTGACGATGATGCGCGCACCGCGGGTGAGGCTTTCGGCGATGTTTTCCGCGGCGTCGCGCCAGACGCTGCAGCGCAGGAACACCGCGTCGCCGTCCTTCCACTCGTTGGACTGGCGGTCGAACACCCGCGAGGTCGAGGCGACGGTGAAGTTCGCGACCGCGATACCGGTGGGGGTGTGTCTCAGCTCGGGTGCGGCGACGAGATTTCCGATGACAGTCAGGATCGTTTCACCAGACATGTTGGGCTCCTTCGGAGTTCAGTTCGTTGATCGGTTGGTGGTGTCAGTGGAGGTGAGGTCGATGCCGAGATCAGCGGCGATCGCGCCCGCGGAGTGGAGGATGCCCGCGAGAAAATCGGGTCGAACTCCGTGCTGCAACGCGACCTCCAGCAACGCGGACATGACGTGATCGGGATCGGCGTTGCGGGCGATGTTCAGCGCGATCGCGGCGACCACGGTGTCCCCGCTGTAATAGGCGTTGTACGCGTACAGGGTCGCCGCGCGAGCCCGGTCGGTCCCGGTGGTGGCGCGGGTGAGGTGGCGCCACAGCGAGCTCGCGCGGTCGCGGTGTTCGGTGGCGGCGAGGCAGAACAGGGAGTCGCGGATGAGCGGATCACGGAGCGCGACCACCATCGTCGCGAGGTCACCGCTGTCGGGCACGGCGTTGTCGATGGCACGGACCTGGGCCAGCATCCATGACGCGGTGGCACCGCGGTGCACGTGGGCGCCCTCTTCGCCGGGCAGGGCGCGGGCCTGGTGGTGGAAGCGGGTCAGTGCTGGTTTGATCTGGGCGCTGACCAGCGTGGTGAGTCCGGGGTCGGGGGTGAACAGGTCTACCAGTTCGTGACGGGAGGAGCGGATTTGGTGGCCGCCCATGACGTGAGCGAACGTGACCATCGACGCCGCGGGGTCCTCGATGAAACCACCGCGTCCCGGGGTGAGTAGATCGTGATAGCGGGTGTGCGCGACGACGGTGTCGAGGTGCCACGCGTTGGTCAGCCTGATCGCACTTGCCCGCAGCACGCCCACCAGGTGGGCGGCGGTTTCGTCGGCGGTGGGCCGGTCATCGACCACGACCGCCATCGTGGAGGTGGTGTTTTCTCGCAGGCACATCGACTCGACCATGTCGGTGATGTCGCGGGCATAGGTGGCCGGGTCGGTGTGGGTGTCGAGGTCGAAACGCACGACCGCGTGGATGGATTCGACACCACGGATCGTCGATCCGATCAGGGGTCGGGTCAGCAGGACGATGACCAACGATCGGGTGGGGTAGAAGCCGAGCAGCGCGGGGATCGCGGCCAGCAGCGCGCTCGGTTCATCCACCCGCAAAGTGACAGGGGGTCCACCACCGGCGTGCCGGTGGATGGGGGATGGCTGAGGAAACGGGTCAGGGTCGGGGCTCATCGGGGGTCCTTCGGGTTCGACAACGCAACGCCGCACGGCAAGCGCCGGGAACGTCAACGATCAGAGGTTGGGGCGCAACGGGTTTGGTGATCCGTTGTGTTCAGGACGGAGGCGAATCGGGGGAGTGGGCATCGATATCGATATCGGTGTGGTCGAGTTCGCCGATGGTGGCCAGTTCGACCGGCACCAGTTGATGGCCGACTTCGCGCAGGAACCGCAGGTAGTGGGCGACGTCGGCGCCGCTGTAGCGCCAACTGTCTTTCCCGGTGCGCTTCTCATACGCGCCCAACACCAGCCCCAACACGATGACGTGGCAGCGCGCGGGTTTGGCCGCCTCGACCATCTGGGTGAGGTCGCGGCGCCAGGTCTTCTCACCGCCGAGCAGTTCGGCGGCGGTCTCGAACGCGTTGTACTCACCGAGCAGGTTCGGATGGGTGACCAGTGCTTCGGCGACAAACCGGGCCGCCTCGACGGGTGGAGTTTTGCGGGCGAGCAGTTCGGTGACGAATGCGCGCCGTACCTGCATCGCGGCCAGGCCTTGTTTGTTGAGTTCGCGCACCCGCCGCGCCGCGACCCGTTCCTCCTCGCGTCGGGCGTCGGCCTCGGCGTGGATCTGGGCGCGTTGGGCCAACAACTGCTCGCGGGCTACGGCCTGATCTGCGTGGGCTTGCGCGTCACCGCCTTTGCTGGCGGGTTCGTCGGCGGGCAGATCGGCGACCAGTCGCACACCAGCGTCCGCACACCGATCCACGGGAAGGAAGTAGTCGGCTTGCCAGCGCGGCAGTTGGTCGACCTCGCGGGCATGGCGCAACCCCTGCCCGGGTTCGGCGTCGGGGTCGCGGCCGGTGGCCCAGTCCACTTCCGTGGCGTCGATGATCGCCCCGGTCTCGCGGTGAACGATCAGCGGGTCATCGGCCAGTTCCAACCACACCAACCACCCCGCCTCGGCGTCGAGGCGGTCGACATCGACCAGGTCGCCACTGGCATCGACAAGGTCGCCGGCGTGGACGAGGTCCGCGTCGAGGCCTTCGCTGGTGGGGTAGTCGCGCAGAATTCCGAACCCGGCTTGCGCCCACGCCAACGCCGCTGCGAAGTAGGTGCGTTCGTCGGCGCGGTCGTTGGCGATCAGGCGGGCTTGGTAGTGAAAACGATCTCCCGTCACCGCGAGTAGGCGGGTGACGGCGTTGATGTCGCCGAGAGTTTCGTATTCGGCCAGGATCGCGGCTTGGTCGAAGTCGAGTTGGCCGGTGTCGATCGCGGTACGGGCGGTTGCCGAGGACCCCACCTTGCCCGCGGCTTTGACGTGCTCGCGGGTGGTTTGCAACGCTTTCCCGACCCGGGTCACGGTGGCACCCAGGTCCAGAGCGAGCGCGATCCCGGCGGCACGGTCACCGTCGGTGAGCGGGATCCGCCGGTCGTTGACCGTGATCTGCTCCAGAATCCGGGAGATCTCCGAATCCTTCACCGTCACAGTCGGGTCGGGGGCGATCAACCACACAGGGACCTCGGTGATACCGACCGCGATCGCGGTCAACGTCCGCAACTGCCCGTCCCGCACGACCACGGTGGGGTCATCGGGGCGGCCGTAGGCGATGATCGGGGTCAACACCCCGTGCTCGGCGATCGAGTCCGCGAGCTCGGGATGGTCGGTCAGGGTGAAGGTTTCGCGCACATTCCCCGCGATCGTCAGCTCGCGCGGGTCCCGCATCACCGCGACCGCGTTCACCAGACGATCAGGCGGGCAGTCGTCGGCGGCGGGTTCGATGGTGTCGAGATCATCGCCAACAGGGTCATGGGTGTAGCCGTCGGCGCGGACCGTGTCCTGGCTGGTGTCGGTATCGGGGGTCATCGAGAAGCCTCCTTGAACGAGAAGGGCAGGCCCGGACAGCGGTGAGCTGTCGGGCCTGCCTGGATGGTCGAACGCGGTGCCAGCCGAAAGCTGTTGTCAGTCCGTGGCTTTGGTGCGAGTGGAGAGGTTGATCGGGCGCAGACGTCGAGCGCGGTGCTCGTCGGGGTCGGTGTAGGCCCAGTGCTTGGCTTTCCAGCTGGGATCGCTCTCGCGCCAGCGCGCCACCGTGTCCGCGGCCAAGTCGGTGACCGGTCCAGCGGTGCCGTGGTGGACAGCGAGGTCGAACTCGGGACGAGTCATGGTGTCGGTCATGAACGGGAACCTCCAAAGCGAGGGGGAGTACGGACGGCCCAAGGGGAGCGACCCTGGAACCATTGGGGCAGAACAGAAGCAGACTCCGACGAGGTAGTGGCCGGGCACGGTTTTCACACGAGCGTCATGGCGCGCAGAGCGAGGTCATCGAGTGCGTCAGCGCGATCGGCGTCGGCGATGGTTTGCGAGAAGCTGGTGACCGCGTTCGCCACACCGGCAGCATTGAGCTGGCCCGCGGCAACGAAGTGCGACAGGATCCCGGCGCGTTCGTCTTCGCTGAAACCCAACTTGCCCGCCAACACTTCAATCGCCTTGTCCGGCTGGCTCACTGGGGTAGCGGCGTGGTGTTCGATCTCAGCCACCCGGGCGGTGAGAAACTCCGGGGACAACCATTCGGTCACCTTGTCGCGGGTTTCGGCGGTGATCACCGCTAACCGTTTGCGGTAGGTGTCGTGGGACCAGGTATCGACGGCGCCGATGTCGAGGCGGTCACCGAGGTGACGTTTGGTGTAGGCCAGCAACGGCACGGTCAGCCCGTTCCCACAGACCTTGACCACCAGTTCGGGTTTCAACGTCACCGCATGATGGCCTACCTCGGAGTTCGAGAACCGGAACCCAGCGAAGACCACAGGCTCACGCCCAGACCGATACCCTTCGCCGGTGCGCGCGGCCAACCGGCGTCCGCGGTCCAGATCACCGGCGACCTGGCGGCGGGCGGCTTCGAGTTCGGGGTGAGCGAAGGGGTTTCGGTAGTTCCGCAGGAATGTCGGTGCCAGCGCCGAGATCCTCGGGGAGAACACCTTGCAGTGCATCGAGGACTCCGACAGGTCCGCTGACCGCACCACGACGTCGGTGTCGGCGGCGGTGATGCCATCCAGGACCGCGGTTGTTGGTGGAGGGTGGGTATTCGATCCCTGCGCTATTCCTCGTCTGCGTTTCGGGCACGCGCGGCGAGATAGTCCGACCAGCTGGCCTGTGCGTAGCGTGCCCAGATAATCGCGGTGCTCGGACTCAGGCCGAATAGATCGCTGACCACAATCGGTGGCATCTGAGTGACTGCGTCGATCATGGCCGTGTTGCGGGCGGCGATAGTAGCCAACCCATGCTTGCGTAGGTGCGCGGTGAAGGTGAGGGCGTGCCGGGGCCGGTTGGGCAGTTTTCCAGGGAACAGGTATCCGGCCGTTTGCGCATCGTGGCTGATGAGCGACGAGGGACGCTGTGCGACAAGGGATTCCATGAGTTGCGCCAGCGCAGGCGGGAGAAGAACAGGATGGCGGTCGATGGTGAGGTAGGCGTCGTTGTCGTCTCGATGGAACTGGCCGCTGGTGAATTCGAGGATGCGTGCCACGGGCAGCGCGTAGAGCCGGATCAAGGCACCACAGACGCGGACTTCGAGGGGCAGCTCAACGTCGGTGAGGCAGCGATGCAGCTGAGCGCGCATCTGCTCATCATCGATGAATTGTGTTGGGTCACCGCGCTTCTTGACAGGAACGTCCAGCGAGCCGGTGATGTTGCGGGCGACGAGCCAGCGGACGAACGACCCGGTCGCTCGCTGTCTTGTCGGGTGCTCGGCGAGCCATTCATCGATGTGTGACTGCGTAAGGTTGGCGACGATGATGTCGTTGTCGTCGAGCCACGCCAGCAGTTTCAGTGCGGCGGTGATGTCAGCGCGGTCACCGACTGCGGCGGCGTCGGTGTAGTTTCCGTGATCAGCGCGGCGGCGGCCATCGCGCAGGACGTGCCATTCGGCGAAGGGGCGCAGATGCCGGAGTTGATGGCTTGGGGCCGCGGAGAGAGTGCGGCCGGTCCAGAGTCTGAGCTGGGCGATGTGTTCGTTGCGGGCGATCAGGATACCGGTGGCGACGAGGTGCGCGCGAACGTAGCGGGTGCCCACGGTTTGGTCGAGTGCGTCGAGGCTTTCGTGGGTGATGTCGGTTTGCTGACCTACCAGCATCGCCAACTGCTCAGCGGCTTGGCCGCGGCGCAACCAGTTCAGCATCGAGAATGGCCTGTCGGTGTTGGATAGGGCCTGGGCGAGCGGTTGGAGTTGAGCGCGGATGTGTCCGTCGGGGCCGGTGAGCAATTCGCGGACGCGATCGTCGAGCACGCAGAACGCGCAACTGCCGCTGGTGTGGTTGTTGCCCGAGCGCCCGCACCTGGGACACAGATACTCCAGATCGACTTCCGCGCACGGACCGCAGATATCGCGGTCACTGTGATTAAGAGCGACGAGAACCCGGACGCGATCGCAGTTGGCGCAGTGGTCCGGGTTCCGGTTGCGGCGGAGGTAGCAGCCGCGGCAGACCGGACCGATCGGCCAGGTCGTGGTCGCCGGTGCCTCCTTTCCGCATCCGGCGCAGGTACTGTCAGCGCGCGGCCAGCACGATGTGCAGTGGAATGGGCCACCCCGGTATTTGCCGCCGTTAGCGACTTTTCCGCAGACAACGCATTCACCGATGTTGCGGTA
This sequence comes from Nocardia sp. NPDC058658, assembly GCF_042716665.1. NCBI lineage: Bacteria > Bacillati > Actinomycetota > Actinomycetes > Mycobacteriales > Nocardiaceae > Nocardia > Nocardia sp. NPDC058658. The sequence goes on from NZ_JBHXRR010000037.1 coordinate 24,416, forward strand.
GCACCTGTCGCATGTGTCAGGTCGGTCGGCGGTCGCGCGGGCTCTGATCGCGCCTAGTTCACCACATATTCCGCATTCGCGCCGGGGACGCTGGTGGCATCGTCGACACAGTGGTCCGGTCGCGGTTCTGGCAGCGACACGGCCGATTTGGCCGCATCCACTGCACGGCTCCGGCACTCTGGCGCGGGCGCGGTTTGAATAACCCCGGGTTTGGTGCTCACTCTCTTTCTTGAGAGGATGGGCAAGTTATGCCAGCGAAGTACGACGAAGCGACCAAGGCCAAGGCGGTCCGGTTGGTCATCGACCACCGTGACGATTACGACAGCGAGTGGGCCGCGATCACCGCGGTCGCCGGCCGGTTGGGCATGACCGGGGAAACGCTGCGGAAGTGGATCCGGCAAGCCGCGGTCGACCAGGGCAAGGCCGAGGGTGTCTCGACGGAGTCGGCCAGGATCATCCGGGAGCAGAAACGTAAGATCGCCGAGTTGGAGCAGACGATCGAAATCCTTTCTGCGGCAACGTCTTTTTTCGCGCGGGCGAACGACCCGCGACACCGTTAGTGTGTGAGTTCCTCGCTGAGCACAAGGCCCGGTTCCCGATCGCGGCGATGTGTCGAGCGCTGTCATCGCGGGGAATCGAGATCTCGCGGCGCACGTTCCATGCCTGGGCGGGTCGGGCGCCATCGAAGCGGGCGCTGTGGGACACCGCGGTCACCGAAATCCTCGCTGACCACTACGAGCCCGACGAGCAGGGAAAACGCCGACCGGAGTGCCTCTACGGGGCTGAGAAGATGTGGGCGTATCTGCAACGTCAGGGCATCCCGGTTGCTCGGTGCACGATCGAGCGGTTGATGCGCCGCAACGGTTGGAAGGGTGTGGTGCGACAGAAGAAGGTTCGGACCACGGTCGCTGATTCGGGTGCGGAACGCGCCCCGGATCTGGTCGACCGCCAGTTCCGGGTCCCGGCACCGAACATGCTGGTCGTGGCCGATTTCACCTATGTGCGGTTAGCGACCGGGGTCTTCGTCTACACGGCGTTCGCGATCGATGCCTTCGCCGGGCGGATCCTGGGCTGGGAGTGTTCGACCAGCAAAGAGACAGCGTTCGTCGAAACGGTGATCCGTCAGGCCGCGGCCATCCGGGCCCGTGAGGGTAACCCGTTGGACGGCAACACCATTCACCATTCGGACGCGGGGTCGCAATATACGTCGGTGCACTTCGGGCAAACATTGATGCTATCGGGCCTGCGTCCCTCGATCGGCACGGTCGGCGATGCCTACGATAATGCGTTGGCGGAGACCACGATTGGGCTCTACAAGACCGAGGCTGTCCGCGAGGATTCACCGTTTCGGACTGGTCCGCTACACCGGTTGGCCGATGTCGAGCAGCTCACGTGTGAGTGGGTGGACTGGTACAACCGGTCTCGTCTGATGCACCGACTCGGGCGCAAACCGCCGGTCGAGTACGAAGCCGATTATTATGCGAAGCTGTCCCAGCAGCGTGTTGGGGACAGATAACGGGGTGTGCAGCAAACCCGGGGCGATTCAGTTCATGACTCGCGGTTGGGTCGGCGAACGAGGGATCGGCGTGAGGTGATCGGTTCGGGGCTGATTGTTCCGTCTGCGGTCTTGGTGATTTGTTGGTTGACTACCGTTGGTTCGATCAGATCGTTGGGGCTGCATTCGAGGATGTCGCACAAGGCGACCAACGTGTCCAGGCTCAACCGTTGTGGCGGCTGGGTGACCATCCGATACACCTGCTCGCGCGACAACACGATCCCGCGCTCTGCCAGCAGCGGCACGAGATCGGTCGTTTGGAACATCTGCCGGTCGGCCATCAAGTCACGAAGCCGCCACCGGTAGCCCATTTTTCGGATCATTGTTCTGCCCCGTCCCAGTCCTGGCCCACCCGCTGACGTAACGAAGCTTGCAGGAGCTCGTTGCGGTACTCATTGGACACCCCGGTGTAGATCGCGGTCGTCGAGGCGTACACGTGCCCGACCTGCTCTTGTACAAACCTTGCCGGGTAACCGAATTCGACCCAATGAGTCACCGCCGAATGCCGCAAACAATGCGGGTCCAGGCTGGAGTCAAGGCCCGCGTCTTGTCGGGCGGCAACGAATGCGTCGTTGATCGAACGGGCAGACAACCGACCGACTCGCTCAGTCACCCACAGGGCAGGATGAGCACCGGGACCGAACCGTGGCCGCAAATCGTTGATCCAATGATCGAGAGTGTCTACCACCCAATCCATTTCAGGCACCAGCAGTACGGTGCGCCGTTTCGGCGGCGACCCGGTTGAAGCTTTGCCGAACCGCACCATCACCGATCCAAAGCCTTTGAACTGCGGCGCGTTTCGATTGCTACGCAGATCCACCAAGTCCAGCCGCGCGGTCTCGGTTCGCCGCAGCCCGAACGCGTAGATCGTCTTCAATACCGCGGCGTCACGGGCCGCGCAGAGCGCGCCTTTCACGCCACGACCAGCTATCCGGGCTGCGCGCGCGTCAGCGGCGTCAAAGAGCGCTTGCACCTCGTCGTAGGTCAGCGGTCGCCGCCGCGGGTCGCCCTCGTAGTCGAGCTTGTGTGCGATCGAGTTGCCTTCATGGAAAACCTGTTGGGGCGATTGCCCGAACTGCGCCAGGCATTCCTGCGCCCACCCGTATCGCGGGTCGAGCATGAATTCCACGAACAGCCCGATCGTCACCTCATAGGACCGCGCCGTCGAGACCGCTTTGACTGACGAGCTTCTCAAATGATCGATAAATGCCTCGCCCTCCGCCGGTGTCCACTGCCATGGATACAGGCCGGTGAATTTTTCGAACCGGCGAATCATCCGCAGGCGAGGCTCGATTGTGGAGGTGGGGTGGAGAAATCGCGCGGACTGTTGTCGGCGCCATCCTTCCAGCATCGCCTCGAACAGCGCTGGAGCGGGGTCAAGGTGAACGACGTTGTGAGCCAGGACGAGCGGTACCGAGCCGGGCGCGGGATCCGTCATCTGCATGTTGTATCAGATACAACATTGATGCGATATGCAAATCGGTCCAGCTCATCCAAACGATTTGCCTGTACGCTCAACCGTGCGAGCTTGCCGGGAGCTGCGACGATAGCGCGATATCAAATCTGTGCAGTGTTGTATCTACTGCGATTCCGCGCATTCGAGTACGTCGAGGTTGTCGATGATGCCGTACCGGTCCGACAACGCCGCCCGCAGAACTCCCGGCTCCCCTGCGGCACCGGAGGTGAACAGCCGCAACAGAAACGACCGATCCTCGCAGTCGTTGGGCAGGCGCGGATCGTCGGGGCCGTGCAGCAGGCCGTTGATGTTGGCGTCGTAGAGGTCGGTGCGGTGCTGCTCGCGCAACCACTTCACGTACCCGACAGGGATTTTCAGCTTGGTCGCCAACTGGGTGTCGGCAACCCCGGTGGGATGATAGGCGCCGTCGACGAGGGTGACACCCCGTTCGTCGACGATCGGCCCGATGCCGGACAGCTCCAGCAATCCCTCTCGGGCGAGCATCGCTGACGCGGGTACGACGACGTCGAGCTTGGCGGCTTGCTGACGATTCAGCAACGTGACGAGGTCACCCAACTCGGCGTGACGAACGCAGGAAACAACGGACACGACGCAACTCCTTCGAATGTGGCAGCCAACGACGAAGGGAGAATCGACCCCTGGTTCGCTGCACGAAAATGGTTGAGGCCCAGGTGAACCCGCAGATCGCAGCGGGTGACACACCTGGGCGTGGCAATTCGGCTTGTCGAGGCGCGGGCGCGAAGTGCGGAAACAGCTCTGGGGTGGAGAGTTACTCCTCGGGCGGAGTGGTCAGCCAGCGAGTCAATGTCCGTAGCTGCTGCCAGATCTGGCCGCGTCCGCTGCTACCGCCGCGCTCGTATTCGGTGTTCCACAGATACGAGACCAAGATCTGGGCGGCGCCGACAACGTCATCATCAGCGGTCAGTCGGGCATCCGACCCCGCTGTGGTCCTAGAGTCGGCTGCCGGTGGCGTGACGAGGACAGGGCTTGGATTCGGAACCTGGCCGGTGTCACGGTGTTCGGGTGTCTCGGCATCAGGCACAGCGGTCTCCTCCCCAACGGCAGCCGGCGAGGGCGCCGCGCCTACCGGTAGCTCCACCCGGCGCCGACAGGTTTGAGATTGCGCCGACCCAGTCGTTGGTTCGGGCCAGTGTTGGGGTCATCGGCGAAGCGGTGACCGTCGGTATAGACCGTCACCGACAGCTGATGCGCCCGCACCAGCGCCTTGATCGCACTGTCCAGGCCCGCGTGGTCGAGGATATGGAAGGTGACTGGTCCGATGGTCAGCGCGACGAAGCTGATCATGGTCCGCATCCCCGCGTGATGCATCCGCTCCACCGATGCCGTCCCGGTCGGGGTGTGGGTCCACGTGATCGCGGCCAGGACCGCGACGTCGGAGACCGGTTGCTCGACCACTGGCATCGGCACCCGCGCACTGACGCCGATCATCGCCTGTCGTGCTGTCCCGAACAGCGCCAACATCCGGTGAACCTGTTCCGCGGCAGTGAAGGTCATCGCGACTCGACCCCACCGGGCGACAATCCGCGCGTCACTGGTTCCCGCGCCGACGACGTCGATCGCGATCTGTTGCTCGCCGGCCAACATCGCGGTCATGGTGGTGACCACTCCGGTTTGGCGGTCCACCGGTGGTCGCCGAACCTGACTAACAGGGGTTTTGACGGGTGATTGCGCAGTGGTCATGGCGGGTTCCGTTCTAGTCGGCAGGAAGGCGGCCACGTTGTTGGTGGTGGCCGGTGGGCGGAGTGCATTGGGCTTGTCGGGCGTGAGGTCTACGAATCCGACGGGCGCACAGCGAATGTGGTCGTGGAGGCGAGTTCTGTCGCGACGCGCAAGATCCGGCTGATCGTGGATCGGCTGCGCCCGAGTTCGCGGCCGATATCGGAGGCATTCACACCGTCGAGGTGGTGGCGCACCAAAACCTGGGTGACGACCGCGGGGTCGCGTCGTCGCGCACGATCGCGCTCGCACACCAGCAACGCCAACTCCTCGCATTCGCCGCGCGTGCGCAAACCCGTCATGGTGCCAGTGGCGCTGCGGTGACCGGCCGTCAACTGGTTATCGACGTCGGCGGGGCCGACCAGCTGGGTCTGAAGGGGCGGTTGCGCTGGTAGATCAGGTAGCTCGGTGTTCGATTGAGGCTGGTCGCGGGTGTGAGAGGTGTAGGCGATCGACAGCAGCGCGATACTGGATTGGGCCATGCTGCCTTCCACGATCAGCGGCCACAGCCACGCGTCCGAGGCCGGCACGCCCGCCGCGATCGCCAGCGCACGTAACGCGGTGAACGACAACCAGAACGCGGCCGCGGCGATCATGACCGTCAACGTCGTCGCGCAACCACGCGCCAGCGAGGAACCCGCACCAGCGCCGCCCAACACCTGCACGCCTTCTACGGCCGACAACAGCGCCAGGGGCGGGATGATCGCGACGACAACCGCGACAGCGGGCAGGGTGGTGCCGTGCAGCAACACGTGTGTCGCGTTGCCCGCAACGCTGACCCCGGCGGCGATCACCAACTCGACCCAAAAGAACACGTGCGCACGCGTGGTGCGCACGTGCGGTGAACCGCCCACATGGTGCGTAGTAACGGTTTTCACGGAGAACTCCTCGCAGATCGACGGGGGAGCGGACGGTGACTCGGGCGGTGAGGAGCGACACCCGCGCGGAGGAGCCAGTCACGAGTACTGGTGCGTCGCGGTCATCGCGGTGCACACTGGTCATTGGGAGAACCGGTGGGGCAGCGAGGAAACCGCCATGCCCGACTTCAGAAACAACGCCCGCACAGACGGCAAACCCGTCGATACGGTGCGCGACCGTGTTCAGCGCGCACGCGACCGCATCCGCGCACGCCGCGCCGAGCAACGCCTTCGCGACGCAGCGATCGTCGCCGCGGTGAAAACCTTCGCTACCGCCCGCGCGGCGGTCACCGAACGCGAAACCCACCGCGACACCGCGATCAACGAACTCCAACAACGCATCACACGGCTGCGGGAGAGCGCGGCCACTGATATCGCCGACCTGCGTGCCCAACAAGGCGCGGCGGTCGCGCAGATGAAAGCCCACGGCCAATCCGACGACGAGATCGCCGAACTGCTCGATCTCACACCCCGCCAGACGCGTCAACTCCTCACCCACGCCACAGGATCCGCGGTAGGCGCCACGAAACACCCACCGCAACCCTCCTCGGTCGACGCGAGTTCAAGCCAGCGGCCGGCGATCGAGCTGTGCTGACTGCCCGAGCCAGGTTCCAAGATCGGGTAAATGCGACAAACCGGGTGCTGGCGTAGGTAACAGAGCTGATGACGTCAGGAATTGGGAACTGGTTGTCGCGTCGCGAAGGTCTATAGCCTTTGATCAAGCGACGTTTCGAGAGGACCGATCATGCGTAGAGCATTCGCTACGGCGGCCGCAATTCCGTTGAGTCTGTTCGCTGCCGCGGGTTGTTCGACTGTGGTGCCGGGTGTCGACGCGGCGCTCGGTAGGTCATGCATTGACCAGGACGCCGCGAATCCGACCCTGGCCCAGGTGTTCGAGGGGATCCGAGACGCGATGATCGTCGGCTCGACGGATCCGGCAGAAGTCGAAGAGTTGCGCCGAGCTCTTGATCCTGACACGCAGCAGGCGACGATGTCGAGAGTCAACCCGGCTGGGTATGCGGCCATGGCGACGATACTTGCGGAGATGCCGCCCGGTGGCTACCGCGCCTACGTTCGAGAGGTATGTGCCGTCGAGAAGGAATGGGTTGAGCCCTTGGATAATTCCGGCGTTCGCTGGGCGATGGCGTGGGACGCGCTGAACGTCTGCCAGTTGATCATCGGTCAGCCCGTCGACCAGCGTGACGCCTACCTTGAGGCCGAGGTGAAGTCACCGACTTTGTGGGGTACTGAGTCGGAGTGGCTGATTCGGCACGGCGAGGTCAAGGGCCGGGCCGCGAGGAAACATATCTGCCCGCAATAGCGGTGGCACGGATTATTGCGGGGCGTCGACTGCGGCCGCGACGGCTACGCGGCGCGTACCGGTCGCGTCGCGCGCGACAATTGTCGCGATGACCTCCCGCCCGGGTGGTGGGATCCGGATTGTCACCATCCCACCACCCAAGCGCGCGAGTTCGGTGGTGATCGTGGATGTCACCCGAGCCCACGTCGCGGGGTCGAACGCGGGTCCGGTGTGGTCGTCGTAGAGGTGGACGCTGACTCCGCGGGCGCGGGCGCGGGCGATCTGCTCGGCAACGGGGGATCGGGCAAGGAGCCCCCCGCGGAGTTGGTCGCGCAGTTGTGCTTCCACGAGGCCGCATTCTCGGCGTTCGAGGGGTGTCAGCGGCATCTTGAAGGTCAACCGGGTGAGCAGGGCGCGGCTAGTCGCGTCGAACTGCTTCAACTGCTGGGTATGCGCGGCGTATGCGGCGCGCGCTGCCGCTGTCTGACCGGCCTGCCTCAGCGCGTCGCGGCGCAGCGTGAGAATGGAGTGTAGCCGCGGTCGAACCAGCCGGGCGAAGACTGCGCCACCGACGAGCGGTGCGAGGTCGGCCAGTCTTGCCACCACAAGGTCGACTGGCGAAATACGGTGTCCGACAGCCCAGATGGCATAGGTGCCGAGAATTCCGACTTGGCCGAGCCATGCCGCAACCGGTCGTCCACGGAGCATGAGTAGCACGTAGATAGCCGCTGTGGCCGACGCAGGCCATAGCTGTTCGGTGGTGATCTCGGCTGGCAAGGATCGCAGCGCCAACCACGCGCCCAGTGGACCGAGTACGGCGAACCCGCTCACCCATCGGGGTATCGGATCACCGGGCGCCCACAAGAAGGCGAGCGCCATCGTCGCATAGAGAAGCATGCTCACTTGGTTCGGGAGGTCGGGGACGCCGGGTGCGCTCATGGTGACCAACGCGCAGACACCCGCGAGGTAGACGATGGTGACGGCGATGGCCGCACGCCTGCGCACACCTAGGAAGTCTCGAACGTCGACGGTGTCGCGGGCAGCAGGTCGTTGCCATGCGAAGTTGACGACAGTGCCGTGCCCCGGCAGTGAGGTGACAGTGACGGCGCCACCGGCAATGCGGTCGAGCTCGCGGATGCTCCCGTTCACGCCGAGACGACTCGCTGGCACCGCGGTGATATCGAAACCGGTGCCACGGTCTCGGACGGTGGCCTCGATGCAGTCCGCGGTGAGGACTAGCGCTACCTCTGGACGTACATCGGAAGAGTTGTGGCGCAGGCTGTTACGGACGGCTTCAGCACAGCCTGATGCCATCGCGGCGACCGCACCGGCATCGTAGTCGGCGATTTCCTCGGGCTCGGTCCGCACCGCAACAGCGACCTGACTGACCTCCTCGACAGCCGTCTGGATTGCTCTGACCGCCTGCTGGGCACTCACGGTTCTATCGAGGTCGATGGCGGGCAGCGTGTCGATCTTGGCGAGTGTGGTGATCGCCTGTTGTTGCAGTTGTTCGCTGTGGGGGAGCCGCTCGGCGGCAAGCAAAGTCGCCAGAACCCAGTCGTGGACTATGCCCGCGTGGGTGCGTTGTAGTGCTGTTCGTGCTTGGGCGGCCGCGGCGTCGGCGGCCTGCAGGCTGGCACTGACTTTGGTCTGGTCCAGCAGTCGCGCGGTGCGCAGCGCCTCGATGACGGTGGCCACGAAGACCAGTGAGAATCCGAACGAATACACCAGTTCGAGCGCGTAGGCGAAGTTCGCGCTCGGCGTCCGCTGCTGGTTGATCGCTTGGGCGCCCGCCGTCACGACCAGCAGATAGGTTACCGCGAAGGCCGGCCGCCACAGCAGTGCCGCCGCCATGGCTGCGAGGCCTGGAACGAACGACAACCATGACGACGCCGCGAGCGCCACGCCATGCCAGGCGAGTGGCCAGGCGAGGGTGGCCAACGGAAAACCCGCAACACTGACCGTCGCGGCCAAAGCCACCCATTGTGGCGAACCGGTGCCGGCTGCCCAGCTGAACAGCACTGCCGGCGCGACAAGGACAACGGCGGTCGCCACGACCGTCCACCACAGCGCGACAGTTGGTGCCTGCGCGATGATCCGACTGCTAAGCATCAGGGTGTAGGCGAAATAACTGACCGCGAGCAGCAGTGCAATCGACCGAACCACCCGGTCGTAATCGCTGGTCCCGATACTTTTCTCGATGCTGTTCACCGGCGAGCGCGCCACCATGGGCGGGGCGCGAAACCGTCGCGCTGGGCAGCATCCCGAAGTGCGGCCCTAGAGGGAACCGGAGTGCCGAATTCACTGTATTTGCTGCGGATTCGACGCAGGTACATGTTCACGGTATGGGTGCTGATCTCCATCAAGGCCGCAGCATCCTCGGCCGACTCACCAGCGGCGTAGAGCGCTAAAACCTCTTCCTCACGCGGCGCGAAACGTGGACGTTGGTCGTCGGCGTCGATTGCTGTTGCCCAGTCAGCGGTTCCGATCGGTTGCCCGGCCGAGGCAGCCGTGATCGCGGCAAGGATCGCCGCTCCGGGTTCTGACTTGCGCACCACACCGAGTACGCCCGCGCGGGCTGCTTCCCGTACCAAGTCGGGCCGGTCGCCAGCGGTGAGAACGAGCACGTTCGCGATTCCCGCGTTCGTCAGGGCCGCGACGTTCATTGATGGGGTGGAACCATCGGGAAGGGACAGGTCGAGTATCGCGATGTCGATGTCGGCGCAGACGTCGAGCATCGCCTGGACACTGGCACCGGTGGCGACGATCGTGATGCGCGGATCGGCCGCGAGAGTCAGTCGCAGGCCATCGATCAGCAAGCTGTGGTCGTCAATGACCCCCAACCGAACCTCGGACACCGAATGGGATTGGCTCACCGCGCCATTGTCCCGTTCGCCCGTGCCCCGCGCCATGTCAGCATGAGTCGAGATCTTGTGGCGGTCGCGTCGATCGCAGTTCGCTTTCGGTTGAGTGCGGGTGCGGTGCGGGTGCGTAGGACGGTATTCCACGCGGTGACTCGGCGTGATCCGAAGCCGAGCGTGTCCTGACGAAGGCGCGCTTGGATGCAGGCGAACAAGCCGATTCTCACCGTCAGTGAGCCCTTTTCATCCTGCCGCTGAACAACGTTGGCCCGCAGCTTGATTGGCGCGGCGCTGGCGTGCGAACTGGCGAAGCCCCTGGTAAGAGAGCTGATTACCAAGTCCGCTCGTCCACCAGAGGCTTCTCATGTTGTTCTACCGTGCCGCGCTG
>NZ_JBHXRR010000038.1:0-32493 GCF_042716665.1 Nocardia sp. NPDC058658
GCAGGCGGCACCGGAGCACGACCGGGTAGGCCCGCCCGAAAGGGGTGCGCGGTTGCGGACTCCGCTCACGGAGCTGGTCGGCATCGAGCACCCGATCGTGCAGACCGGCATGGGCTGGGTGGCAGGCCCCCGGCTGGTCGCGGCTACCGCCAACGCGGGCGGACTCGGCATTCTCGCTTCGGCGACAATGACTTTCGAGGAACTCGAGGCGGCGATCACCAAGACCGAGTCGCTCACCGACAAGCCCTTCGGCGTCAACATCCGCGCCGACGCCACCGACGCTCCCGAACGCATCGAGCTACTCATCCGCGAGCAGGTACGGGTCGCATCCTTCGCGCTCGCGCCGAAGAAGGAACTCATCGCCCGGCTCAAAGATGCCGGCGTCGTGGTCATTCCATCGATCGGCGCGGCCAAACACGCGGTGAAGGTGGCCTCGTGGGGCGCCGACGCGGTGATCGTGCAGGGCGGCGAAGGCGGCGGCCACACCGGCCCCGTCGCCACCACCCTCCTGCTGCCCTCGGTACTCGACGCCGTCGATATCCCCGTGATCGCGGCAGGCGGCTTCTTCGACGGCCGCGGCCTGGCAGCCGCCCTGTCCTACGGTGCGGCCGGCGTAGCCATGGGCACCCGCTTCCTGCTCACCCAGGAGAGCACCGTCCCGGAAGCCGTGAAGCAGGAATACCTCGCCCGCGGCCTCCAGGACACCGTCGTGTCGGTAAAAGTCGACGGCATGCCCCACCGCATGCTCAACACCGAACTGGTGACCAAGCTGGAGCACTCCGGCGGCTGGCGCGGTCTTTCAGCAGCAGTATCGAACGCGGCCAAGTTCAAGTCGATGACCGGCATGAAGTGGTCAACCCTGGCCCGCGACGGCCTGGCAATGCGAAAAACCAAGGACCTCACCTGGTCCCAGGTCGTCATGGCCGCCAACTCGGCCATGCTGACCAAAGCCGGGCTCGTCGAGGGACGCACCGACGCCGGCGTACTGCCGGCAGGTCAGGTCACCGGCATCATCGACACCCTGCCGACAGTGGCGGAACTGATCGACCAGATCGTCACCGACGCGGTCGCCCGGATCACCGCTATCAGCGCGTTGACCAGCGAACCCGCCGCCGAACCTCGCTGACCGACACCCAGCTCACCCCCGACTCGACGGCCCGGAGCCACCGTCGAGTTCGCGGGTGTCCAGAGCACCGGACCAGGCGCGACGCCCACAAGGCGTGCCCGGTTCGGCGCTCTTCGCGGTACACGCAGCTGCCCGCTCACACAGCGCCGGCGCGACCGCCTGCGGAACTCGGCTGCCGTCAACTGACCAAACCCGTCCCGCGATGCCACGGGCGGCGGTAGCTCAGCGCAGCGTGACTTCGACGCGGTTGTCGTGGAAGACCGCCCCGCCCCCGTAATCCGAATCTCGTTCGGCGATGGTGGCATTCACGGTGGCACCACCGGTGAACTTCGCCCAGCGGCCCTTGGTGGTACCCGCGACGCCCGACCGCACCCGGTCCGACACCTCGGCGACCGCCTCGAAGGAGCCGCGGGCGTTGGACACGACCACCTCGGCACCATCGGCGATGCCCCTCGCGGCCGCGTCGTCGGGGTGCAGGGTGATGGTGGATTCGCCTGCGCGGCGGCGTAGTTCGGGGTTGGCGCCGAAGGTGGTGTTCAGGAAGTAGTGGGAGGCGGCGGAGATCAGGACCAGGCCGTCGCCGGGGTCGGCGAGTGGGGTGTAGGTCGGCAGTGGGTCGTGGCCTGCGAGTTCTGCTCTGGTGGAGACGAATTGGAGTTTGCCTGCGGGGACTGGGCCTGCCTGTACCTTCAGGAAGCCGTCCGCGCGGAGGCGGTCGAGGTCGTGGCCTTTGAGTAGCTGGCGGGCCAACTCCTCGTCGGAGTCGTAGAGCGCGGGCTCGGTGAGGCCGAGGCGGTGGGAGAGTCGGCGGAAAGTCTCTGTGGTGGACAGGCATTCGCCGGGTGGGTCGACGGCGGGCTCGTTCCAGATCAGGTAGAGATGGCCGTATCCGGCGATCACGTCGAGGTGTTCGGGTTGCATCGTGGCGGGTAGGACGATGTCGGCGTAGTCGACGGTGTCGGTACCGAAGTGTTCGAGGACCACGGTGAACAGGTCTTCGCGGGACAGGCCCTCGATCACGCGACGCTGATCGGGATTGGAACCGACGGGGTTCGCTCCGATCACGAACAGCGCTTTGACCGGCGGATAATCGGTTTCGAGCAGGGCTTCGCCGAGGCGGGTCATCGACAGGGTGCGGACCGGGCGTGGCAGCAGGTCGTCGCGGCGCAGGGCGGCATCGTCGAGGCGGAAGTGTCCGCTCGTCGAATAGTGCAGTCCCCCACCGGGAATCGACCAGTCGCCGGTGACACCGGGCAGGCAGCCGAGGATTCGCAGCGCCATACCGCCGCCCGCGTGCCGCTGCATACCCTGCGACGCGCGGATGGCGGTCGGCCTGGTGTGGGCGATCCGCTCACCGAGCGCGACGATCTGTTCCTCGCGCAGTCCCGTGATCGCGGCGACGCGTTCGGGCGTGTATTCCTCGATGACGTCCCGGAATTCGGGCCAGCCCTCGGTGTGCTCGGCGATGAACGCATCGTCCTGCGCACCCAGCGACACCACTACGTGCAAAAGCCCCAGCGCCAGCGCCGCATCGGTGCCGGGCAGCGGGGCGAGGTGTTCGTCGCAGCGCTCGGAGGTCTTGGTGCGGACAGGGTCGATGGATACCAAGTAGGCGCCGCTGTCCTGGACGAACTTCCACAGGTGGTGGCCGGAGGTGAGCGGGTTGGTGCCCCACAGCAGGATCAGTTTCGACTTGGCGAAGTCCTCGGGATCCATGCCGCCGGCCGTGCCGAGGGTGTAGCTCAGACCCGCGTTACCCGCGACCGAACAGATCGTCGGGGCGTGGTGTGAGGCCCCGAGCAGGTTGAACATCCGGCGACCCGGAAAGCCTTCCATCCCTTGGATATAGCCCATGCTGCCGGTTCCGTGGAACGGCCAGATCGCCTCACCACCGAATTCGTCGATGATGCTGGTGACCCTGGTGGCGATCTCGTCGAGCGCCTCGTCCCAGCTGATCCGCTCGAACTGCCCTGACCCCTTCGGCCCGACGCGGCGCATCGGGTACCTGAGCCGACCCGGCGCACCGACCTGCTCGAGATACCGGTTCACCTTCACGCACAGCGCACCGCGCGTGACCGGGTGTTCCTTGTTCCCGCGCAGTCCCGTAGCGACGCCGTCTTCGACGGTCACCACCCACGAGCACGCGTCGGGACAGTCGAGCGGGCATGCGCCGAGCACCTTCATTGGACCAATCGTAGGCACCGGGCGCGGGCGATGCACCGGCGTAATCACCCACTTCGGCTCGTTTCAGTCAGAATTCTGATTGAAACGGCACGAAGTGTGTGATTACGCCGGTCTCTTATGCGTCGAGGCGCTCGATGATCGTCACGTTCGCCGTGCCGCCGCCCTCGCAGATGGTGAGCAGCCCGTAGCGGCCGTTCACCCGCTCGAGTTCGTGGAGCAGGGTGGCGAACAGCTTCGCGCCGGTCGCGCCGAGCGGATGGCCGAGCGCGATCGCCCCGCCGTTGACGTTCACCTTCGCCGGATCGGCGCCGATCTCCTTGATCCAGGCCAGCACCACCGGCGCGAAGGCCTCGTTGATCTCGATGACGTCGATATCGTCGATGGTCAGGCCGGTCTTTTCCAGTGCCCACTTGGTCGCCGGGATCGGGGCGCTGAGCATGAAGATCGGGTCCGCACCGCGGGCGCTGACGTAGTGGATCCGGGCGCGGGGGGTGAGGCCGTATTCGCGCACCGCCCACTCCGAGGCGAGCAGCGTCGCGCTGGCGCCGTCGGAGATCTGGCTGGCCACCGCGGCGGTGAGCGGGCTGCCTTCGCTCAGGGGTTGCAGGGTCGCCATCTTTTCGAGGCTGGTCTCACGCGGGCCCTGGTCGACCGCGAAGTCGCCGACCGGCACGATTTCCGCTTCGAAGCGGCCCTCGGCGATGGCCGCACGGGCGCGGGTGTGACTGCGCAGCGCCCACTGCTCCATGTCCTCGCGGGTGATGCCCCACTTCTCGGCGATCAGTTCGGCGCCGCGGAACTGGGAGACCTCGCCGGTGCCGTAGCGCTCATCCCAGCCGGTGGCGCCGACGAACGGGGAGTCGAAGCCGTAGTCCTTACCGGCGAGCATGGCGGCCGAGATCGGGATGGCGCTCATGTTCTGCACGCCGCCCGCGACGATCACCTCGGCGGTGCCGCTCATGATGGCCTGGGCGCCGAAGTTGATCGCCTGCTGACTCGACCCGCACTGCCGATCGACAGTGACGCCGGGAACCTCTTCCGGGAAACCCGCGGTCAGCCACATGGTGCGGCCGATATTGCCCGCCTGCGGGCCGATGTTGTCGACACAGCCGACGATCACGTCGTCGACCACGGCCGGGTCGATGCCGGTGCGCTCGACGAGTCCGCGCAGGGCGGCGGCGCCGAGGTCGGCCGGGTGGACGCCGGCGAGGGCGCCGTTGCGCTTGCCGACCGCGGTACGCACCGCATCGATCACGTAGGCCTCCCGCAACGGGGTGTAAGGGCGGCGCTCGGCGGGTGCGGTCATCTCGGAACTCCTAGTGCGTGGTACTCCCGGGCAGGGTCAGCCCGTCGAGCACGATGGTGAGATATTGCTGGGCAAGGTTTTTCACGGTGATCGGGCCACCGGGGGTGTACCAGCGCACCGCCACCCACACGGTGTCGCGCAGGAAGCGGAACGCGAGTTCCACGTCGAGTTCGGGCCGGAAGCTGCCGTCGGCGACGCCGGTGGTGAGCACCCGGTGCCACAGTTCGCGGAACTCGATGTTGAAGTCACGGATGTAGGCGAAACGTTCCACGTCGCGCAGGTTCTTGGCCTCGGCCTGGTAGATCGCGACCGCGGCGTGGTGGCGGTCGAAGGACTCGTAGGAGGCGATCACCAAGGCTTCCAGGGTGTCTCGCGAACTCAGCCCGGCCGCGGCGATCTCGCGGTAGCGGCCGAACAGGTCGTCGAGGAAGCCGCGCAGGATCTCGTCGACCATCGATTCCTTGGAGTCGAAGTGGTGGTAGAGGCTGCCGGAGAGGATGCCTGCCGAGTCGGCGATGTCGCGCACCGTGGTGGCGCGCAGGCCGCGTTCGGCGAACAGGTTCGCGGCGAGGTCGAGCAGTTCGTCGCGGCGGGTGCGTTTCACGGTATCGGGTGCGGTCACGACGTCATCCTATAACCAAGCAACTGCTTGGTTGCGGGAGCGTCGCTCACGGCCGGTCTCGCCGCCGTGATCGGATTCATGCCGGTCGGCCCAGCGCGCGAAGGGCGGGTCCGTGCTCATCATGCGCGCTGACTGCTCACCGAGACAACCTCGCCGGTCAGATACGAGGTGTAGTCACTGGCGAGCATGGCGATCGTTGCGGCTACCTCCCATGGTTCGGCAGCGCGGCCGAAAGCCTCACGCTCGCTGAGTGAGTCGAGCAGTGCGGTCGAGCTCACCTTGTCGAGGAACGGGTGGCGGGCGATGCTCGGCGCGACGGCGTTGATCCGCACCCCGAATTCGGCGGCTTCGACCGCGCTGCACCTGGTCAGCGCCATGACGCCGGCTTTCGCGGCGGCGTAGTGGGCTTGGCCGTGCTGGGCGCGCCAGCCGAGGACGGAGGCGTTGTTGACGATCACGCCGCCATGGCCCGCGCCGCGGAAGTACGCGAGAGCCGCACGGGTGCAGCGGAAGGTGCCGGTGAGGGTGATGTCGAGGACCTGGTCCCACTGCTCGTCGGTCATGTCTACGACGGCCGTTTCGCCGCCGAGGCCGGCGTTGTTGACCATGATGTCGATGCGGCCGAGTTCGGCGGCGGCGGCGCTGATCAGCTGGTTGACCTGAGTGGTGTCGCGGACGTCACAGACCACGGCACCGACCCGACGCTCGGGGAATTCCTTCGCCAGCAGTTCGGCCGTCTCGGTCAATCTCCGTTCGTGCCAATCGGATACGACGATGTCGGCGCCCTCCTCGAGGAGTCTGCGCGCGGTGGCCGAGCCGATGCCGGTGCCCGCGGCGGCGGTGATCACAGCTGTCCGGCCGGCGAGCAAGCCGTGTCCGGGAACTGGACTCGGCGCGACGGATAGCGACGCGGCCACCTGGGCGCTGCCGTCGGTCGCGACCGAGGGCGATGTATTCGCTCGGGTCAGACTTGCGGCGTCGCGATCTGCGGCCTGGGCGGAATGTTCGCTCACGGACGTGCCTCTCGCGGCAGACCGAGCACCCGCTCGGCGATGATGTTGCGCTGCACTTCGTTCGAACCTCCATAGATCGTGTCGGCGCGGCTGAACAGATACAGCCGCTGCCATGCGGTCATGTCGTCGGGGCCGAGGACCAGGCCCGACGCGCCTTGGACGGCCATCGCCAGTTCGCCGAGGTCGCGATGCCAGTTGGCCCACAACAACTTCGACACCGAGGCACCGCCCGCGTCACCTTCGCTCATGGTGCGCAGGGCGTGGGCGCGTAGGACTTTTAGGCCGACGAAGGCGCGGTCGAGACGGGCGACGACGATCGGGTCGTCGGCGGCGCCGGTTCTTTTCGCCAGGTCTTCGATGTCGGCGAGTTCGCGGGCGAAGCGGATCTGCTGGCCGAGCGTGGAGATGCCGCGTTCGAAGGTCAAGGTGCCCATGGCGATTCGCCAGCCGTCACCGGGTTCGCCGGCCACGAGGTCGGCGTCGGTGACGGCGTTGTCGAAGAACACTTCGTTGAATTCCGAAGTGCCGGTGAGCTGTTCGATCGGCCGCACTTCGATGCCGGGCTGGTTCATCGGAACCAGCAGGTAGGACAGGCCTTTGTGCCTGGTCGAGCCGCGTTCGGTGCGGGCGATGACGAAGCACCAGTCGGCGACGTGGGCCAGGGAGGTCCAGATCTTCTGGCCGTTGATCACCCATTTGTCGCCGTCGAGGCGGGCCGTGGTGCTGACCGCGGCGAGGTCGGAGCCAGCGCCCGGTTCGGAATATCCCTGGCACCACAGCTCGCCGACCGAGCGGACGCCGGGCAGGAATCGCTGCTTCTGCTCCTCGGTGCCGAAGGCGAGCAACGTCGGGCCGAGCAGTTCCTCGCCCACGTGCGAGACCCGCGCGGGGGCGTCGGCCTTCGCGTATTCCTCGTGGAAGATCACCTGTTGGCGCACGCTCGCACCGCGGCCGCCGTGTTCAACCGGCCAGCCGAGGCAGGTCCAGCCCGCCTTCGCGAGGTGGCGATCCCAGGCGAGCCGCTCGTCGAAGAACTCGTGCTCGCGACCGGGGCCGCCGGTTCCGCGCAGGTCAGCGAACTCGCCCGAAAGATTTTCGGCAAGCCAATCGCGTATTTCCGCGCAAAACTCCGCGTCGGAGATCGCGGTATCGGAATCTGAGGTCTGGATCACGCCCACGTCGGTAGGATAACCTACCAAGCACTTGCTTTGTTAGCTGCTTCGTCAAGAACAGCGACCGCACTACGGTGAGGACCCCGTGACAACCCCTGCACACACCACCCCGCAGGCGCTGCGACAAGTCGCCGCGACGCATCCACACGAACCGGCCCTGATCGACGGCGCGACCCGCCTGACCTGGACCGAACTGCTCGACCAGGTGCGCATCACCGCCCGCGCCCTGATCGCCCGCGGCATCTCCCCCGGCGATCGGGTCGCGATGTGGGCGCCGAACACGCACCACTGGGTGATCGCCGCGCTGGCCGCGCATTCGGTCGGCGCCGCGCTGGTTCCGTTGAACACCCGGTATGTGGTGGCGGAGGCGGTCGATGTGCTCACGCGGGTCGACGCGAGGGCACTGTTCGTCGCCGGACCCTTCCTGGGTCGCGATCGGGCGGCCGAGTTGCTGGCCGAGGCACCTGAGCTCGGCATCGGGACCGTTGTGGTGGTCCCGGTCGAGAGTGACGCGAAAACGTCAGCGCCATCGCACCGGGAGCGCCTCGGCACCTCCTCGCCGCGAGCCGACCCTGAACTCACCGCTGCGCCGGCGTCGAATACCGCCGGCACGACCACGGCACCTGCCGAGGGCGACGCGCAGCCGTCAACAACATTGCCCGAGACCCGCGACCCGGCCGACATCGTCGCCGTGCCGGTCGCGAACACCACCGGCTCGACAACGATGACCGCGCGGCTGTCGATGCGGCCGACCGACTTCGGAATTGGTAACACCACACTGACGTGGGCTGAGCTGCTCGAATGTGCGGCGGCCGTCTCCGACAACGCGGGCGACGAACGGGCCGCGCAGGTCTCCCCCGATGACATCGCCGACATCCTGTTCACTTCCGGCACCACCGGCCGCAGCAAGGGCACGCTCGTGACGCATCGGCAGGCCCTCGATGTGGTGCGCGGGTGGGTGGAGTGCACGACGGTGCGGGCCGGGGACCGGTATCTGGTGGTGAGCCCGTTCTTTCACAACTTCGGGTACAAGGCGGGGATTCTCGCGTGCCTGGTCACCGGGGCCACGATCATTCCGCAGGCCAGTTTCGATGTGCCGGCCACGCTCTCGCTGATCGAGTCCGAAGGCGTGACGGTGCTGCCCGGACCGCCGACGATCTATCAGACCCTGCTCGACCATCCCTCGCGAACCGGACGCGATCTGAGCTCGCTGCGGGTGGCCGTCACCGGTGCCGCGACCGTGCCGGTGGTGCTGGTCGAACGGATGCGTGACGAACTCGAATTCGACGTTGTCGTCACGGGTTACGGCCTGTCGGAGGCTTCCGGGTTCGGGACGATGTGCCGGGCCGACGACGATGCCGCCACCATCGCGGGCACCTGTGGGCGCCCGATCGCCGGTTTCGAACTGTGCCTTTCCGACGCGGGCGAGGTGCTGCTGCGCGGGCCGAACGTGATGCTCGGCTACCTCGACGACCCCGAGGCGACCGCCGAGGCCATCGACGCCGACGGGTGGCTGCACACCGGCGACATCGGCGTCGTCGACGAGCGCGGCTATCTGAAGATCACCGACCGGCTCAAGGACATGTACATCACCGGTGGGTTCAACGTGTATCCGGCCGAGATCGAACAGACCCTGGCCAGGCTCGACGGCGTCGCCGAGTCCGCGGTGATCGGCGTGCCGGATGAGCGGATGGGCGAGGTCGGTAAGGCCGTCATCGTGCGCAAGGCCGGGTCGACGCTGACCGCCGACGAGGTAATTGCCTTCGCCACAGGCACATTGGCGAATTTCAAAGTGCCCAGGCTTGTCGAGTTCCGCGACCAGCTGCCCTACAGCGCCGCGGGCAAAGTGCTCAAGCGTGAGCTACGTGAGGAGAAGTCGTGAGTTCCGAGGTTGTTACCTACGAGGTGCGTGGGTCGGTCGCCGTGGTCACCATGAACCGGCCCGATTTCCGCAATGCGCAGAACTCGAAGATGACCTATGCCCTCGATGCCGCTTTTGTGCGGGCTGTGGAGGATCCCGAGGTCAAGGTGATCGTGTTGGCGGGCAACGGAAAACACTTCAGCGCCGGGCACGATATCGGCACCCCGGGGCGCGATCACGATGTGCACTACGAGAACAAGGCCGCGCTGTGGTGGGACCACATAGATCGCCCCGGCGGTGATCAGCGGTTCGCGCGCGAGTCCGAGGTGTATCTCGGAATGTGCAGGCGCTGGCGGGAAATCCCCAAGCCGATGGTGGCGATGGTGCAGGGCGCGTGCATCGCGGGCGGGTTGATGCTGGCCTGGGTCTGCGATCTGATCGTCTGTTCCGATGACGCCTTCTTCTCCGATCCCGTTGTGCGGATGGGCATTCCGGGTGTGGAGTATTTCGCACATCCGTGGGTGATGGGTCCGCGCGCGGCCAAGGAGTTCCTGTTCACCGGTGATCGGTTCGGGGCGGCGCAGGCCAAGGAGTGGGGCATGGTCAATCGGGTTGTGCCGCGCGATGAGCTCGAGGCCGAGGTGATGGGCCTGGCCGAAAAGATTTCCGCGATGCCGCAATTCGGGTTGGCGCTCACCAAGAAGGCCGTCAACCAGGCCGAGGATCTGATGGGGATGCGCAGCGGCATGGACTCGGTTTTCGGGCTGCACCATTTCGCGCACGCTCACAATGCCGAGGTCGGCGCCGATTCGCTCGGCGGGATGAATGCCCGCTCGATGAAAGCCACCTCTACCGAACAGAACGGGACGAAATAAGTGGATCTCGAGGTCGACCCGGCTGCCCGGGAATTCCAGCTGGAGGTGCGCGCGTTCCTCGCCGCCAACGTCCCGTCCGAGCCGTTGCCGTCGATGGATACCGCGGAAGGTTTTGCCGCGCACCGGGAATGGGAAGCGAAGCTCGCAGATGCCCGGCTATCCGCGGTCTCGTGGCCGCGTGAGTTCGGCGGGCGGGACGCGTCGATTCTCGAATGGGTGCTGTTCGAGCAGGAGTACTACGCCGCCGGTGCGCCGGGGCGGGTCGCGCAGAACGGCATCTTCCTGCTGGCGCCGACCCTGTTCGAGCACGGCACACCCGAGCAGCTCGCCCGGATCCTGCCGCGTATGGCCCGTGGTGACGACATCTGGGCGCAAGCCTGGTCGGAGCCCGAAGCGGGCAGCGACCTCGCCAGCCTCCGTTCGACCGCTCGACGCACCGACGGTGGTTGGCTGCTCAACGGCCAGAAGACGTGGAGTTCCCGTGCGTCCTTCGCGGATTGGGCATTCGGGCTGTTCCGCAGCGATCCCGAGGCGCAACGTCACCACGGGCTGACCTACGTGATGTTCCCCCTCACCGCCGAAGGTGTGAGCGTGCGGCCCATCCCCCAACTGGACGGCGAACCCGGCTTCGCGGAGATCTTCCTCGACGACGTTTTCGTGCCGGATCACGATGTGATCGGCGGGGTGAACGAGGGTTGGCGGGTCGCGATGGCGACCTCGTCGAACGAGCGCGGCCTGTCGCTACGCAGCCCCGGACGGTTCAGCGCCACCGCGCAGCGGCTCATCGACCTGTGGACCGAGACCGCCGAACCCACCGACACCGCCGCCCGAAATGCGGTGGTGGACGCCTGGATCGGCGCCGAGTCCTATCGCCTGCACACCTTCGGCACCGTCACCCGCCTCCAAGACGGCGGGCAACTCGGCGCGGAATCGTCGATCACCAAGGTGTTCTGGTCCGAGCTGGATATCTCCATGCACGAGACAGCGCTCGACCTGCTCGGCGCCGCCGCCGAACAGCGCAGCACCTGGACCGACGGCTACCTGTTCTCGCTCTCGGGCCCGATCTACGCGGGCACCAACGAGATTCAGCGCAACATCATCGCCGAACGCATCCTCGGTCTGCCACGGGAGAGCAAGCGATGAACGTGCACTTCATGGTCCAGCTGGAACTGCGAACCGCCCAGCTCAGAAGCGAGCGCGCCCCGATCCCGCCGATCGACGGGGGCCTCCACGAGGTATCCCTGCCCGGCGACACCGTCCGAGACACGGTGGCACTACCCATCGGCACCGTCCGCGACACCGTGGCACTACCCGTCGGCACCGACCGAGACACGGTGGCACTACCTGTCAGCACCGACCGAGACACGGTGGCACTACCCATCGGCACCGACCGCCACGTCGTAGCGCTACCCGGTGGCACGGATGGGCGCGCCGTGGCGCTGCCCGGCGAACCCGCTGGGTCGATCTGCGTGGCCGGCACTCACTTGGGCCGAATCGCCCTTCCGAACATTGGAGGTATGCGATGAGATTCGCGCTCAGTACCGAACAGCTCGATTTCGCCGGGGAGCTGCGCAAGATCCTCGAGGCGGGGCAGGTACCCGCCGCAGTGCGCGCGTGGGCGGCGGGCGATCCTGCCACGGGGCGCGCGCTGCTGCGGCAGGTCGCCGACATGGGTGCCTTCGGATTGATCGTCGACGAGAAGTACGACGGGGCGGATGCGACCCCGGTTGATCTCGTTGTCGCGCTGATCGAACTCGGGCGCGGCGCTGTTCTCGGGCCGGTCATCGAGACTGCCGCCGTGATTCCCGCACTGCTGCAACGACTTCCGGATTCCTCGGCGGCGCAGCGGTGGTTGCCCGCGCTCGCGAGCGGCGATGCGCTCGGCACCATCACCTTCGAGCTGCAACGCGCCGTCGCCCTCGACGCCGATATCGCCGAGCCGGTGCTCATGACCGTCGACGGTCGACTGATGCTCGGGCATCGGTCGACCGACCCAGGAGCCGATGGTTCGCCCCAACTCGAGGACTCCGGGGCGGCCGCAGGAGCCAGCGAGTCGACCCGCGACCGGAACCCGCGCGCGGCCACCGTCGGTTCAGCCGCCGGACAGACGCATGTGCGCGCCGCGCCGAAGACAGAGGCGGCGACTTCGGGCGCCGGGACCTCGGGGACGGGGACCTCGGGAGCGGTGACTTCGATCGACCCCGCCCGCATCCTGGTTCGGGTCATCGCCGACGAGCTGGTCGCTGATGGGCCCGGGGTCGGAGCGGCCATTGATTACGCTTTCGATGTCGGCGTGCTGGCTTGCGCAGCGCAGCTTCTCGGTGCGGGTCGGGCGATCCTCGAGCAGACCACCGGTTATGCCAAGCAGCGCAAGCAGTTCGGGCGTGCGATCGGTGAATTCCAGGCGGTGAAGCAGCAACTCGCCGATGTGCTGATCGCGCTGGATTTGGCCGAGCCGCTGCTGTACCGCGCGGCGCTCACCCTGGAATCGAGCGACCGCGCCCGCGACGTCTCGGCGGCCGTCGTGGCCTGCGGCGATGCGGCCCACCGCGCCGCACGCGCCGGACTCCAGGTGCACGGCGCCATCGGCTACACCGCGGAATTCGACCTGTCGCTGTGGCTGACCAAGGTCGCCGCACTGCGAACCGCCTGGGGAACAGCTGATTTCCACCGTGGCCGAATCGCCTCGGCTTTGCGGTTCGCCACCCCAGTCGCGTCGACGAACTGAGGCAAGGATGCCACCGTCGTTCCGCCCGACGTCCGCTGCTCGGGCGCCGGTGGAACGCGTCGGCCAGTTTCAACGATCCAGCGGGGGCCCACATCACGGGACGCCGATAGCTGGAGCACCCGCCGCAGGTGTGCTCCGGATCGGCGCCGAACCGCAGCCGACGCACTCCCCACCTTCTCCGAAGATCCGGCCGCCAGCGCCGAGCCCTGTAAGGAACTCCCATGACATCGAATGAACTGCTCGAATTCCGGGCTTCCATCCGGGCCCTGCTCGGCAAGCACGCCACCTCGGCCGCGCTGCGTACCGCGATGGAATCCGACCTCGGGTACGACCCGAAGTTGTGGCGGATGCTGTGTGAGCAGGTCGGGGTGGCCGCACTCGCGGTGCCGGAGGAATGGGGCGGCGCGGGGGCCGGGTTGGTCGAATCGCTCATGGTTGTCGGCGACTTGGGGCGGGTACTCAGCGGGGTGCCGATGCTCGGGTCGGCGGTGCTCGGGGTGCAGGCGGTGTTGTTGTCGGGCGATGAGCAGGCTTGTGCGCGACTGCTGCCGGACTTGGCGGACGGATCACGGATGGCCGCCCTGTGCTGGGCCGATGCCCGGGGGTGGGATTCTGCCGGGGCCGTGGTGACCAACGGAAACCTCAATGGCACAGTCCATTACGTGCTGCACGGCGCGCAGGCCGACCTGCTGTTGGTACTCACCGACGACGGATTGTTCGAGACAACAGCGAAAGCCCCCGGCGTCACCATCGCCCCGACCCCCGCACTCGACCCCACCCGCAGGCTCGCCACCATCACCTTCACCAACACCCCCGCCACCAGGCTCGGCCCCGCGCCCACGAATGGAACCTCCGATATCGCCCTCGGCGACCCGACACCCGCACCCAGCAGCGAGCGAGCTGCGCCCTATGACCCAACGCACCCCACCGAGCGAGCGGCGTCTGCAGGGAAGACGGGCGCTGCTGGCGATTTACGCAAGCGATTGCGCGAGATCGCTTGGGCAGCACTGGCAGCCGAGCAAGTGGGTGCTGCACGGCGGTGCCTCGAGATGACCGTCGAATACACGGCCTCGCGGGTGCAGTTCGGCCGGCCGATCGGCAGCTTTCAGGCCCTCAAGCATCGAATGGCCGACATGTACGTGCTGGTCGAGTCCGCCGAATCGGCCGCGCTCGCCGCCGCGCAAGCCGTCGCCGAGAACAGCCCCTCCGCCGCCGAGGACGTCTGGGTCGCGCGCACGCATTGCACCGAGGCGTTCTCCGCGGTGGCCGCCGAGACCATCCAGCTGCACGGCGGCATCGCCATCACCTGGGAACACGACGCGCACCTCTACTTCAAACGAGCCCACGCCACCGCCGAACTGTTCGGCACGGCCCGCCGCCCGGCCGTTGTCGCGTAATAGGCCCGTCCATCAGCGGCCTTCCTCCGGCGTAATCACGCAATTCGTCGAGTTCCAGTCAGTATTCTGATTCTGCGGGGCCGGATTGCGTGATTACGCCGGTGAATCCCGGAACGGACACCGACGGCGCGCGGGGGTAGCGTCGATGGCATGACCGACGACCGACGCGGGCGCGTCAAGGTGGAGACCGGACAGAAGCGGGTGCGGGCCTACCTGCGCGGGAAACTGGTGGCCGACACGTTGCGGCCGCTGCTGGTCTGGGAAGTCCCTTACTACCCGACCTACTACGTGCCGCTGACCGATGTGCGCGCCGACCTGGACCCGAACGGGATCACCGAGCACTCCCCCAGCCGCGGCGACGCGACGGGCTACGACGTGGCGGTAGACGGCCTGCGCGCAGAGGGTGCGGCGCTGCGCTATCTCGACTCTCCGCTGTCGGAGCTCAAAGATGCTGTGCGACTGGATATCGCCGCGTTCGACTGGTTCGAAGAGGACGAGCAGATCTTCGTGCACCCGCGCGACCCCTATGCGCGCGTGGACATTCTGGGTAGCTCCCGGCACGTGCGGGTGGAGATCGACGGGGTGACCGTCGCGGATTCGCATGCGCCGCGCATCCTGTTCGAAACCGGTTTGCCCGCAAGGTATTACCTGCCGCTGACCGATGTCAGGATGGATCTTCTGGCCCCGTCGGACACGCACACCAGTTGCCCGTACAAGGGCACCGCCGACTACTGGAATGTCCAGATCGGCGATTCCGAGCACGCCGACGTCGTGTGGATCTATCGCACGCCGCTGCCGGAGAGCCAGAAGGTCGCCGGGCTGGCATGCTTCTACAACGAGAAGGTCGACATCTACCTCGACGGAGTACTACAGGACCGCCCGCACACGCCGTTCAGCTGACTATTCACCGACGTCGAGCACGCCCTCGTCGACCGCCCACTTGATCGACTTCTCCAGTGACGGACACGATTCCGGCCTACCCGGCCGCGCACCGTGTTCGGACAACTGCGCGAAAACCGGGCAGTGCGCGTCGGGCCGTTCGGTCCACTGCACCGAAGTCTGGTGCGCACTCGACTTACGTACCAGCACCTGCGCCGAACAGGACTGACACCGCAGCGGCGTCAGACCCGTGTCGAGGTAGTGCTGTTTGTCGACCACGGTTTGCGCCCGGACCGCCGCCCGCAGGGCAGGCCGATCAGCGAAATCGGGTGCTTTGGCCCAGGTCGGGCGAGGCCCCTGCGAGGACTCACCCGACCCGGGCTCGGCAGAAGCGAGCCGCGACGGATCGCCGGACCTTTGCGGCTCGCTCGAGCTCATATCAGACGCCCGCTTCCTCGGATTCGGCCTTGCGGCGCAGGTTCTCCGCCACCTCGGCCTCCCACGCCTGATTCGCCTTGGTCGTGTCGACCTCGAATTCGAAGCGCTGGGTCATCTTCTCGGTGACATCGGCGACGTCGACGTAGAACTGCTCGTACCAGCGGCGCAGCTGGTAGACCGGGCCGTCCTCCTCGCAGAGCAGCGGGTTCTCGACCTTGGACTTGTGCTTCCAGATCTCCACGTCCTGCAGGAAGCCGTCGCCGAAGAACTTGGTCATCGTCTGGGCCAGCTTCTGCGCGGCGTCGTCGGGGATGCCCTTCGGCTTCTCGACCGTCAGGCCCCACTGCAGCACGAACGAATCCTGGCTGACCGGGTAGTGGCAGTTGATCAGCTGGACCTTGATCTCGTAGCCGCTGTAGATGTTGATCAGCGGATTGATCATGTAGGACGGTCCGAAGTAGGACGCCTCCGATTTCAGCAGCGTGTCACCGCCGTGCTTGGCCGCCATGCCGATGTCGGGGCGGCCCTTGGTCTCCAGGAACTGCGTCGCCACATGGCCTTCGAAGACGTTCTTGAAGTACGTCGGGAAGGCGTAGTGGATGTAGAAGAAGTGCGCCATGTCCACGACGTTGTCGATGATCTCGCGGCAGTTGGCGCCCTCGATGAGCAGCGAGTTCCAGGTCCAGTCGGTCCAGGCGCTGTTGTGGGTCTCGGTGGGGTTGCCCTGCGCGTCGGTGTACGGGCCCTCGATGTGCGGGATCGTGACCTCGGCGGGGGGCTCGTTGCCCTCGTGGTCGTGCCAGACGAACAGCTGACCGTTGCGTTCCAGGGTGGTCCACTTCCTGGTGCGGGCCAGCGGCGGAACGCGGCGCGCGTACGGAATCGCGGTGCACTTACCGCTCGCGCCCCAGCGCCAGTCGTGGAACGGGCAGGCGATGTCGTCGCCCTTCACCGTGCCCATGCTCAGGTCGCCGCCCATGTGCCTGCAATAGGCGTCGAGCACGCGGATCTGGTCGTCGGTATCGGTCCAGACGACGAGCTTGGTACCGAAGATCTCGACCGCGTGTGGTTTGCCGTCACGGAACGTCGACGCCAGGCCTACACAGTGCCAGCCCCGCGCGAACCGCGTCGGCGGTGCGCCGACATCGAGTTCCCTCACCTTGCCTGCCATATCGAACCCTCCTCGTTCACTAGAACACGTTACAAAACAGAGCCGCTTCACGCCAGTTATCCAGCGAAGTTCTCCGTTGACCCCTGTTATATCCGAGGTAGGGCGATCTTCTCGACAGAAATGAGAACCTGTTCTAATCTCAGAGGCGAATAGAACCGGTTGTCGATCTGACACAGGCAGGAGCGGGCTCCCAAATGACGCAAGAAGTGACGATGCGGGTCGAGGCACTGCTGCCGACGCTGCGTGAACGCGCGCAGGAGGCCGAGGACCTGCGCCGCATTCCCGAGGAATCCATGAAGGCGCTGCAGGAGACCGGTTTCTTCCGGCTGCTCCAGCCCACGCAGTGGGGCGGCCATGCCGCTGACCCGGTGGTGTTCTACGACAGCGTGCGCAAGATCGCCAGCGCGTGTGGTTCCACCGGCTGGGTGGCGGGCATCATCGGGGTGCACAACTGGCACCTCGCGCTGTTCGATCAGCAAGCGCAGCAGGATGTTTGGGGCGAGGACACCGATGTGCGCATCTCGTCGTCGTACGCGCCGATGGGTGCCGGACAGGCTGTCGACGGTGGGTACATCGTGCGCGGCTCGTGGGCCTGGTCCTCGGGTTCGGACCACGCGACCTGGGCGGTTCTCGGCGGGCCGGTGATCAAGAACGGCAAGCCGGTCGACTTCGGCAGCTTCCTGATCCCGCGTTCGGACTACCGCATCGATGACGTGTGGAACGTCGTCGGCCTGCGTGGCACCGGCTCCAATACCGTTGTCGTCGAAGACGTTTTCGTGCCGTCGCACCGGTTCCTGAGCTTCCGTGCGATGAGCGAGGGTCGTGCGCCCGGGCTCGAGCAGAACACCGATGCCGTGTACAAGATGCCGTGGGGCACCGTGCATCCCACCACGATCTCCGCGCCGATTGTCGGCATGGGTTACGGCGCCTACGAGGCGCACGTCGAGCATCAGGGCAAGCGGGTGCGCGCGGCCTACGCCGGTGAGAACGCCAAGGACGATCCGTTCGCCAAGGTGCGGGTGGCCGAGGCGGCCAGCGATATCGACGCCGCGTGGCGTCAGCTGTCGGGCAATGTCGCCGAGGAGTACGCGCTGCTGCTGGCCGGCGAGGAGGTGCCGTTCGATCTGCGGGTGCGGGCCCGGCGCGATCAGGTGCGGTCGACCGGTCGGGTGATCGCGTCGATCGACAAGCTCTTCGAGTCCTCCGGCGCGACCGCTCTGGCCAATGGCACACCGCTGCAACGCTTCTGGCGCGATGCGCACGCCGGGCGGGTGCACGCGGCCAACGATCCCGAGCGCGCCTACGTCATGTACGGCACGCACGAGTTCGGGCTGCCCGTCACCGACGCCATGGTGTAGCCGATGAACCGGACTTCTGAACTCACCGTCGAATCGACCGCGGCGCAGGTCACCGCCGAAGGGTGCCACCGATGACCCAGACCGCTGAACTCACCTACGAATCGACCTCGCGCTTCGCGCAGGTCACCCCCTCACTGAAGCTGCACTATCACGAGGCCGGTAGCGGGCCGACGATCGTGCTGTTGCACGGCGGCGGACCCGGCGCTTCGGCCTGGTCGAACTTCGCCCGCAATATCCCCGTGCTGGCGCAGCACTTTCACGTGATCGCGCCCGATCAGCCGGGATACGGCAAGTCCGACAAGCCTCTTGATCATCCCCAGTACTTCGTACACAGCTCCGAGGCTTTGCTCGCACTGCTCGATCACCTCGAGATCACCGAACGCGTGCACCTGCTCGGCAACTCCCTCGGCGGCGGCGCGTCGGTGCGGTTCGCGCTCGATCACCCCACGCGCGCAGGAAAACTCGTGCTGATGGGGCCGGGCGGACTGAGCACCAACCTGTTCGCACCCGACCCCACCGAGGGCGTGAAGCTGCTCTCGAAGTTCACCTACGAACCGACCAGGGACAACCTGGAGAAGTTCCTGCGGATCATGGTCTTCGATCAGTCGCTGGTCACCGACGAGCTGATCGACGAGCGGTTCGCGCTGGCCAGCACCCCGGAATCGCTGGCGGCGATGCGGGCGATGGGCAAGTCCTTCGCCGGTGCCGATTTCGAGAAGGGGATGCTCTGGCGCGACGCGTACAAGCTGCGTCAGCCGGTGCTGTTGATCTGGGGCCGGGAAGATCGAGTGAACCCTTTGGACGGCGCGCTCGTAGCTACCAAGGTGATCCCACGCGTCCAACTGCATGTGTTCGGTGGCTGCGGACATTGGGCACAGCTGGAGAAGTTCGACGAGTTCAACCGGCTCACGGTCGATTTCCTCGGGGAGAAGTGATGAGTATTCGTGCCCTCGGCTACATGCGCATCGAGGCCACCGACATGGCGGCCTGGCGCGAGTACGGCCTCAAGGTGCTCGGCATGATGGAGGGCACCGGGCTGAATCCCGATGCGCTCTACCTGCGGATGGACGATTTCGCCGCGCGGCTGGTGATCGTGCCCGGAGAGCAGGACCGACTACTGGTCTCGGGCTGGGAAGTCACCGACGCCCGCGGACTGCAGCAGTTGCGCGAGACCTTGGCTAAGGCAGGGGTGGCCTTCACCGAAGGCACCAAGGACGAGTTGGGTGAGCGTCGCGTCGAGGGCATGATCCGATTCCAGGACCCGTCCGGGAACACCCTCGAGGCGTTCTACGGCGCGCAATACCTCGGCCGTCGCTTCGTGAGTCCCTACGGCCACAAGTTCGTCACCGCTGAACAGGGCCTCGGCCACGTGGTGCTGACCTGCACCGACGATGCCGCGGCGCAGGCGTTCTACCAGGACGTCCTCGGCTTCCGGCTGCGCGATTCCATGCGGCTGCCACCGCAGATGGTTGGTCGTGCCGCCGACGGCGACCCGGCCTGGCTGCGGTTCTACGGCTGCAACCCGCGCCACCACGCGCTGGCGTTTCTGCCGCTGCCGAATCCGACCGGCATCGTGCACCTCATGGTCGAGGTCGAGAACTCCGACGACGTCGGCCTGTGCCTCGACCGCGCCTATCGCAAGAAGGTGAAGATGTCGGCCACCCTCGGCAGGCACATCAACGACAAGATGCTGTCCTTCTACATGAAGACACCCGGCGGCTTCGACATCGAATTCGGTTGTGAGGGACTGGAAGTCGACGACCACGACTGGGTCGCCCGCGAATCGACCGCGGTGAGCCTGTGGGGTCACGACTTCACTGTCGGATTCAAGCAGCAATAGGAACGGCGGCGAAGGACATGACCGAACAGATCGACGGCAGGCAGTTCCGCACCGTACTGGGACAGTTCTGCACCGGCATCACCGTGATCACCGCGCTGGATCCGGACGGCGAACCCATCGGCTTCGCCTGCCAGTCCTTCGCCGCCCTCTCCCTCGACCCACCGCTGGTCCTGTTCTGCCCCACCAAGGGCTCGCGCTCGTGGGCGGCGATCGAGGCGGCGGGCAAGTTCTGCGTGAACGTCCTCTCCGAGGAACAGCAACCGGTCTGTGCCCGCTTCGGTTCCCGCGAACCCGACAAGTTCGCCGGAGTCGGTTGGCGCACATCCAAATTCGGTGTACCTGCACTCGACGACTCGCTCGCCACCGTCGAATGCACCGTCGACTCCGTAGTGGACGGTGGCGACCACTACATCGTCATCGGCCGCGTTCACGCCCTCTCCGAATCAGCCACCACCGCCGGCCGCCCCCTGCTCTTCTACCGCGGCCAATACACCGGCATCGAACCCGACAAAACCACCCCCGCCCCCTGGCGCGCGGACCTCGACCACTTCCTCACCACCACCAGCCTCGACACCTGGTTGTGAACCAGTCCGACCGGCGCTCGGCCCGCCGCTGTCGAATTCATCGGGCCGTCAGTTCATTTCGTGGTGAGCAGTGCCGTCAGCAACGCGGACGACAGTGCTGCGGTGTTGTCCTTCTCGGTTGACCAACTGCGAGTGGTGACCGTCATCGCGGCCGGGTTCGGTGCCCCGAGACAGTGCGGGGCGAACGCGGCGAAGAACTCGTGCGGATCGAGCAGCGTCTCCGGTGTGTGTACGCCTGGGCTTTTCGACCCGAGCAGCGCCGCGACCGCCAATGGGACGCCGGTATTGTCGGCCATGCCGATGCCGGGGACCTGGCACAGCGCCGTGGCTGCGGTCGCGGTGATTCCCTCGCGCACGCCGGTCGCGGTGGCGAAGAGGGGCGGCAGGCCGCCTGCGGTGATCAGTTTCGCCGGGTCGGCGGGCAGGAGTCGTTCCACCCGGGAAGCCAGCGCGGCCGCCTGATCGAGCGTCAACAGACGCTTGCCCATCACCCAGCGCAATGCCAGCAGGGCGGCCGAGGTCGCGCGGTCGCCGACGACCACCGTCGTCGCGTCGCGGAGTTCGGGGAAGGCTCGGGAAACCGTGATCGCTTCCGGGTGACCGAAGCTGCGGCCTTCGCCGGTCCCGAGTCCCGGATAGTCGACGCGCATCCGTTCCAACGCCGGACGCTGGGTGCGCACGCCGTCGCGAACGACCGGGATGTCGCCGGCGATCTGCGCCATGCCGTGCACCACGGCCGCGGTCGCGCCCGGGCCGGCCGGTTCGGTGTGAGCGGAGTGAATGTTCCAGCCGGTGATCACGGAGTCGACTCGGTCGAGTTCCCGCCCCGCCAGCACGGCGAGCAGATTGGCGATGCCGGGGCTGGCGCCCATGCCGACCAGCGCTGTCACACCCGCTGCTCGCGCCTGCCCGTCCATGTCCAGCATTTCCAGGGTCGGCTGCGGATCGTCACAGATGTCGATGTAGTCGCAGCGCGCGGCGATCGCCGCTGCCAGAATCGGCGGACCGAAGCGGAAGTACGGGCCGACGGTGTTCACCACCAGGTCGGCCTCGCCCATCGCGGCCGCAAGCGCCGGACCGTCGGTGACGTCGAGTCGACGCGCGGTGGCGCCCAATTCGTCGGCGAATGCGCGCGCCGCCACCCCGTCGCGGTCGGCGATCGTCAGAGCGGTCACCCGGTCGTCGCCGTGCATGATGCGCGCGGCGACCCGGCCCATCTCCCCTGCCCCACCCAGCGCGAGAACTCGCATGACTGCCTCCTCTTCGAATATATTTACCATCATGACAGTAAATAAAGTCGGCCGCCCGAGCAAGGCCAAGGAGCGCATCGGTCAGATCCTGCGGGCCGCGCATTCCGTCGTCGCGGCCGATGGTTTCGCCAGTACGACGCTGTCGCGGGTGGCCGCGGCGGCCGGGGTGCAGCGCACGCTGGTGTTGCACTATTTCGGCAGCAGAGACGGGCTCATGCAGGCGTTCGTCACCGACGCCGTCGCCGCATACGGTGACACGCAATTGCGGCTGGGCACCGGGGGGTCGATCGACGACCGAGTGCACAGGATGTTCGCGCCGGGAGCCTACGAAAACCGCGACGACCTCGTCGTCTGGAGCGAGCTGGTACACCTCGCGGTACGGGATCAGGTTGTCCGGCAGTGCCTTCGGCAGTTGTGGACCGAGCGGTGGCTACCCGAACTCGAACGCCAACTCGCCGACGCGTTCCCCACCGCCCCGCCCGATCGCGTCGCCGTCACCGCCTACGGGCTCGCGTGCCTGTTCGAGGCACACTGGGCATTCCACCTGCAAGAAGTAGTCGATCCCGTGCGCACCGAACAGGCCATCGGCGCGGCCCACACTCTGCTGGCAGCCCTCGAGCCGTGACGGCAGTCCTCAAGCGATGTACAGGGTCACGTCGTTGAGGACAGGTGCGTCGTCTCGTTCGACCACTGTGACGACCGCCATCAGCTCGTCGCCTTCGCGCCATACCTTGGTGCGCAGGGTTTCGCCCGGGTAGAGGACGCCGGCGAATTTGGCGCGGAAGCCGCCGACCCGGTTCGCGTCGCTGTCGAGTAGTGCGTCGGTGATGGCTTTGCAGACGGTGCCGTAGGTGCACAGGCCGTGCAGGATCGGGGCGGGAAAGCCTGCGCCACGGGCGAATTCGGGGTCCGAGTGCAGGGGGTTGCGGTCGCCGGAGAGGCGGTAGAGCAGCGCCTGTTGGGGCAGGGTGGGGGTGAGCAGCGCGGCGTCGGGGGCGCGGTCGGGCAGTTCGGTGCGCGCGCTCGGGCCGCGTTCGCCGCCGAAGCCGCCTTCGCCCTTGGCGAAGATCGAGGAACGCACCGTCCACAGGGGCTCACCGTCGGACCCGGTGACGGTGTGCTCCTGAACGATTACCGCGTTGGCGCCCTTGTCCCAGATCTCGGCGATGCGACCGACCGAGACCGCCTTGCCGGTGGGGGGAATCGGCTTGTGTACCAACACTTCCTGGTGGCCGTGTACGACCTTGGCGAGGTCGATTTCGATGCCGGGGAAGCTCACTCGCGGCGGCTCGGTTTCGCCGAGGGTCGGGACGACCGTCGCGAAGGTCGGCAGGACCTGGGGGGTTCGGTCGTTGAGGTAGGCCAGCTCGGCTCGGTCGGTCGGGCGGGCGCCCGCGCCGAGGCCGAGGTGGTAGAGCTGGACATCGGTGGGGGTCCAGCTGAACTCACGGGCGGGCAGTTCCGCGCCGAGCGCGGTCGCAAGGTCGATAGGCATGATTACTCCTGCGCGTCGGGAGAGCGGTCTGAGTTCGTTCGGTGCGTCACCGGCACCCGAGTCGGCGCCGCTCGACCGAGATCGTCGCCGCGCACATGGTTGGCGAATGCGGCTTTCAGCGGCGATCGCACGAAAGTGCCGCTCATCCTGCTGCCTCGTCCGCCGACTCGTTCGTCGAGACGTTGAGCACCGCGAGGTAGCCGAGGGTGATCGTCGGGCTCACGCTCACGCGTTCGCCTTCTCGGTCTTCTTCGCGACGATGTCGAGGACAGCCAGGTAGGCGAAGGTGATGGCGGGGCCGATGGTGGCGCCGGGGCCCGCGTAGGTGTGGCCCATGACCGGGGAGCTGGTGTTGCCTGCG
This sequence comes from Nocardia sp. NPDC058658, assembly GCF_042716665.1. NCBI lineage: Bacteria > Bacillati > Actinomycetota > Actinomycetes > Mycobacteriales > Nocardiaceae > Nocardia > Nocardia sp. NPDC058658. Next base: position 23,661 of record NZ_JBHXRR010000038.1, read on the forward strand.
GCGTAGAGGTTTTCGATGACGGAATTGTCTTCGCGCAGAACGCGGCCCGCGGTGTCGGTGACGAGGCCGCCCTTGGTGCCGAGGTCGCCGGGGACCATTTTCGCGGCATAGAACGGGCCTTGGGAGAGTTCAGCCAGGCAGGGGTTCGGTTTCACGGTGGGGTCGCCGTAGTAGCGGTCGTAGTGGCTGTCGCCGCGGCCGAAGTCCTCGTCCTTGCCCGCGGTGGCGAAGCCGTTGAAGCGTTCGATCGTCGCGGTGAGGTTGTCGACGGGGACGCCGATACGGTCGGCCAGTTCTGCGATGGTGTCGGCCTTGACGATGTTGTCGTTCTCCATCCAGCGCGCCGGAAAGCGCTGTCCCGGTTGGAGTCCCGCGAAGATGTAGCGGTTGCGGTAGCGCTGGTCGAACACCAGCCAAGCGGGAATGTTCGCGCCGGGGCCGGGGCCCTGGCCGTGCGCGCCGCCGTACATGGTGTGCACCGCCTCGACGTAGGGGGCCGATTCGTTGCCGAACCGTTCGCCCCGGTCGTTGACCATGATGGTGCCGGGCAGGTTGCGCTCGGCCAGTGCGAACCAGGGCTTGCCGCCCTTGAAGATCGTCGGGCCCCACCAGGCGTCCTCCATGAAACCGACCGTCGCGCCCGCGGCCATGCCCGCGACGATGCCGTCGCCGGTATTGGCGGCGGCGCCGGTGGTCCACTCGGTGGTGATCGGCTGACGCTGGTACTTGGCGCGCAGGTCGGCGTTGTGCTCGAAGCCGCCGCTGCCGAGTACCACGCCGTAGCGTGCGGTGAAGACGACCAGCTTGCCGTCGACGGTGGCTTCGACTCCGGTGACCTTGCCGTCGGTGACGACCAGGTCGGTGAGCGGGGTGTTGAGCAGCACCGGGACGCCGGCGTCGAGCAGCCCCTTGCGCATGGCGGCGATGATGGCCTGGCCCATGCCGAGTAGATGCTTGCCGGTCCACTTGGCCAGGTAGGTGCGTGCGCCGACGCGCAAGGCTCGCATCATGCCCTTGGGGTGGCGGCGAATCAGGTTGAGCCGCACGAAGTCCGCCTGCGTGACCACGACATTGAGCGGCGCCTTGGCGTAGGGCGGTTCCAGGTTCACCAGTTCGGCGCCGAGGACCTTGGCGTTGAACGGCCTAGGCTCACAAGACCTTCCGGCGCCGCGACCGCCCGGCGCTTCCGGGTAGTAGTCGGAGTAGCCCGGCACCCAGTTCATCTTCAGTGGGGTGTGGTCGAGGACGAAGTCGAATGCCTCGGCGCCGCGATCGAGGTAGGTGTCGATCTTCTCGGCGGGCACCACGTCGCCGATGATGCTGTGCAGGTAGGTGCGCGCGTCCTCGCGGTCGTCGGGGCGGCCCGAGGCGAGCAGCGCCTTGTTGCCCGGAATCCAGACGCCACCGCCGGATCGGGCCGTCGACCCGCCGTAGTGCGCGGCCTTCTCCAGCACAACCACGCTCAGTCCCTTGTGGGCTGCGGCGAGCGCGGCGGTCATCCCGGCGGCGCCGCTGCCGACGACCACGACATCATATTCCCGATCACTCATGTAGAACACGTTACAGAAAGTCGTCCGTTTTGCGCTATGTTGTCTGGACGAAGGGCCGATATTCACTTCGACAACCCGTTACAGTTTTGATGTCAAGCCGAGGCCACTCGGCCGATATTCGTCTAGGAGGTCCGCGTGCTGTCCGACGCGCTGCGTTCCGAGCTCGCCGATGAACTGGCTCGCGCCGAAAACGACCGCGTGGCTGTGGCCCCGCTCGTCGCGCGACACCCGGAGATCGACGTGGTCGACGCCTACGAGATCCAGTTGCTCAACATTCAGCGCCGGTTGCGCTCCGGGGCCAGGGTGATCGGGCACAAGGTGGGGCTGTCGTCGAAGGCGATGCAGCAGATGATGGGGGTCGACGAGCCCGACTACGGTCATCTGCTCGCCGATATGGAGGTCTTCGAGGACGTTCCTGTCGACACCACCGAGTTCCTGCTGCCGCGGGTGGAGGTCGAGGTCGGGTTCGTGCTCGGCGCCGATCTGCCCGGTGCGGACTGCACCGAGGCCGACGTGCTGGCCGCGACCGTGGCTTACGCACCCGCGATCGAGTTGATCGATTCGCGGATCACCGAGTGGAAGATCGGGCTGGCCGACACGATTTCCGACAACGCGTCGTCGGCCGGTTGGGTGCTCGGCAAGCAACGCGTCGCCCCGGAAGATATCGACATCACCGCGATCGACGCCGTGCTCACCCGCAACGGTGAGGTTGTCGCGGAGGGTCGAAGCGACGCGGTGCTCGGTGATCCGTTGATCGCGGTTGCCTGGCTGGCTCGCAAGGTCGCCGGGTTCGGGGTGCGGTTGAAGGCGGGCGACATCGTGTTGCCCGGTTCCTGCACGCGCGCCATCGACGCCCGACCGGGTGACGACTTCCTCGCCGAGTTCACCGGACTCGGTTCTGTCCGTTTGTCTTTCACCTGAAAACTGCCACCGAGGAGGCCGACCGTGTCCAACGGTTCCGTCACCGCCGCGATCGTCGGATCCGGCAATATCAGCACCGACCTGCTCTACAAACTGTTGCGGTCGGAGTCCATCGAGCCGCGCTGGATGATCGGTATCGACCCGGAGAGTGAAGGGTTGAAGCGGGCGCGCGGGCTCGGGCTGGAAACCTCCGCCGAGGGGGTCGACTGGCTGCTCGCGCGAGAGGAGAAGCCGGACATGGTGTTCGAGGCGACCTCGGCCTATGTGCATCGCGCCGCCGCGCCCCGGTATGCCGAACTCGGGATTCGCGCCGTCGACCTCACACCCGCCGCTGTCGGGCCCGCTGTGGTGCCGCCGGTGAACCTGGCCTCGCTGCTCGACGCGCCGAACGTCAACATGATCACCTGCGGCGGACAGGCCACGATCCCGATCGTCGCCGCAGTGTCGCGTGTTGTTCCGGTCGCCTATGCCGAGATCGTCGCCTCGGTGTCGTCGGTGTCCGCGGGTCCTGGCACTCGCGCCAATATCGACGAGTTCACCAAGACCACCAGCCGTGGTGTCGAAACCATCGGTGGTGCTCAGCGCGGCAAGGCGATCATCATCTTGAACCCGGCCGAACCGCCGATGATCATGCGCGACACCATCTTCTGCGCCATCCCCGAAGACGCCGACCACGAGGCGATCACCGCCTCCATCCATCAGATGGTCGCCGATATCCAGCAGTACGTGCCCGGTTACCGGTTGCTCAACGAACCGCAGTTCGACGAACCGTCGGTGGTTTCCGGTGGGCTGGCGAAGGTTTCGGTGTTCGTCGAGGTGGAGGGTGCGGGTGACTTTCTGCCGCCGTACGCGGGCAATCTCGACATCATGACTGCCGCCGCGACCAAGGTCGGCGAGGTCATCGCCGGTCAGATCCTCTCGGCCCGGGTGTAAGGAGCTTGTGAAACCATGGTCTATTCAACAGAACTCGATATTCGCATCACCGACACCTCGCTGCGTGACGGCTCCCATCACAAGCGCCACCAGTTCACCACCACCGAGGTACGCGACATCGTCGCCGCGCTCGACGGTGCGGGTGTGCCGGTCATCGAAGTCACCCACGGTGACGGCCTCGGCGGTTCCTCGTTCAACTATGGGTTTTCCAAAACCCCTGAGCAGGAGCTGATCACGATCGCTGCCGAGACGGCGCGCGATGCGAAGATCGCGTTTCTCATGCTGCCCGGTGTCGGTGTCAAAGAAGACATCAAGATCTCCCAGGACAACGGCGCCTCGATCTGCCGCATCGCCACCCACTGCACCGAGGCCGACGTCTCCATCCAGCACTTCGGCTACGCCCGCGATCTCGGCCTGGAAACCGTTGGCTTCCTGATGATGTCGCACACGCAGCCGCCAGAAGTACTCGCCGAGCAGGCACGCATCATGGCCGACGCCGGTTGCCAGTGCGTGTACATCGTCGACTCCGCCGGAGCGCTTGTGCTGGAACAGGTTTCCGACCGTGTCGCCGCCGTCGTCGCTGAGCTCGGTACCGATGCCCAGGTCGGCTTCCACGGCCACGAGAACCTCGGCCTCGCCGTCGCCAACTCCGTCTACGCCGTCCGCGCGGGTGCCACCCAGATCGACGGCTCCACCCGCCGCTTCGGCGCGGGCGCGGGCAACACCCCCGTCGAAGCCTTCGTCGGCGTCGCCGACAAACTCGGCATCAGAACCGGCGTCGACTTCTTCGCCATCGCCGACGCCGCCGAAGACGTCGTCCGCCCCGCCATGCCCCAGGAATGCCTGCTCGACCGGCAATCGCTGATGATGGGCTACGCGGGCGTGTACTCCAGCTTCCTCAAGCACGCCGAACGCCAAGCCGAACGCTATGGCGTCTCCGCAGCCGAAATGCTCGTCCGCGCAGGCAAACGCAAGCTCGTCGGCGGCCAGGAAGACCAACTCATCGACATCGCCCTGGAACTCCAGCGCGAAGCCTCCGTCACCGCGTGAGCGCACCGGCAGCGAGGTAGTCGTCTCCGCCCACGAAATACGTGTGGCCGTCGGCGACCGCCTCGGTGCCCGCCCGGGCGCGCTGATCCGCAAGAACGGGCCGCGCGGCGCCTATGAACTCACCACCGAGGGCGCGCTGCTCGCCGAATCGCTGCAGCCGCTGTGGGACTGGTCGGAGGACCGGACGCCCACCGGCGACGGCAATGGGCGGGTTCCGTGGCGGCCTGAGAGCTAGTTGCCGAAACTCGGTGGACAGGGGCGATATAACTGGCTCATGAGCGAGGAATCGACGGGATTGTTCTGCGATACCGAGATGGCCGGGCGGATCGAGCGGATGGAGACCGGGGCCATTGTCGGTGGGGTGCGGGTGGGGAGCTCGTCGGTCGGCGGGTTCTCGCAGGAGATCGCCGGTGGCGCAGCGTGTTTCGCGGGGGCGAATTCCCCGTTGAACAAGGTGGTGGGGGTCGGGTTCGGCGGGGTGCCGTCGGCCGCGCAGTGGGCGGCGGTCGAAGCGGCTTATGCCGAAGTGGGGGCGCCGGTTCAGGTGGAGTTGGCGCATCTTGCCGACCCACGGATCGGGGCCGCACTGACCGCGCGTGGGTATCAGCTGGCCTCGTTCGAAAACGTGCTCGGTATGCGGGTGGGCGGGCGGGCGTGGCCGGTTCCGCAGTCGGTCGAGGTGCGTTGCGATGACGAGAACAGCGTCGACATCTGGCTCGATGTCGTCGTCGACGGCTTCGCCCACCCTGACGACGAGGGAGTGCCCGCCCACGAGGAATTCCCTCGTGACATCCTCGCCACCGTCATCCGAGACATGGCCGCCGCCGGCGACACCCACCGCTACTTGGCCTATCGCGCGGGAGTGCCCGCCGGCGGCGCCAGTCTGCGCATGAGCGACGGCATCGCCGCTCTCACCGGGGCGGCAACACTGCCCGCTCATCGCCGAAACGGCGTCCAGACAGCGCTGCTCTCGACCCGGCTCAATGCGGCGGCCGCGGCCGACTGTGAGCTGGCGGTCATCACCACCCAGCCCGGCTCGAAGTCCCAGCGCAATGCCCAGGCGCAAGGCTTCGCGCTGCTCTACACCCGGGCGGTGCTGGTCAAAGACCCCGCGTGACCGCGTCCTCGTCGAGGGGTATCTCTTCGACGGTCGGGCCCTTGGCCGAGAGGCCGCTCACCAGGAGGGCGTAGATCGCGACGACGAGGATGGGCGCGGCCAACGGTGCCCAGATCAGTTCGACGGGCACCCAGGCCGCGGTCGCGGCGGCGATGGTGAACAGGACCGCGCCGCCGACCGAGGGGATCGTGGTGGGAACGACGCCTTCGGGGGCATGCAGGACGGCGGCGTTCAGCAGAAAGGTGGTCGCGACCAGACCTGTTGCGGCTGCGGCTATTACACCCACGTCGGAGAACGCCAACGCGGCGATCGTGACCAGGACCGCGCCGACCGAAGCGGGCCGCCACCACCAGCTCGCGATGACCAGCGCGAGACCCGCCACACCGGCGATCGGGTTGATCAGCGCGACGGCGGCGACCAGGAGCAGGCCGGCCAGCAGGGCAAGAAATCTCGTCATCGGCGCACCCGGACGGCTCGGCGGTGTTCGGGAAGCAGGCGCATGGCCTGGTCGAGGCGGGTGCCCTCGGGCCAGGGGATGATGTCGACGCCGACGGTGCCCATGTCGCGGTACATCGAGGCGCGTTCGAGCTGCCACATCTTGGCCATGGTCGGGTCGAGGCCCTCCTCGAACGGGGTCCCGCGCAGGACATCGACGGCGACGACCACGTGGCCGCGTTTGCGCAGGTCGATCAGGGACAGCGCGAATTGGGTGTCGAGCAGGGTGGAGAAAGCGACCACGATCGCGCCGATCGGGACGGCGGCGTGCGGTGCGAGGGTGCCGGTGGTCTCGACGTGTTCGTCGCCGACGCCGAGGACGGTGTCGACGATGCGATAGAACTGCCTGCGGCCGATGTCGGGGCGCAGCCAGCGGGGGGATTCGCCGAGGCAGACGACGGCGGTGCGGTCGCCGGACTGCAGGGTCGACTGCACCACCTGGGCCGCGCCACGGACCGAGAGTTCCAGCGAAGCGCTGGCCGGGCCGGGTGCCTGCAGGGAGGTGTCGACCAGGACGACCACGTCGGCGGAGCGGTTGGTGAAGCGCTGGGTGACGTAGAGCCTGCCGCGGCGCGCGCTCACCGGCCAGTTGACGGCGCGCAGTTGGTCGCCCGGCGTGTAGGCGCGGATGTCGGCGTATTCGACGCCGGGGCCGTGGCGGCGGGTCAGGTGGGTGCCGATGCGGTCGGGAAGTTCGGTGCGCGGCAAGCGCATTCGCTGCGGGTCGGCGATGGGATAGACGTAGAGCTTGGCCGCGGGCAACTCGGTCGTCGCGACCGCGAGCCCGGCGGGACTCAGCGCCGACACCTTCACCTGCACCGGATAACGCCCCCAGCGGGTCGCCGAGAGGCTCAGTTCCATCCCCGCAGGTGCGCCACCGGAGTCATGGGCTTCGGCGACCTCGAGTTCCAGACCGGGCATCCGGACAGCCGTCATCCGCAGCAGTGCGTGCCCGGTCTCGACGAAAGCGACAGCGTTGCAACTGATCTGCTCGTTCTCGAAGCAACGCACGGTGCCGCTGCCGTCGACCTGGATCCTGGTCGGGGCCTGCTGCCACGGCGCGGTGGCGAGCACACCGAGCATGGGGGCGGCGAAGACGACCAGCTGCCACTGCCCGAGCAGCACCGCGACGACCAGCGCCGCCGCGGCGCAACCGGCCAGGATGAACACCAGCGGCGCGGGCCGCCACCGGAGGTCGACCTCGACCGTTCTGGATTCGTCGCGATGCTTCATGTGCTGGTGGCGCGGGGCACCGGTAGCCGGCGGAGTAGTTCGGTGATCACGTCCTCACCGCGGATGCGGCGGACCCACATCTCCGGGCGCAGGGTGATGCGATGCGACATCGCGGCCACCGCAAGCGCTTTCACGTCCTCCGGGATCACGTAATCGCGACCGAGCAGCAGTGCGCGAGCACGCGACATCTGCACCAGATCCAGCTCGGCACGCGGGCTGGCACCGACCTCGACCTGCGGGTGACTGCGGGTCGCCGAGGCGAGCGCCACCACGTAACTCACGACATCGGGATGCACGGTGACGAACTCGACCGACTGGCGCATTTCCATCAGCCCCTGCGCGTCGACCACCTGGCCGACTTGCGGTGCGGTGGAACCACGTTCGAGCCTGCGCCGGATCATCTGCGTCTCGTCGGCCTCGGAGAGGTAGCCGAGGCGCAGCTGGATGGCGAACCGGTCGAGCTGCGCCTCGGGCAGCGGGTAGGTGCCCTCGTACTCGATCGGGTTGTCGGTGGCCAGCACGACGAAAGGCTGTGGCAGCAGGAAGGTTTCGCCGTCGATGCTCACCTGACCCTCCGCCATCGCCTCCAGCAGCGCCGCCTGGGTCTTGGGCGGGGTGCGGTTGATCTCGTCGGCGAGCAGCACATTGGTGAACACCGGACCGCGACGGAAGTTGAACCGGCCCGACGCCATGTCGTAGATCGTCGAACCCAGCAGGTCGGCGGGCAGTAGATCGGGCGTGAACTGCACGCGGGTGAAATCGAGTCCGAGCGCGGCCGCGAAAGACCTTGCGATCAAGGTCTTTCCGAGCCCGGGCAGGTCCTCGATGAGTACGTGCCCTCCGGCCAGTACGGCAATCATGATGAGCTGCATCTCATCTCGCTTGCCGACAATGACTCGGCCCAGCTCACGCAGTACGGCATCGGAGCGCTGGACGGTCACGTTCAACGGCATTGTCATCGGTGGCCTCTAACCCCTCACATCGTCTGCAAACGGCGCAGGATCTCGTCCAGCGCCTCCCTGCCCGGTGCGCGACCGGTTTGATCGCGCAGCGCGGAGTTCGCCGGATCCACCCAGCGCCACAGTTCAGGACCGAACTGCAGCTGACCGGCGGCCTCGGTGGCCCGGCGATTCTTCGAAACCCTCAACCCAGTGGACAATTCGAACTCTTTGGCCAACAGCGGACGCAGGTGGCGGTCCCAGTCGGCGCGGGTGCCGTCGGCGCGGGCGGCGAGCATCTCGGCGCGCGCGTGCCAGCGGCCGAGCATCTCGGCCGGACCGTTGTCGATGTACTCGGTGAGCGGTTCCTCACGAATCACCCTGTGGCGCAACGACCAGACCAGCATCGCCAGTGCCACGGCCACCGGCACGGCGACCGCGAGCAACACCGAGTCACGATCCAGCCGCACCAGCGCCACCTCGATCACCGCGACCGCGAGCACGGCCGTGACGATCACCGAAGTCCTACTCATGCTGTGCCCTCCTGGCATGCTCGGGCGCCCTGCGTCGTGACGCAAGCTGCCGCCTCCGGGCGT
>NZ_JBHXRR010000039.1:0-32091 GCF_042716665.1 Nocardia sp. NPDC058658
ACGTCCACCAGGCTCGAAGAACAAGCACCGAGCACCCCGTCCGGCGGTCGGCAAACCCACCGACACCGAAACCCCAGGTTAAAAACCAAGATGAGTACATGGTGATCAACTGCCCAGATCTACGACCCCACTGTGGTGGGGTCCGGCGGGCTCGTGTCAGTGTGCGGCGGGGTGTGGGTGTTGGACCCTATGCTCGGGTTCATGGACTTTTCTGCGATGGTTGCCCGTGAATCCGATGGTGGGATCGTTCTCGCGCGTGAAACGGTGGGGGATGACTTTCTCGGTACCGGCGATGTGACGATCAAGGTCCATTACTCGAGCGCGAATTACAAAGACCTGCTGGCGATTACGCCGCGCGGTGGTGTGGTCCGCAACTATCCGATCGTGCCCGGTATCGACCTCACCGGTGAGGTGATCGCCTCGGACTCCGACGACTTCGCCCCCGGCGACCAGGTCATCGCCCACGGCTACGACCTCGGCGTCTCCCGCAACGGCGGCTTCGCCGAGTACTCCAAAGTGCCCGCCGAGTGGGTGGTGAAACTCGACGGCCTCGACACCCGTGACGCCGCCACCATCGGCACCGCCGGCTTCACCGCCGCCATGAGCGTGCAGGCCCTGCTCGACCACGGCCTCACCCCCGACGACGGCGCGGTCCTGGTCACCGGCGCGACCGGCGGCGTCGGCACCGTGGCCATCGACATCCTCTCCGGCCTCGGCTTCGAGGTCATCGCCTCCACCGGCAAAACCGACGCGAACGACCTGCTCGCCGAACTCGGCGCCAACGAGGTCATCGGCCGCCTCCCCCTCGACCCCGACGCCAAGCCCCGCCCGCTCAACAAGGCCAACTGGGCATCCGCGGTGGACAGTGTCGGCGGCGCCTCCCTCGCCCACGTCCTCAGCGCCATCGGCTACGGCGGCGCGGTAGCGGCCAGCGGCCTCACCGGCGGCGCCGACCTCCCCACCACAGTCCTCCCCTTCATCCTGCGCGGCGTCAGCCTGCTCGGCATCGACTCGGTCCAACTCCCCATCGAAAAGCGCCGCACCCTCTGGACCTCCCTCGGCAAAGACCTACGCCCCCAACACCTCTCGACCATCGAATCCTTCACCCCCATCACCGAAGTGGGCACCGTCCTCCAATCGATCAAGGACGGCAACCACTCCGGCCGTACGGTCATCGGCGTAGCCAACGAATTCTGAGACATTGGCGGCTGGTGCCGCGGTTCTCGGTGTTTGACTCCACCTCTTCCCTCCCTACGGGCCTCCTTTGTCGCAGGAGTGACGAGTCAGCTCTAACCCGGGACCCTCCGGTCAGTCCATCGGCGGAGGCGCGCCGAGAACACTGGTGGCTGCTCGTCATGCGATGGCCGGCGCTATCGGGTCGTCGGCGAACTGGGTTCGGTAGAGCTCGGCGTAACGGCCGTCGGCGTTGAGGAGGGTGGCGTGGGTGCCTCGTTCGATGATGCGGCCTTCTTCCAGGACCAGGATCTGGTCGGCGGCGCGGATGGTGGACAGGCGGTGGGCGATTACCAGGGCGGTGCGGCCGGTCAGGGCTTCGGCCAGGGCGGCTTGGACGGCTGCTTCCGAGGTGGAGTCGAGTGAGGCGGTTGCCTCGTCGAGGATGACCACTCGCGGTTGCTTGAGGAGCAGGCGGGCGATGGTGAGGCGTTGGCGTTCGCCGCCGGAGAGGCGGTAGCCGCGTTCGCCGACCACGGTGTCGAGGCCGTCGGTGAGTGAGGTGACCAGGTCGTGGAGGCGGGCGCGGTCGAGGGCGTTCCACAGTTCGTCTTCGGTCGCCTCCGGGCGGGCCAGCAGCAGGTTCGCGCGGATGGTGTCGTGGAACAGGTGGCCGTCCTGGGTGACAAGGCCGACGGTGCGTTGGATGGATTCGGTGGTCAGGTCGCGCACGTCGGCGCCGTTGAGGCGGACCGCGCCGGAGTCGACATCATAGAGACGCGAAACCAGTTGGGCGATGGTCGATTTGCCCGCGCCGGAGGAGCCGACCAGAGCGATGAGCTGGCCGGGTTCGGCGCGCAACGACACCTCGTGCAGCACCTCGACCCCGCCCCGGCTGTCCAGCGTCGCCACGTCTTCCAGGGAAGCGAGCGAGACCTTGTCGGCCGACGGGTAACCGAAGTTCACCCCGTCCAGCTCCACCGCGACGGGACCGTCGGGCACGGGGGTGGCGTGCGGGGCGTCTTCGATCAGCGGCTTCAGATCGAGCACCTCGAAGACACGCTCGAAACTCACCAGCGCCGACATGATCTCCAGCCGGGCGCTGGCCAGTGCGGTGAGCGGGGTGTAAAGGCGGGTGAGCAGCAGCGAGAGCGCGACGACCGAGCCCGCGTCGAGGCTGCCCTGCAGCGCGTACCAGCCGCCGAGGCCGTAGACCAGGGCGAGCGCGAGCGCGGAGACCAGGGTGAGCGAGGTGACGAAGGTGGTCTGCAGCATGGCGGTGCGCACACCGATGTCACGCACGCGGGTGGCGCGCACCGCGAACTCCGAGGACTCCTGCTTCGGCCTGCCGAACAGTTTCACCAGGGTGGCGCCGGGCGCGGAGAAACGCTCGGTCATCTGCGTGCTCATGGCCGCGTTGAGCTGGGCGGCTTCGCGCTGCATGGCGGCGAGTTTGTTGCCAGCGCGCCGGGCCGGGATGACGAACACGGGCAGCAGCACCAGGGCGAGCAGGGTGATCTGCCAGGAGATGCTGAGCATCACGGCGAGCGTGAGCAGCAGGGTGACCAGGTTGGTGATCACGCCGGACAGCGTGTCGCTGAACGCGCGCTGCGCACCGATCACATCGCTGTTGAGCCTGCTCACCAGCGCGCCGGTCCGGGTGCGGGTGAAGAACGCGACGGGCATCTTCTGGACGTGATCGAACACGGCGGTGCGCAGATCGAGGATCAGACCCTCACCGATCCGGGCCGACAGCCAGCGGATGGTGATGCCGAGGGCGGCGTCGGCGACGGCCAGACCCGCGATGGCGAGCGCGAGCAGCACCACCGTGCGTGGCGCGGAACCGTCGACGATCCCGTTCACCACGCGCCCCGCCAGCACCGGTGTAGCCACACCGAGCACCGCGGCCAGCACGCTGAGCAGCAGGAACCCGCTGATCCGCCGCCGGTGGTGCTGCGCGAACCGCAGGATCCGCCGCGCCGTCACCATGCTGAACGGGCGCAGGTCTTCGGGGGCGTTCGCCCGCCGGTACATCTGGCTGTATGCCACTGATTCGATACTCACTGCCACTCTCCTCGAGGCTCCCCACCCATTGAACTCCTGCCCACCGACACTAAAACCTCAACAAAGGTTGAGTGCAAGTGTTTGTTGGAGCGCTACCGCCGCTGCGCGGCGGGACCCTCCTCGAGGTCGGGTCGTTGTGGCTGGGAGTGTGGTCATGGCGGAACCGGGGTTGGGGTAGCAACGGCGGCTAACTCGCGGCCGGGCCGCTACCGCCGCTTCGCGGCGGACCCTCCCTATGGGTCGGGAGTGCGGGCTGGGCGGAACCGGGGTTGGGGTCGCAGCGGGGCTGACTTGTGGTTGGGCCGCTACCGCCGCTGCGCGGCGGGACCTCCTCGGGGTCGGGTCGTGGGGGGTTGGGAGTGTGGTCATGGCGGATTTGGGGTGTGCGGTGTGGCTGGTAGTGCGGTCATGGCGGACTTTGGGTGCGTTGTGTGGCTGGGGGTCATCGTGGCGGATCTGAGGTCTACGGGGCGCGCATAGGCTCACAGGGTGGACGACGATCGGAGCGTGGAACGGGTTGCCGATGCCTTGCGTGCGCGGGTCGGGTGCACGGTCGACGCGTCGGTGCGTAGGCGGGTGGAGTACTCCTCCGACGCGTCCAACTACCGCGTCCGGCCCACGATGGTGGTGTTTCCGCAGGGCGATGACGATGTCGCCGCGACCGTGGTCTTCGCGCGCGAGAACGGGCTGTCGGTGACCGCTCGCGGCGCGGGCACCTCGGTCGCGGGCAATGCCATCGGGCCGGGAATCGTGCTGGATTTCAGCAGGCACATGAACGCGGTGCGCGCGGTCGATGTCGAGGCGCGAACGGCCACCGTGCAGCCGGGGGTGGTGCTGTCGGAACTGCAGCGCAAGCTGCGACCACACGGGCTGCGGTTCGGGCCCGATCCGTCGACGCAGGATCGCTGCACGCTGGGCGGGATGATCGGCAACAATGCCTGCGGGCCGCATGCGCTGGCCTGGGGTCGCACTGCCGATACCGTGCGTGAACTGCGTATTCTCGACGGTACGGGGCAACGGCGGACGCTCGGCACCGACCTGACCGCAGTGCCCGGTCTGGCGAATTTCACCACCGCGAACTTGGCTGTCCTGCGCACCGAACTCGGTCGCTTCGATCGACAGGCATCCGGCTATGGTCTGGAACATCTGCTGCCGGAACATGGTTCGTCGGTCGCGAAGGCTTTCGTGGGCTCCGAAGGAACCTGTGGACTACTTCTGGAAGCAGATGTCGCGCTCACGCCGGTACCCGCTGCAACGGTACTGACGGTCCTCGGATACCCCGATATTGCTTCGGCCGCAGACGATATCGCCGCTGTGACCCGCTGCGCGCCGATCGCGGTGGAGGGCGTCGATGCGGGCTTGGTCGATGTAGTCCGCGCGCACAGGGGAACCGTGCCCGAACTACCGCGAGGCCGCGGATGGCTGTTCGTCGAAACTGCGGGAGCAACCCCGGCCGAGGCATTGGCCGCAGCCGAACTCCTTTGCACGACAAGCAATGCCGATGACCATCGAATAGTCACCGATCCTGCTGCCACGGCGGCGCTCTGGCGTATCCGAGCCGACGGCGCGGGTCTGGCGGGTCGAACGCCTGACGGAAATCCGGCCTGGCCGGGTTGGGAAGACGCGGCCGTCCCACCGGAGAATCTGGGCACCTACCTCCGCGAATTCGCCACGCTCACCGCTGAATACGACGTAACCGGCCTGCTCTATGGCCACATCGGCGACGGCTGCATCCACGTCCGCCTCGACTTCCCGATCACCGACGCCCCCCAACGCTTTCGCACCTTCCTCTTCGACGCCGCCGAACTGGTTGTGCGCCACGGCGGCTCACTCTCGGGCGAGCACGGCGACGGCAGAGCCAGATCCGAACTCCTCGAAGTCATGTACTCACCGGCCGCCCGCGCGGCCTTCTCGGGCTTCAAATCCCTCTTCGACCCCGACAACATCCTCAACCCGGGCGTCCTCGTCGCCCCGAACCCCGTCGACGCCGACCTACGCGTAGCCGGTCTCGCACCATTCCCCGCGCGAGGTTTCGCCCTGTCCACAGACTCCGGCGACTTATCCACAGCTGTGCACAGATGTGTAGGAATCGCGAAGTGCCGCGCGGACACCCGCACGTCCGGCGGTTTCATGTGCCCGTCGTACCTGGCCACCGCCGACGAGAAGGACACCACCCGCGCCCGCGCCAGAGTGCTCCAGGAGGTGGTGCGCGGCGAACTCGACTGGCGCGCACCGGCAGTCGAGGAATCCCTCGATCTCTGCCTGGCTTGCAAAGCCTGCGCCTCCGACTGCCCCGCCGGCGTCGACATGGCGACCTACAAGTCCGAGGCACTGTACCGCCGCTACCGAAACCGCCTCCGTCCGCTGGATCACTATGTCCTGGGCCAACTCCCACGCTGGCTCACCATCGCGCAACGCTTCCCCCGCCTCGCCAACGCCCTGGCTTCCCGTCCGTACCTCCGCCGAGCTGGCATGCGTCTGGCCGGAATCGACCCCAGACGCGCGGCACCGCGACTCGCCCCTACATCGCTGCGCCGGATCTGGAAAATTTCGGGCCGAAACGGCACCCGTGCTGCGGTCGAGACCGCCTCCGATCGTGGCTCGCGGCTCTGGAAAGTGCTGGACCGAACCGACACTCACGCATCGGACGGGATCACCTCCGCCGCATACGATCTCGACTCAGCCCGAAGCCATGGCGTCGGGCCAGCCGTAGTCGGCGCTCCGCACGCACGGGAAGTGATGCTGTGGATCGACACCTTCACCGACACCTTCGACCCCGAAAATGCCCTAGCCGCAATCCAACTGATCGAACAGCTCGGCTACAAAGTCACCATCCCGAACACCAAAGTCTGCTGCGGCCTCACCTGGATCAGCACCGGCCAACTCGACGGCGCCCGCACCCGCCTACGCGCCACCCTCGACGCCGTCGCCGACCACGTAGCCACAGGCGGCCTGATCATCGGCCTCGAACCCTCCTGCACCGCCACCCTCCGCGCCGACCTCCCCGAACTACTCCCCCACGACCCCCGCGCGAAACAAGTCGCGGCCTCGATCCGCACCCTGGCGGAATTCCTGCTCGAGCACCCCATCTGGCAACCACCCCGGCGCCCACAGGACACGGTGATCGTCCAACCCCACTGCCACCAGCACGCCGTCGGCGACTTCGACGCCGAACGCCGAATCCTGAAGGCGATGGGCGTGACAGTCAAGGAACTCGCGGGCTGCTGCGGCCTGGCAGGCAACTTCGGCATGCAGAAAGGCCACTACGAAGTCTCGGTCGCCGTAGCGGAAAACGCTCTGCTCCCAGCCCTGCGAACGGCCACACCGAACACGACCTTCCTGGCCGACGGCTTCTCCTGCCGCACCCAAGCCGCCCAGCTGGCCGGTGTCCCTGGCGTCCACCTGGCCAGGTACCTGCTCGATCGACCTCAGCCGCTGACCTGAGACGAGTTCGCCGGGACCTACGTCGCGCGCCGCCGCGAGGTCGGCTGCGGGGGGACGCCGATCACAGGCGCACAATGGTCGAATGCGTGACCAGACCCTGGACCAGGACCTGGCCGGTCTGTCCAGAACCGTCCGGTCGAGCAGACCCTTCGACGTCGCCATCACCGTGGAACCCCTGCGCCGCGGCGGCGGCGACCCCTGCCACCACATCACCCCCGACGGCGCCCACTGGCACGCCTCGCGCATGCCCACCGGCGTGGTCACCTACCGCCTCACCCAGGACGGCCGCGACGGCGCCACCGCCCGCGCCTGGGGCCCCGGCGCCGAGGAATTCCTGGCCGGCCTCGAGACCATGCTCTGTCTCGAGGAGAACCTCGACGACTTCTCCCCCGAACACCCCAAGCTCAAAGAAGCCCACCGCACCGTCCCCGGACTGCGCATGCTGAAGACCGGCCGGGTGATGGAGGCGCTGGTCCCGGCCATCCTCGAACAAAAAGTGCACACGAAGGCCTCGTTCGCCTCCTGGCGCACCCTGGTCCGCGAGTTCGGCACCAAGGCCCCCGGCCCGGCCCCGACCGGCCTGATGGTGGCACCGGATGCCGAGACCTGGCGATTGATCCCGTCGTGGAAATACCACCGGGCCAATGTCGGCCCGCAACGCGCACAGACCATCGTGCGCGCCGCCAGGGTCGCCGACTCGATCGAACGCACGGCAACCCTCGACCCGACCGAGGCCGCACAACGTTTACGCAGCCTGCCCGGCATCGGCGTCTGGACGGTGGCCGAGACCGCGCAACGCGCCTTCGGCGACGCCGACGCCCTCTCGGTGGGCGACTACCACCTCGCCGCCGTGGTCGGCTGGAGCCTGCTCGGCCACCCGATCGACGACGACATGATGATCGAATACCTGCGCCCGCTCCAACCCCACCGCTACCGCGCGGTGCGACTGCTGGGCCTGAGCGGCCAGGCGTACAAACCGAAGTTCGGCCCGCGCGACCCGATCACCGATCACCGCCACCACTAACGCGTGGCGCGCGCGTCCAGCACGCAGCGACCCGCTTCGACAAGGGTGTTCCGAGCCCGCCTTCGCACCCGACACACTTCGACCGTGCAGTCGAGGTGCAATTGCATTGCGGCATGGGCTTGTTCGGGATCCATCGGTCCCGGATCGGTAGAGCAACTCAGCAGTGCTGTGGCGACGCGCATGTTCACTTCGCTCAATTGCATGAACCAAGCACAGCACGCAAACACCCGGCTAACGGTGAGTACACGCGGCCTTCGCGAGATTTACCGCGAATTCCCAGCACAACATCCAAGGGGGAGTGCAGGATTCCCCACAGTGGACGAAATCCATCCTCGCAGTGGGGCTCGGCGTGGATGTGTGACACTTCAAGGAGGGGCTGTGGCAGCGATCGCATCGAACGGAACAGACGGGCACGGTGTCTCCTCGACCCTGCCACGTCGCCAACTCGGCCGCTACCTGCGGGATTGGCGCACCCAGGCCGGGCTCACCATCGC
Organism: Nocardia sp. NPDC058658; assembly: GCF_042716665.1. Taxonomy (NCBI): domain Bacteria; kingdom Bacillati; phylum Actinomycetota; class Actinomycetes; order Mycobacteriales; family Nocardiaceae; genus Nocardia; species Nocardia sp. NPDC058658. Next base: position 8,200 of record NZ_JBHXRR010000039.1, read on the forward strand.
CGAAGCGGCCCGGCTGATGGAGTGGGGTGCGAGCACCCTGCAGCGGCTGGAAAAAGGTCAGGCCGACCGCATTCGGACCATCGACATCCACGAACTGTGCCGCATCTACGGCATTCCCGAACACCTCGCCGACGGCCTCACCGGTCTCGCACAGCAGGCCGCTGTCAAGAGCTGGTGGCACGCCTACGGCGATCTGATTCCCGAAAACTTCGATATCTATGTGGGTTTGGAGGCATCGGCGCATCGGTTGCGTGCCTATCAGTCCGAGCTGGTGCCGGGCCTGCTGCAGACCGCCGAATACGCACGCGCGCTGAATCATCTGGGCTTTCCTCAGGATTCGGTCGACGAGCTCGATCGGCGGGTCGCGCTGCGACTACAACGTCAGGCGTTGATCACCCGCAAGCATTCGCCGGCCGAGATCGACGTGGTTCTGCACGAATCGGTATTGCGTAGCGTCGTGGGTGATGCAAAGGTGATGGCTGCGCAGTTGCGACATCTCGCCGACGCGAGTACCCGAAGTAATGTGGCATTGCGCATCCTGCCGTTTGCCGCCGGTGTTCCGCTCGGAGTCTCCACCGGACCTTTCACGGTTCTCGAGTTCGGGACCGACGGCAAGGGGCAACCGGTCGAACCGCCGGTGGTGTACGCCGAAGGCTTCACCGGCGACCTCTACCTGGAACGACGCGCGGATGTTCGAAGGTACGACCGGGCTCATGAATCCCTCCAGCGCGTCGCGTTGGATATCCAGTCGAGTAGAAACCTGCTCCGGCAGGTCGCGAAGGAGTATGTGGCATGAGTTTCGATCTCGTCGACGCACACTGGTTCAAGAGCACTCGCAGCGGCGCGGGCAAGGATTGCGTCGAAGTTGCCTTCCTTTTCGGCGGACAGGTCGGGGTGCGCGACAGCAAGAATCCCGCAGGTCCCGCGCTGGTCTTCGACGGCGCCAGCTGGGACGCGTTCACCCGCGGCATCGACACCGGTGTCTTCGCGTGAACACCAAGCGCGACATCGACACCAGCGGCGCCACCTGGCTGCGCGCGGGCACCGGCGAGGGCAGTGTGGAGGTAGCCATGCTGGCCGACGGGTACGTGGCGCTGCGCGACAGCAAGAACCCCGACGGGCCGGTGCTGATCTTCACGCCGAGTGAATGGACCGCCTTCACCGCGGGCGTGCACGACGGCGAGTTCGACCGCCCTTAGATCACAGAACGATAATTTTTCACCGTAGGGCGTGGTTTGGTGCGCGGCCCGGCCGGGTAGCCCAGGTATATGGACCGAGGGTTGAAGAAGATGCCACCCCGGTACCGGAGGCTAGCGCCTGAGGACGGGGTGGAACGCCTGATCGTGATCCTGCTTTTCGCGGTATCGGCGGTCGGAATCTTCGTACTCACCGGCTCGTTGCTGTCGGCGCTGTTCATCGGATTACTGGTCGGATCAGTCGCTATGGGGACTGTCGCTGTCTTATAGACAGCTGATGCTGCGGGTTTCGCAACCCGCAGCATCAACAGTTCGCAGTGTCAGTATGTTTCAGCGTCGGAACAGTTTATTTCCGAGCCAGACAATCGGGTCATATTTGCGATCCACCACCCGTTCCTTCAGCGGAATCAGCGCATTGTCGGTGATCTTGATGTGCTCGGGGCACACATCGGTGCAGCACTTGGTGATATTGCAATAGCCCAAACCCGCTTCCTCCTGGGCCATTTCGCGTCGATCGCGCGTGTCGAGGGGGTGCATCTCCAACTCGGTGATGCGCATCAGATAGCGCGGACCGGCGAAGGCGGGCTTGTTCTCCTCGTGGTCGCGCACCACGTGGCAGGTGTCCTGGCACAGGAAGCACTCGATGCACTTGCGGAACTCCTGGGAGCGCTCCACGTCGACCTGTTTCATCCGGTAGTCGCCCGGGGCGAGACCGGCGGGCGGCGCGAACGACGGTATCTCCCTTGCCTTCTCGTAGTTGAACGAGACATCGGTGACGAGATCTCTGATGATCGGGAAGGTCCGCATCGGGGTGACGGTGATGACCTCCTCCGGCGTGAACGTCGACATCCGCGTCATGCACAGCAAACGCGGGCGCCCGTTCACCTCCGCCGAACACGAACCACACTTGCCCGCTTTGCAATTCCAGCGCACCGCGAGGTCGGGGGTCTGGGTGGCCTGCAGGCGATGGATGATGTCGAGCACCACTTCGCCCTCGTTCACCGCCACCGTGTAGTCCTCGAGCTGACCGCCGTCGATGTCGCCGCGCCAGACCCGGAACCGGGCGTCGTATCCCATGGTTACGCCTTTCCCTCGGCTGTCGGGTGCTCAGCCAATTCTTGCTCGGTGTAGTACTTTTCGAGCTCGCTCAGTTCGAACAGGGCGAGCAGGTCTTCGCGCATCGGCGTCTGATCGGCGGGGGTCACGGTGACATCCGGGATCTGCGCGCGCGAACCGGACACCGCCGCGCACACCAGCAACTTGTTGCGCCAGTCGGGGTTCATGCCGGGGTGATCGTCGCGGGTGTGCCCGCCCCGGCTCTCGGTGCGCAAAAGCGCTGCCTGGGCTACACATTCGCTCACCAGCAACATGTTGGCGAGGTCGAGAGCCAGGTGCCAGCCGGGGTTGAAGGGGCGCTTGCCCTGCACGGTCACGTTGGCGTAGCGGGCGCGCAGTTCGTTCAGCTTGTCGATCGCCGCCCGCACCTCGTGTTCCTTGCGGATGATGCCGACCAGGTCGTTCATCGTCTGCTGGAGTTCGGAGTGCAGGGTGTAGGGGTTCTCCCCGGTTCCATCCGGCGTCGAATCGAACGGTGCCAATGCGGTTTTCACCGCATCGTCGACATCGGCCTCGGTAGGCACCGGTTTGGTCGTCAACTGCTGGACATAGGCCGAAGCACCGAGCCCGGCCCTGCGGCCGAACACCAACAGGTCCGAGAGCGAGTTGCCGCCGAGCCGGTTCGAACCGTGCATCCCGCCGGAACACTCACCGGCAGCGAACAATCCGGGTACCACCGCCGCACCGGTATCGGGATTCACCTCGATCCCGCCCATCACGTAGTGGCAGGTCGGCCCGACTTCCATCGGCTCGGCGGTGATGTCGACATCGGCCAGTTCCTTGAACTGGTGGTGCATCGACGGCAGCCTGCGCACGATCTCGTCGGCGGGCATGCGGGAGGCGATGTCGAGGTAGACGCCGCCGTGCTCGGTGCCGCGGCCCGCCTTCACCTCTTCGTTGATCGCCCGCGCGACCTCGTCACGGGGGAGCAGGTCGGGGGTGCGGCGCGCGGAATCGTTGTCGCGCAACCACTGATCGGCCTCTTCCTCGGTTTCGGCGTACTGGCCCTTGAACACCGGCGGGATGTAGTCGAACATGAACCGCTTGCCGTCGGAGTTCTTCAGCACGCCACCGTCGCCGCGCACACCCTCGGTGACCAGGATGCCCTTCACGCTCGGCGGCCAGACCATGCCGGTGGGGTGGAACTGCAGGAACTCCATGTTGATCAGCGTCGCGCCGGAGCGCAGGGCCAACGCGTGACCGTCGCCGGTGTACTCCCAGGAATTCGAGGTCACCTTGTAGGACTTGCCGATTCCGCCGGTGGCCAGCACGACGGCGGGTGCCTTGAACAGCACGAAGCCACCGGATTCACGCCAGTAGCCGAACGCGCCCGCGATAGCTCCTGCGTCGGTGAGCAATTCGGTGATCGTGCATTCGGCGAAGACCTTGATCCTGGCCTCGTAGTCGCCGGTCTCGGCGTAGTCCTCCTGCTGCAGCGACACGATCTTCTGCTGCATCGTGCGGATCAGTTCGAGGCCCGTCCGGTCGCCGACGTGGGCGAGACGTGGGTAGGTATGGCCGCCGAAATTGCGCTGGCTGATTCGTCCATCGGGAGTCCGATCGAACAGTGCCCCATAGGTTTCCAGCTCCCACACCCGATCGGCCGCCTCCTGGGCGTGCAGTTCGGCCATGCGCCAGTTGTTGAGGAACTTGCCGCCGCGCATGGTGTCTTTGAAGTGGGTCTGCCAGTTGTCCTTGTCGTTGGCGTTGCCCATCGACGCCGCGCAACCACCTTCGGCCATCACGGTATGTGCCTTGCCGAACAACGACTTACACACCACCGCCACCGAAAGTCCCTGTTCGCGTGCCTCGATCACGGCTCGCAGACCCGCGCCGCCCGCCCCGATCACTACGACGTCGTAGTCGTGCCGTTCCACGTCTGGCATTGAAATTCGAGCTCCTCGCGTTGTTACGGCTCAGTTGACGAACCGCAGGTCCGAAATGGTGTCGCTCGCAACCAACATCACGTAGAAGTCGGTGAGCACGAGGGTGCCGAGAGTGGTCCAGGCCAGCGCCATGTGGCGGGTGTTGAGCTTGGAGATCTGGGTCCAGTACCAGTACCGCACCGGGTGGGCGGAGAAATTCTTGAGCTTGCCGCCCACGATGTGCCTGCACGAGTGACACGACAGCGTGTAGGCCCACAGCAGGATCACATTGACCAGCAGCACGATATTGCCGAGGCCGAAACCGAAACCGCCACTGCTGCCGTGGAACGCGGTGATCGCGTCATAGGTGTTGACCAGCGAAACCACCAGCGCCACATAGAAGAAGTAGCGGTGCGCGTTCTGGATGATCAACGGCAGTCGCGACTCACCCGTGTAGCGCGCGTGCGGCTCGGCCACCGCGCAGGCGGGCGGGGAGAACCACACCGAGCGGTAGTAGGCCTTGCGGTAGTAGTAGCAGGTCAGCCGGAAGCCGAGCAGGAACGGCAGCACCACGAACCCCAGCGGGATCCACATCGGCAACTCGGGGAACGGTGTGCCGAAATGAGCCGAGCCCGGCACGCACGAGTCGCTCAGACATGGCGAGTAGAACGGGGTCAGATAGTGGAACTCGGGCACCCAATAGGCCGTTCGCACAAAGGATCTGATTGTCGCGTAGGTGACGAACGCGAAGAGTCCGAGCGCGGTGAACAGCGGTGGTAGCCACCAGCGGTCGGTGCGGAGGGTGCGCGCGGAGATGCGGGCACGGGTTCGGCTGAATACGCCGGTGCCCGCGCTGTGCGATCCGGGGGAAGTGGTCGGTGCGGCACTCACGGTGGATGCCTCGCTGATCTTCGAGTCTGCGGGGAGTGATCATTACCCACCGCGATGGATTGTGATGTGGAGCACCATACGCCTGTGTTCGCGCCGCTCGCGCCGGGTCTCACGCACTCGGTCGCCACACATGGCGGTGATCTCGATCACAGCCGTGACGTCGGTGACGGGCTGTCATACCTGTGCAACAAACCTGTGGTGCCCTGTGACAGGTAATCCCCCGCCGGGGAGAGGAGCGTGACGCGCAATGAGAAGAGCCGCGATCGTGGCACCCGTTCGCACGCCAAGTGGCGTCGAGGGTGGGGCGCTGTCGGGTATGCCCGCCGAGTGGTTGGCGACCACGGTGTTGTCGGCCGTGATCGAACGCTCCGGAATCGACCCGCTACGCATCGACGACGTGGCCATGGCCTGCGTCGACGGTGGCCTCTCCGACGTGCCCGCGGTGGGTTCCCTCGCCGCGCGCGGAGCCGGATTACCTTTCGCAGTACCCGGTTTCGTCACCGACAAACACGGTGGCAGTGGTCTGCAGGCGGTGATCACCGCGGCGATGATGGTGCAGACCGGTGCCGCCGACGTGGTGGTCGCGGGTGGGGTCGAATGCGCGTCGTCGGTGCCGGGCCTGCCGGGGGGAACCGCCGGTCTGCACAACGCCGAGCACCTGGCCCACTACTACGGGATCGACCGCAACGCCGCCGACGAGTTCGCGGTGGCGAGTCATCGCAAGGCCGCCAGGGCCTGGCGCCAAGGTGCGTTCGCGGCCGAGGTGGTCGGGGTCGCGGCCGGATACGGCGACCACCAGATCACCCGCGACGAAGGCGTTCGCGACGACCTGTCGACCCACACCCTCGCAGGCCTGCGCCCGCTGCTCCCCGACGGCGTGGTGACGGTCGGCAACATGAGTTCGCATCGGCTCGGGGCATCCGCGTGCCTGGTCGTGGCCGAGGACCGACTCGGCGAACTGGGGCTCGCCCCGATGGCATTTCTCGCCGGCTGGGCGGCGGCCGGTTGCGACAGCGAAGGGCCCGGCCTCGGGGCGGCGCCGGCGGTATCGAAACTGCTCGGGCGCACCGGATGCACCCTCGACGAGATCGACCTGCTCGAGATCAACGAGGGTTACGCGGTGGAGGTGCTCGCACTCGCCACCGAATGGGAACTCGACCCACTCGACCGGCTCAACGTGAACGGTTCCGACATCGCCCTCGGCCACCCGGTCGGGGCCACCGGCCTGCGGATCATGACGACGATGCTGCACGAACTGAGCCGCAACGGCGGCCGCTACGGGCTGGAGGCCATCGCCCTCGGTCACGATCACGGGATCGCGGCACTGTTCGAATCAGCCGAGGTCGAGGCACCGGTCGAGGTACCTCGGGGGGCTCGATTCCACGGGTCACGAACACGCAGACTCGGTCGACACCGGGCGGGGTAGAGGTCGGCGCGACGACCCTGGTTGCAGAGCCGCCGCGCCGGTGATCAGGTCTTACTTGGTCCGAGGCCGGGAGTGGAAGCCGAGACCTTCGTCCTGGGCGCCCATCCAGGCCGCTTCATCCGACTTGCTGTCGGGGACGTAAATCGGTTCCGACCTGCGGGGGACCGCCAGTTCCGGCGGTGGTTCCTGTTCGAAGTCCTCGGCGTCGATGACGAGTCGCTCCAGGTCGTTCTCCAGGCGGCGGATGGTGGCCGCGTCGCCGTAGTTGGAACGCAGTGCGCCGATCGACTGCCGGAGTTGGCCGACCGCGTAGCGCAGTTCCGCAATATCGCTGCGTGTCATCGTTACCTCCTGGGTATATGGCGGGCATACCGACTCGCCGGATCACGGGTACGCCCGTAAAGTCCCCGGGCCGCACTGCACCGAGTGTGTGACTCACCACACATCGTGATCTCCACCACAATAACGGATCTTTTCGGTTTACGCCCGTTGTTGTGGGGGATCACAGGATTGCCGTCGGGTAACTGTTCGGGCTACCCGGCGACCGCGTACTTGGCGCGGATGCCGCTGCCTGCCCGGTCGAGCAGCGCGGTGATCGAGAGCGCCACCTCCTCCGCGCGTTCAAGGATCACGCTGTGACCCGCGCCCTCGATCCGCACCAACTCGGCGCCTGCCAGCTGCGAGGCCAGCACCACCGAGTGCGCGAACGGCACCATGAGATCGGCCGAACCCGCCAGGACGAGTGCGGGCAGATCGCCGAAGCGGGGGAGGTTGTGCGCCTCGTCGAAGTCGAGCAGCGAACTCAGGAAGCCCGACATGGTGAGCAGTGCCGTCTCGTTGAGTACCGCGGTGGCGATGGCCGCGACCCGTGGACTCACCCGCCGGGTGCCCGTGCTCGCCTCGCGGATCAGCGGCCCGAAGATCCAGCGCGACAAGCGCTTCGACGCGTGCATCACCCTGGGTGCGTGTACGACGGCGCGCTGCAGCGAGGCCACCGCGTGCCGGTTGAGCAGCCTGCCGAGGCCGACCTCGGTGATCCCGCCCGCGGCGCCCGCGATCAGGCCGATCCCCGCGACCCGCTCGCCGATGGCCGCCGGGTACAGGCGGGCGTAGGCCAGCACCGCCATCGCGCCCATCGAGTGCCCGACCAGCACCACGGGCCCGGTCGGCGCCACCGCGCGCAGTACCGCGTCGAGATCGGTGGCGAGCTGGTCGATCGTGTAGGTGTCGTGGTGGGCGTGCCCGGATTCGCCGTGGCCGCGGTGGTCGTAGAAGACCATGCGGGTGTCGGCGTCCCAGTCGCGCAGCAGGTGGTCGCGCAGGAACGCCCAGTATTCGGTGTGCAGGCAGTGGCCGTGGACGAAGACGACGGTCAGCGCCGCATCGGCGGCGCCGAAGCTGCGGACCGCGATCGGCACACCGTCATCGGTGACGACAGTGCAGCGGCGACCGCTGTCGGTGATAGGGAAGGTCTTCGACATTGCGGCCTCCTCCGTCCGGCGGGACGCGCCTCGAGTGGCGGGTTCCTGCTGGTGTTTTCGGAGTAGGTTTCCAGCACGTTAACCGCTCAACCCTGGCGTTATCCACCCGATGCGCAACCGATCCCGGGCGGGCCCGCACCGTTACTCAGGAAAATCTTCTGATTTCTAGGCATTTCACTAGAAACTTGTAGACGATTGTCGAGATGCGCCTTCGCAGGTATCTATTCCGCTTTCTAGTAGACGGCCTAGAAACGGGAAGAAACTCATACGCTCCGGAGATATCGGCCGAAATGGGGGACGGTGAAGCCGATCGTGCCGCGTTCGGCCGAGTAGATGAGGCCCTTCTTGATCAGGCCGTCGCGCGCGGGCGACACCGACGCAGGCTTGCGCCCGAGCTCGGCGGCCACGGCCGAGGTCGCGACCGGCGCGTCGTCGCCCGCCAGGTCGGCCATCGCGCGCATGTACTCGCGCTCGGCGGGCGTCGCGCGTTCGTAGCGGGAACCGAAGAACCCGACCGCCAGTTCCTCTTCGGCGGCAGGGGATGCCACCGCCACGTCTTCGGCGGTGATCGGGCTGTCTGGTGCCTGATCCCAGGCCGCCTTGCCGTAGGCCTGCACGAAATACGGGTAGCCATCGGCTCTTTGGTAGAGCGAATCGAGCGCCGTTTCGGTGAACTTCACGTCCTCGCGTTCGGCGGGCGCGATCAGCGCGAGGTCGGCCGACTCGCGGTCGAGGCGATCGATGCGGTGATAGCTGAACAGTCGCTCGGAGTAGCTTTTCGAGGCCGAAAGCACCGCGGGCAGATGGGGCAGACCCGCGCCGACGACGATCAGCGGTGCGCCGTCCTGGCTCAGTTCGTGGCAGGCGCCGCAGATCGCGGACACATCCGCCGGGCCGAGGTCTTGCATTTCGTCGATGAAGATGGCAATGCCGACGCCGATGTCGGCGGCAAGGGCAGCGGCCTCTTTGAACAGTTCGATCAGGTCGATCTCGATATCGCCGGAATCCGCGCGGCCGGTCACCGCGGGCACGTCGATGCCGGGCTGCCAGCGTTCGCGCATGCCCTTGTCCGCGGTCGCACGCAGGGCGAAGGCCTTGAGGATGCCGAGGAAATCGTCGACCTGTTCGCTGTTGCGGGCGTTCATCGCGATCCCGCGCACCGCCATGTGCAGCGCCGAGGACATCGGCCTGCGCAGATCCTGATCCGGCCGCGCCTCGATCTTGCCGGTGCCCCAGCCGCGCGAGATGGCAGCGGAGCGAAGTTGATTGAGCAGCACCGTTTTTCCGACGCCGCGCAGGCCGGTGAGCATCACACTGCGTTCGGGGCGACCGCGGGCGATGCGCTCGAGCACGATGTCGAACGCGGCGAGTTGTTTGCCGCGCCCGGCCAATTCGGGCGGACGCTGGCCGGCGCCGGGTGCATACGGATTGCGCACGGGGTCCATGCCGGATAACCGTAGCGCGTGTGCACGGGAGAATCTCGGTAACTCTGCCCTGTGTCCTAGATACTGCTAGCGAACACAAGATCGTCCGTGCGTTCGAGAGTGAGGGTGATGTCCGAGCAACCGAGGTCCACTGCCGAAATGGTCGCCGCGTGGCCGCTGCCGCAAGGGGCGCATCTGGCCGACTCGGTCCGGCGGGCACTGCTCGCGACGCTCGAGGCGACGGTGGAGGAGGGCTACAGCGAACCTCCGCCGGAGTCGCTCGCCACACTCGCGCTCGGACCGCTGCTGATCATGCTCGGCAGGCTCGAGATCGACCTGGCCGACGCCCGCACCCGCATCGACGAACTCGAACGCGCGCTGGGCGCTCGGTAACGCACCGCGCGCCGGCGACGATGAAATCGTTACTCGCGCCGACACGCCGGTCCCGTGGCCCCTGTGCTGGGCTTTTCCCGTCGGGGGAAAACAACTTGCGTGCTTCGCTGGACAGCGCTCATCACAGGCCGTAATCTTCTCGTGACTTAGTGGAGTCTGTCGGTTCGTCAGAGAAGCGGCGCCACTGGGTCACCGCCGAATAGTCGTCATCGCCACCGCGATTCGCGACGAAGCGGCGGGTGAGTAGCAAGATCGGAGACTCGTCTCGGTGGGTAAACACAGCTTGCAGCGGGATTCTCGACTGCCGAATTCCGTCAAGGGCGCTCTCGTCTTGGGTGCGGTGGCCGCTACAACCGGTGCGATGCCCGCGCTTTCGCAGGCCGCCACGATCAACATTCCCGGTCTCGGAAACTTCGATCTGCCGCCAGAGCTCGAGCAGCCGGCGCAGGAAGTCGAGAGGCAGCTGCAGTCGATGGTCGCCCCCCAGGGCCAGGCCGCACCGCAGCTCCCGAGCGTGCAGCTCGACAACCCCTTCACTCAGCAGCAGCAGACCGCGGGCAACATCGCCCTCGACGCCGCGCGCGGCAAGCTGGGCGCCCAGTACAACTGGGGCGCCGCGGGCCCGCAGAGCTTCGACTGCTCCGGCCTCGTCCAGTGGGCGTACCGCCAGGCCGGTGTCGAACTGCCGCGCACCAGCTTCGAGCAGTCGCACGTCGGCGCGCCCGTCTCGTTCGACAACCTGCAGGCCGGTGACATCGTCATCACCAACGGTGGCGGCCACGTCGGTATCTACGCGGGCGACGGTCAGCTCCTCAACGCCGTGCAGTCGGGCACCCCGGTGTCCTACACCCAGCTCTCCGCCGACGACGTCGTTACGGCCCGCCGTATCGTCTAAGGGGTGAATCCCGGCCCTTCGGATGGCAAGCACTCCGAGACCCAGGCCCGCGTGGATGCGTGGACCTGGGCTGTGCGCTTGTTCAAAACACGCTCGGCCGCGGCAGCAGCTTGCCGCGCCGGGCATGTTCGCGTCAACGGGGTCACCGCGAAACCGGCACTGACCGTGCGTCCCGGTGACGAGATCAGGGTTCGTGCCGCCGGTCTCGAACGCATCGTGATCGTCGAGCGGATCATTCACAAGCGCGTCGGCCCACCTGTGGCCGCCCAGTGTCTGATCGACCGCAGCCCGCCGCCGCCGCCGAAGGAAGTCCTCGCGACGTTGCCGGTGCGTGAGCGGGGGGCCGGGCGACCTACGAAACGTGAGCGGCGCGAGACTGATCGGCTGATGGGCCGTACCGACTGAGGGTTACCGAGTCCGGGTGGTTCGAGGCTGTATTTTTGGAGCGCTGGCGCGCTCGAGCGGGGCCCTCCGGTGCCCCGATCTTCCCTCCCTGCGGGTACTCCTTCGTCGCACCCTCCGGTCAGTCCAGATCGGGGCGGGCCCCTTTGGGTAGAGACTTCCTGGGATTACCCGGCCCAGGCTGTGGACGTGGGGCGGTATGCGGATGTTGTTTTGCGTTAGCCGAATTGGTGTCGTCGGGGTGTGGGCGAACCTCGTCCGGTGGTCGGGGTGGGGGCGATCGCCTACGGTGACAGGTATGGGTGAGCGCACGACTTTGTTATCGACTGTTCTCGCCTGTTGTGTCGCTGTCGCCGCGACGGGGCCGCGGCTGCTCTGGCCGCGTGGGGCGAACAAGGGGTTTCTCGACGGGCTCGAGTCAGCGCCGGTTCCGCTCGCGCACAACACCGTTGAGCTGACCGCGCTGATGCAGGCGCAACTGTGCACGCCGACCGCGATCGTCGCCGAGGGGGTGCGGACGCTGCGGTCCACCCGGCTCACCATGTCGACGTTCCTGATCCGCCACCCTGACGCCACCTTCCTTGTCGACCCGGCGATCTGCGCGGGCGTACACCAGCGGGTGCTGCCCGAGCTGGGGTTCCCGATCGCGCAGCTGGTCGCCCCCGACGATCCGATCCACCCGCTGACCGACGTGCTCGCCGCCAACGACCTCACCGGCAACGACATCGACTTCGTGCTGCCCACGCACCTGCACTGGGACCACGTCTCCGGCCTGTACGAGCTGCCGGGCCTGGTCCCGATCCGGGTGCCCGCGACCGAATACCGTTGGGCGATGGCCGGTTCGAGCACGCCGCTCGGTGTCGCCCGCGGCCCCCTGCGCGGCCGCGCCTTCGACCTCTACGAACTCGACGGCCCGCCGGTCCTCACCTTCGCCCGCAGCCACGACCTCTTCGGCGACGGCTCCGTCCTGATCGTCGACCTGGCGGGCCACACCCCCGGTCACGTCGGCATCCTCCTCGCGGTCGACGACGGCTCCCGCGTCCTGCTCGCCGGCGACGCGGTCTGGAGCACACTGCAAATCGACCTGCTCCGCGAAAAAGCCCCGCTCCCAGGCGAACTGGTTGACGCCAACCGCGACAAGGCCTTCGAAACCATCCACCGCCTGCACGCCCTGCCCGCCGAGATCGAAGTCATCCCCGGCCACGACCACGCCGCCGTCGCTGCCCGCGCTGCCCGCTGAGCCGATCGTCAGCTCGCGAGCCAGGCCCGAGCGTCAGGCGGCAAGTCCCGCTGCGACAGTGGAATACCGTGGACGCCAACCCAATTCGTCGTGCGCGAGTCGGCTCGAGATCCGCATGGACGTGTCCGACATGAGCGCACCGATATAGGGCACAGCCAGTCGAATCATCCACGCGGGCAACCGAATCGGACGTGGCGTGCGCTGACTACGCGACACCTCGGCGAAGAACTCACCCCAGCTGATCGGGTTGTCGTCAGCGATGTTGTACGCGCGACCGGCGGTGCCACGTTCCAGCGCGGCAACAGTCGCGGCGGCCGCATCATCGACATGGACCCAGGTATTGACCCCACCGGACCCGAGCGGCCCGACCGGACTCCGCTTGCGCATCATGTCCGCGAACAGATCGCTGAACGCGCCGGGACCGTAGAACAGCCCGTACCGCAACGCGATCCCCTCGACACCGGGAGCCTCGAACACCTGCCGCTCACCGGCAACGCAGGCGCGCACCACCTCGTCGGCCACCCCGCCGTCGTACCCACCGAACCGATCGCGCTCGGTAATGAGGCGCTCGCCGTGGTCGTGATACCCGTACCCGAGGACCAGCGACTGCGTGACGAACCGCCCGGCGCCCACCGCCGCGGCGGCGTCGAGGAGGTTGGCGGTGCCGACCGTGCGCAGCAGTCCGGTCGGGTCATCGGCCGGAATCCGGCGCTGCACCTTCGCATTGCGCAATGCGGTGGCCTGATGGATCACCGCATCGGCGCGCAGGCCGTCGACCGCCCGCAGTAGTCCGTCGTGGTCGAGTACATCGGCGGTGATCGGGGTGGCGCCGAGCTCGCGCACGAGCGGGTGCGCACTCGGATTGCGGACGAGCGCCGAGACCGTGTGCCCGTTCGCGGTCAACGCGCGGATCAGTGGGCGGCCGATGGCGCCGGTGGCGCCCGCGAGCAGAACCTGCATGATCGAACCTTTCGGCTGAGTGGGTGTTTCCCTGCTCCTTGGACGGGGTAACGCCGAGATGTGTGACGGCCTGTGATCGGCTTCACCGCACGCGCGAACGACCGTACAGATTGGGTGATGTCACGGCGGGTCCGCGGCGTGTCGGTGTGTATCGTGCGGCTCATGCGAGTCGACGGTCGGGAGATCCCGGTCACGGGGAAACTCCTGCAACCGCTGATCCGGCGCACCAGTGACATCGTCCGGGTAGTGCTGGCGGGGTTGGGTGTTGCCGTGGTGATCGCGGGCTCGCTGATCACCCGACCGGAGTGGCTGGCGCTGGAACGCTCGGTCGCCAATATCGTCGATTTCCTCAGCCCGGACCAGTCGACCCTGGTCTATCTCATCTACGGATTCCTCATCCTGGCCCTGCCGTTCGCCATCTTCATCGAACTCGTGCTGCGCAGGCAGTGGAAGCTGCTGTTCGGGTACGGGGCGGCGGGCCTGCTCGCGGTGCTCGCCCTGTCGATCACCGGCGCGGGCATCTCCACGCCGAAATGGCACCTGCCGGTCCCGGACCGCTTCGACACCTTCCTGTCGCAATTCCTCGACGACCCACGCTGGATCGCGATGCTCGCGGCCATGCTCACCGTGTCGAGTCCGTGGCTGCCGACGCAGACGCGGCGCTGGATGTGGTTCCTGCTGCTGATGTTCGCGCCGATCCACCTGGCGGTGAGTTCGGTGGTGCCCGCGCGGGCGATGCTGGGCCTTGTGGTCGGCTGGCTCGTCGGTGCGGTGATCGTCTGGCTGGTCGGCACGCCCGCCCTCGAGGTGCCGCTCGACGCCGCGGTCCGGGTGCTCGCCCAGCGCGGCTACACCGTGAAAGCCTTCCGGGTCGATCGGCCCGCCGGGCGTGGGCCGCTGCTGCTGGCCACCGAGGTCGACGGACCCGAAGACGAGATCGTCGTCGAGATGTACGGCAAGAACCAGCGCAGTTTCGGCGCGATCCGGCAGGTGTGGCGCTGGATCACGTTCCGCTCCAGCGAGACCGCGCCGCTGCACGGATCGATGCACCGGGCGGTGGAACATCGGGCGCTGCTCGGCATCGCGATCGGTGATCTCGGGATGGCCGACAGTCATCAGGTGGCGGTTGCGGGCCTGAGTCGCGGCTGGATGTTGTACGCGCACACCATGCCTCGCGGTACGCCGATCGCCACGTTGTCGGCGCAGGTGCTGCCCGGGGTGTGGCGCTCGCTGCTGCGGCTGCACGAGAACCAGATCAGCCTGGGCGATCTGCAACCTGACTTCGTGCGAGTCAGCCAGGGCGACACCCTGTTCGGCGGTTTCGCCGCCGCCGAATTCGGTGCCGCGCAAGCACAACGTCAAACCGACATCGCCCAGCTGCTGGTGACCACGACCTCGCTCTACGGCAAACACGAGGCCGTCTCGGCGGCGATCGAGGTGCTCGGCGAGGACGAGGTCGCCTACGCGGCCCGGCGTCTGACGAAATCGGCCATGTCGATCGGCATGCGAAAGTCGTTGCCGCAGTGGACCAAGGTGATGTCCACCGCCCGTGAGGAAGTGCGAAGGCAGACCGGTCACGACCGTATCCAGTCCGAGCAGATCACCCGTTTCTCCCGCAACCAGATCATCCAGCTCGTCCTGCTGGTGGCGCTGGTCTATGTGGCGTATCCGTTCATCAGCCAGGTCCCGACGTTCTTCAGCCAGCTGCGCACGATCAACTGGTGGTGGGCGCTGGCAGGGCTCGCGGTCTCGGGACTCACCTACGTCGGTGCCGCCGCCGCGCTCGGCGCCTGCGCGGACGGGCTGATCAAGATCCGCTACCTGGTGGTGGAGCAGCTGGCCAACACCTTCGTGGCTACGACCACCCCCGCCGGGGTCGGCGGACTGGCACTGAGCGTGCGGTTCCTGCAGAAGGCGGGCATGTCGACGCTGCGGGCCACGGCCGCGGTGGCGATGCAGCAGTCGATGCAGGTGCTCACCCACCTGGTGCTGCTCGTGGTGTTCAGCGTGGTGGCCGGCACCTCGACCAACCTCGCGCACATCGTGCCGGATGCGACCGTGCTGTACCTGATCGCCGGTGTCGGCGTCGGGTTGATCGGCGCGTTCATGTTCGTGCCGACGCTGCGTCGCTGGGTGAATCACTCTGTGCGCCCGCAACTCAAAGAGGTATTGGGTGAGCTGGCTGACCTTGCCAAGGATCCGAAGCGGTTCCTGATCATCGTCGGCGGTTGTGGTGCGATCACTCTCGGGCAGGCGCTGGCGCTGTGGACAGCGGTCGAAGCGTTCGGTGGCGGAACGGATTTCGTGGCCGTCACCATCGTCACCATGATCGGCGGCACGCTGGCCTCGGCCGCGCCGACACCCGGTGGCGTCGGCGCGGTCGAAGCGGCGCTGATCGGTGGTCTCGCGGCCTTCGGCGTTCCGGCCGAGATCGCCGTTCCCGCGGTCTTGCTCTACCGCGTGCTGACCTGTTGGATCCCGGTCGGCCTCGGCTGGCCGGTCATGCGCTGGCTGGACAAGAAGGACATGATCTGAACCGGCGGTCCGAACCTATAGAACTATAGTTCTAAAGGTCTGTAGTTCTATAGATGCGCATACCCTGCTCGCGTGCTACAGCGGAGCTGGCTTCAGCCCCGCCCTGCGGGCGCGGGGAGGTGTGCTCTTGGTCGATCTCGAGACTCTGTACGCCGCAGGGTGAGCGCGTGCAATGTCGGCGGCCAGCTATGTCACGACCGACCAGGACTTCAAGACATGCTCGACGTCGTTGCGGCTCGTCGTCGCCGCGAAGTACGATCTCGTCCAACCAGGGGTGGCTCCGTACCGGAGCCGATCATCGAAATCGGGGCGGGCATGCTGAAGGTCGATATCGACAATCTCAATCAATTGGCGACAACGGTGAGCAACGCCGCAATCGATATCGATGGCCTCGAAGTCAGAACAATGGGGGACGCGATCGGGGCCGCGCTGCCCGGATGTGAGGTCGGAGCCTCCTGCGCGCAAGCTGGTGAGTTTGTCGAAGGCGCGTGGCTGCGTGCCGCCCAGCGTTTGGAGAAGCTTTCAGGGTTGGTCCGCGAGTGCACAAGCGCGGTGCAGCTCACCGACGAGGAGTTCAAGAAGCGGCTCGACACCATGGACTTCGCCGCTCGAGGTGAACGCTGATGCCGACACTCTCGCAGGTCAAATTGTGGAATCCGGCGAAGCTGTCCGAATGGGCGGGCGTGTTGGAGGCCAACGTCGTCACCTACGAGGCGCGACTCAGCTCGATGACCAGTCACTTCACTGGTGCCGAATGGGCGGGGAAGGCGAAGGACGCGGCGGGGGACCGATTCGCTGAGGAGAGCACCCAGGGCCGGTTCCTGTCCACCGAGATCAGAGATATCGTAACCGCCTTACGTGCCGCTGATACGCGACTGTCGGACGAGTGCCGCCTTCTCCTCGGCCACGTAACCAACGCCGAACAAGACACCGAGTCACCGATCCGATTGCAGGTGAACGACAGGTGGGTTGTCTCGGCGAATGGCGCCGTCGCCGATGACGCCGCGAAGGCAAAAGTCGTGGAGCGGATCGACCACCATCAAGGGCTCATCAACGCCGCCTACCGCGCTACGATGAACGCTGCGAGCGAGGCATCTACTGCGATCAGCACTGCGGCACAAGAGGTTCGGGTTCGCGGTGATCAGCTCGGGAGCGGAATCGACGCAACTGACGATGACTTCAGCGGGGCCGGGCTGCTCGGCGGGGAAGATGGCAAGCGGGTACGCGAGGCCGGCGACAAATACGGCAAGATCGACCCCGCCGTCCTCGACGAAGTAGCGAGCCGTCTACCGGTGGGAGTTCTCACCGATGCCCAGTTGGCTGATATCGCCGCCGGCCGTGAGGTTTCGACTCTTCCGGCGTCGGTACAGGACTACTACCGCGAGTTCTACAAAGCAGCTGGATCAGACGGCGTCCTCGCCTTGAGTGAACGGTTGAAAGAGCAAGAACTGGCAGGAAATACCGCCGCTGCCGGGCGTCGCGATTCGCTCGCGAACGGACTGATGGTTCTGTCGAACGAGAAGATCGGCACCGGAGTCAACAAAGACGGAACCCTCCAATCTGCGGGAAGCTACCAGAACTTGCCCCAGGAGATCCGCGACGTGATCTCCACCCGAGTGTCCGCCCCCGACGGGGACGGCAACGCGCTGACCTATCCCAAGGTCAGCGACTGGAACGAGGCGGTATTCCTCTCCGACTCCGCCAAGCTCAGCGACCTCCTCGGCGAAGCGAACCCGGGATACACGCCGGGTACCGAGTTCTCCCGCGAAATGATCCGACAGGCAGCAACACTCGGCCAACTCGACCCCGACAATCCCGCACTGGAAACGACTATGCGTGACTACGTCGACGTCGGCAGCCGCAACCACACCGCGATGACCCAACTGCTCACCGGCGAAACCGAACCGGGTGAAGTGCCCTTGGACAAGGACTACGACCCGAACAAGGTCATGATGCCGTTGCTTCAATACGACTGGACCGACAACAAGCCCGGCGAATCCGCACCGGACATGTTCAGCTGGATCGGTACCGAGGCGATCCCGGTGGCAGCCACCGACAGCAATCCTGGTGTCACGGTGGAGGAATCCCAGCTTGCGGGGCGTGCCGCGCGCGGGCTCACCGAACTGATGACCGGCGGCGAGGACGGCAACTTCGAGGCGCTGATGAACATCGCCGACAAGGACAATCAGTCACTCGGCCAGGTCAATCCGGGCCTTACCCAGCAGATCACCACGTCCATGCTCCCTTACCTCGATTCCATCGCGGTCGCGCCTGATAGTCCTACCCCAGCCTTCGGGCTGGGTGGTGAGGGTGAGCGGGATCTGAAGGCCATCAGGCTCTCGACTTTGTTCAACACGGATCCTGAGTCATCCGGGATCTGGAATGCTGCGATTGTCGACAAGACGAACGAATACGCGGCCCAATACGGCAATCTCAGCGACGAGCCGTCGAACTCCCGGGGCCAGCTTGCTGATGCGGCAAGTCGTCTGCTGTCCTATCAGGATCAAGGAATTCTCGGCGAGGCCTACGACCGGGGACTCGATGACACCGAGGCGAAAGAGGAGTTGGCGGATAAGCAGAAGCTCGGCCTTGGTATAGGTACGACGATTTTGAAGGATACTGTCGGAATAGCTTCGCCTGGGGCTGGAATCGGAATCGATATCGTTTCTAAGATGATCGATGCGGGGATAAAGCCAGAGGATGGTGAATATCCAGAGTCCTACTACAAGGCAGGTTCTGATACTCAAAACGCCCAGTTCTACTACTCGATGCTCCAGGGGTTATCGGCATCGGATCCGAACTTCTTCGACTCACCGCCCGCCAAGTCTGTCCCGATTCCTTCGGAATGGGTTCAGAATGGGCGTCTCGTAGACTTTCAGGCCATTGTCGGAGAGCCGGGTAGCGAGGACAGTGTGCAGCTGACCAACAAATTCAGGTCGGCCGCAGAGAGTTGGCTTATAGGCGCTGACGCAAATCCTTCCGAATTCGTTGACGCTTATACTAGACGTAATATCGGCCTCGATGACTACACGAGCAGTGCTGCCGATTATAAGAATCGAGTGTTGAAGGGATGACTACTAGTCCTGTCCGGCTTTGGCGTGCAGCGTGTGGTGCCGTGGCCGCATTTGTCTTCACCAGCACTACGGGCTGCGGGCCCGGTTCGCCAGAACAAGTTCCGCAAGCTCCGCCTGTGCCGTTCAACATTTCGTTCCGCTGGAGCGCGGAACCTGGCGTTGATTTGGAATCTCCTGGTCTCCGGTCGATCAGGGCGGGAATTGAGAGTAATACCGTAGCTGAATTTCTTTCGCTGGACTATGTATATCCAGGATTTCCGGACCCCACCGCTACCCTTGAGAGTATTGCAGGATATAACGCCTTTCGAGAGCATCCGCTAACTGAAGGCGTTGGTACGGCATATTTGCATGTAATTCCGTATGCGCTTCCGCATCGCGACGGTCGGAATCATTATTTTGTCTGCAAAGATATGACTGGCACCTCCCGAAAGGTAAACAATTCGTACCCCTACCCGGATCCAACGAAATACAATGAAACCCAGGAGATGTTCCAAACAAGTGTTCCCTCTAATCCGCTGCCAAGAATTCCGCAGCGGCGCGAGGATGAACCTGCGATGATTCCCGACATGTCTTTGCAAGTTGCCGAGATTCCGGGGCGGAAGCCTCGTCCGACATCGAATGTCTTTGCGGCCTCGACTTCTCTGATCGACTGGATGGATAACACCCGTGCTGCGCCGGATGAATGTGGTGCCTGGTTTGACTCCAGGTGGGGTGGTCACACAATGCCGATACCGCAACGTGCGGTGACCGAGCCGCCTCGGGTTGAACCGTTCTTCCCTGGTTGGGCAGGTTGACGGCGAAAGCGTCCATCGCTATTGCCGGTATTGAGTAGGGTATTCAGCGACCGTTGATTGTTGCGGTCGCTGATGCTTCGAGGGCCGTGGCGGCATTCATTATGTTGTCGCAGGGCTTTTCATCGGTGTAGCCCGCGAGGGTGGAGTTGGTGAGATCTAGCGCGAATTCAGGAAATGCGATCACGATCCCGCACTGACTCAAGGGTCGGTATTTGATCGCGGCACGGCCTCCGATCAATTCTTCGGTGTATTTTCCTGCATAGCGTTGACGGAATTCGTCAATGGTGATATTTGTCGCTGCGATGCTTAATGATCGAATTGGCATTTGTGTGCCGAGTGTCCCGACCGGCTCCTTGTTCTCAAAGGTGCAGCCAATAAAGGCATACCATTCGTGAACGCCATCGGTCCGCCTACGTGTATCCGCATCGTAGCCAGCCCGTGCGATTGTAGGGTCATCGAATTCGGTACACGGATCGAACTTGACACTGCTGCGGGTGCCGCTGTTGACCTGGGACGTCGGTGGTGCTGCAGGAACCGCGATCTGCTTGGTCGCGCTAGGTGTCACCGAAAGCGTAGGTTCAGCTGTCCCGCTGGTGCTGCTGCAACCAGTGAGTAGGACGAGCGCGACAGCGGCTGCAGTCATGTGCGGGTGTAGGCGAATCACGGGTTGCTGCTTCCATTTTCGAGGGCGGCGCCTGCTCTGGCGATCATGACTCGGTTTGCTTCGTCGGCTTCCTCGATAAGCCCACCGGCGCGCAGATACGCCGCTTTGAGCCCCAATGCCGTCGCGATAGCCTGTTCGATTACATCTGCGCCACCGATGGCTTTCGACGAGAACCCTTTCTGGAGTGCCCGTCCAGAGTCGAAGCCACCGAAACCGTCTTGGGAAGCTACCTGCTCCAGGCCTTTTTTGATCGGTGCCAACTTGGCAACCATCTCGTCGTACATTCGAGCAGCCTGCTCCGCCGCCCCGCGCTCATACCGGATCGTCCCGGCCCGAGCCCCCTCGTTGAAGGCTGCAACGTCCACCTGTCCGAAGACATTCTCGAGTTCCGCCATGTCCCACCCCACTCGTCGGCCGCTTGACCTGCACTCTATCAGCGGCCCACCCTTGGGCCCCGTGCTAATCTGCTGCCCGGGACCAGTCACACATTCCGGGGGGAAACCACCATGACGCCACGTCCGACTCTGCCGACAAGTCTGCTCGGGATTCCCGAAGCCGTGCAGAAGGCTGGGAGCGCGCAGGCGCGGGCGTCTACCGCGGATGGCAAGTTGCAGGCGGCGGGGCAGGGTACGGATCCGAACTACGTCACCTCTCCTGACCGGTTTCAGAGCATGAGCTTCGACCAGTTGTATAAGGCTGTGCACGGTGAGGGTGGGCTCGATCCGTCCGGTTTGCAGGGGCAGGCTGGTGTGTGGCGGCAGAGTTCCTCGGATGTGCTCAATCTGTCGGTATTCAATCTGATGGGAATGACTCGGCTGTTCAACGAGGGCCAATGGCAGGGCGCGACGGCCGATGCGGGTCAGGCGGCCACCGAGGGGTTTGTCAAGGCGCTCAACGAGATCGGGCAGGTGTTCGGGTCGGTGGCCGCTCGCGTCGAGGCGGTTGGGTATGCGGCGGAAGCGGTTAAGTTGGCCGTGCAGCCAGCGCCCGTCGCGTCGGGAACATTCGACCCGGACAACCCCTCGCAGCAGATCCTGCCAGGTCTCAGCAATCCGGCTACCGTCGAGCAGAATCGTGAATCGCTCGCGGCAGCGCGCGATTCGGTGATCCAGGCGTTGGATACGACTTACACGCCGGTGTTCCCGCCGTCGGGTACCGGCGTGCCCGCATATGTCGATATGCCGGTGATCGGTGGTGGTGATCCCGGTGGCGCGAATCCCGGCGCGGGTGGATCGAACGGTCAGAACGGTGGTCCTGGTGCAGACCAGGGGTCTCCCGCGAGTATCGAATCGGCGGCGACCACACCCGCTCCCACCGAGACCGAGGATTCGTCGCAGAGCAGTGACCAATCGTCGGGTGACGACTCGAACAGTGGGCAGGACTCGGGGGATGCCGCGACGGATCCGTCATCGACCGCACCTGCCGGAACGGACCCGGCAGCTACTCAGGCGGGAAGCCCCAGCCCTGGCAGTGGTGGGCCCGGGTCCGGTTCGCCGGGCAGCGGTGGACCTGGATCGGGTTCGCCGGGGAGCGGTGGTCCGGGCTCTGGTTCGCCCGGCGGAGGTGGGTCCGCTGGCGGCCCTGGCGCCGTTCTCGGCCGTGCCGTTCCGGGTGTTGGCACACCAACGGCGGGGCCGGGTATCGCCGCCGCTGCGGGATCCGGGGCAGGTGCGGGCGGGCGCAACGGCATGATGCCTGGGATGGGCGGCGCAGGTGGGGCCGGTCGCGGTGGCAATCGCGAGGAATCCGAAGAGCATTATGCGCCCGAATACCTGCGCGGTGTTCATCCTGATTGGACCGAGGGAATTCTCACCTATGAAGGAGTTATCGGCGGTGAGGTCGAGCTGATGTCCGGGGTGCAGTCGTCGGCACCCGCAGTGCCGAATCGAGACTCTCCGACGACGGCTGCCACTGCGCCAGCGGCGGAAGCGGTACGCCAACAACCAGTTTCGGCGCCGATGCCGGTGAGCACTCCGCACGATTCCGCTCGTGAGTCAGGCGCGGCCATGCCTCCCGTATCGAGTCCTCGACAGGGTCGGACAGAATCCCCGACGCCCGTTGATTCGATGACCACACCTGCTGCGGCGCCTACTCCCACAGAGCAGCCTGTCGCTGACCAGTTCTTCGAACACTCAGGGGCGGGGCCGATGCTGGCCGACGAACCCGCGCCTGCGGAGACGCCCGCCGAGGAGCAGTTCTTCGAGCACTCCGGTGTCGGTCCGATGCTGGCCGACGACGAACCACCGACGGCGCCGCGTCAGTGACCGTGCTCGAGTCGTGGACACTCGGTCCCGACGAGTTCGCGTGGTTGTGGGCCGACGCGGGACTCGACCGATATCCGGATCCGATCGCCGTCATCGAAACTGCCCGGAACGCCGACGAATACCACCAGTTGACAAGGGGTTTCACGGCTCGCTTTCCCCGTGATGCTCGCGAGGATCCACGCCCCGTGCTGCGGGCTATTGCCGAGGCGGACATTCGTATCACCGTAAGCGGTCGGATACACGGCACACCCGACTGCATTCGGGCTATCGCCGCTGCGACTCCTCGGCACAACGTGATCGCAACCCAAACATCTTCCGCCGATCCAGATTTCGGTGCCGAGGTTCGGTTGGCTTCGGTTCCTCGTGCGCACCTGCTGCGCTACTTCTCGCTGACGCTGCCCAAGGCCGCTGCTGGACGAGCCGGACAGATGGTCGGTTACACGCAGCGTGTTCGCGGCGAATCGCCGACATCGTGGCATGTCTCCGCAGACGGGCAGTCGCAGGTGGAGGAGCGGATGCGGGCGTTCCTGCGCCTGCCTCGATCTGCCGAGGGCGCGTTCCGCATCGATCATCCACGGTCCGCGGAGCCGACCTACATCAGCTGGGTCGACATTGCTCCCGGTCAACGTGCGGCGGGACGGTATCTGATCTCTGTCAACGAAACCGGCACGGACACAGTGATTTTGCCCGCTGATGCCGACACGGTCGCGTCCGAACTGCGGAGCCGGATCCAGCCCGGGTAATCGCTGCGTGTCACTGGCCCATATGCCCCATCGGCCCCGAGATCGGGCCAGGTCAGGGTATCTTCGGGGCGTGCATACGAACCCCACGGATGTCGATGCGAATCCTGCCGTGCAGGTGGGTAATTGGGTGCGGACGAAGACCGGGACGCGGGCGCACTACGTTCGCGAAGTGGTGGCCGACGGGACCTACCGGACGCTGTGCGGGAAGATCCGCGGCGTCAAGGACCGGGTCTATGACCTGAAGTCTGTTGTCACCATTGATGATCCGACCGACATGGAGTGTCAGTACTGCTTCGGTCGGTGCGGCAAGGAAGGTATCCGGCTGTTGCGGTCATGAGGACCTGCGGGCTGTATTGAACCGATTCGAGCACCCAAGGGTGCCGGTGTCGTTACCATCCCTGCCCGGCTCCCCGCACCGAACCCCGATTTGCGTTCTCGGCCAACACTTCTGGCCGCGCGTCGCATGGACGCGTGGCTGGTTGGACCGTGGCGAAGGTGTGCACTCCCGGCCGTCACGGTGCGTACGTGC
>NZ_JBHXRR010000040.1:0-25269 GCF_042716665.1 Nocardia sp. NPDC058658
GAACTCGCGAACGTGGACGACCAGTGATGCCAGTTCCGGGCTGACGGACAGGATCGCGTCGAGGCGCGCTTGATCGTCGGAGTCGATGTTGTCGGCACTCGAAGGAGACCCGTCGTCATATAATCCAAAGTGGACAGGTCCGGGTAGCGGAGAAGCATATGACAAAGCCCGCCTCGAAGCATCTCTACTCGGCATAGATAAGGGACATGGTGCGGGCAACTCAATCGGACTGACAAACCAGAAAGAAGCGCCGTTCAACGAATCCAAGGCCCGATATCCCGACAAGTTCAAGGACGAGGAATGGGCCGATCTCGTCGGTAACGACGATTTGGCACTCAAGGCCGCGGCGTACAACTTGAAATCTCTTCAGGACGAAGCAGCAGCCCATGCTACGCCCGAGGTTCGAACAGGCCAGACACTGAACCAGTTCCTCAGCTCTGGATACAACGCCGGTGGGACCGTCGACCGATCTTACAACGTTGCCACCGGAAATCAGGTTTTTAACGATGGGTCAGACGGAAAGAACAGTGAGGTAGAGCACGGTGCCAGCACGGTGAAACCGGGTGGAACATTCGACCTCGCAAACAAGATTCTCTGCGAGAGCGGAGCATTCAGATGAGGAGTTCCAAACACAGCTCGAGATGGATTCGCCGATCAGTATATGCCGCTCTCACACTTGCCGTAGTAGTTGCCCTGGTCGGATATTGTTTGCAACGAAACAGGAGCTCGCTGGACAGACCATCAGAAGCTAGGCAAATCGCCGAATCAGTAACGGTTTCAGGATTCACTCGCACGGCCGTTGTAGATGTTCTCGACAGTAATTCGTCATATGCCACCGCCTACTTCATAGGACCTGCACCGAAGCCTGACCCATTAGAAATCGTAATTGTGCCCACGATGAAGCTGAGCGCGGCCATTCCACCATTACGAAGATCGCAATACCTGGACCCACCGACCTCGGAAATCGTCGCGAGAGGACAGCGTGCCGATGAGTGCCACGCCACCGTAATATTCGATACAAGCCCGAGGCTTTCGACATCGTCCGTACCCCCAGTCCAGATAGTCACCCAAGACCAATGGGCAACAGTCCGAAATGGCACCCAGGTGTTCATCGAAGTTCTCATCGGAGACTGTGGCTGGTAAGTTGCCAGCGAGAGCCGATATCATCAGCAAAGTTCGACCGGATACCGGTCTGCCCGATTTGCGATTTTCAGCCCGCCATTACTTCGTGAGCAACCGCTCGAAACTCGGCTTCGCCGAGAATCGGCACCCTTGGCGGAGTTGGTCAATGTCCGGCTCTATCCACCACCGACATCAGGTGCTGTGTGGCACGAACCCGCTAGTATTGGTTCAACCGCTCGGGCCCGAGATCGAGGGAGTAGGTAGACCGCATGGCGATACCTGTACCTCACCACGACAACTGGACCGCCGCCGATCTCGACAACCGGCGCCACGAGCGGTCCGCGGTTCATCATCAACTTCCCGACGAAACTGGGCAAGCGTCGAGCCGCTGATCCGTCAGACGCTGGAGCCGTTGTCCGCGGTGGTCGATATTCAAACTGTATCCACCACCGGTATCAGGCGCTACGCAGCACGAACCCGCTAGTATTGGTTCAACTGCTCGGGCCGAGACCGAGGGAGGAGGTGGCCCACATGGCGATGCCTGTGCCTCATCACGACTATTGGACCGCCGCCGATCTCGATGATCTGCCCGAAGATGGACTGCGATACGAGGTGCTGAATGGCCAGCTCGTTGTGAATGCCGCCCCGAAGCCACGCCACCAACTGCTGATCCAGCGTTTGGTTCGCGTCCTGGTCGATGCGGCACCCGTTGACTCGCTGGTCCTCGACGGAGTCGGCGTGGTCATCGGAGACGACGAGCCGATCCCGGACGCCATGGTCGCCACCGGCGCAGTCGACTTGGACGCCCGAGGCGTTCCGGTCGCACAGGTCGACCTGGTCGTGGAAGTCGTGTCGAAGTCGACAGCTATGACCGACCGGGTCGTCAAGCCGATCATGTACAGCACAGCCGGGATCGCCTCCTACTGGCGATTCGAGATCAACCCTTTCGCGGGCCAGTTCCCCGGTGAAGGTCTCCCGGTCCTTTTCGCCTACCGACTCGGTCCAGACGGCGGATACGAACAAACCCACCGGGTGGCCGCAGGCGATACCGCGGACCTTCGCACGCCGTTCCCGGTCACCATCACCCCTGCATCCCTCCTGCCCTGAACAGGGCACGCTGCCGACGCCACCCGGCTACCGTCTGAAACCGAACTTATTTGCGTCCCCCGCTGGGGCTGCGCATCCGGCCACTCCGAGGATTGCGCCGAAACCAAGGGCGGCAATCCCACGCCCGATTCGGATATTCATCGATCACTCCTTCCAGCACGACGCTTCAGCAGTGCAATCAGACTAACTCTCGTTGAAAACATCGTCAACCATTGATAACCTAGTGTGCCTATGTTAGCTTGAGTTGGGATTGTCAACCATCGAGTCGCACAAGCCCTTCCGGCCGGAATCGTCCGGTCGACTAGCATTCGACGGACGTGGCGAGCACCACAACAACCCGGCTTCAACCAGCCGACCGACATCGAGGAGCACACGTGGGGGCCCTGCTTCCGACTCTGCAGGCCGAGCGGCTGCGGGAGGGTTTGACGGACTATCTGACGACGACCTTCGCGCTGACCGATCCGGACACGCAGGGCGCCCTCACCGACTTCATCGGCGACCCCGACGACGGCCTGTTCAAAGGCCCCTACGTGCGGCTACGTCTCCCCTTCGCGCCCGCTCGCGGCAACTGGGGAATGCACCTGGACTGGTCGCCGAAGCCCTTCGACCCCTACGGCCACCAGGCGTTGGCATTCGAACGGTTGTCGACGAAATTCCAGCGACGGCCGCTGCCCACTCTGGTCACCACGGGCACCGGCTCCGGTAAGACCGAATCGTTCCTCATTCCGATCCTCGACCATGTGCTGCGGGCCAAGAAGGCCGGCGTGGCGGGGATGAAGGCGCTGATCATCTATCCGATGAACGCCCTGGCCAACGACCAGGAACAGCGTCTCGCGCAGATGATCACCAAGCACCCGGAACTGGCGGGAGTCACCGCTGGTCTCTACACCGGCGAGCAGTCCTCGGGTGGGCGGACACTGGTGTCGGAGGCGGGTCTGATCACCGACCGGCGGCTGATGCACGATTCACCGCCGGACATCCTGCTCACCAACTACAAGATGCTCGACCACATGCTGCTCCGGTCGGATCGCGCGGCGATGTGGCGGCAATCGGCCGACTCGCTGCAGTATGTGGTGCTCGACGAATTCCACACTTATGACGGGGCGCAAGGCACCGATGTGGCCATGCTGCTGCGACGGCTCGGGCTGACCATCAAAGCGCACTGGACCTCGGCATCGCCGGTCACTGAAGAAGACCGGAAACGCCCACTGGGCAAGATCACTCCCGTCGCGACCTCGGCGACGCTCGGGTCCAAGGAAGCGTCGCCGGAGACGATGCTGGCGTTCGCGAAAACCGTCTTCGGCGAAACCTTCGATGAAGACACTCTCATCGGAGAAACTCGTCTCAGCGTAGAAGACTGGTTGACAAAGCGCAGCACCGCGTTGGATCGCACCTTCTCCCCGATCGAGCCGGTCGTCGCGGACGCGGTCAAGGAACTGAATCTGGTTGCGGCACAGGCACCGACGAACAAGCGGTTGACCGCCGCAGTGCTCGCCACGCTGTTCCGGCAGACCTCCGACATCGACGACACCTTCGAACGCGCCGCCGCAGTCCTGCACCGACTCGACGAGACCGAGATGCTCGACCTGGTCAAACGGCACGGCAACGTCGCACGCCTGCTGCGCAATACCCTCGAGGTTCGATCGATCAGAGAACTCGCGGTGACAGCGCTGCCCGCCCACACCGGTGAGCGGGACCTGGCGCGCGGGCAAGCCCAGCGGGAGCAGTACATCGGATACCTGCTCTCGGCGTTGTCGCATCTGCGGGCCGTTGTGGGACGATCGGCGCTGAATGTCGATGTGCACCTGTGGCTTCGGGAACTGTCCCGTGTCGACCGGGCCGCGATGGTGACGCCACTGTTCCGCTGGTCCGATGACGGAAAACTCGACGACACGACCACCGAGTACTACCCCTCGCTGTACTGCAGGCACTGCGGCCGATCCGGCTGGGGTGTGCGGCTGGCACCGACCGGCAGCACACTCGACGCCAGCGACGACGACATCCGCGGCTACCACGCGACCGGCGGCCCTCGATTTCGTGCGCTGATCTCGGCACCGACGGAAGCCGACCTCGACGACTCTGTCGATGGACTGCAGTGGTTCCGTGTGGACGAACGGGAGATCGTCGACAAGCGCCCCGATGCCGACAGCCCGGATCTGCTCGACGGGCGGGTACTGCCGGTGTTGTACCTCAGCGGTGTCGGTGCCGACGAGAACTCCATGAAGGACTTCTGCCCGGCGTGTGGCGCCGAGGACGGCATCCGCTTCATGGGTAGCGCCATCGCCACCCAGCTGTCGGTCGCGCTGTCGAACCTCTTCGGCGATGCTCGCCTCGACGATGCCGAGAAGAAGGCGCTCGTCTTCACCGACAGCGTGCAGGACGCAGCGCACCGGGCCGGGTTCGTCCAAGCGCGCTCGCACACCCTCAGTTTGCGTTCGACGCTGCGTAATGCACTGGGCGACAGGGTGTCCGGTCAGCAGATGCTGACCTTGTCAGAACTGTGTGCCGCGGTACTCGAACGCGCCGGCACGGATCCGAACCGCCGGTACCGGCTGCTGCCGCCCGACATCGTCGAGCACGACGAATTCTCCGCGTACTGGCAGTCGGACCGGCCCGCCCCGCTGCGCAGGAAAGCGGCCGCCAACGTGGCGCGGCGTGTCCAGTTCGACATCGACCTCGAATTCGGGCTGCAGTCGCGGCTGGGCCGCACCCTGGAGCTGACCGGCAGTGTGATCTCCGAGGTAGACCTCGGGTCACCGCAACGAGTTTCACAGCTCGGCGCAGCCGCATTGCAACGAACCGAACACCAGCTCGCCTTCGCCGAACCGGATCCCACCGCGGTTACCCAGTGGGTACGTGGTGTCGCCGAGCGGATGCGAACGCGTGGTGCCATCGCCCACGAGTGGCTGACCAAATATGTGCAGCGCGACGCGAACCGGCATTCGGTGTGGGGTGGACGACCCAAAGGTCAAGGCATGCCCGCCTTTCCGAAGGGAAGACCGGCCCCGGCATTTCCGGCCGTCGGCCAACGGGTGATCCCGGAAGGATTCGACCCGATCACCGCGGCACCGTCCTGGTACGCGCGCTGGGCATCGCAGTGTTTGAACGTGTCGCCGATCGACGGTGGGCGCCTGGCGCGGGCGCTGTTCGAAGTGCTCGCAGAAGAACGCATCCTCTCGACAGCGACCACTGAGAAAGCGCTCACCGCATACCAATTGACCCATGACACGGTCCTCGTCGGCGTGCCCGACGCCGAAGGGCTCGCGACCGGACAGTATCTGCTGGTCTGCGACGTCTGCCAGACTCCGACACCGGGCAGCTCCACTGTCGTCGACCAGCTCGACGGGGCGCCCTGCCTGCTTACCCGGTGCCCTGGCGTACTGACCCGAGCACCCAAACACGACAACTTCTACCGCGCGCTCTACGACAGCTCGGAAATGAAACGTGTTGTCGCCCGGGAACATACCTCGTTGCTCCCGACGAAGACCCGGCTGGAATACGAGACCAAATTCAAGACCACCGCGACCGACCCGGCGGCTCCGAACGTGCTCGTCGCCACCCCCACGCTCGAGATGGGTATCGACATCGGCGACCTGTCGACCGTGATGCTCGGCTCCATGCCGCGCACCGTGTCGTCCTACCTGCAGCGCGTCGGCCGCGCCGGCCGTCTCACCGGCAACTCCTTGGCGCTGGCTTTCGTGCGTGGCCGGGGCGAGCATCTACCCAAACTCGGTGATCCCACCTCGGTGATCCAGGGCGAAGTCCGACCGCCCGCCACCTTCCTCACCGCTGAGGAGATCCTGCAGCGCCAGTACATCGCGCACATCGTCGACCGACTTTCCCGCAAAGCCGGTGCCGAGGATCCGGGCAGTGCCACCAACGTCCTGTCGAGTTTCGACGAGGGGACCTGGATGGGCACGCTCATCGAGACCGCAGACGAGGACGCCGACCTGCTTCTCGACGAATTCCTCGACCAGTTCGGTGACCTACTCGGCGAGACCACCGCGACGAACCTTCGCACCTGGGCCACACCACCCGGTCTCGGTGAACACAGCGGGCTCGGCGTGTTGTTGCGCGAAGCGGTGCACCGCTGGAACCGCGACGTCAACGAACTGCGTCACCGCCGCACCGCCGTCGACGCCGCCCTGCCCGAATTCGAGCAGCGGGCCAACTCCCCCGCCGCGACCGACGACGACAAGCGCGACCTCCGCACGGCACGCGGGACGCTGAAACTGTTGTCCCGCAGCATCAACGACCTCACCAACGAACACTGGGTCGGTGTGCTCGAACGCTACGGCGTGCTGCCCAACTACACCCTGCTCGATGACGCCGTCACCCTCGACGTCGGTATCACCTGGATTGATCCCGATACCAACAACTACGCCGAGGACAGCGCCAGCTACCGCCGCGGTTCCCGGGTCGCGCTGACCGAACTCGCGCCCGGCGCAACGTTTTACGTGCAAGGTCTGGCCGTCGAGATCGACGCCGTCGACCTCGGCGCGGGCGAGTCCGCCATCCACACCTGGCGGGTGTGTCCGTCGTGTGGGTGGACCGGAATCAGCCATGCCGCGGATCAGAGCCCGCCGCCGATCCAATGCCCGCGTTGCCACAGCGCTGCGATCGCCGATGTCAGTCAGCAGCTGCAGGTGGTCGAGATGGCGAAGGTGTCCGCCGAAGTTCGCCGCGACGAGGCGGCGATCACCGACATCCGCGACGAACGGCGCAAGGAATCCTTCACCGTCCTCACCGCCGCCGACATCAACCCCGACAACATCACCAAGCGCTGGTTTGTCGCCGAACAGGATTTCGGCGCGGAATACCTGCGGCGCATGGACATTCGCTGGATCAACATGGGACGGCGCAACTCCCAGGGCAGCAAACGGATGATCGCCGGCGCCCAGACAACGGGCGGGCTGTTCCGGGTGTGCTCGGGCTGCGGACAGCTCGACAAGGTCGCGGGCCGCAATGAGCCGCACGAGCATCGCAGCTGGTGCAAGTATCGAAAAGCCGACGACGAGAAGCACGTTCGAGAGATCGCGCTCGCCCGGACCCTGCAGACGCAAGCCGTGCTGCTGCATCTGCCGGGCTGGCTCGAATACGACTCGTTCGCCCATCCGAGCCTCAGCGCCGCAATCCTGCTCGGACTGCGGCAGGTGATCGGCGGCTCTCCAGAACACCTCGACGTCGCCACCATCACCGACGCACTGCACGCGCCGGACCAGCGAGCCCTGCTCATCCACGACACCGTGCCCGGCGGCACCGGCTATCTCGCCGACTTCGCCAATCCGGCACGCGTGTGGGATGTGCTCGTCGCGGCCCGCGAAGTGGTCGAGAACTGTGACTGCACAGACCGGCTCGCCTGCCACAAATGTCTGTTGCCGTTCGCCCCGCCGCGAGAATTGGACAAGGTCTCCCGGATCACCGCCGCGAAGGTTCTCGACGACCTGCTCGCCTGCAAAGACGGTGAACCGAATCCGGCCAGCTGGCTGGATTCGATCACCGAGGAGACCCCGGCGAAGCCGATCGGCAGCGAGGAGTCGCCGCTCGAGCGCGACTTCTACCGTGCCTTCATCGAACGCCTCGCCACCATGGGAGCCACAGTCACCGAGAAGCCAGGCACCTACGGGCCGACAGCGACGATCAAGTTGCCCGGCAGCAAGATTCGGACCTGGCAGCTCGAACCGCAGGTACTGATGGGCAACAGCCAACCCGACTTCCAACTTCGCACCGCCGACCCCGATATCCCGATCATCGCGCTTTTCGCCGACGGCCGCCGGTTCCATGCGGTGCCCGGCAAGAACCGGGTGGCTGACGACGCACGAAAGCGCGAGATCCTCCGCTCGGGTGGGGTATTGGTGTGGTCGTTCAGTCATGAGGATCTGCAGCGGTTCAAAGGCAACCAGACGGTCAAACCGTCCTGGTTCACCGACAAACTCGCCAAGTTCACGCTCAACCACGGAAATCTGCGCCCGGGGCTGTTCCACCTGCTCGACCGCGACCCGATCTACCAGCTGATCGAATTCATGCAGCACCCGGACCGCGACGAGTGGAACGCTGTCGCACACTGGTTGCCGCTGATGTTCATGCTCGACGGACGGGTCCACGGCGACGGTGATGCCATCGCGAGCTGGGCTCTCGACCTCATCGAAGGCAAGCAATCACAGATCGCCGCAGGCGAATACGCATGCTGGTCCTACACCGACGGTCCACTGACCATCACCGCCGCACTGCGCAAGGACAAGAAAGTCGTCGACGCTGTCCTCGCACTCGACGATCGCGACGAATCCCTCGAACTGCGCGAAGGTCACGCATGGAAAGAGTGGCTGCGACTGGCGAACTGGTTCGGCCTGGCCGACCACGTGATCACCACCCGCAGCCTGCTGGCAACCGACAGCACCGTGCCCGACCGCGGCCCCGATGCCACCGACGCAGACCTCACGCCCGCATGGCAAGCCGTCTATGACGACACCATCTCCGACGCCGAACGCGAACTCGTCCTCGGGTTGGCCGCGGCCGGTGTTCCGGTACCGGAGCTCGGCGTGGAAACCGATCGCGGTGACGTCATCGACATCGGCTGGGCCGATGTCCGGATCGGGGTACTCATCGAGTCCCCCGATGCCGCTCCTACGATGATCGAGCAGGGCTGGACGATCTGCCCGGCTGATCCGGCAGAACTCGTCGAAGCGCTGAAGACGAACGGGGTGATGTGATGGCGCACATCGTCATGACCAGCACGAGCAAGACCGGCGGCGGGCGCGACCGGGCCGTTCAACGCAAGGTCTACGACTTTCTCGACACCGTCCAGAACGACGAGGCGACGGCGACCGGGCTCATCGAGACCGTCCCCGGTGCCCGTGACGATCGGGTTCGGCTCGGTCGAATCGGGTTGGGACACAGCGCGATCCTGTTCCATGTGGTGCCCGCCAGGGGCGACGGTTCCTACGTTTACGTGGGTGCCTGGGACAATGCCGCGGCCGCTGAGCTGGCACCGCGCGCCGAGCTGCAGGTCAACCCCGTTAACGGCGTGCTCGACCTGGTCCTGCACGAAGCAGACGCGGCGACACCTGTCGTCGATGCTCCCCGCTCGGCCCCGCGACGTGGCTATCTCGCCGAGCTGGGTTTCACGCTCACGCAACTCACCGACGAACTCGGGCTCACCCCGCAGCTCGCGACGAAGGTCCTCGCTGCCGCCGACGACAACGCGATCAATGACCTCGCCGCCGAGGTCGAAGGCTGGCAGGGCTCAGCGATCCTCGACCTCGCCTGCGGTGTCGCACTCGGAGACATCCGGGAGAAGCTGCGGCTCGACGAAAACCCTGTCGACCCTTCGCTCGGCGAAGACGAACAGATCCTGCAAGCGCTCAATCATCCCGCCTCACAGCTCCGTTTCACCTATGTCGGCGAGAACACCGACGAACTCCGGCGCGTCATCGAAGGCGGCAGCTTTGCCGCATGGCGTACCTTCCTGCATCCCGAACAGCGCACCTACGCGGAGCGGAACTACAACGGCGCGTTCCGACTGTCGGGTGGAGCAGGCACCGGCAAAACCGTGGTTGCGCTGCACCGGGCCCGAAACCTGTGGCGGCGGAACAAGAGTGCCCGCATCGTCCTCACGACCTTCAACCGAACACTGGCACGGCAGCTCGAGGCAGACCTGCAGATACTAGAGCCGGACATCGCGATCGCCTCGGCCCCAGGCGAACCCGGCATCTACATCGAAAGTGTCGACAAGCTCGCCAGCGACGTCCTCGGTCGCGCGGACGACCTCACTCCGGTCACCGAAGCGGTGCTGGGCAACGCCACCTCGGTCTCGCCCCGACGCACAGATGCGACCAAGGTGTGGCGCGAGGTCACCAAATCGGTGGCGACAGAACTTGATTCGCGCCTGACGACACCGACGTTCCTCGACAACGAATACACCGCTGTCGTCCTTGCCAACAAGGTCACCACCGTCGCGGAATACGCGAAAGTGGCACGGGCCGGGCGTGGTGTGCGTCTGAACCGCTCGCAGCGGATCGCGGTCTGGAAACTGATGGAGGCGTTCCGGCGGCACAGCCGCATGGACGGAACCGTCAGTTTCCCCGAGGTGCTCGCGCTGGCCGCAGAACACCTGCGCCAACGTGCCACGGCGGGCGAACCTTTCGTCGCCGACCACGTGATCATCGACGAGGCACAGGACCTGCACGCCACCCACTGGGCCATGCTGCGTGCGCTCGTCGCCGAAGGGGCCAACGACCTGTTCATCGCCGAAGACTCCCACCAGCGGATCTTCGGCCAGCCCGTCGTGCTCGGCCGGCTCGGCGTCAAGATCGTCGGCCGATCCCGACGGCTCACACTGAACTACCGGACCACCGCAGAGAACCTGCGCTTCGCTGTCGACATCCTTTCCGGCGGCGCCTACCAGGACCTGGAAGAGGGCGACGAGACCACCCACGGCTACCGATCCGCGCGCACCGGCCCCGAACCGGTGCTGGTGGAATGCAATTCGCTCGGCGAAGAACTCGATCGCGTCTCCGAGTTGGTCCGTGGGTGGCTGGACGACGATGTCGAGCCGTCGAGCATCGCAATCCTGACCCGAGGACGAAACGAACGCAGCCAATTCGTACGCGCACTCGGTGAACGTGGCATCGACGCGCGCATTCTCGACGACAACCCCGCGGGTCCGGGCCATGTGCAGGTGCTGACGATGCACCGAGCCAAGGGCATGGAATTCGCCAAGGTGATCCTCGCCGGAGTCGACGACGCCCACGTTCCCGCCAAATCGGTGCTCAACGACTCGCCCGAGGAAGAGCGTGGCGAGGCCGAACTGCGGGAGCGGTCCCTGCTCTATGTCGCGGCCAGCCGGGCCCGCGACCAGCTCGTGGTGACCTGGAGTGGGCGGGCGTCAACACTGCTCCGTACCACCGTCACGGCTTGATCTGAGGGGTGTGCGGTGGCCAATCTCGTTCTGCAGAACGATAAGTCGATGCCGAAGATCGATGGGTCGATCAAGGACAAGGTCTGTGAGTTCTTCGACAAACTGCGCGCCGACGACACCGCACCTGGTCTGCACATCGAGCCGCTGCGCGGCGCCGTCGACGCCCGCATCCGCACCGGCCGGGTCGACCTGAACTACCGGGCTGTCATGTTCCGTGTCGACGACCGGTTCGGCGAACCGACCTATATCTACCTCGGAACGTGGAAACACGATGTCGCCAACAGGATCGCCGAGAATGCGACACTACGGGTCAACCCGATCAACGGCGTTCTCGAGGGCATCGTCAGCCTGCTCGACGGTCGGCCGAACAAACCAGACGTTCCCCGACAGTTCGGCCGGTCCGGTGCGCAACCAGTAATCGGCTACCTGGCCAACGCCGGGTACACCCTCTACGAGCTCACCGAGCGGCTCGGCCTGGGCGTCGGCCTCGCCGCCGAGGTGCTCGACGCCCCGGATCAGGACGCGCTGTTCGCCGTGGCACAGTCCATCGACCTCGCCTGGCAACAGAACGCGATACTCGAACTCGCCGTCGGCCGTTCGATCGATGACATCCGGGAACTCCTCGGCTTCGCTGAGCCGCAGGCCGCACTCGACGACAACGAACAGATCCTCACCGCACTCGCCCATCCAGCCAGCCGAATGCAGTTCACCTTCGTCGACGACAACGACGAACTGCGCCGGGTGATCGAGGGCGGGGACTTCTCGGCGTGGCGGACATTCCTTCACCCGAGCCAACGCCGGTTCGTCGAGCAGGACCACCGCGGCACGTTCCGACTGTCCGGTGGTGCCGGAACCGGCAAAACGATCGTCGCGCTGCATCGCGCGCGCCACTTGGCGCGCCGGGACCCCGACGCGCGGATCGTGCTCACCACCTTCAACAAGACCCTCGCACAGGGGTTGCGCGACAGCCTGCTGGCACTCGATCCGGCGATCACCCTGGCCGAAAAGCCCGGGGAGCGTGGTATTTACGTCACCGGTATCGACCGGCTGGCCGCAGCCTGCCTACGCACCGCCACCGACCCCGGCCATGCCTTTCGCACGGTGTTCGGGGACGACACACCGCCGCGCCGCGGACAGACCGTGGGGCCCGAAGTCGGTTGGGCCGAAGCCATCTCGTCAGCGGAACACAACCTCGACCTCCGTCTGGCCCAACCGGCCTTCCTGACAACGGAATACGTCAACGTTGTGCTCGGTAATCTGGTTTCCACCCAGGCGGAGTACCTCAAGGTTCCGCGCGCCGGTCGCGGGGTGCGCCTTGGGCGGTCGCAGCGGATTGCGGTGTGGCAGTTGATCACCCAATTCCGCAGGCTCGGCCGAATGGCCGATCGCTTGAACTTTCCCGAAGTGCTCGCGCTCGCGGCGGTCGATCTACGTCAACGCGCCGAATCGACCGGTGAGTACATCGCCGACCACGTCATCGTCGACGAGGCACAGGATCTACACGCCACACACTGGACCTTGCTGCGCGCGCTCGCCGCCGAAGGCCCTAACGACCTTTTCATCGCCGAAGATTCCCACCAGCGCATCTACGGGCAGCCTGTGGTGCTCAGCAGACTCGGCATCAATATCCGTGGCGGTCGCTCGGGCAAACTCACCCACAACTACCGCACCACAGCGCAGAACCTGCATTTCGCGGTCAACATTCTCGAAGGCACGAACTATCACGACCTCGAGGACGGCGAAGAATCCACCGTCGGCTACACCTCCGCCCGCTGGGGTCCGGACCCGTCGCTGGTCCGATGCGAATCCCCCCTCGACGAACTGCAGGCCATCGCCGACCAGCTGACCACCTGGATCACTCAGGACGGAATCAGCCCGGGTGACATCGCAGTGCTGGCCCGCGGCGCGCGCGATCGGGACGTGACCGTGCGCTCCCTGCGCGAACGCGGTGTTCCGGCAGAGGTTCTCGATGACAGCATCCCAGAGGCCGGGCAGGTTCCGGTGCTGACGATGCACCGATCCAAAGGCCTGGAATTCCGGTGTGTCGTGCTGGCAGGCATCGACAAAGAGCATGTCCCCTCGCGGCCCAGTGTTCATAACGTGCCCGCCGAAGAACGCGAAGAAGCCGAGCGGCGCGAACGATCGCTGCTCTACGTCGCGGCCAGCCGTGCGCGTGACCAGCTGGTCGTGACATGGAGCGGGCAGGTGTCGGAGCTCCTGGCAGAATCGAGCGGACCGAGGTCTAGGAGTACAGAGAGGTGAGGGCGAGGGCAGCCGACTGATCCTCGGGTGTTGTCGGTGTCAGGGCGTAGTGTCACGCGTGTCGGCGTTGCGGTGACCAACCGGAGGTTCGCGATGGACGTGCTGCTCGGGATCGGGACTCGTAAGGGTTTGTTCTTGGCTCGTAGCCGGGATGGGCGGGCGAGTTGGACGGTGTCGCCGCCGCACTTTCCGGTGGCTGATGTGAAGGCGTTGGCGATCGATACGCGGCGGGGGACGCCGCGGGTGCTCGCGGGGGTGTTGAACAGTCATTTCGGGCCGACGTTGGTGGTCAGTGATGATCTCGGGGAGACGTGGAGTGAGCCGGATGATGCGCCGCTCGCGTTTCCTGACGACACCGAGGCTGCGCTGCAAGGGGTTTGGCAGATCGCGCCGGCTACCGAGGCGGAGCCGGATGTGGTCTATGCGGGCGTCGAACCGTCGGCGCTGTTCCGGTCGGAAGATCGGGGGCGAACTTTCGAGCTGGTCAGGGGACTGTGGGAGCATCCGCATCGCCCGCAGTGGGCGCCAGGCGGGGGTGGGTTGGCGCTGCATACTGTGCTGCCGCATCCGGTCGACCCGCAGCGGATGGCGGTGGCGATGTCTACCGGTGGGGTGTATCAGACTGCTGACGGCGGACAGTCGTGGATGCCGACGAACCGGGGCGTGCTCGCGGATTTCCTGCCCGGTGAGTTGCCGGAGTGGGGGCAGTGCGTGCACAAGGTCGCCCTCGATGCCGGGGTGCCGAGCACCATGTACCTGCAGAACCACGGTGGCGTGTACCGCAGTACGGATGCGGGCGAGAGTTGGCAGTCGATCGACGGTGGGTTACCGCCGTCGAACTTCGGCTTCCCGATCGTCGCGCATCCGCGCCGGCCCGGGGTGATCTACACCTTCCCGCTGGTGGCGGAGATGGACCGTTTCCGCTTCCCGCCCGACGCCACCTGCGCGGTGTATCGCAGTGAGGACGGTGGCGAGACCTGGGCGCAGCTCACCGACGGGCTCCCGAAGGTGCCGTTCTGGGCCGCGGTCATGCGCGATGCCATGTGCGCCGACGACGCCGACCCGACCGGCATCTACTTCGGCACCCGCAACGGCGAAGTGTATTGCAGCGCCGACGAAGGCGACCATTGGCAGCTCGTGGCCGACAAGCTGCCGGACGTGCTGTGCGTGCGCGCCGCGGTCATCGGGTAGCGCGATGGCTCGCGTCTGCCTGCCCTCGATGCTGCGCATCTACGTCGACGGCGCCA
Source organism: Nocardia sp. NPDC058658 (assembly GCF_042716665.1). Lineage (NCBI taxonomy): Bacteria > Bacillati > Actinomycetota > Actinomycetes > Mycobacteriales > Nocardiaceae > Nocardia > Nocardia sp. NPDC058658. Next base: position 14,656 of record NZ_JBHXRR010000040.1, read on the forward strand.
AGGAGCTCGACGTCGACGGTGCGACCCTGCGGCAGGTGCTCGATGCGTTGCGCGAACGGTCGCCCGGGTTGGAACGTCGACTCCGGGATGAGCGTGGCGTTCTGCGGCGGTACGTGAACTTCTATATCGACGGTGACGAGTGCCGTTTACTCGACGGCCTCGAGACAGCAGTCGACGCAGGCACCGAGGTGATGATCATTCCGTCGGTCGCCGGCGGATGAACCACCGATAGCGAGACAACGCGACCGTCGTCGGGACCATAGACTCAGCCGGTGAGTTCGGGTCGAGTAGTGATCGACCAGCGTTTCGAATTGATCGAACCGCTGGGTAAGGGCGGGATGGGCACCGTGTGGCGGGCCTATGACGTCGCGTTGCATCGCGAGGTGGCGCTCAAGGAAGTCCGCAACCTCGACGAGTCGGGCACCGAACCTGGCGTCCACCGCGAGCGGGTGTTGCGGGAGGCGCGGGCCTTGGCGCGGATCGCACATCCGAATGTGGTTGCCGTGCACCATATCGTCGACTCCGACCAGTACGACCATCCGTGGATCGTGATGGAGCTGGTGCGGGGCCGCGCGCTGTCGGACGTGCTGGCGGCCGGGTCGTTGCCCCCGGCGCAGGTCGCTGAGCTGGGACGGGGAATTCTGGGAGCGCTGCGGGCCGCGCACGCGGTCGGCGTGCTGCATCGCGACGTGAAGCCTGCCAACGTGATCGTGCGCGAGAACGGCTCGCCGGTCCTCACCGACTTCGGGATCGCCGCTATCCACGGGATGACCGCGCTCACCTCCACGGGCAGCGTGGTCGGGTCGCTGGACTATGTCGCGCCGGAACGGCTGCAGGGGATCGAAGGGGATCCGGCGTCGGATCTCTGGTCGCTCGGGCTGGTGCTGTATTTCGCGGTGGAGGGGCATCAGCCGATGCGCCGGGAGTCCTCGGTCGCGACACTGGCCGCCGTGATCGGCGGTCACGTGCCCGCGCCTCAACGGGCCGGCGCGCTGTCGGGGGTGTTGGGCGCGTTGCTCGTCACGGATCCGGCCCGACGACCCGACCCCGCACGGCTCGACTTCATGCTGGCCGAGGCCGCCGGTACCCCGCCATCGGCATTCGCCACATCGTGGCCGGGATCGAACCAACCTGCCACTTGGCCGGAGGCTGCCGCGAGTGCGTTCTCGCCGCAACCGGGGTCCGGGTTCTCGACAGGTGGGGTGTTGCCCCGCAAACCCGCACCGGCCGTCCGCCGATGGGGCATTCTCGCCGCGGCGGGCGCGATCACCGCGGTCATCGCGCTGACCGCGATAGTGCTTCTCCGCCCGGACAGTGCGGTGTCGGCCACCGGAACCTCCCCCACCGCGTCGACGACCGCGGCCCCACTCAGCACGACCCCGAATTCGGGACCTTCGGCGGGCCCGATCGCGAACCTGCACGATCCCGCGAACCTGCGGGCCGCGCTCACCGCACTCGAATCAGCCGCAGGCGGTAGGGAATTCACCAGAACCACGATCTATCCGACGTTCATCTCCACCGGCGCACCCGTGCCAACCCGCCCGACCGTGTACGACGAGTTCACCTTCCGCGACGGCCGGGCAACCCGCACCGGCCCCGGCGGCGACCTATCCGACCCCATCGTCGCACTCGGCATCTTCAACTGGGACGCCGTCCCCGAACTGTTCCGCGTCGCAGAACGTGACCTCGGCGTACCCCAACCGACCTCCCGCTACCTGATCATCGACCCGGCTTGGACGTTCAACGAGGACCGCCCGACCCTGCTGGTCTACGTCAGCGATGAATACGGCGGCGGCTATCTCGCCGCCGACACCGACGGCACGGTTGTCAGCAAAGTCCCCCGCTGAGGTCGGCATTCTGAGCCGAGGTCGACCAGGTCACTGCTGATCGGCCGCGTCACGCAGGTCGGCGAGGAGCAGCGGCAGTAGCGCTTCTTCGTGGAGGTCCTTGCCGAAGAACTCCCTGACCTCGGCGACGCTCACTCCTGGCTCGATGTCGATGCCGAAATATGTTGCGTATGTAGGGGCGTCGAATCGCCACAATCCCGCACGGCGAGCGACCGACTGAACCGTGGACACGATCATGAATCCGGTCGGATCGAAATCGGCGCGAACCCGAACCTCGGTCCTCGACTCGTCGATACCGGCGATGAGGTCGAGGGCGGCGAGGGCTGGGACACCGTCGGTACAGACCAACGGTGGACACCGGGTGCCGAGTTCATCCGCGGCGGCTTCCACGACGGTGGGGTTCTCGCAGATGAAGAGCATGGCGGGCGCCGGGTCGAACCGCCATGAACCGAGCAGATCTCGCAACGTCAGCCAGGTCGGTACGCCACGCCGGTGACCGACGGTGAGGTCGAGTGGCACGTTGAGCGTGAGCACACGGGAGGAGACCGTGTCGCATCGCACGCCAGCCGACGCCCAGGCCGCCCGCCAGTCCCGGCCGGGCCTGCTCGGCCGTGGCAGACCTGCGCTCGCCGCGATGAGGCGGGCAACGGTTCGCCCGAGGTCGGTGGAATAGTCGAGTCCGTGTGCGTCGCCGGTTGTCTCGGCCGCGAGCTGGGCCAGCCGCAATCCTGGTCCGGCCCAAGGCAAATGCGGCCACACCAGCGCAATCTGGCGGGCCGTTTCCGCCGCCGTACCGGATCCGAGTCGCGGTGCGCGGGGGCCTGCCAACCATCCCTGCGCGACGTGCTCGGCAATCCCGGCGGCGCACAGCGTTCGCACGGAACTCTGCCGTTCTTGCTCTGCCGCACGCTGGATGGCCGCGTTGGTTTCCCGGCGAACCGTGAGCTTGCGCCCGTCGAGGAGTTCGACGAACTGCCGGACCGTCAAATCATGATCGGCCAGCGCGATCCCGAGCGCGCGTAAGGTCACCGCTCTGCCGCTGACTTCCCAGTCGGTGCCGAGCAATCGGCCGACCTGCGTGCGCTGTTCGGCCGTCAATCGCACACTCAGCGAACCACTTTCCAGTCCACCGCCACGCGACACCCGTCTGCGGATGGCATCGAAAACCGCGGCGGGGCCTGCTGTGGCCGCCCACGCGCGCAGCCCGTCCGGCAGCGTCGGTTCATTCATCGGCGAACCCGAACAACCCCTCGCTCAATTCTGCCTTCGGCTCGACAACGCCGAGCCTGTCGACATCGACACTGGTCAGCCTGCCGCCACACCACAGATAGGGCAGCACATCCACACCGGGCAAATGCCGTTCGCGCGCGAGGTCGTACACCGCGACCGCGGGAACGGTGTCGTAGTTGCACCATTCGTCGTGCGCGGTCAACATGATGTCGAGTTCGAAGTCGACCGTCAGGCCCATGAACGACGCCTTCACCTGTGCGTCGACCCCGGTCATCGCCTCGTCGAGCCACACCCAGCGCGGGGCGTGCGCGGCGGCCGCGTCGTAGGCGACCACCGCCGCGGCGAACAGCGGCTGCGACAGCAGCACTACCTTCTCGCCGCCGGATTTCGCGCCGTGCTTGGCCGCGTCGAACAGCGTGAATTTGCTGGTCGCCCCGGCGCGGTACTGCAAGGTGATCTTGAGCCAGCCACGGTAGTCCAGTGCCCGGGTGAGTTGCTGCTTCCAGTCCGCCGCACCCTCTGCGGTGGCCTCGGCGCGGGCTTGGTCGATCTTGCGGGCCAGGAACTGACGCACCATTTCTTGTCGGCCGCCTGACAATTCGTGGTAGCCCTTGCCCAGCGCGTCCACCACCGATGCGGCGTCGGGGTCGGTCGGATCAGCACCCCACTCGACCTTCACGGCATGGCCCTGCCTGGTCGGATGCGCGGCGAGATGGTTGTTGATGTTGGTGAAGGTACGGGTGGTGTAGTCGAGTCGCTCCTTCAGATGCTCGATGAAGGTCGACCCGAGCAGAGTCGCCAGTACCCGTTGTTGTTCCTCGTCGTAGCCGTCACGCTGTTGACTCACTCGCTCCGCCAAGGTGTCCGCGGCGGCGGGTGGTAGCTGAAAACCGAGGGTGGCGTCGGTGTGGATCTCCACCCTGGGCAGGGTGTTCTCGTCGTCGAGCACCCGTGCGTCCTGCTGCGGCAGCAGGGATTGGCGCAGTTCTTCCAGCCGCTGCAGACACAGGCGCCACGCCCGCTCGGCATCGGCCTGCTCTGCTTTGACCGTGACCTCCCGGCGGATCGCCGACGCGAGCTCGCGGGCCGACTGCACGTTCTGTCGTTGCGGCGGATCGATCGAGAGCGGGTGGGTGAGTCCGGCGTCGACGGCTTCCCAGAGCGCGACCATCGCGGCGTCGCGCTGCCGTTCCGCGTCGGCGCGACTCACTTCGTGATTGTTGAGCGTCTGCTCGGCGACCGCGCACGCGGTACGGGCAGTGCCGCACTGGTCGGCGAGCCGATCACGCTCGGATTCCAGTGTCTCGAGACGCTTTTCGATGGTTTCCTTGCGCGCGATCTGCTGCTGTTGATCCTCACCCAGCGCTGCCCGTGCGGTGTCGAGCTGCACCTGTACTCGCCGTTGTCTGCTCTCCAGATCGGCGAGATCGGCTTCGGCTTGTTCGCGCGCCTGCTCGCGATCTTGGTGGACACCGACCGCGTTGTCGAGCGCTTCCTGGACAATATCGAGTTTGTCGATCGCACCGCCGAAACGGTCGAGGTAGGTACGGAAGTCTGTCAGGGCGCGCTGTTGCGCATCGAGGCCGGTCAACGCGAATCGGTGGGTGCTCGCGTACTCGGCGAAGTGGGCGCGGGCCTCGTCGCGCCGGGTGAGGTCCGCGCCGTGTGCACGTTCGGCGGCGTCCAGTTCGGCCGCTCGCACTACCAAGGTGCGGCCCCGTTCGGCCCACACGACCACAGCAGCGGCCAGGTCGCGCTCACCGGCAGTCGGCAACGCCTTTTCTTCGGATATCAAGCGCGACAACGTAGCTCGCGCGAGGTCGAGTTGTCGGTCGAGCTCGGCCACTTGGCTGTCGAGTTCGGCCTGTTCTGCTTCCAAGGTCGCGATCAAGCGTAGCCGGGCGGCCTCGCGTGCCGCCGTCCCCAGATAGGCCGCGGGCCCGGCTGCCTCGGCGCGGCCTGCCAGTCCGCCGATTCGCCAACTGCCGTCCGCGGCAAGCCAATCCCGATCATCGGCCGATCCGCTTTCGCACCAACCGAACTGCCCGAGCACCTGGGCGGCGGTCTCGGCACTGACACCGCCGGCCTCCGCCGGCTCCAACACAGCCAGCAACGTCGGCGCAGTGTGCTCACGACCCCGAACCGAGGAATGCACAGCCAGATCAGCGACTCCGAAATCGACAGAGCCATCGGGTGATACCCATGCATCGAGCAATCCTGACCCGGCCAGTGCGGCTTCCACCATGGCGAGGGCGTCGTCGGCCATACCTGCCACCGGATTCACCAGCCGCCATAACGGAGCGCCCGCGCGCTCCGACAGTTCCGGTCGATCGCGGCGCCGCCACAGCGTGGGCGACGGTGGCGCACCGTCGGTTTCGGCACGCGCGGTCGTCAGGCGTTCAGCGATCTCCGTCAGGCGCGCCGAGAGCGGTTGCCGCTGCAAATCCAGACTCGCCGACTGCCGATTCCACACCTCTCGGCGGTGGGTCACATGTGCCCGCATCGCGTCGACCACCGACTCGTGCTCGGGCACCGTACCGGCGTCATCGATCTCGGTCATTCCTGCGATCAGGTCGCACCACGACCCGACGAGCGACCCGTCCGCGGTCGATGCTTCGGCGTTGGCTGCCCATGCGCGGACCTGGTCTTCGAGCGACTGCGCACCGACACGAACGGCGGTCAGCGCTTGCTCCTGGCCCGCGCGCTCCTTGTCGACGGCTTCAGCGGCGAGTTCGACCTTGTGCCCAGAGCGTTCCGCTGCCTTCTCTGCCGTCGAATATGCGGCATCGAGGGTTCGCAGATGCTCGAAACGCTCTGTACGCGACTGGAGTTCGCCGGACAGGGCGTCGACATCACGGCCAGGCAGATACCGGGCGACTGCGTCGGCGAGGCCGGCGGGTTCACCGGCCTCGGCAATCGCCCGAGCCGTGGTATCGACTTCCTCACCCGCACGCTCGGCAGCGCGTTGCGCCTGCGCGACCGCGGTCGCGGCCTTCGAAGCGGAACCCCGCTCTTGCTCAACATGTTTCGCCATGCGCACAACCTGCGACTTCACGCCGGACAGCTCTCGTCCCAGGTTGTCGATCCGCCCCGCCGCCGCGACAGCGTCCTGGTAGGACTGGGATTCCAGCAACTCCCGCAACGCGGTATTGCTGTCGCTGTAGTCACGCTTGGTCGTGTCCAGCTCCGTCTCAGACCGCGCCAACAGCTTCCCCGCGTCGGCCAGCTTCTGCTCGGCCGCCTTCTTGTCGGCGGTCGTTCTATCCAAACTCGTAGTTGCACTGGCCATTTCGTCAGACCGCCGACGCATCACCACCCGAGCCCACGGCTGCCAACCGAGGCGGACGAACTGGGCGATGGCCCGGGCGGCGTCCTCGGTGCGCTGCATCGCCGATCGCAACTGCTCGAGATGTTCCCAGCCGTCAGCGAGCTGATCGACTTCATGTGTCGCCAAGGGCGGCAACGCATCTCGCAGCGTGGCGGCCAAGCTGGCGGGATTGAGCCGCTCCCCCAGTTTGGGCTTGCGCAGTTGTTTGAGCAGTTCGGTGAGATTGTCGTAGGACTCGGGCGAGAGCCCGAACAGTTCATCGGCGAGCCGAGCTCGGTAGGCGGCAGCGCTGGTGGGAACCACAACACCCTCGATCTTCTTGAGATCCTTGAGCTCCACCGCTCGACCAGCATCCAACAGTCGAAAGTCCTGGCCGAGACGACGTTTGGTCACAAAGTGCCAGGTCGTGACATTCGATGAGCCTGTTCCCGCTCGTGCGGACGCGCCGAGTCCGCACGTGAAATATTCCGCTGACCCGTCCGGATTCACTCGCCCGAACTCCACCCAGGCATACCCGAGGCCGGCATCGGCGGGGGTACGCGGGTCATCCCCATCGCCGGTGGGAAGCAAGTTGAATCGCATGGTGCGGTGCTGCGAGCCGAAGGGGTCGAGTACCGAGGGCGCAATCTCGCCACGCAACAGCAGCAAGGTCGTCAGTTCCAGCACCTTGGTCTTGCCCGCGCCGTTGCCGCCGCGCAGCACCAATCTGCCGTCCGCGAACCAGAATTCGGCGTCGTCGTACTCCCACAGATTGGCGATGCCCACCCGCAGCGGCTGCCACCGGGATCGGCCGGGAACGGGTAATCCGCCATCGAGTGCCGCACGCAACCACGCCGGACCGAACTGGTCCCGCGCGGTGTCGGGCTGGTCCAGAGTCTCGGTCATGGCGTTGGCTCCTCGATGCGGGTGGTCACCGCGATGACCTGGGGATCACGATAACGTGCGGCGATGGGGGTGAGCTGCCACAGTCCGGGGCGCAGACCCGGTCGCACCAGGTCGAGGGCGCGCAGCAGTTCCAGCGCCCGGTCACGACGCAGGGTTTCGGTGTTGATCTCGGCGGTGATCGACTTGGGGTGCCGTTGCGCGACCTCGGCGACGGCCGCGACCAGATCGGCTTCGGTGACCACGCCGAGTTCGTCACCGCAACGGCACAGCTCGTCGAGGATCAACAAACTCACGAAGTCAACAGCACGCATCCGGGGAAATGCCAGGTCGGTATGGGCTTCCTCGGTCGCGATCAGCGCCAGCCCCTCGGCGCGCTGCTCGACCGTCCATCCCGTCATCTCGGTGCACCACGAGACGATACGCGAGCGCTGCCTGATCGCGTAGGCCCGCTCGGATTCGGTCAGGTCGCTGTAGAGGCACACCGGCAATTCGATCAGCCGCCGCATCACGGCGAACCGTTGCGCGTCATCGTCGAACGTGGGACCACGTTGGCCGAGCGCGGCCGCGAACGAGGCCGGATCGACCATGCGCAGCAGCATCTCTCGCTGCACCTGGTAGGTAGCTCCGACCTTGTCGGAGCGGCGCGCCCAGTTGTCCTGCTGGTCGCCGCCACCCGGTCCGAGCGGTGCCAACGCGCCCGTCGAAACCAGTAACCGCACCGACTCGGCGAATATCTTGCGCTCCGCGTACTTATCCGGTTCGTAGGCCGAAACACCGGTGTCCTCGCGTGCCGAGAGCACCCGCACTCGGTCGGACAGATCCTGGGTGGTGGTGACATCCTCGGCGTCTTCAGCGGCCGCGGCGGCCAGTAACGCGAGCACCAGTATCCGTCGGGGCGGTGTGGTCACCCGCCGTGGCGCGATCACGGTGTCGCCGAGCGGCAGCCGAAACAGCCGGGCCGCCGTATCGGTGATCACCAATCGGTAGCCGAGCCGGGTGCGAAACCAGCTCACCAGCTCCGGTCGATGTCGTGGATCGCGCACCAGACCGAACAGTTCCCGGTCGCGACGACGATCCACCACCGGGTTCGCCAGTAGTCCGACGAAAGCGCGGCGCCGATCCTCCTCGTCCCTGTTCACACTCACCCCACTATTCCCCCATCGCTGCCGAGTCGGTCGGCTCCAGCACGAAATGCCAATTGCGCGTGACGAATTGACCCTGCGCGGCCTGCAGCGCCGTGGTCGACGCATCCTCGGGCCTGGTCAGGGTCACCTGCCAACGCCCGTCCTCGGTCACCGCGCTGCGCGTGGATTCACCGGACCGCACCCGGGCGATCGCCAGGTACTCCAGCAGCAGTTGGAGTTCGGGTTCGGTGAGCGCGGCCCAGTCCGACATCGCGGTGCCCGACCGCGCACGCAGGGTGACCTCGGCGGAGCGTCGCTGCGCCAGCGCGGCGGCGCGCGATCGGCGAGCCGCTTCCCGTCCCACCGAGTTGTCTATCGCTTTGGTTCGTTTGCCGACCGCGGCGCGGTGGCCGTGCTCGCGGAATCGCGCGGTGATCGGCGCCGGATCGGCGTCCGCCCAGGCAAGAGTGTGTTCGTCGGGCCCTTCCGAGGCGATCAGCAAGTGCCGTGCGCCGAAAACACCGACCGCTGTGTCCCACATCTGCCACGCGGTGTCGTCGTCGGGTGCGCGTTCGATCGCCCGCGCGAGGTCGAGAAGTTCGCCGCGACGGGTGAGCGCGCCACCTGTGTCCATCAGAATGTGCATATTCCGCGCCCACGGCGCGACCAGGTCGCGCAACTGCTTGCGCAGTCGTCGTGCTTGCCCGTCCGCCCCGGCGAACCAACCGCCGAGCGCGGCCCAGGTCCGCACCCACCGCTGCGTCTGATTGTCGACGATCGCCTCGGGCACGTCCTGCGCGAGCGCGCCCCGCACACAGGCCCGCCATACCGACTCGGTGAGCTGCGGATCCAATTCGGCGATCACCTGGGCGACAGCCGGGGTATAGATGTCGACCTGCTCGCCCCACATCCCCACATAGGACTGCAAGGTGAGCCAGAGGATCTCCTGTTTGTCCGGGTCGGGGCCACCAGACAGCGCGTGGGCGAGGCTGCGCTGCCACGACCGCGCTGCCACGGCCATACCGTGATGGAGCGCGATGATCTGCTGAAATTCCGATGCCGCTGCCGGGAAACGTCGTTCGCCGACAGCGGTGGCGAATTCGCGGAGGCGATCGTGAATCGCCCTCGGCGCCAAGGTCAGATCGGCGGCGGCATCCTCGTCGGCCCCGAGTTCGAGAGTCCAGAAGGTATGCAACCGGGCCGCGGTCGGGGTGAGCTGAAAACGGTCCCGACGCCGAAGGAAATCCTCACCGGTGCGTGCGGGCTCCTGCCATCGGGTGAGCACGGCCCACCGCACCAGACTGTCCAACCGGGCGTCGAGCGCGAACGAGTCCTCGTGCAACAGCCGGTCGGCCACCTCCGACCCGGCCTTGGCACCCACCCACGCCCGAAGTTGCACGGCGACGTCGTCATAGGACATGCCGGTGAGGCTCGTGTCCTGCGCCTCGACCATCACATCGACGATGGCCCGGTACTGCGCCGCGAACCGTGACACCAGGTAGGCGGGAACGAGCTCCTGTCCCGGCAGGTGGGCAGCCCAGGGGTCAACCCCTGCCGACTCGACCAGCTCGTCCCCATCCGTCACCACGTCAACGATACAAATCAGCCGATGCCACAACACCTACGGGGTCGCAACGGACTGCGTCAGGCGTGCTCCGAGACCGCCAGCGCACGTTCCGTCGCCGCGGCACGTGCGGTGACGGACACTGCCAATCCACGGGCTTGGGTCGGCCTGAGTAGCGGCGCGCTTCCGACAGCGTCACGTACTCCATCAGGTTCCGGTTGGTGTCGCCCTGGAGCATGAACGCGAGCATCGGAAACGGCGGCCGACGGCCGAACCGCCGGTGTGTCTCGTGCAGCCCGATCACGAAGAACGGATGGCCGGCCACGCTGTATCTGAACTCCCCGCACTGCGGATCCGACGAGCACCCGCCCGGTCCGAATAGGAAGTTCTGTAGCTCAGCTCGCGCATCCGTGGTCAACCCGGCGTTCCTTCCGAACCAGATCTCAACACCGAGCTGGTGCCCGCCGATCCGCTCGACACGCAGCCATCTCGTCATACTCGGAGCTCGGGAACGCAAAAAGGCCCTCCAACCGAAGTTGGAGGGCCTTTCGCAATGATGTTCCGGCAGTGTCCTACTCTCCCACACCCTGTCGAGTGCAGTACCATCGGCGCAGGTGGCCTTAGCTTCCGGGTTCG
>NZ_JBHXRR010000041.1:0-21250 GCF_042716665.1 Nocardia sp. NPDC058658
ATAACTCGTCGTTGATGATCCACGGTGCTGCCACAGCGAAACATGCTGCACGACAGTTGGTTTGACCGCTACTCGACCGAACCTGTTAGGGGCTCATAGCCCAGACTGCTCGATGCCCTGGGTGGTGGCCGGCGATTTCGCGCTATTCGTACGCCTCCCCTACCGGACTGCCCCCATCCCAGCGAGTACACGGACGGCTGCGCGGCGGCCGGACCGGACAGCGCCCTCGGTGCTCGGTGAATTAAGCCAATCGCCCGCCAACTCGAGCCCGCTGGGCGCCGCGGCGAGGAACTGAGTTCGTACGGCCATCAATTGAGGCCCGAGTAGCGGCATCGCGGCATCCAGCCGGAGCACCCGCGTCCCGACTATCCCGTCGTCGACAGCAGAGAAGCAACGGCGCAGCCGGGTCAGCGCGATTTCTATGATGGTCTCGTCATCTGCTGCCAATAGTTCTCCGGAGAGGTCCGGTGTGAGTCCGAGATGCACACACGGCCCGGTTACACCTGTCATTCCGTGGTGCTTTATGTCCTCCTGGCTCAGCCAGGCGAGGCCGGTCAGCATATCTGCCCGAAATGCGACACCGTAGACATCTGGATACCCTGGCCGGGCGCCTTCGGCGTACTGCAGCACTACCTGCGCCTGTTGCGAAAAGGCCGCCGCACGAACGTAAGAATCCACCGGATCCGCGAAGGCAGGCAGGTCCATCCGAGCAAGGTGTGGTGCCGGGAGCGCCAGCACCACACCGGCAAACGGCCCGAATCGCGCGCTGCCCGACATCAGGTTGTAGCCGACGCGCGACCGCTCCACGGCGTCGATCGGTGTACCGGTCGTGACACCGAACCGCTCGGCGAGGACCTCGGCGACCGAACCCATTCCGCCGGCCAGGTAGAACATGTTCGCTCCGGGCGCGCCGCGCGCCGCCAAGAACTGGTTGAACAGCATCGCGGCGCCCGCATGGGTGGGCGGCATGGAGTAGATGCCCGTCGCGACAGTGTGCAACACCTCTGTCACGAAGGATGCTGGGTAGCGCTTCCGCAGTTCGTCGACGGTATAACGCGCTACTGGCGCGCGTTCGGGGTGGTCCACGTCGTAGCGTCCGAGGTGCGTCAGAATGTCGGACGCAAGGCGCAGCATTGCCCAGCGATCCCGCCAACTCAGCAATGGACCCGACAGCACCGCGGGTGGTGTCCGGCCGACCATCGTCGAGGCCCCGCCGTGCCACACCGCGAACGGATACTCGCCACCGAGTGGACGTAATCGCGGCAGCAATCCATGCCGGCCGAGCAACCGGAGTAGTTCGGTGTGAGCGTTGAGGTTCAGCACTTTGGCGCCGACGTCCACCGGGACCTGAAAGCCGGTCAGTGTCTTCATCCGTCCGCCGACCGCATCCGAGGCTTCGAAGATCTCGACATCTGCCGAAGCGTCGCGCAAGTATTCCGCGGCGGCGAGCCCGGCTATCCCAGCTCCGACCACCGCGATACGTCGACTAGGCAACCCTGGTCCTCCTGACTACTTTGGAACGCAGCAGCAAGGTCGCCACCGCCGAACCGCTCACCATCGCGGACACCACACCCGAACCGAAGACCACGTTTGCGCCGACCAGATATAGCCCACGGATACCAGTCACCGGCAAGGGCCGGTTCAGCATGAACTGATCGGGTGTCGAGCTGAGTCCGTATGGCGAACCGCCCGAGCTGCCGATAAACCGCTCGTGCGAGAACGGGGAACCATCTGTGGTGTGCACGATGCTCGAACGCAGGCCGGGGACAATAGACTCCGCCGCCGCCACGAGTTGATCGGAAACGGACTTTTTCGCAGCGAGATAACTTTCGCGCCGCCGATATCGGACGCCGGACGCTGGGCCTGCCGGCGCGCCCCAGAAACGTGGGTCGCCGGGTACTGGGCTCATCAACTGGATGCTGCTGCACCCGATGGGGGCCGAGTCCTGCGCCGAAGGATCTTTGAGATTCGCGCTGCAGAACAACACCTGCGGACGCTCGGGCATCCTACCCCGGTCGAGCGCTAGATACTGCGCCTCCAGATCGATATCGCCGATATCCAGAAAGTTCCGCGCTCCAAACCCTTCCGCGTGCAGGTCGCGATCGATCAGCAGGGAAAGTAAATACATCGGGTACGCCGTGTGTGCGCTCGCGGCGCGGCTGAATTGACCCGCGGTGGTTTGGTCCTGGCCCAGCAGTTCCAGCACCGTTCGCTTCCAATCCGCGTTCGACACCACTGTCGACACCCGCACGTCGTAGGAAGTGCCCTTTTCCCGGATCCGCAGTCCCTCCACCGAATGCCTGCGGACGAGGATGCGTTCAACCTCCGACAAAAGCCGGATCTGCCCTCCGTTGCGCTCGATGACATCCACCAGCGCATCGGTGATCGCGCCCGCGCCGCCGATCGGGTAATACGCACCGCGCCGAAAATGCGTAGCCGCGCCTGCGTGCAGTATCAGCGGTGTCCGCGAGGGCGGAAGCCCGTAATACGCGTTATACGCACTGAGTTGCGCGCGGAGATCGGGGGGGAAACCCAGGCGGTCGAACAACTCGGCAACAGTAGTATTCCGGTGCCGGAGCAGCCGAATCAACGCAGGTGCCGCCGTCGCCGGCGAGACGGTCACCGCGCCGCGCAACGATCCGCGCACCGCCTCGCCGATCGCACCGACGAGCCGGAAGTACTCGACCAGATCAGCCCGGTGGGCCGGCCACTGAGCGACCAGGCGTTCGCGGTATTCGGACCAATCACAGGGAATCGCCAACTCCCAGGTCGGGCCACGGACGATATCGAATCCCTGCGAGTCCAATCGCCGGAAGGTGACCTTCGCGCCCGCCGAATCGAGTATCCAGCGCACGATACCGTCGTCTTCGCATTCGCCGAGGTAGTGCAGGCCGACGTCGAAGCGGGCCGCACGACGGGAGTACGATGTTGCGTTTCCCCCTGGGATATGGGCTCTTTCGAAGAGCATCACCCGCTTCCCCGCGGCAGCAAGGAAAGCGGCCGCAGTCAACCCACCGAGTCCCGAGCCGATGATCCCTACATCGATATCATCCGTCATTCGGCCGGCCCGGTTTCGATCAGTATTTTCAGATCCTGAACCTCGCGTTCGATATCGCGTTGTAGCCATGCCCGCAGCGTCGGCTCTGCTATCCACCTCGCCGGTCCTTTGAAGGTGAACTGCTCGAAGTGCAGCACCGTTGTTCCACCGTCCGGCTGTGGTTCACACACAAAGCCACCGATGAAATGAACAAGCATATTCGTCCATTGACCACCTTCGCTCTCGAAGGTCAATGTCCGCCATGGAACCAATTCGACCGACTGCCACTCCGGTGGGGTCGGAATGCCGCGGATCCGACCCCGGTAGCGCGTGCGGGAGTGTGGCATGACCTCCGAGACCACGGGTGGGTGCAGCACTTTGGTGATTTTCGTGTCAGCCTGACGGTACAACTCCAGGTCGGACACAGATTCGAGAACTTCTCGTTGACCTGCATCGATGTGGATCGAAGCTTCTGCTCTGATCATCAGCTCACTTTCTGGTCAAGAATCCAAGAACCGCAGTACTTTTCTGGCCGCCAACGTTCCCGCCCGATAGGCACCCTCCAATCCACCGGTGGACAGATAGTCCCCCGCGACCGTGAGGCGTGCGTCCGGACCAGACAATTCGGCGGCGACCCGGCCTAGATGGCCCGGTGCGCATACCGCGGCAGCCGATCGCCAGCGGCGAACCGCCAGCAGCTGCGCGACCGGCGGCAGGTCGGGGCTCAACTCTCGCGCGCCTGTCCACGCGCGTGCGGCGATGACGTCATCGGACAACCCACATAGTTCGTCGAACAGTGCGGCGTCGAAATACACACTGACCACATCGACGCCGTCCGGCCACTCCCGGTTCGGCCACATTCGGCGGTTGGACGCGACCAGACGGATATCGATCGGGCCGTCTTCGGCGGGCACGAAAATACCGGTGGCAGTGGCCGGCAGGTCGCCGGTCAGGAACGCGACGTGCACCAGCCCGACGGTTTCGGTTCGATCGAGCACGACGCGAGTCTGTGCCGGAACGACGTCTTCAGGGAGGGATGCGATCAGACCGCGACTCGAGTCGACGCCGGCAGCGAGTACCACCGCGTCGAACTCCTCTTCGGAGAAGTCCGCCAACCGCACTGTCACCTTGCTGTCGAACCGCAGCGCTTCGACTCTGCTGTCCAGCCGAACGGCGACGTCCGCAACGATCTCCGAACAAATCCGACTCAGCCCGCGGGGGACCACCGAGTATCTGATCACAGGCGGGCCGTTGAGGTGGCCCACCGCCAATGCCTGACTGGTTCGATCGCAGGAAGCGAACAGAAAGGGCTCGAATACCGGCCGGAGCAAGCCGTGGTGGATTCGGGGGCTCAGTCGGTCCGCGGCCCAATCGCCCATCGTGCCGTGGTCCAATTCAGCGAGGCCGTGTACGTCGTAGCTCCCCTTGGACTGCCCGCGCAATCGCGCCATTTCGGCGACCAGCCGCATCCGATCGCGCAACGATAACCACGGCAGGCGCATCAGCGCGGCGGGCAGCTCGCCGGGTACGGTGACCCGTGTGCCTTCGCGGATATAGGTGATCGGCCGTTTGGTGTGCACCGGACGATCCGGCCACAGCACCCCTGCGGCGCGGTTGACGTCACGGTAGCTGTTCATCAGGAATACCGCGCCCATTTCCAGGACGTGACCGCCAGGCAGAGCAACCGAGTCGATCCGACCGCCCAGGCGGTCTCCGCCCTCGTAGAGGGTGACATCGACGCCGTCGGCAGCTAGTCCCCGCGCCGCGGCGGCGCCCGCCATACCGCCACCGACAACGGCGACGCGACGTTCTCCAGTCATGATCGGGTTCCGTTCCGCTGAGTCCGAACCGCACCGCGTCCAGAACCGGCCCTACCGACTCGGGCCTGTGCGATAAGGCAGGTCGCCACTGGCCGAAGCAGCGATCGGACACTCGCGGCCGCGCTGAGCAGACCCGCTGGACTGGCGGCGGCGCCGACAGCACCGGCGAGCAGCGGCCAGGAAAGCAATGACGAGGGCGCGGCACGGTGTGCGAGCACCAACCCGGTGACACGAGCGCGCAGGGCCGGATCCCGCGCGAGAAGACCAACCACCCGCTGTTCGAACAGTGGCAGCGTGCCGGCCCGCCCCTGCAGGTATGCGGCCCAGTACATCTGCATCGCGTCCGCATCCCGCCAGCGCCACCAGGCGCGCAAAGCGGTATCCAGTGGCCGTGGGCTCAGGCCGGACATCGCAATCCGCTGGGCCAATTCTTCCGCCTGCCGAAATGCGTCGCTGATTCCCTGGCCGAGAATCGGGTCCTTGAAATGCCCTGCATCACCCAGCAATACCCAGCCTTTACCGCTGGCGGCCCGAAAATATCCGGGATATCTCGTGGCCGAGCGTGGTGCGCCTAGGCGATCAGCTCCTTGGATCATCGAGGTGATTTCCGGGCTCGCGCTGATGTACTCCGCGAACGCGGCCTCGTTCCGACGCAACGCCGATACCTCGGCCACAGGGGGCGCCGCAATAACAGTGAGCAAACCGGAGTCCGACGGCCAGGCAAATACCATCCGGTCGCGATTGCGATGGAAATGCAGGCGAGCGGGGTGCTCTGGTCGGTAGTCCTGGTAATATGCCCATACCATGCCTCGCTGGTTCTCCGTTCGATAATATTCGCGGGCTCCGACTGCCCGTGCGACCGTGGAGCGGACGCCGTCGGCGCCGACCACGAGTCGTGCGGAAACCTCGGTCACCGTCGGCGTGCTCTGCTGCGTAAGCCGAGCACCGACCACTCGACCGTTCCGCAGGATGACATCCTCGAAATGGCAGGCCTCGATAATCCGGGCCCCCGCCTCCCGTGCGCCTGCCACCAGCTTCTCGTCGAGCTGATGACGCCGAACGCTATAGCCGCCCAGCGGGTCGTCCTCGGCGCGGACGAGATCGGAGCTCAGCTCGGCTCCGTCGATAGTCATACAGTAAGCCTGGTGTGCGGGAGCTCCCGTCGCGAGCACCGCGTCAAGAATGCCGCACCGCTGCAGCACGGAAGCGCCGCTGAGTTCGAACATGTGCGTAGACAGTCGGTCACTCGGAAATCTGGACTTGTCCACGACCAGCACATCCAAGCCTTGACGGGCAAGTAACAGTCCCAGTATCGCTCCCGCGCACCGCGCGCCGACGACGAGCACGTCAACCTGTTCGTGCCGGGCAAGCGCGGCGTCGGCTCGTCTCCCTGTCACCGGTCCGCTACCTGCTGTGCGGCCCGCACTAGACCCGCAATGCACCGCACAGTTTCGAAGTTGTCGGGCATCATGTCGGTGTCGGTGACCGTAATAGCGAATTCTCGCTCCAAGAAACCTACCAGGCCGATGATCGCCAGAGAGTCCAGCACACCGTTGTCCAGCAGGGGGTAGTCGAGCCGCCCTACGCCCGTTTGCGGCTGCCAACCCCGCCTATCGGCCAAGTATCCGACAATTTTACTCTCTACAACGTCCATCAAATCCTCCCGAAATGGTGTTACGCCTCGTCGCGCCGCGCGATCCCCCGCAACGAATGCCGGTCGATCTTTCCGTTCGACGTAGTTGGAAATTCGTCGACGATCGCCAATTCATCCGGGATCATGTACTGCGGCAGCATGTTTCGGACAGAACCGAGGATCTGCCGCGTAGTGAGCCCTGTGGCGCAGACGACGTAGGAGACAATGACCATCTGTCGGTCCGCAGTGGTCATTGCCAGGGTCACCGAGTCGTGGACGCCCGCAACGGATCGCAACGACAGATCGATCTCGGACAGTTCGATGCGAAACCCATTGCGCTTGATCTGGTCGTCGCGGCGCCCGAGGAATACCAACACCCCATCCCCGATTATGCGCACCTGATCACCGGTCCGATAACAAGGCGATTCAGCACCCGCGGGGGTACTCAGACAGCGCCTGGTCGACACAGGATCGTTGAGATACCCGCTCATGACCGTGGCGCCACCGACGTAGAGTTCACCCTCGGTGGCGGGTCTGCCCGCGTCATCGATAACGAACACCGAGTCGCCGGTGATCGCGGTCCCGATGGGAACCGACGGCAATCGCTGGTCCAACTGGTCGGTGACGGCAAACGACGTGCACACATTCGTTTCGGTCGGGCCGTACCAGTTGTAGAGGCGGCAGCCGGGCAGCGCCGCGGTGAGCTCGTTCGCCGCGGCCACCGACATAGGCTCACCCGCGAAGACGATCAGACGTAGCGAGCGCAACCGGTCCCGTGACAGTCGACCACTACGCAGCAGGGCCACCAGGGCTGTCGGCACCGTATACAGCACGCTGACATCGGCCTCGGCAAGGAAGTCCGCGAACATGCGGGGAAAGATTTTCACCGAGTTCGGAACAGGGATCAAGCTCGCGCCGACCCACGCGGTACCGAAGACGTCGAAGACTGATAGATCGAAATGCAGCGGCGCAAAACCTGCCACCCGGTCTGCGGGCTCCAATTCAGTTGTGCGCGTTGCCCAATCAACGAAAGCCCGCGCGGAAGCATGCGTATGTACGACCCCTTTGGGCACGCCGGTCGAACCCGAGGTGTGCAGAACGTAGGCGCGGTCGGTGTGAGTATCAGCGAACCACTGGCGCGCGATATTGTCCGCCGCGAAGGTGATGAGCCGAGTCCGCGTGCCATCGATCACCACGCCCCACCGAACGGCCGCACCGAACTGTGCGCCCCGGCGCATCGCTTCCAGGTCGGACAGAGTGCCCACAACGGTGCGGACTCCCGCACGCTCCATGATCTGCCGATTCCGTTCCGATGGCTGCCCAGGATCCAGCGGCAGGTAGTAGTGGCCGGCTCGCAGAATTCCCCAGAGCCCGGCCAGCACATCAGCGCTGGACGGTCCGGCGAGGGCTACGACGTGGCCCGCCGGGCAATCGATCCGGCCGAGTTCATCGGCCACGCGCTGGGCGAGTTCACCGAGTTCGTGGTAACTCGTTCCCGCCTTTCCCCGATCCTGCACCGCCAGGCGATTCGGCGCGTGCAGGCGCTCTGTCAGCATGCCGTCGAGTCGCTCGATCATGGCGTCACCTAGGCCAATCCGAGTGCGGCGGCGATGAGATTTCGCTGGATCTCCGAGGTCCCGGAATAGATGCGGGCAGCGAGGGCGGCTTGCACGTTCTGACCTACCCCGCCAGACCGCAGATATCCGGCCGACCCGTGGAGTTGAACAGCGTCGGTCCCGTTCTGCAACGCCGCTTCGGAGATGTAAACTTTGGCGATCGAAGCAGCCGCGGATGTGACCGCGGCGGATTCGAAATCCGCGGCGGCCCAGTAGCCGAGCAGCCTGGCTGCCTGATAGCGCACCTGCATATCAGCGACGCGGTGAGAGACCGCCTGGAAATCGGCGAGGGAGCAGCCGTACTGTCGTCTGAGCCGAACGTGCGCCAGGCACATCTCGATCTCACGCCGCATCCGTCCAACGGTCCCCGCTGAGATGAACGTTCGCTCGGCACGCATCGCCGCACCGAACACCACGGAACCGCGCCCGTGCCCGCCGAGTACTTGATTGGCCGACACCGGGGTGTTGTCGAAGACGACCTCACCGACCGGGGCTGCTTCCATACCGATCGTGTCCAGCCGATTTCCAGCACTTACGCCAGGGTGGTTTCGTTCGACCACGACAACCGTGTGCCCCCGCGACCCGTGCGTTCGGGCGACGACCACGAACAGATCCGCTTCCGGGGCATTGGTGACGAAGGTCTTCACGCCGTTCAGCCGATACCCAGCGCTGTCGGGAGTGAGCGTCGTGGTGATCGCCGCGATGTCTGACCCAGCACCGGGTTCAGTCGCCGCGTGCGCGCCTTTCAGGCTGCCATCGATCAGTCCGGGCAGCCAACGGGCTCGCTGCGAGTCGGAGCCGAATCGGGCTACCGGATGAGTAACAGCCCACATATGCGCTTGCAGCGCGAACAGCAAGCCAGGTGCGACACCGGCCTCCCCCATCGCCTCCAGCAACGCGAACACGGTGATCGGGTCGGCATCGGCGCCGCCGTACTCGGACGGGAAGGGCAGGCCGAGGACGCCGAAATCGGCGCAGTCCCGCCATAGCTGGACGCTCATCAAGTGGTGCTCCGCGCCGCCGAATGGTTCGACCAGCTTCTTCGCCGAGAACTTGCGCGCCGCTTCCCGCAGGTCGCGCTGATCCGCCGTCAGTTCGAATTCCATGCCAACCCCCCGGTTACCAGGAACGAGCCGAGGACCGCGAGCCCGAGATAGCGCAATGCCCGAAATCCCAGCCCCCGAGCACGCAACCAGTCGTCCCGGGCGACCGCACGCAACTGCATGATCTGTAGACAGAGCGCCGGAAGCGCAAAGAGCACAAGGACGGCCGGCGCCAGGCCGAACGCGACTATGACGAACAGGTAGACGATGCCTTGCCCGATCAATACGAGGACGAACCACCGATTCACGGCCGGTGAGGTCAGTACGGCGACCGTGCGCCGACCGGCTTGACGATCACCGGAGGCATCGTTGGTCGAACCGCAAACACTCACCTGGAGAATGCTCGTTCCGAGCAACCAGCCAATAGCCAGCGCAGTGATGGAGAATTTCCCACTGAGGACCGCGTTGGTCAATACTGTCGAACTTGCCATTGTCACAGCGAGCACCAACTCACCGCCGCCCGGTAACCGGTAGCTGAAGGCGAAGCCGAAACTGTACTGAATCGCAAGCGCAGCCATCACCGCAGTCGCGAAAACAAGCCACAGCGGCCTGAAATCCACCACGACGGCGATGGCCAGCCCGACTACTACAGCGACAAACCCTGCACCCGTGGCGAATACGAGAGCTTGGCGCTCACTGAGGTTGCCCTCGATGAGGGGTTTGCGTTCGCGGCGGCGTTCGCGGCCGGGTGCGTAGTTGATGTCGTCGGTCCCGTCCCGATACCCCTTGACGTCGTCGAGTGCCTGCGCGACGAAACCCACCGAAACGAGGCAGACAAGGCACATCAGTGCCAGCGTGGCAGTGCGGGCTTCGAACAGCATTTCGCGCGGTTGCAATACCCAAGCAGCCGGAACACCGAGCCACAGTTCGGGCGCGTCGGTCTTGGCCAACCGCAGATAGTCACGTAAAGACCCGCGTCGGCCCATATCCCGGGTGCCCTCATTCGTCCTCATGAAGAACTCCTACCAACCCACTCGGCGACTCGATCAGCGGCGGATACCGCAGACCGCACGGCGCCCTCAGAGCACGGAATAGATGTCCAATCGCCCGCGAACTCCACCGGTCCGTGCGGACGTGACTGAAATGACGTGAACAGGGGCTGCGCGTCGGCGCGCGCTTCCGGTAACCCGTGCGGAAAGTAATGCGGACGAGTCCGGACCACCGATTCGAGGAGGCCGGGGAAATACTCGGCGGCGCGGGCGAGCAGTGTGTCGTGGGCAAGTTCGGGATCGTCGGCGAAGGACGCGCCGAAGGCGCCGGTGGCCGCGAGCCGGACCACTTGGGCGTTGACCGGCGTTCGGCCCGGCTTGGCGGATTCGAACGCCGCCCACCCCAGGACCGGCTCGTCAACCGAGGGAAACGTCACCCCGTAGACCCCCGGGGGCGGCATCGGGCGATCGAGATACGCATCGACGCAGGCGACTTTCGTATAGGTTGCCGCCGCCACGAAAGGATGCACGTCGCATCCAGCGGTCAGCCGAACGGCGATCGGCGCGGGAACAGCCAGCACGCAGGCCGGCGCCGGGTGCATGACACCGTCCTGGGTGACGACGGCGACCCCGGCGCCATCGGGTCGGACCTCACGCACCGCGGCTCCCAACCGAACATCGGTGCGCCGAGCCAGTTCCCGCGCGAGGGTGTCCATGCCATCCCGATAGGTGCGCAGCCTGATCCGGCCGCGGGCGGCTCCGAGTATGCGCAACACCATCCCCGCCGAGGACTGCTCCACATCCCACCCGAACAGCCCCCGAATCGCTGGTTCTACCCCGTAATTCAACAGTTCTTCCGCAGCGCGGCCGCCCACTTCGCGGACCATATCGGCGACGGTGACCTGGTCGAAGCGCGCCGGGCGCAGGACCGCCGGTGCCAGCCGCACCGACCCGAGTTTCGTCGACGTGCTCAACCCGGTGAACATGGGCGCTCCGAACAACGACGACGGCGCGACATGGATGCGCCCAGCACGCCACACCCCAGCCGTCGGCGTCCGCAGCGATACGACCTCCGTACGCAGTCCGAGTTCGGTGAGCAGCGACCAGGTGGCGCGATAACCGTCGAGCAGACCGTCCGCACCGGAGTCGACGCTGAAGCCGTTCGACCGCAACGTGGCCATCCGCCCGCCGACGACGTCCGTCGCCTCGAAGACCGCTGCGGGGACTCGTCTTTCGGCCAGTCGGTATGCGGTTGCCAGCCCCGCGATACCGGCGCCGATCACGATCACAGGTTTGGTCATATCGGCCTCGCGAAGTCCGCGGAGGGCAGTGGATTCGGTTCTCCCGCGGCGGCCAGGTGCCGCAGCAGGACCTGGTCGAATTCGACTTCGACCAGATGCGGCGAGTGACCTGCCCCGGGGATTCGCACGCACGGCGCGGACAATTCCCGGGCGATTCGCTCGCATACAGCGGTGAAGGCAGCGCTCCAGGCGCCACAGACGACGAGCGCCGACACCCGTCCGCGAAGACCGGCGAAATCTATGGGGTACGTCCAGGGCAGTACCGATTCCATCACCTTCGTCCGCAGAAGCGACCATTCGGGCGTAGCGAAGTCGGCGCCCTGGCCACCGAAAAGGGCACTCAGTGTGCCAGCTGGAATCGGCCCGGCCGTCACAGTTCCGAATAGGGCATCGGCCTCGCGTAGAACCGCCTGGACCTCCGGTTCGTCCGCCGCGACCTGAAAAAGGGGCGGTTCGATCAAGGTCACGCTACGAACGAGATCTGGTGCGGCCGCCGTAGCCAACGCAGCGACTACCGCACCGTGCGAATGTCCGATCAGGTGAACCGGTTCGCTGAGCGCAGCGCACAGGTCATCGGCATCGCGGCGAGCATCGATACGCAGTGCCGAGCGCTGCCCGTAGCCGGCGCGGGTCAGCACCGACAACGTGTAGCGGTCCCGCAACCTGCGTTGCGAAAGCCAAGCCAACGGGCCGATCGGTGCGTCACCGTGGACGAGGACGACCTGCTCGCCCGTTCCGCCCCAACTGGCGACATATGGTGTCTCGGCGTCCGTGACAAATCCGTGGCCGTCTGATCTCTTCATGAGCCTAGCCTCGTCAACTCATCGACAAGGTGCTGCGGGACCGTATTATCGTCGAACCAGCGGCCGCCGAAAGGCCGCGGCACAGGAATGATCTGGTCACTGGAGTAGGCGAGGATCCGGCGGTTGTACGCGGCGATCTCACTGCGCAAGTCGGCGGGCAACTTTCCGTCCATTTCCAGCGCAGATTCCATCTCGCCGAGCAATTCCTGTGTCTGAGCGATAGTCACCAGGATGGACTCGCAGATACTCGTGGGCAGCATTCCGTACTCGCCTTTGATCTCCACTAGCCGCGATATCGCCTCGTAGGAGACATCCTGTAGCTCACGACGACTCAGCCATTCCGTCTCGTAGTTGAGTCGCCGGTGCCACAGTGGCTCGACCATGGCAGCGCGGTGGTCGGCCAGGGTCCGGTGGAAGATCCGGTATCCATGACGCTCCGGCTGCTCGAAAAACCGGGAGCCGGGGTCGAGGAAGGGCACCATCGGACAGACGAGCGGAATCACCGCGGGGTCACCGTCGAACCGCTTGATCAAGCGGCGACAGTACTCGATGGTGTCGAGCACCGACTGACGATCCTGGTACGGCATGCCGATGAAGAACCAGACCATGATGCCGCGCACTCCTGAATCAAGTGCGCGAGGAATCCATTCCTCCATCTGGGCCATGTCATAGGTGCCACGTCCGGCGGCCTTGCTGATGCGTGGATCGTGCGATTCAGGCGACAACATGATGTAGGAGTTCGTCGCACGCCCCATTTTCGCAAGCGTGTCTGCCGGCGTCAGGTTGAACTGCTCGAAATAGACGCTCTTATAGCCCAATTCTTCGACCGCGTCCAAGTATTCGTGCATGCGGGTCCGACCCTCGGAGTAACACTGCAACGCGTAGATTGATGTTTGCCGGGCCGCCTCCCCCATCGTACGCAGCTCGTCGATGATTCGGGAATTGTCCTTCTGTATCAGTGTTCGTTTCACTTCCATGACGTTCTGGTACGCGAAGCGAGAGCCACCACACCAGCCACAGTCGTGCGCACAGCCCGTATTGGGAAGAGTCATGATCAGCTTGGTCACCGACGGCGCGGACGGGCGACCTTCCTTATAGAAACTCCAGTCATTAGTCGCGTCGTTGTAGTTTTCCGCAGGTTTGTGACTAAACCCCGTCCGCACTACCTCACCGCGATCTTTGTACAGCAAATTGGGTATGCCTCGAAAGTCCCGCACACCCTTCTTGACTGCTGCGACCAGTTGCCGCACCGGGTCCAGCGTGTCATACCCCTGCACGACAACATCGACGCTCGGATAACCGATCAACTCTTCGGCGTACACGGTTGCCGATATGCCTCCGAAGATGGTGAGCGCATCTGGTTTTATGCGCTTGAGTGCCGCAGCTAGTTCGATCGAACCGTGGCATTGCGGCATCCAATGCAGGTCGAATCCGAAAACGTCGGCGTCAAGCCTCGAGAGTAGGCCTTCGACGTCGATCTCAGGATGCATCAGCATCAGCGACGCGACATTGACGATTTCGACGTCGAGATCATACTCGCGAAGATGCTGCCTTATCGAAAACCAGCCGATCGGATACATTTCGTAGATCGACGTTACATTGACACTATCGCTGTCACTGAGATAGGCGAACAACATATCGTCGCGTTCTCGAAAGTCATAGACGCTCGGCGCGTGCACCAAGAACAGATCTGCTGCCAGATTAATGGAACCAGACGACTTATTCACTAACATGTTCCTATCGATACCTACACAAGACAGGGGGGCTTCCGCGTCTACTCGGCTTCTATGGCCTCGATGATATTGAGATGGGCGGCACGAATTGCGGGCGCCACTGCGCCCGCGAGCGTCAGCAGTAGTGCAAGAAAAGCGAAGATCACAATCAATGGTGTGACACCATATGCGACATCCAACCCGATTACCTCGGAAAGTACGAACGAATTCAGGTATTGAACTACGACACCGATTAGCAGCCCGGCAAGCGCACCGACAATGGCGATTCCCCCGGCCTCGGTCAAGATCATGTGGACAAGGAACCGACGACTACCGCCCAATGCACGTAGTACACCCAGTTCACGCCGCCGCTCCAGCACCGACAGTGTCAGTGTGTTCAGCAGCGCGATGGCGGCGACGATGCCGACGATCCAGGTAATCGCGGTGGTCAGGATGGCAGCCTGCTCCACGGCGTTGCCCACTCCCTCGACGGCCGCCGCGCCGGAGTAGACGTATATCCCGCTCGGCATCGCGGCACGGACTGCCGCTTCGACCTGGGCGGTGTGCGCGCCCGGTTGAGTGTGCACCTCCAGGTATGTGGAGCCGGGCCGATCGAACCATTCGCTCATCAGCGGCAGCCCAATAGCCACTGCCCCCGCCAACCCGGAGAAGTAGGGCACTACGGCTAGTACCCGAGGATGGCGCACACCGTGTGGCGTACGCAGTTCCAATTCGTCGCCCGCACCCACACCGAGCGCCTGGCTGAGATCGCGAGAGATCGCGACCCCGGCACCGGCGTGGATCTGTGCTCGCGCATCCGCATTGATCGAATCGAACAGCGACTGATTCGTCTCCGGACCGAACGCCTGCAACATCACCCTGGCACCGCCGACCGTGGCGAATCCGATCTGCCCTTCCTCGACAGCGGCTACGCCCGGCACCTCCGCTACCCGGCGACTGATGTCGGAAGACATCGTCGGGGCGGTCGCGATCACATCCGCCGGCTGTGAACTGACCCAGATCTCAGATCGAGCAAGCGAGGCGAAATAGTCGGTGGCCGAATCGAGACCATTTTTATTGGACCCGGACACTGAGACGATCATTGCAACAGCAATCGCGACGGTCATCGCTGTCGCCCAGGATCGCTTCTGCGAGCGCAGGATGGAGGTAGCTCCGAGCACACCAGGTATGCCGAATACGGCCGCCATCCACGCCGCCGCAGCGACGATCTGCGGCCGGAGCGCAAAGCAGAGGCAGATCGCGGCGATGAAGGCCAATCCGACCGCGGCGACAGACGCCCGCCCGGACACGCCGCGCGCGATCGCTATCACCGCGCCGATCCCGGCCGCGGCAAGAATCAGAGCACCAAGCCGCGGCAAGCAGCGCCCCCGGTCGGCCCCCGGCGATCCTTGCGGCGCCAACGCCTCGATCGGCGCCACCCGATAGACATCGCGCGCGGCGAGAGCTGCCGCGGCCAAGCAGGCAATCACGCTCAACGCCAGAGCGACCGGAATCGCGTAGGCGGGCAGTACATACGTCATTTTGGTCTCGACCGATTGCAATACCGCCGGTGGCAGGTTGGCGATTGCGACCCGCCCCGCGACGACGCCGAGTGCCGAGCCGACAATCGCGCCCACAAGTCCGAGCAGTGCTGCCTCGACCACCAGATCTCGGACGATGGCCCGCCCGCTCCCGCCTATCGCACGCAATGTCGAAATCACCCGATACCGCTGCGACACCGCCATATTCATAACCGTGTAGATCAGGAAAGCCGCGACCACCAGTGCCACAGCCGCTGCCATCATCGTCGAGTACCGCAGGATCATAATTCCGCTGCCGGCTTGCGCCGCACGCAAGCTCGGCTCCGCCACCACGGCCCGTCCATCAACGATATCCTCGATCGCGGTTCGAACCTCGGCGTGGTCGGCACCGTCGACGTATCCGATCAGGACCGAGTCCAGACGCTGCGCGCGATCGGCAATCCGTTGCGCGGTAGGAATAGTCGTCACAACGACTTCACCGCTATTGAGCCCGCGTACGGCGTCGCCATCGATCACCGCGACGACAGTGACCTCAACCCCCGCGACGTCGAAGGATGAGCCCTCCGGTCGCCCGAGGGTCGCGCCGACGACAACCCCGTTCGGCGTAGTCAACAGCTTCGTAGCATTACCGAGCTGGTCGCGCACCGACCGTTCGAGGTCACTCCGCAACCTGGTCACGGTTTGATCGACCCCCAGCAGAAGAATTCGATCGGAGCCGGACCCGAGCGTGGTCCGCACCATCGGCACCGCGAAGTCCACGCCCGGTACCTCGTCCACTTCCGCCCGGAGTGATTGATCGAAACCCCCATCGGTGACTCCGGATATCTCGAGCTGCGCACCACCCCCGATGCTCGTGGCGAGCCGATCGACTGATCCGGTGACGGATCCGGTGATACCGAACACTGCCACCATCAACGCCGCCGACACCGCCACCACGCCGACCGTGACCAGGACCCGCAGTGGATGCGTGCGCAATTCCCGCAGGTTGAACACCTTTAGTCGATCAGCCGCCACACCGATCACTCGGAGCCACCTTGTGCAGCCGTGCTCAGCTCAATCGAACACAGCTTGCCATCACGCAACGTGATCCTCCGGTCAGTGAATCCGGCGGCGGCAACGTCATGCGTCACCATCACGACCGATCGGCTTTGCCCCTCGTCGTGTGCGATATCTCGAAGCAATTCCAGAATTTCGGCTCCAGCACGTGAGTCCAGATTCCCGGTCGGCTCATCGGCGAGGATCAACGGCGGATTCATCATCAGCGCCCTCGCCACTGCTACACGCTGCATCTGGCCGCCGGATAGCTCAGCGGGACGGTGTTCTGTACGGTGTCCCATCCCTACCAGCTCGAGTAGTTCGAGTGCCCGAGTTCTCGCCGCGGCCAATCGATGGCCAGCGAAAAGCTGCGGCACGGCAACGTTCTCCCACGCGGTCATCGTTGGAAGAAGATTGAAGAACTGAAATACGAAGCCAACACTTCGCAGTCTGAACTTCGCCCGTTCTTCTTCGCTCAGACTGCCGATCTCCCGGTCATTGAACCGGATCGATCCCGATCCGACGGTATCAAGAGCACCCAACAAGTGCAGGAAAGTACTCTTTCCGGCACCGGAGGGACCCATAACGGATACAAACTCTCCTCCATGTATCGTCACGGATACATGATCGAGCGCTCGGACCCGCTGGTTGCCTATGCTGTATTCCCGAACAACATCGGCAACTTCGACGATCAATTGGAATGGCTCCGTCGACACGAAATCACCTCGCTCACCACCGGACGATCCGTCATGTTGATCAGATCGTAGCACTTCGTTCCGACCTCACACTGTGATTGCAGCAGATCACTCGACGAACACACCTAGCAATAAATTGCCATACTCCGAATCCTGGCTATGTGCTATTATTATGCGGCAATTCGCACAGGCAAAAGAATTGCCCAGCTTCGGTTGACCTATAATATGCAAAGCCCAATCGTCCCAAACTATGAGTCCCTCAATCGCTGGACCCAAGAGTCCAACTCGAAGAATTCCTTCGTGGCGTGGTCGCGGCACGCATGCAGCAGGCGCCGATGAATCAGATTTCGAGATCCTCGAAGTGGGCCTGTACAACAACATATAGGCACCGATGCCAATCGGCCGCGAGCCGAATTCATGCTTGCTTGCAGGCGCGACCTCAGCTGGCTTCGTAGATGCGCTTGTGCCCCGACATCGCCGCCAGCCGGAACGGGCGCCGGGTCTCCTCGGCCATCGCGTGGTAGGCGCCGTCGCTGGGCAGTACCGCCTCGTGCAGGGCGCGGTAGTGGTCGTAGTCGATCAGTTCGCGCGAGCTGATCGCGGCCTGGTTCGCCTCGGTGCGCAGGTGCTCGCGGTAGCCGGGTACCACGGTGCCGCTGAAGAACTCGGCCACGCTGCCGGAGCCGTAGCTGATCATCGCGAGGGGCTTGCCGGTGAGGTCGTCGGTGTGGTCGAGCAGCGAGGCCAGCCCAAGATACAGCGAGGCGGTGTAGCTGTTGCCGACGGTGCGGTTGTAGGTGGTGGTCGCCCCGATGACGGCCTCGATATCGGCGGCCTCGGCGGTGCGGCCCTGACTTTCCAGCAGGTGCCGGTGCGCCTTGTAGGCCATCTTGGTGAAGGGCTGGTGGTAGCAGAACGCGGCGAACTCACCGAGCTCGCGACCGCCCTGGCGGCGGTAGTCGCTCCATGCCTCCTGCGCGGCCTTCTGATAGGCGTTCACCGAGGTCTTGCCGTCGACGATGGCCTCGGACCGGTAGTTCGGGCGCCAGAAATCCATGATGTCGGCGCTGTAGAGCCCCGAGATCGGGTCGAGCTCGAGGATCGCCGGGTTCGCGGTGACCAGCATCGCGACCGCCGCCGCACCCTGGGTCGGCTCACCCGGGGTGCCGAGTTCGTACTTGGCGATATCGGCCGCGATCACCAGCACCCGCTGCGACGGGTCACGCGCGATCAGACCGGCGGCGAACGCCAACCCGGCCGTGCCGCCGTAGCAGGCCTGCTTGAGCTCGACCACGCGCGCCGCGTTGGGCAGCCCGATCAGCGAATGCAGGTACAGGGCAGCGGCTTTGGACTGGTCGACACCGGTCTCGGTGGCCAGCAACACGGTGCGGATGTTGTCGGTGCTGTGGCGTTCCAGGATCGGCTTGGCGGCCGCGGCGGCGATGGTGACGATGTCCTCGTCGGCGGCGGCCACGCTCATTCGTTCCTGACCGATACCGAGGTAGAACTTGTCGCGGTCCACCCCGAGTCGCTCGGCGAGGACGGCGTGATCGAGGGCGTAATGGGTGGTGGCGAACGAAAGGTCGTGGATACCGACCGGCGTTGTGGTCATCGTTGTGTCCCGTTGCTCGTGGTTGACCGCTCGAATTGGGTATGGGCACGCATCAATTCACCGCGATTGGTCTGCGCAGCCATCAGCGACAGCTCACCGCACAGCACCGCAGCCGCGATGACCACCGCCCGCTCGTCGCGTCGTGCCTCCGCACGCACCAGGTCCAGCGACGTTGTGTTGCCGGCGGTACGACACCAGTCGCCGGTGGCACGCAGGTATCTCCTCGCCTCACTTTCCCGCGGCTGTCACGGAATCCTGAAATAGGTCCCTTGCAGGGGAAGACGGGTATGGCGGCAGTCATTGGCGACCGCCATGTCCGAGCGTCGAGGCGGGCCAGGTAGACAAATGCCTGCCACGAGTGTCAACCGTCCATGTTCGCAAGGCATCGACTCGACGGAGTGCGCGGCTCACAGCGCCCGCAGTGGCTGTCGAGGTAAGAGCGACAACGCAGCCACCCATACCCGCACCGGTGAGCTTTGCGCCGAAGGCCCCCGCGCCCAACGCGGTAGAGACGAGGAGATCGATACTCGGGGTACTGACTCCGAGCGAGACGAGTATTCTCTGAAAGTCAGACATGGTATGACCCAAGGACTCGGCATCCCCGGCGGCGAGATCGTTGGCGGCGACGTGGACCAGGCCGGACGCATGATCGACCAGGCGCTGAATGAACACGGGATCACGGTCAGCGAGACGACTGACACCGGTCACCGCCCGCTCGGTGACGCCCGGCATCCCGGTGTCCGCGATCACCAGGGCGGCGTCGAGCTCCGTCGTGACAGCCCTAGCGGCGCCCTGGTAGAACCAGATCGGTCCGGTCGCAAGAACTGCCCTGGCATCGACGCCACTTGCGCGACCGTGTGCGATTTGCTCGCCGCACTGCACGAAATCATAGAGAGCTGCCGTATCCAGTCGCCGACCATAGAGGTCCGCGACGGCGCGCACCGCGGCGCTGGTGATTGCTGCGCTGGACCCCAGTCCGCGAGCGAAGGGAATATCGCAGTCCACAGTGATTCTGACTGGGTGAGCGCCAAGGCCCCATTGCCGCAAGGCTTCCTCCACCGCGACCCGCGGCCCCGAAGGCGAGAACTTCGTGTCGGCGAGTCCCGCTACGAACCCGAAGGATTTGTCCGAGGTGACGTCGGAATCGGTATCGGGAAGGTATGGGCGTGCGACTGCCCGTACCGGCATAGCAGGCAACGGAATCGCGATCGCGGGGGCGCCGTGCACAACAGTGTGTTCGCCGATGAGGATAGCCTTGCCGTGCGCGTGTCCGATTCCAGTGGCCTCGCCGGTACCCACGAATGCATGTCCAATTCGTTCCGAAATATTACGTATGTAATCGACAGATATGTGACGATTCAATAACTCCTGCATTGTCGAACCTCACATCAACCGACCCTAGCCCAAGTCCGCCGTGACCGGAAGGTGACGGTCAGCAATCACGCCTAGCAATCTATTGCCATAACGGGGAGTGGGCCCACGGTTCTGCAGCAACGTACCATGACAGCAGGCTTGCCGTGCTGATCCAGACAGTCGTATTCCGCGGCGAAGCTGAGACGAAGGGGTGTGCACAGTGGGGGGCAGCAGTCAACCGGCGGTGCCGATCCGACGCCGATATCGTACGAATCTTTCCGGTCAAGTAGGCGTTGCAAAGCAGAGGTGAAGCGTAATGAACAACAGTCGCAAAAGGCACCGCGCGCTTGGCGCGACAGAGACCTTGTTCGAAGATGCGGAACTCGCGTCGGCGGTGACTCGCGGCATGGAGGCAGCGGAAGCAATTCTCAATGACAGACTTTCACGCGGGCACGACCTCATGCTCGCTCCCGCACGGTATCTGTCCGACGCCGGCGGCAAGCGCTTCCGACCGCTGTTCACGATCCTCGCCGCGCAGCTCGGGCCGAAGCCCTCAAACGACGAAGTTCCCGTCGCCGCAGCCGTCGTGGAGCTGATCCACCTAGCATCGCTATACCACGACGACGTAATGGATGAATCGGGACTTCGAAGAAATGCGCCGAGCGCGAACGCTCTGTGGGGCAATAATTTGGCTATTCTTACCGGCGATTACGTCTTCGCGCACGCCTCGCGATTGTGCGCGGATCTCGGCGCCGATGCAGTGGCCGTCATTGCCGATACCTTCAGCGAACTGATTGCCGGACAAGCACGTGAGACGTTGGGCCCGCGGCCCGGGCAAGATCCTGTGCAGCACTATCTCCAGGTCATTCGGGAGAAGACGGCCGCGCTGATCGCCACCTCGGGCCGTTTCGGTGCAATGTTCTCTGGAGCCGAACCCGAGCAAGTCGAACGAATGTGGCGCTTAGTACTGCAACGGCACTCACGGATCGTCAGTCGAGCGGATGACCACGGCGGCGGTAATGCGAGAGCCGAGCCTGATACTGACGTCGCCGCCGCCACC
>NZ_JBHXRR010000042.1:0-19659 GCF_042716665.1 Nocardia sp. NPDC058658
GTTGCTAGAGGCTGCGCCTCGACGCAACGGCGGCTAACTCGCGGCCGGGCCGCTACCGCCGCTGCGCGGCGGGACCCTCCTCGAGGTCGGGTCGTGCGGGGCTGGGAGTGCGGGTATGGCGGGTTGGGGTGTGCGGTGTTGCCGGG
This sequence comes from Nocardia sp. NPDC058658, assembly GCF_042716665.1. Lineage (NCBI taxonomy): Bacteria > Bacillati > Actinomycetota > Actinomycetes > Mycobacteriales > Nocardiaceae > Nocardia > Nocardia sp. NPDC058658. The sequence continues at coordinate 147 of NZ_JBHXRR010000042.1, forward strand.
GTCAGGCGAATTGGCCTGCTTCGCGGCCTGTGCCGGGGGGGCCTGCGAAGGCTTGGGCTATGCCTAGCCAGTGGGTGGCGTCGGGGCCTTCGGTGAGTAGGGCGGTGTCTTCGCGGTGGCGGCGTTGGGTTGCTACCAGGCAGAAGTCCAGGGCGGGGCCGGTGACGCGTTGGGGGGCGGATTCGGGGCCCCAGGTCCAGAGGGTGCCGTCGGGGGCGGTCAGTTCTACACGGAATTCTTCGGGGGGGCCGGATTCGCCGTTGACCAGGTAGGCGTAGTTGCGCGCGCGGACGCTGATGTGGGCGACGGTGCGTAGGCGGGCGGTGGGGGTGCGGGTGACGCCGAGGGCGTCGGCGACGTCCTGGCCGTGGGCCCAGGTTTCCATTATGCGGGCCGAGATCATCGATGCGGCGCTCATCGGCGGGCCGAACCAGGGCAGTTTGGTGCCCACGGGGACGGCGGCGAGTGCGGCGATGAGCTGTTCGCGGCCGGCGCGCCAGCGCACCAGCAGCTCGGCGGGTGGGTTCTTGGCGATTTCCTCGGCACCGTCGTCGACGAGGGTGAATGCCTTCGACGCGGCTTCGGCGAGGAACGCCGCGAAGCCGTCGGCGTCGGTGGCGGCGATCACCGATACCTCGTCGGTCCAGGTCAGGTGGGCGATCTGGGTGGCGATGTCCCAGCGCGGCGCGGGGGTCGGCGTCTTCCACTGTTCGGGGGTCAGCGGTGCGACCAGGTTTTCCAGATCCGCGCATTCGGCGGCGAAGTCGTCGAGCAGCGCTGCGAGGTCAGCCATGGAGTTCCCTTGCCGATCATGGCGCGACCCGGTATCGGTGCGCCGTCGTCACCAAGAGTCGCAGCGACCCGCAAAAAATGCAAGCACGCGTGCTTGTATTTCGAAATACTACCAACCGAAGGTCAGCAGGTGCAGCGCGCCGACACCGATGCCGAGCGCCCCACCGTGCAGGTACAGCAACCACGCGTCTTGTTCGACCGACGCGTAGAACATCTCCATGAACTCACCGGGCGTCAGCGTGCGCAGCTTGCGGGCGGCGAAATCGTCGATCTTCTTCGCCTGTTCCAGCACGAACTCCTCGTCCTCGACCATGGTGCGCGCCGAGATCACCCCGGCACCGGCGCCCGAGACCGCCAGATTGTCGAACTGCCGCCTGCCAAGCGCGGCCCGCACCATGAACGCGGTGGCCCCGAGCTGGTTGTGGATCTCCTCCGACACCACCCGCTCGATGAGCTGACGGGTCTTGTCCCCGTTCGGCCCTTCCAGCAGCTCGTTGGACAGGTTCTCCACGGTCAGCACCTGGTAGGCCAGGATGTGCGCGAGGTCGGTCGCGGCCTGCGGCTGACGTTTGGCCAGCAGCGCCTGGCGCCACAGGTACTTGTAGCGCGGCTGCGGATCGCCCGGTTCGAACACCATCTTGATCGCGATGACGTTCACCGTCACGCCGATCATCGCCGAGGCGAACAGCACGATCACCCAGGCCGGAATCGCGCCCCAGTACGGAATGCTCGAATGAATGTGCAGGTAGAGCGCCAGAATGAGGCCGAAAGGCGCACCGAGCAGACCGATTCGCGCCATGAATTTGAGCTCGGGCGCGGCGATCGTGGTGGTCAGGTCCTTGAGGATGGCCGGGTTCTGCTGCAGGTACCGGATCACGAAGTTCTTCACGTCGAGCAGCTGGTCGATATTGTCGCCGAGGGTCTCGAACGCGCGCCGGCACAGCGCGGGCAACTGCCGGTCCACGCGCTGGTAGATGGCCTGTTTCACCGGCCGCGGCAGCGAACGCCACAGGTCCGGGTTCTCCCGGTTCATGATCTCGTCGACGATCGGCTGCACCTGATCGCGCGCCCGTTCGGCGAGATAGTCGCCGATGCCGTCGAGGTCGAGTTCGTGGATGAAGTCGCGCGGGCTGCCGATCCGCATCAGCGCCTTGTCCACGCAGATGCTGGCCATCTTCTCCGCGCGGGCCGGGATGAAGCCCTGGAAACCGAGCATCCGCCCGTCGCCGGAGAACGTGGGCAGCACCTGCACCCGCCGCGGCAGGTACGGGTACAGCACGTGCAGCATCGGCACCCGGAAGCCCTTGAAATACAGCGGCCAGAACAGCATCAGCACGCCGGTCCAGTTGGTGAGCCACCCGGCCAGCGCGCTGAAAATGGGAAAACTGACCAGCTCGACGACGAATTTCGACTGCCCCGTCAGCTGCTCCCAGTCGATGAACAGTCCGGAGGCCAGTGTGGTCATCGAGGAGCCCCCTAGTGCTGACGCGCGCAAATACGTTAAGTCGTGAGGATAACAGCATGTCCGGACACTGGATCGGGCCAGACACCGCCCTTCTCGGGCGTCTTCGGTTCAGGCCACGAATGCGGCTCGAACGTCGGTTTCCGCGTCAACCGGGACGGTTACACCGACACCGATAAGGTATCGGTCAGCGCCTTCCCGTCGGCGGACTTTGGTAACCCGGCCTCCTGCTCGGGGGTCCGGGGATCGTGAGAAGTCCTGGTGAATCGTCGGCCATACAGCCAGGTTGACCGCCGCGTTGTGATCACGGTCGGCACGAAACCCACACTCACAGGCGAATACTCGATCAGCCAGCGCGAGGGTAGGTTTGATCGTCGCGCAGGCTGAGCACCGCTTACTCGACGGATACCAGCGGTCCGCGACAGCGACCGACCGGGCGATCTCATTGTCGCCGACCCGGATCGCCGCCCAGCCGCCCTTGCTGTGCTTGTTGCGAATTCGGAACGACGGATTGCTTCGGCCCTTCTGCTTGAAACGGGGAAACCCGACCCGTTTACCAGCCCGTTTGCCGGTCCGCGAGGCTGAGAAAGAGGTCAGAGCGCGACCACAGTCGACAGCGGCTTCCTCGAAGACTTGCTGGCACACCTGGGAGCGCCAGGCCAACCCCGTCACTCGCACTTCGGTGACCCCATCCGTGTCGACGGCGAACACACGTCCGGCGTCTTCGGACTTCTTCCAGGTGTTGAAGGCGTTGATCAGGTCGAACCGTGTCCATGGCACGGGGTGGTCGGGGTGGGTCTTGCGATGGTCGAGGGCGGACTTCACGAAATGGAGGCTTTGGTTGAACGCGAACCGGGCAGCCCCAGCGTGCCGGGCGAGCACGTCGGACTGCTCGACGGTGAGGTCGAGGCAGTACCGGAATGCGGTGTGACGGCTCATTGCCAAAGAGTGTGACACGCGCCACCGACACCGAAGTTGCCGACTGCTGTCGTCGAAGCTCCTGTCTTGGGCGCCGATAATGCGGCGGGGGTCTCGCGCGGGATAGCCACGCTGACACACGGCGGCGCTAGGCTGGCAAAGCTGGAGTTTGCGTCACCGAGTTGGTCCCCCGTCGCCTGTGCAAAGGGAGTCGCTGTGAGCAATGTTCCGAAGAATCATTTCGAACGTCCGGTCGCTGTGATCGGTGGTGGCACGCTGGGCAGACGGATCGCCCTGATGTTCGCCACCAGGGGCGGCGAGGTCCGCATCATCGATCCCAACGGTGACGTCGGCAACGCGGCCGTGGCCTTCGTGGAGAATCAGCTGCCAGAGGTGGCCGCCACCGTGACCGACGGCAAGCCGGGAACCGCCGAATACGTGCCCGACCAGGCCATCGGCGTGAAGGGCGCGTGGCTGGTCGTCGAGGCGGTGCCGGAGATTCTCGACCTGAAGAAGAAGGTCTTCGCCCAGCTCGACACCGATACCGACGCCGACGCGATCGTCGCCTCGAACTCGTCGTCGTATGCGAGCCGGTTGTTCACCGAGGGTTTGAAGACCAGCGATCGGATGCTCAACACCCACTTCTACATGCCGCCGCAGTCGACCGTGCTCGACGTGATGTCGGACGGCAACACCTCCAAGGATGTGCTCGACTTCGTCCTGAAGACCTTCCCGGAGTACGGCCTGCACCCGTATCTGGTGCGCAAGGAGTCGACCGGCTTCATCTTCAACCGCATCTGGGCCGCCATCAAGCGCGAATCGCTCGAGGTCGTCTACGAGGGCGTCTCGATTCCGCACGACATCGACGAGATGTTCATGCGCAACTTCGGTACCAAGGCGGGCCCGTTCCGGATGATGGACCAGGTAGGTCTGGATGTGGTGCTCGATATCGAGGAGCACTACGAGAAGGAGAACCCGAACCTGCCGACGGGCCCGGTGAAACTGCTGAAAAAGTACGTCGACGAGGGCAAGCTGGGGGTCAAGACCGGCGAGGGCTTCTACGACGACTACCCGAAGCCGAAGCAGGGCTGACCCGGTGACCGAGATTCTGGCGCTGGATCTCCAAGGTGCGGTGATGCACGCTGTTTCGCTCGACGGCAAGCAGGTGCGCACCGTGGTCGACGGTCTCGACCGGTGCCCCGACGGTGTCGTGGTCGACAAGCTGCGCGGCCACATCTACTGGACCAACATGGGCACCCCCGACGCGCGGCCCGCCCCCGGCGCCGAACCGGGGTTCTTCTCCCGCAACGGTTCCATCGAACGGGTCGACCTCGACGGCGGCAATCGCACCACGATCGTCGCCGTCGGCGCCTTCACCACCGGCAAACAGCTCGCCATCGATACCGAAGGGGGCAGGCTGTATTGGTGCGACCGCGAGGGCATGCAGGTCCTCACCTGCGATCTCAACGGTGACGACCTGCACGCCCTTGTCGTGACCGGCGACGACGCCACCGTGGTGCGCGACTGGTGCGTCGGCATCTGCCTCGACCTCGACCGTCGCCTGCTCTATTGGACGCAGAAAGGCGCGGCCAAGGCAGGCGACGGCCGGATCTTCCGCGCACCGATGGACCTGCCACCCGGCGCCGATCCCGCGGCCCGCACCGATATCGAACTGCTCTGGGAGAATCTGCCCGAGCCGATCGATGTCGAACTGCACGGTGTGGGCGAGTTGGTCTGGACCGATCGCGGCGCAGCTCCGCGCGGAAATGCCCTGTACAAAGCCCAGATCCAACCGGAAGTCGGCACCCCGGAGATCATCTCCACCGGCTACCACGAGGCCATCGGCGTGACCGGTTTCGATTCCCGCTTCTACGTGAGCGATCTCGGCGGCACGATCCGCCAGGTGGATCTCGGCGCGGGCACCGACACCGACCTGGTCCGGATCGGCAGCCCGCTCACCGGCATCGCGCTGGCGGATCTGTAACCGAGGACGGCTTGCACAGCCAGACCGACACACCGGCCGACCGGCATTCGGGCACCGAGCACGATCGGATTCATGACGGCACCGCCTGCGCGTAGATCGTGGCCAGGTCGTGGTGGGTGAGCACCGGGCAGATCTCCACCCGGTCGGGGCCCGGCAGTAGCGCGGGGTCCTCCCCCGGCAGCAGTTCGGTGGCGAGGATCGCCGCGCTCACCGCGTGCAGCGCCGCCTCGGTGTCGGCGATGCCGATCACCATGCCGGAACCGTCGGCGCGGCGCAGTTCGTAGAAGTCGAGCAGGCCGGGCACGGTCGCCACGGCGGGCCCGATCCGGTTGGTACGGGCGAAGTCGACGGCAGCGAGTTCGTCGGCGTTGCGTGGCTGGTCGAACCAGACGAGGTGTGCGTACATGATTTCAGCTCCTGACCTGGGGGAATGTGATAGGTCAATGCTCGCGCCGATCGGTGTCGCGCGGATCAGTGCCGGTACGTAATCGCAGTACTGAACTCGCCCCGCACGCGCGATACTTGTTCGGTGCGGAATCCGGACGTGGGACGGCATGCCGAGATGGCCCGCCTGCGCGCCGCCGTGGTCGCCGCGGCCTCGGGTGCGGGCCGGTTCGTGCTGGTCAGCGGCGCGGCGGGGATCGGCAAATCGTGGCTGGCCGAGCGGGTCGCCACGGTGGCGGCCGAGGCGGGATTGCGGGTGGTGCGCGGCAATGCCCTCGACGACGCCGGGATGCCACCGCTGTGGCCGTGGCGCCGTGCCGCACGTGAGCTACCCGAGCTCGGGCCCGCCCTCGACACCGTCACCGAGCCGGGTGGTGGACCGGCGGCCCAGCGGTTCCGCATGTTCACCGAGGTCGCCGACGTTCTCACCGCGGCCGCCGAACCTTCGGGCCTGCTGCTGGTTCTGGAGGATCTGCACTGGTCCGATCCCACCTCGCTCGCCCTGCTCACCCATGTCGCCACCGAAACCCCGCGCACCAAGGTGCTGATCGTCGGTACCGCCCGCGAGCCGATGGGCGAAACCCTGCTCGCCGACCAGCCCGCCTGGTTGCGACTGCCCCACTTCCAATCCCTGCCCGTCTCAGGACTTTCCGAGCAGGAGGTCCGCTACTGGTTCGAACAGGCCGGTCGCGCACCCGATTTCGCACCCCGCGTGCACGCGCGCACCGACGGCACTCCCCTGCTGGTCCGCCTCGTCATCGAATCCGGCACCGATATCGGCGACGACCCACTCCTGTCGGTCCCCGGCATCCGCCGCCTGATCCTCACCCAGCTCGACCGTTTGACCCCGGATCAGGTCGATACCCTCGGCGCCGCAAGCATTCTCGGCGAGAGGATCGATGCGGACCTGCTGGAACGAGTGTGTGAGTCGACGCGGATTCCGGATTCCGCTCGGCGGCGATCTGCGCCAGAGACGGCCGGATGGAACGGCCCGACATCGACAGTGAAGTCCGACGAAGGGGATCCGAAGTCGGTACGTGACAGCGCCGGTCTTGGGCCGAGCCCCGATGCTGTTCCCGAGCAGGGTGCGGTCGATCCGACGGTGCGTGATCAGGTTTCGAGGGCGATCGATGCGGCGACCGGCGCGGGCATCATTCGTCGATTCGACGATGGCACAACAGGATTCGCCCACGCGTTGATCCGCGATGCGATCTACGCCGATCTGGTGCCGTCGCGTCGCGCCGCTTGGCACCGTGCGGCCGCTGAGGAATTGAGCGCGCGCGGCGGCCCGGATTCCGCTGTCGCGGGTGCGATCGCCACGCACTGGCGGCAGGCGGCAGGCGATGCGGACTCACCGTGCGGTCGCCACTGGTCCCGGCGAGCCGCCCGTTCGGCACGGGCGAGCGCCGCCTATGCGGAGGCAATTCGCTTCGGCCAGTGGGCAATCGATGCCTCGAGCACCGCCTCCGAGGCCGACCGCGCCGAGTTGCTGATCGATCTGGCGCGCGACGAGTTCGCCGCGGGCCGGGTGTCCACCAGCCTCGACCACTGCGTCGAAGCGGGCGCACTGGCCGAGCAGGCCGACCGCGCCGATCTGCTCGCCGAAGCCGGACTCGTGGTCCAAGGCGTCACCACACCGACGGTGATGACCCAGCTGGACATGCTCTGCGGCACGGCATTACGTCTGCTCGACCCGGACAGCCATCCCGACCTGATCGCCCGGATCCTCGCCCAGCGTGCCCTGTCCGCCGCCGATCGCGGTGCCGGTGTGCGAGCCAGGGAACTCTCCGACCAGGCCATGCGCGCCGCGCGAGGATCCACCGACCCCGATGTCATCCTCGACGCGATCCACGCCCGTCATCTGTCGTTGGCCGCCGTCGACTTCCTCGATGAGCGAATGGTGCTCGCGGCCAAGGCAATCGACATCGCGGCCGACGCCGAACAGCCACTCGCCCAACTCTGGGGATACGTGTGGACAGCTGACGCGGCCCTGCAACGCGGCGATCTGCCCGCCTTCGACGACGCCCTCGACCACATCGAACTCCTCGCCGATCGCCGTCGTCTCCCGATCGCCCGCTGGCATCTGCTCCGCCTGCGCGCCACCCGCGCCGCCCTGGTCGGCGACTTCCCCGCCGCCCTCGCCTCCGACACCGCAGCCTACGAACTGGCCGTCGGCATCGGCGACTACTCCCTCGCGGGCCTGCACCACGCCTTCCGCGGCATGTACGCGGTGATCGCCGGCCACATCGACCGCGACGAGCTCGCCACGGCACTGGCTTCGCTCGCCTTCGCCCCGAAGATCACGATCGCCCAGCTGTTCGCCCCGATGATGCACGCTCTGGCAGGTGATCTCGACGAGGCGAGAGCGCTGTTCGAACCGTTTCGTCGACTCCCCGACACCCTCGAGATCGGTCCACGCTGGTCCGGCACCGTGTACTCGGTGGGTGTCGGCGCCGAACTCCTGGCCGACGCCGAAACGGCCGACCGCGTCTACCGCGCGTTCGAGGGCCGCGAACACCATTACGCCGCCGACGGCACCGGCGCCCTCTTCTGCGTCGGCTCGATCGCCCGCATCCGCGCCGACAGCGCCCGCGTCGCAGGCCACCTCGACGCCGCCGTCGACCTCTACCGCCATGGCCTCGCCATGGACACCGCGATCGGTGCCCGCCCCTTCATCGCCCTCGGCCACCTCGGTCTGGCCCGCACCCTCCTGGCCCGTGCGGACCTCCCTGCCGCCCGCGCCACCGCCGAACAGGCCGCTGCCGCCTTCCGCCGCCTCGAGATGCCCCACCGCCTCGCAGCGGCCGACGCCCTCCTCACCGAAATCACCACCGCCACCCGCTGCGCGGACCCGCTCACCCTCCGCGAACGCGAAGTACACGACCTCGTCGCCACCGGCATGACCAACCGCGAGATAGCCACCCGCCTCGTCCTGTCCGAACGCACCGTCGAAACCCACGTTCGCAACATCCTCACCAAACTCGCCCTCCCCAACCGCATGGGAATCTCGGCCCGCCGCCAACACGGATGAACACAGTTACAGTGACCCGCAGGCATGCTCGTGTTCGGAGGAACTAAACCGCTATGCAACCGCTCGGCCCGAATGATCCTCGGCGGATCGGTGATTACCGCTTGCTGGGTGTGCTCGGCGCGGGTGGCATGGGCAAGGTGTACCTCGGGCGCAATCCGGGTGGTCGCACGGTCGCGGTGAAGGTGATCCGGCCCGATCTGATCGATGGTGAGTTCCGCGCGCGGTTCCGTCGGGAGGTCGCGGCCGCGCAAAGCGTCGGGGGAGCTTTCACCGCACCGGTTCTCGACGCCGATGTCGACGCCGAGGCCCCGTGGCTGGCGACCGGTTACGTCGCCGGGATCTCGTTGACCGATGCGGTGAGCCAGTTCGGACCGTTCGCCGAGCCCGCCCTTGTCTCGTTGGGGCACGGGCTGGCCGAAGCGCTTGTCGCGGTGCACGCGGCGGGCATCGTGCACCGCGATCTGAAACCGTCGAACGTGATGCTCGCGATCGACGGCCCCAAGGTGATCGACTTCGGGATCGCCAGGGTGATCGCCGAATCCGCCCTCACCACCACCGGAAAGTTCCTCGGCTCACCGGGTTTCATGTGCCCCGAGCAGGTGAGCGGCGAAACCCTCGGTCCCGCCTGCGATGTCTTCGCCCTCGGTGGCGTCCTCACCTTCGCGGCGGCGGGTCACGGCCCCTTCGGCACGGCCGAGGTCATGCAGATGCTCTGGCGCATCGTCTACGAGCAGCCCCGCCTCGAGGCCCTCCCCGCGTCGCTGCGACCGCTGGTCGAGTCGTGCCTGGCCAAGGACCCCGCCGCGAGACCGACTCCGCAGCAGGTCCTTTCCGAACTCGCCCGCCTCGGTACGCCCCAACGAGCCGGTTGGCTACCGCCACAAGTACTAGGACACATCAGCGCGTCGGCCGTCCGCCTGCTCGACCTGGATTCCGGGCCCGCCGACCCGCCGCATTCCGATACCACCGCGGTTTCCGCACCAGGTCGGTCGTCGACCACATCGGCGCCGAACTTTTCCGCGGCAACCCCGCCGACCGGCACCGCTGTCTCGAGCGGGATGGCAACGCCATCGAATACCTATGGACAATCCGGTGGATTCACCACCGATCCGACGGCGGCGGCCCGGCGAGCGGCCACCTACGTCGGCCCGAACTCCGCGACGTCGAGCAATGAATTCACCCCGGCGGGTTTTGTGGCGGCGCACAACAACGCCGCACCGTTCGCCAAGCACCCCGCCACCGGTTCGCGACGCACCCGCGCCCTCCTGATCGCCGCGTCGCTGGCGGTCGCATCGGCCGTGGCAGGCGGTGCCTACCTGATCGGCACTCAGCTGAACGCTCCAGGTGACACGGGCATCGCCACGAGTTCGACCGCCCCGATCACCACCGAACCCACATCGACCGCGTCCACCGCGACCTCCACCGCACCGGGCTCGGCCACCGTCCCCGCCGAGTTCGTCGGCACCTGGACGGGTCGCGCCGCCGACGGACTCGTCCAATTCGACATCGAACTCACTATCACGGAAGGCGCGGTCGGCCAGGAACTCGCCGTATCGGCCAATACCGGCACCCTCGCCCGCGAGCGATGCGAACGCGCGGAGACCCTCACCGCCGCGACCGCGAACCGGCTGACCTTCCGCGCCAGACTGACCAGCGGCCCCGGCTGCGTCGACGAGGGCAAGCCGTCGACGGCCACCCTGCAACCCGACGGCACCCTCGCCTACGAGACTCCGAGCCTGTTCGGTGGCACCATCGCCGGCACGCTCCGCAAAGGCTGAACCGATGCCCTTCGACACTGGAACAGGTTGCTATCGGGTAGCCGGACAGCGCTCTCGGGAGCGCAAAACCGGTCGTTCGTCCAGGAATGAACACCGCCGCCGAGCCGTGAATGGCAGACTGAGTGATACGAGCTGTCACCGGATATCCCCAGGTGGTACCGGTCTCAGAACTTCTGCCATTGCGATCTGGGTCACTAATATGTCAAACTCTCGCCCACACTGTGAAGCCAGTCGGTCTCACAATGTCTGGAAAGGGAGTCGATTGAGCGGGCGGCAGGCACGGATATTTGCCGGCGCCATGACGGCTGCCCGGATGTCAGTCGAACGTGACCAGCGCCAGTGCGGCCCCGGCGAGCAGGTCGACCAGGTCGTCGACGGGCGGGCGCGACTCGCGCAGCAACCACTCGTGCGCCACGCCCGTGACCGCCCCGGTGATCAGCGCGGTCGTCAACTGGGCGTCCCCACGCAACCGCACGCCCACCTGGTTCAGCGCCCCCTCGATCAACGCCGACCAGGCGTGCCGACGGTTGCGGCGATGACTTTCCATCCGATCGCTCACCCCGACCACCTCGATCAGCGCCACCTGCGCGCGATAGGGGTCGGAGCCGAGCGATTCCAGGTACGCGCCGAAACCGGCCCGCAGCGCCAGCTTCGGATCGGTGGAGCCGAGCGCGATCAGCGCGGTGCCCACCGCGGCCGCGGCGTCGTCCTGGATGCGGTCGTAGGCCGCGACCAGCACGTCTTCGCGGGTTTCGAACTCCTCGTAGAACTGCCGCTTGGACAGGCCCGCGGCGGCGCACACCTCAGCGAGCGAGCACGTGGCGTACCCGCGTTCGGCGAAAATTCGTGTCGCTGCTTCCAGGAATCGCAGTCGTCGTTCGGCTTTGCGCGCGACGACCGTACGACCCCCATACCGCCTGTCCGCTGTAGTCACCTCTCCAAAGTATCTGAAACCCGGGATAACACTGACCTTTCCGGGTCGCTTCATCTATCCAACGAACAAAGGACGGCCGACCAGTGCTGAGCACTCGAGCATCGCGGACCGCATTGTCCGCCCTCGTACTAGCGGCGGGTGCGGCACTCGTGGCACCCACGCCCACGATGGCTGCCCCGCAGTCCGCCGCGACGCAGCCGAGCGTCCCCGCCATCGCCGAGAACGTCCCCTCGGGCACGCTCGCAGCGCTGGCACCGACGATCGTAGGCGCCATTTCCGCCCCCGGCCCCATCGCCGACGGCGGACAGGCCGCGATCCTGGCCCAGGCCCGCGTGCTGCTGGCCACGCCCGGCATCCCCGCGCAGGTCAAGGCCACCCTCGAGAAGGTCATCACCTTCCTCGACGGCAGCGGCGGCGGCGGACCCGAACTGCCGCCCACCGACGGCCCGCGCATCGCGCAGTTCCTCTACCCGACCATCGGCAAGGGCTGCATCGGCCCGACGTCGGATTCTGTCGGCACCGCACTGGCCGTCCCCGGCCCCGCCGAGCTGCCCCCGCCCGGACCTGCCGCGGGCCAGACCGGTTTCGTCTTCACCGCACTCGGCACGAAAAGCCCTACCGCCGTGCAGAATTCGCCGATGACGGTGCAGTGGGTCAATCTCGACAACCGCCGCACCGGCACCCAGCCGCTCACCAACGCGGCGGGCATCAACCCCGACGGCCCGGCCACCCTGTCCGCGATCGCCGACACCGGCACCGGCCGGGTCGCCGCCGTGATCACCGGCTCGCTCACCACGGTCACCGCCGATGGTGACCGGACCTGCTCGTTCGCCCCGACCCTCGGGTTCTTCTCCGTCGGCTGATTCTCGCACCACGCAATTGGAGTTCGATCTATGAAGTTTGTCGTCCCCGGCCTGGTCAGCGGCCTGGCCGGCGCGGTCCTCGGGGTGATTGCCGTTTTCGGCATCACCGCGGGCGCGCAACAGAATTCGATCCCGGCGCCCGAGGAGTCCGGTGATCCGGGCTCGTCGCTGCTCGGCAACGTGCAGTACGGCTCGCGATGAGCAACGTGCGCAGGCTGATCGCCTGCATCCTCGTCGGGCTCGGCGCGCTGCTGCTCGCGGCCGCGGTCATGATCCCCACCTACACGGTCGGCAAGGTCGCCAAGACCCCGCTCGACCTGCGCATCACCACCGTCGCCAAGAGCGTTCCCGGCGAGGAAAGCCTTGTGCTGGACGCGAAGTCGCTCACCTCGACCGAGGGCGCGGCCAAGGTGAACACCAACGTGCCGCTCGTCTCGCAGCGCTTCCTGACGGTCGAGGAGCCCTCGGACTCCAGCGAGATGACCGTCCAGGCAGGCCAGACCCTGCGTCGCGACGACCAGGACCCCAAGGACGGCTTGCTCACCGCCTCGGTCGACCGCGTCACCATCGACCGCGTCACCGGCGCGCCGATCGACGCCTCGCCCAACGGTTCGATCGCCGTCGCCCAGGACCCCAAGTCGGGCGCCGAGATCCCCACCGAGCAGCAGCGCCACGGCCTGCAGTACCGCTTCCCGATCGGCACCGAGAAGAAGACGTACCCGTACTTCGACCTCAACGCCCGCGCGACCCACGACATCAATTTCGTCGAGGAGTCGGAGATCAACGGTGTGCCGGTCTACCACTTCCAGCAGACCATCCCGGTGACGAACATGTGGGACGTCGTCAAGCACCCGTCCTATCAGCTCGCCCTGCCCGCCGCCAAGTGGGGCCTCGAGGGCACCGAGCCGGTCACCATGACCCGCTTCTACACCAACACCCGTGACGTGTGGGTGGAGCCGAGGACCGGCGCCGTCCTCAAGGGTGGCGAGAACATCCACATGTACTACGGCCGCACCGCGGGGCAGGTCGACGTCACTGTGCTGAAGTCGCACCTGGTCTTCGACGAGGAAACCATCGACGCGCAGATGGCCGTCACCCAGGAGAGTCTGGACAAGCTCGACCTGTACGGCAAGACCCTGCCGATCATCCTCGGCATCCTTGCCGCCCTGCTGCTCATCGGCGGCGCGGTGCTCGGATTCATGAGCGCGGGTTCCACCTCGGGCCGCCAGTTCGATCCCCCGACCGAGCGGCTTCGTTCGTCGAACCTGTAAGACAACTTCGGCCTCCCGGTCCTCAACCCGGGTAGCCCTTCCATCACCTCGGCCTCCCCGGTCCTCAACCCGGGGAGGCCGAGGTGTTTTTCGCCGTCAGTGAACGTGGCGCACCCGCAGGAACAAACACACCGGGGTCCATGTTGAGTCAGCAAAGCTCAACTTTGGAAGGGTCGACATGACTTCAGCTCAGAACCTGCCGGTGCTGTTCCTGACCGATCCGATCGTGCTGCCGGGCATGGTCGTGCCCATCGAACTGGACGAATCCGCGCAGGCCGCCATCGACGCCGCGCAGGCGGCCAAAACCGGTTCGGTGCTCGTCGCGCCGCGCCTCGACGAGGGGTACGCCTCCTACGGCGTCGTCGCCACCATCGAACAGGTCGGCCGGATGCGCGGTGGCGCGCCCGCGGCCGTGTTGAAGGCCGAACGCCGCGCCCGCATCGGGCACGGGGTCACCGGTCCCGGCGCCGCCCTGTGGGTGGAGGCCGAACTCGTCGAGGCCGTCGAGCCCGACGACAAGACTCGCGAGCTCGCTGCCGAGTACAAGAAGCTGGTCATCGCGGTGCTACAGCGGCGTGAGGCCTGGCAGATCATCGACATCGTCAACCAGCTCGACGGCGTCGAGTCCATCGCCGACACCGCCGGTTACGCCCCCTACCTGTCCAACGAGCAGAAGCGCGAACTCCTCGAAACCCCCGACGTCGCCGCGCGCCTGACCCGTCAGCTCGAGTGGATCAAAGACCACATCGCCGAGGTCGAGGTCACCGACAAGATCTCCGAAGACGTCCGCGACGGCATGGAGAAGTCGCAGCGCGAATTCCTGCTGCGCCAGCAACTCAACGCCATCCGCAAGGAACTCGGCGAGGACGAACCCGACGGCGCCGACGACTACCGCACCCGTGTGGAGAACGCCGACCTGCCCGAGAACGTGCGCGCCGAGGCGCTGCGCGAGGTCGGCCGGTTGGAGCGCGCCAGCGACCAGAGTCCCGAATCCGGTTGGATCCGCACCTGGCTCGACACCGTGCTCGACCTGCCGTGGACGGTGAAAACCGAAGACAGCACCGATGTTTCGGCCGCTCGCGCGGTGCTCGACGCCGATCACCACGGCCTCGAAGAGGTCAAGGACCGGATGGTCGAGTACTTGGCGGTGCGTTCGCGTCGGGCCGCACGTGGGCTCGAGGTAGTCGGTGGACGAGGGTCGGGCGCGGTGCTCGTGCTGGTCGGTCCGCCCGGTGTCGGCAAGACCTCGCTGGGCGAGTCGGTCGCAAAGGCCTTGGGCCGCAAGTTCGTTCGCGTCGCCCTCGGCGGTGTGCGCGACGAGGCCGAGATCCGTGGCCACCGCCGCACCTATGTGGGCGCGCTGCCCGGCCGGATCGTGCGTGCGGTGAAGGAGGCGGGTTCGATGAATCCCGTTGTCCTGCTGGACGAGATCGACAAGGTCGGCTCCGACTTCCGTGGTGATCCGGCGGCGGCCCTGCTCGAGGTGCTCGACCCCGCGCAGAACCACACCTTCCGCGACCACTACCTCGACCTGGACCTGGACCTGTCCAACGTCCTGTTCATCGCCACCGCCAACGTCATGGACACCATCCCCGGCCCCCTGCTGGACCGCATGGAGCTCATCACCGTCGACGGCTACACCGAAGCCGACAAGGTCGCCATCGCCCGCGACTTCCTCGTCCCCCGCCAACTGGAACGCAATGCCCTTACCTCCGAAGAGGTTTCGATCACCGACGCGGCGTTGCGTGAGATCGCGGCCAACTACACCCGCGAAGCCGGGGTGCGCCAAATGGAGCGCCTCGTCGCAAAAGCCATGCGCAAGGCAGCAACTCGCCTTGTCGTAGGCGACGTCGAACCCGGTCTCGCCAACGACGCCACGCTCGGCAGTGACGCCTCGCTCGGCAATGGCGCTCGGGTCGGCAGCGACGCCTCGCTCGGCAATGCCGCCGCGCTTAGCAACGATGCTGGGGTCGGCAATGGCGCCACGTCCGGCGACGACGCCACGCTTGGCAGTGACGCTGCGCTCGGTAACGCTGTTGTCGGTGGCGCGCTCGACACGAACTCTGCCCTTGTCGACAAGGGTTCGCTCAGCGACGGCGCGGTGCTCGGCTACGACCCGGAACTCGGCTACGACAACGTCATCGACATCGAAGCCGGTCCGCAGCCGACCGGTCAGGTGACGAGCCTGACCGTCGACCTCGACAACCTCACCGACTACCTCGGCCGCCCCCGCTTCACCCCGGACTCGATGGAGCGCACCTCCGTCCCCGGCGTGGCGACGGGCCTCGCGGTAACCGGCGCGGGCGGCGACGTCCTCTACATCGAGGCCAACGGCGCCGAGGGCGAACGCTCCCTCACCCTGACCGGCCAACTGGGCGACGTCATGAAGGAATCCGCCCAGATCGCCCTCACCTACGTCCGCTCCCACCTGGAGGAAATCGGCATCGAGCCCAAGGTCCTCGACCGCAACATCCACATCCACTTCCCCGCGGGCGCGGTCCCCAAGGACGGCCCCTCCGCAGGCGTCACCATGGTCACCGCCCTGGTCTCCCTGGCACTGGGCCGCCCGGTCCGCGGCGACGTAGGCATGACCGGCGAGGTCACCCTCAACGGCAGCGTCCTGCCCATCGGCGGCGTGAAACAAAAGCTCCTCGCCGCCCAACGAGCAGGCCTGAAAACCGTCTTCATCCCGGCCCGCAACGAACCGGACCTCGACGAAGTCCCCGCCGAAGTCCTGTCCGCCCTGGAAGTCCGCCCCGTAGCCGACGTGGCAGACATCCTGGCCTACGCCATCGAACCCATCACCGAACCCGCCGCCGACGGCAAGACCTTCGCCGTCAGCGCCTGACCGAAACCGGCGTAATCGCCCCCTTCGCGTCCCTCCAGTCAGATATCTGACCGAAACGAGCCGAAGTGGGCGATTACGCCGGTCTCATCAGAGCAGCCCGAGCTTCAGCATCAATGCCCGGTCCAGATCCCTCAGCTCCACACCTTCGAGCGACCCTTTGAACTCGCCGAGCCGTTCGGGCGCGATGGTGAAGATCTGGTCCGTGAGAATCCGTGTCTTGGTGCCATCGAATTCGATTTCGGGTCGATAAACCGCCGGACCGGCCCCGGTCGAGGTCATCGCGACGATCACCGTGCTGGATGGAAACCGGTCAGACTGAATGATCACGCAGTACCGATGGCCGCGTTGTTCGTGGCCGCGAGCACCGGGGATCGCCTTGATCTCGTAAATCGCGCCACGAAAGATCACTCCGCGACGCCCATGAACCGCTGGATCGCGAGCATCTCGGCCCGGTCGTCCGGATCGTTTTCCAGCCGCTCGGCATCGGCGGTGGCCTGCTCGAGCAGGAGTTCCTTGTAGGTCCGAAGCAAGGCGTAGCGAACCGCCTCGGATCTGGAGCGGCCCTCGCTGGTGAGAATGTTCAGCGCCTTCTCCATCGCTTCGTCGGTTCGAACGTTCAGTGCTCCCATGTCTCAAGTGTAACGCAATTTGTATTACATTGAATTGGTCGCTGATTACTCCGCGGCGACGATGGACCAGGCCTGGGTGTTGGCAGGCTTGTTCGGGGCGATCGCTTCGAACTCGTCGGTGGCAGGTTCCTCGGTCGGCTCTGCGTCGGGTGTGTCCGTGGCTTCGTCGTCGTCCTCGTCTAGTTCGTCCTCGGCGAGATCTTCAGGCTCGCCGCGTTCGAGGTCTTGTTCCACGCGCCGGGTCGTCCCCTGGGCGACCGCGCAGAGGATGGGTTCCTCGCCTTCGGTTTCGGCGTAGACGTCGCAGTGGGTGACGGCTTGGCGGCGGGTGGCGCCGAGGACGGTGGCGTGCACGCGCAGGCGTTCACCCTGGGCGGGGCGCAGGTAGGTGATGGTGAAGCCGCCGGTGAGGACGTTGGGGCCGAGGACGGTGCCCGCGGCGAAGGTGAGGGCGTTGTCGGCGGCGTAGGCGAGTACCCCGCCGTGTACGAAGCCGAACTGCTGGCCGTGTTCTGGCTGGATATCGATCACGAGAGTGGCTGCCCCGTCACCGAATTCGGTGAGTTCGGTGCCGACCAGACGGGCGAACGGTTGCGCGGCGAGCACTTGGCGCGCCAAGTCGAGGTCGAGGGTGGTGGCTTCGGTCGGCATCGGGTGTTCCGTTCTTCGAGTTGCGTGGCGCTGCATGGTGTCTATTCGGTGCCGTCGGCCCGCAGTGTCGCCCACGCGGCGGCGGCGAGTTCAGCGGCGACATCGGTTGGCGCGGTACGGATATTGCCACCAAGCCATTGCCGCGAGTATTCCTGTGCCGCACCCAGCCACAGCGCGTAGACCAGGTCCAGTTCGAGGTCACGCACCGTGCCGTACCCCGCATGGGTCCGCCACCAGCGCCGGACTGTGGTGAAGAACTCCACATTGCGCTCGCTTTCCCGGACGCCGGGCGGTCGCGCGGTGGTGAGAATCGTTGCGCGATACTGGTTTTCCTGCACCCAGCGCAGATGCGCGTGTACCCCGGCCACGATGCCGGCGTGCGCGTCGGCGCTGTCGGCCACCGCGTCCCAGAAGTGCTGCTGATAGTCGGTGAGCGCGTTCACCCAGACCTGCCGGTAGAGGTCGGCCTTGTCCGGAAAGTGGTGGTAGAGCGCGCCGACGCTGGCTTCGGCGGTGGCGCGAATGTCGTTCAAGGTGGCGTCGAGGACACCGTGTTCGGCGAACTGCCGCTCGGCGGCGAGCAGTAACCGATCTCGGATCTTCATAGACAGAATTTAGTTCTGTTTCGACGGCGACGCAAGAGTCGGGGCGAATTGTCGGTGCCATGGGGTAAACCGGAACTGTGCCCCGGTGGCTCCTGCATGTGGACCTCGACCAGTTCCAGGCGGCGGTGGAATTCCGGCGCCGCCCCGAGCTGCGCGGCCAGCCGGTGATCGTCGGCGGCGAGGGTGATCCCGCCCAGCCTCGCAAGGTCGTGACCTGCGCTTCCTATCCCGCGCGGGCATATGGCGTGCGGGCGGGAATGGCGTTGAAGATGGCACAGCGCAAATGCCCGGATGGTGTGTTCCTACCGGTCGATATGTCCGCCTACGAGGCCGCCTCCGAGGAGATCATGGCGACCCTGGGCCGGGTGGCCGGCGCGGTGGAGGTCTGGGGGATGGACGAAGCCTTCGTCGCCACCGACGCCGACCCGTGGCAGCTCGCCGCCGAAATCCGCACCGCCATCATCGAACTCGGCCTCACCTGCGCGGTCGGCATCGGCGACAACAAACTCACCGCCAAGCTCGCCACCGGTTTCGCCAAGTCCACCGGCAAGACCTCCGCTGAGCCCGAACACGACCCCGGCGCCGCCACCGGCATCTTCGAACTCACCGCCGCTAATTGGTCCGAACTCATGGGCCACCGTCCCACCGACGCCCTCTGGGGTGTCGGCGCCCGGATCGCCAAACGCATGGCTGAACTCGACATCACCACCGTCGCCGACCTGATGGCCGCCGACCGCGCGCGCCTTTCCGCCGAATTCGGCCCGAACACCGGCCCCTACCTGTGGGTCCTCGGCCACGGCAAAGGCGACACCGAACTCTCCACGACCCCGCGAATCCCCGTGGGCCGCAGCAAATCCGAAACCTTCCCCCACGACCTCACCAACCCCGATGAGATCCGCCGCGAACTCGCCCGCATCGCCACCGAGGTCGCCGAGGAAATGCGCGAACACCACCGCATCAGCACCCGCGTCTCGGTCACCGTCCGCACGAAGACCTTCTACACCCGCAGCAAACAGCAAAAACTCCCCGCCCCCACCGACGACATCCCCACCATCGTCGCCACCGCCCTCGCGATCATCGACCGCTTCGACCTCGACCGCCCCATCCGCCTCCTGGGAGTCCGCCTCGAACTCCTCCCGCCCTGACCGGGCGCCGACTGGACATCTGATCACCATGTACTGGTGCAGGATCCTTCTCGGCCGATGCTCGCATGAGCTTGGTTTTTAACCGGGTGGGCGGGCCATTCAGAACCCCACTTGATCACGAAAGAAGCCCTTGATCGATGATTCTTCTTGCGACAGAA
>NZ_JBHXRR010000043.1:0-18110 GCF_042716665.1 Nocardia sp. NPDC058658
GCGCATGCGCGAAGCGCGAGCAACGGCGGCTAACTCGCGGCCCCAAGGGGGCCGCGCTCGAGCGCGCCAGCGCTCCAACAAACACAGCCTCAAACCTCCTGGGACCACTCAAACCCCGAAGTCCTGCCACCCCCCCCCAACCCGAAGTCCTGCCACCCACCCCCAACCTCCAGGACCACCCAAACCCCGCTCCACACCCCCGACAAACCATCCCACCCAAACCTGTCCGACCCGACGGATAAGCTGCCAGCGTGCCCGAACTTCCTCCCGTCGCCGACCTGCTCGTCACCGCCGTGCATGCCCTCGGCGGCAAGGAACGCACGGGTCAGACCACCATGGCCACCGCGGTCGATCATGCGATCGATACCAAGGAACACCTAGCGGTCCAGGCGGGCACCGGCACCGGTAAATCGCTGGCCTATCTCGTCCCGAGCCTGCGCCACGCGGTCCGCACCGGGCGCACCGTGGTGGTTTCCACCGCAACGATCGCCCTGCAACGCCAGCTCGTCGACCGCGATCTGCCGCGCCTGGCCGAAGCGCTGACCAAACCACTCGGCCGAGCACCCCAGTTCGCGATCCTCAAGGGCCGCAACAACTATCTGTGCCTGAACAAGATCAACAGCGTCATCCCGGAAGACACCGGCGGCGAGGCCGAACTGTTCGACGCCTTCGCCATCTCCCGCCTCGGCCGCGAAGTCCAGCGCCTCAACGAATGGGCCTCCGACACCGAGACCGGCGACCGCGACGAACTCGCCCCCGGCGTCACCGACCGCGCCTGGCGTCAGGTGAGCGTCGGTTCGCGTGAATGCCTGGGCAAGTCCCGCTGCCAGTTCGGCCAGGACTGCTTCGCCGAGAAGGCCCGCGCGGAATCGGCGCAGGCCGATGTGGTGGTGACCAACCACGCCCTGCTGGCCATCGACGCCATCAGCGGCATCCAGATCCTGCCCGAACACGACGTGGTGGTGATCGACGAGGCGCACGAACTGGTCGACCGGGTCACCGGCGTCGCCACCGCCGAACTGGCCGCGACCGCGATCAGCGCCGCCGCCCGCCGCTGCACCAAACTGATCGACGAACGCGAAGTCGACCGGCTCGAAGGCGCCGCCGAGGCCTTCCACCAGGCCCTCGAAGACCTGCCGCCCGGCCGCTGGGACCAGATGCCCGACGGCATCGCCCCTGTACTCGCCCTTGTTCGCGACGCCGCCTGGAACGCACGCACCGCGATCGCGCCGACGGGCAGCGTCAAAACCCAGGACGACCCCGACAACGCCGCCGCCCGCACCATGGCCGTGGCCGCCATCGACGACGTGCACGACGCCGCGGTCCGCGCGCTCACCGCGTTCGAGGAGGCCGACCCGGCCGCCCGCCGCGATGTCATCTGGCTCTCGGCCGACGAGATGCGCGGCGTCGCCCGCCGCACCCTGCGCATGGCACCGCTCTCGGTCGGCGGTCTGCTGCGCAGCAGACTCTTCGGCACCGCGACCGTCGTACTCACCTCGGCCACCTTGCAGATCGGCGGCTCGTTCGACGGCCTCGCGATCACCTGGGGTCTGCCGTCCCAGTCGGGCGGCAAGGTCGATCCGGCCATGGCCAACGGCGCCACCGCACCCGCCGACCTCGAATCGGTGCGCTGGAACGCCCTCGACGTCGGTTCCCCGTTCGACCACGCCAAGTCCGGCATCCTCTACGTCGCCAAACACCTGCCCGCCCCCGGCCGCGACGGCCTGTCGCCGGCCTATCTCGACGAGATCGAACAGCTCATCACCGCCGCCGGTGGCCGCACGCTCGGCCTGTTCTCCTCGATGCGCGCCGCCAAAGCGGCCACCGAGGCACTGCGCGAACGGCTCGACACCCCGGTGCTGTGCCAGGGTGACGATTCGATGGGCGCGCTGGTGCGCAAATTCGCCGACGACCCGGCCACCTCCCTGTTCGGCACCCTCACCCTCTGGCAGGGTGTCGACGTGCCCGGCCCGTCGCTGAGTCTCGTTATCCTGGACCGCATTCCGTTCCCTCGCCCCGACGATCCGCTGCTCACCGCCCGTCAGCGCGCGGTCGAGTCGCGCGGTGGCAACGGTTTCATGACCGTGGCCGCCAATCACGCCGCACTGTTGCTGGCCCAGGGCACCGGCCGGTTGCTGCGCAGTGTCGACGATCGCGGCGTGGTTGCCATCCTCGATTCGCGCCTTGCCACCGCCCGCTATGGCAGCTACCTGCGCGCTTCGCTGCCGCCGTACTGGGAAACCAGCGATCCAGAAGTGGTCGCGAAGGCTCTCCGCAGACTCACCGAGACCGCCTGAAGCATCGACCAGCGCACCGATTTCGCGTGGTATACCACTTCGCAAGGCCGCCCGATGCGTCCAAGGCGAGTCTTGCAATCGGAATGACCACACTCATGATTCAGCAAGCGTGCGAACACAACTCGTGAGAGCGTGTGGTGATGATGCACCACGCCGATGGCGAGGTACTCGGCGAATTTCTGGTCAGCGCACGATCTTTGGCCGAGTACCGCGCGATGTTCCATCTGTCCGACGATGACCTCTCCGGGCGCCGCATTCTCGATTGCCCCGGTGGCGCAGCGAGTTTCGCGGCCGAGGCCAGCGCGGTGGGCGCCGAAGTCACCGCGATCGACCCCATCTACGCCATCTCGCCGATCGAATTGGCCGCCCGCGCCACCCCCGAAACCGAACGCGCCGTGGCCTGGGCGCACGCCCACGCCGACCGCTACCGCTGGGACTGGTACGGCTCTACCGCCGAGCACGCCGCGATCCGCCGTGGCGCCGCCGCCCGCTTCGCCGACGACGTGCGCACCGCACCCCACCGCTACCTGGCAGGCTCGCTCCCCTCGCTCCCCTGCTCCGACGACGCGTTCGATCTGGCGCTGAGCTCGCACCTGCTGTTCAGCTACGCCGATCGGCTCGACGCGGACTTCCACCTGGCCGCCCTGCTCGAACTGTCCCGCGTGGCCAGCGTCGAAACCCGCGTCTACCCCCTGCTCGATTACACCGGCGCACCCCTCGACGATCTCGTCGACCACCTGCGCACGGAACTGCACGACAAGGGCATCGAAACCTCGCTGCGCAAGACCCACTACGAGTTCCACCACGGCGCCGACACCATGCTCACCCTGCGCCCCGCGGCATGACGGCGGCCGGACCCGCGATCATGTCGATTTCCTACCAATGTCGAACCTCTGACGAACGGCCTCCACCCGTCGCGGTAGGTTCTTAGTCGTGCATACGATGCGGGTCGGCCGGTAGTACGGCCGTGGCGGAGAGATCGCGAGGCGTGGCACTGCCGCGCACGACCCTGACGCTCCTTCTGCTACTCGGCACCGCCGCCCTAGGCGTGACGCTGCTGTTCACCACCATGGATCCGTGGATGGACAGCGGCGGCATTCTCGTGGGCGGCCTCGACGTGCACATCTACCGCGACGGTGGCTGGCGGGTGATGCACGACCGGGCGCTCTACCTCGAACCGACCCACTACGGCCTGCTCTACACCTACACACCGTTCTCGGCGCTGGTGTTCCTGCCGTTGCTGCTGGTGCCGTGGGCGCACGTCACCACCACGTGGATGGTGCTCAACCTGCTGGTGCTGTTCGGCGTTGTGCTGCAGAGCTTTCGGATGCTCGGCTACCGCGTCACCGCGAAACTCGTCGCCATCAGCGTGCTGCTCACCCTGGCCTGCACGTTCGCCGAACCGGTGCGCACCACGCTCTACTACGGGCAGATCAATCTGGTGCTGATGCTGGTGGTGCTGTGGGACTTCTCGCGCGCCGAGAACAGCAGACTGCGCGGTATCGGTGTCGGTATCGCCGCGGGCATCAAGCTGACCCCGCTGTACTTCATCGCGCAGTATCTCGCCCAACGGCAGTGGCGGGCGGCCGCGACCGCCGCGCTCACGTTCATGGCGACGATCGGCCTGACCGCGCTCGTACTGCCCAGCGATTCCTACCAGTACTGGACCTCGACGTTCTTCCAGTCCGGCCGCATCGCCCCCGACGTGCACCCCTCGAACCAGTCTCTGCGCGGCGCGATCGCCCACCTGATGCACGGCCCAGCGCCGGTGTGGTTGTGGTTGCTGATCGCCGTGCCGATCGCGTTGGTCGCGCTGTGGCTGGCGGCGGTGCTGGTCCGCCGCGGCGAACCCCTGCTCTCGGTGACCCTCGGCGGCCTCACCGCCTGCGCCGTTTCCCCGTATTCCTGGGGCCACCACTGGGTCTGGTTCGTCCCGCTGCTCGTCTACCTGATCCACCGCGCCCAGACCCGTGCCCCCTGGTGGCTCGCCGCAGCCGCCCTCTACCTGGCCATCGCCGCCTGGACCTACACCTACACCCCCACCTGGGTCAGCGTCGGCACCTTCCTGCTCCCCCCGTGGTGGCCTGCCCACCAGGTCCTGATGAACATCTACGTGATCATCTACCTGATCACCCTGGCAGCCATCGCCGTCCACATCCGCTCACGAAAACTCCCACCGCCGCCCATCGAGCCGAATATCGGCCTCCCCCAGCAACTCCCACCCGAAACCCGGACCGCCGCCGCCCCACACCCCGACGACGACCGTCCGGCGATGATGAACTGACTACCCGCAGGACCAATCGAAAACGCCCGACTCCAGGTCGAGTTGGGCGTTGCCGCCGCCGAAGTTCATGCCGGAGACCTCTTCGATCTCCAGGTAGTACGGGGTCAAGCCTTCGGGCAGGGCCTGCACGGGGAAGGCGGTGCCGCCGAGGTGGGAGCGGCCGAAAAGCGGTTCGGCCCATGGAGTCCAGCCCGCGTCGTCGGTGAGCGGATCCTGGTACTTGGTGTCGGGCTCGTATTCGACCGGCGGGATGCCGACATTGGGGTCGGCGGTGCGCTCGGCGAGCCAGACGCCGATCGTGGGGTGCACGTCGTCCCAGGCATTACAGCCCTCGTCGCTCGCCGACGGCGAACCGGGCGCACGGACATCCGCGGGCGGGGCGACGGGCCCACCGGCGAATTCCTTTTCGGTGAGCCAGATCAGGGCGAAAGCGCCGCCGATCTCGTCGTGCATGATCTGCAGCTTCGGGTGCAGCTTGGTCGCGACCAGATCGCGGGCCAGCGGGTCGTCGGATGCCGCGTCGGCCTCTACCGCGTCGGTACCGGCGAACTGCCCCTCGCCCTGGAAGAGCGCGATGGCGGGGAACCCGGGGCCTTTGCGCTGGAAATCAGCGGGCAGGCGCAGGGTGAGCGCGTGCATCATCGGCAGGCCGGTCACGGGTCCGCGCGGCCAGGTGGCCGGGTCGATGGCAGGGCCCTCACTGCCGATCCACCCCGAACGCACCGGCGCCGCCAGAGCCAACGGTTCACCGTCGGGCGTCTCGGCCAGTTTGTCCGCCGAGTCCCCGAACCCCAGGTCGTAAGCCTTCATCCCAGCTCTCCTCTTCCATCCGCGGACATTGCGCGACGCCGCCGACAACAGGCGCCGCCACGAGGTTAATCCCTGCTACCGACACCTGCGCACACTCGGTGGAACCACGGACATACGGCGAATGACGAATGAGCTCGACAGGCACGAAAGAGGCAGCACGGCAACCGAATACCGGCCACCGCGCCGCCCTCGCGACAACTCCGCTGGATCAGATCAGAGCACTGACTTGAAAATCAACGTCACCACCGCAGCCACCACGGCAACCGCCACGGCGCCGCCGCCCCACACCACACCCGAACGCTCCCACGGCCGCCCGGCGTCGAGCGAGAAACGCCCGGGCCCGGTGAACGCCAAAGCCGCCGCGACCAGCGCGTACAGCAGCGGTGTCGAATACCCTTGCGCCGACGGATCCACAGGGAAGAGCCCACCACTCCACAGCACATTGATGGCGTTGATCATCGTCCCGAGCACGATCGCGCCGGCCAACGGCGTGAACAGCCCGAACACCAGCAGCAACCCGCCGACCAGTTCGCTCAACCCGGCCAGGGTGCCGAAGATTTCGCCGGGGTTGTAACCCATTGCGGTGAAACCGTCGATCGTGGACTGCAAGCCCTTGCCGTTGAACCAGCCGAACAGCTTCTGAGCGCCGTAGGCCGCCATCAGACCACCGAAGCCGATGCGCAGCACCAGCAGGCCGATGCCGGTGGCGGTGGCCTGGTCGGTGGCGGAGGCGGTAGGAGTGACGCGGGTAGCGGTATCGGTCATCGTGCACAATCCTCATCTGCGATTCGAAATCTCCCACAAACGGACCATGGTCCGATTGTCTTCCTCGAACACAACCCTGAGTCCGTTGCCACTATTTCACGCCGTTCCCAGCAGTTCCGTGATCCCGATCACAGAAAACCGAGCAGGGCCGCCCCACCGGGACGGCCCTGCTCGAAAAACCTAAGTCACCACGCCATGGTGGCGTACGAGACCAGCGTCTGCTCGGACTCCTGCGACAGCTTCCAGGTGCCGTCGACGTCGACCCAGGTCACCGGGATCGGGAAGACGTAGTCGCCCAGGCGGCTGTTCAACGTGGCCGACAGCGTGTTGCCCTCCACGGTGACCGGGCCGGAGATGTCCCAGCTGTAGCCCGGGATGCGGTTGACGGTCTGGTTCACGACCGCCATGCCGCTGGCGTCGCCCGACTCGAGCTCGGCCGCCGAACCGTTCATGGCCGACTGCAGCTTGCCGTAGAGCTCACCGGCCGACGGCGTGGCCGGGGCGGCGATCGCGGCGGGCGCGGTGGCGACGACAGCGGCGGTGATCGGCGCAAAGATGGTGGCAACCGCCATCGACGCGGCAACGAACGAGCGCTTCATGGGTAGATCTCCTCTTATTAGGTAAGCCTAGGCTGAGTATAGACATACCTATGTCGAGAATGTCTATTCGACCAGGAAGAAGAAGTACGCGAGGAACAGCACCATCAGCGCCCACATGGCCGGATGCACTTCCTTGACGCGACCCCTGGCGACCATGACGATCGGGTAGAAGATCATGCCCATGGCCAGGCCGTTGGCGATCGAATACGTCAGCGGCATCATGATGACGGTGATGAACGCCGGGATCGAGTACTCGAACTTCTGCCAGTCGATATCGCCCAGCGAACGCGCCATCAGGATGCCGACCACGATCAGCGCGGCCGAGGTGATCTCCGCCGACCCGGCGACCACCGCGAAGATCGGATAGCAGAACATCGCGATCAGGAACCAGCCCGCCGTGGTCACCGCCGTCAATCCCGTTCGACCACCCGCCGACACACCCGCCGTCGACTCGACATAGGCCGTGGTGGTGGAGGTACCGATGATCGCGCCCGCGGTGGTGCCCACCGAGTCGGCGGCCATCGCGCTCGCCGCGCGAGGCAACGTGCCGTCCTTGTTCAGCAGACCGGCCTGGTTGGCGACGCCGATAAGGGTGCCCGAGGCGTCGAAGAAGTCGACGAACAGCATGGTCAGCACCACGACGATCATCTGCCCGGTGAACGCGTCCGGCAGGTGGATGATCGCCTGGCCGAAGGTCTGGTCGAGGCCCTTCGGCATCGCGGCGATGCCGTCGGGCAACCCGACCAGACCGGTCACCATGCCCACGATGGTGGTGGCGACGATGCCGTAGAGCACCGCGCCGTGCCAGCCGATCACCAGGAAGATCACGGTCAGGATCAGGCCGAACATGGCCAGCAGCGTGGTGCCCTTGTGGAAATCACCCAGGGTGACCAGCGTCGCGTCACTGTTGACGACGATGCCCGCATTCTTCAACCCCAGGAACGCCACGAACAAACCGATACCCGCGCCGACCGCGAATTTCATCTGCAACGGGATCGCGTTGAGGATCCGCTCGCGGACCTTCGTGATCGCCAGAATGAAGAAGATGATGCCCGAGAGCAGCGTCCCCGACAGGGCAACCTGCCACGGGATACCCATGCTGAGCACCACCGTGTACGCGAAGAACGCGTTGAGGCCCATGCCCGGCGCGAGCGCGATCGGATAGTTGGCCCACAGGCCCATGACGAGCGTGCCGAAGACCGCGGCGACGGCGGTGGCGGTGAAGACCGCCTGCATCGGGATGCCCTTGTCGCCGAGGGCGCCCTCGTCGCCGAGGATCGACGGGTTCACCGCCAGCACATACGACATCGCCAGGAACGTGACCGTGCCCGCCATCGCCTCGCGCTTGAAGGTGGACCCGCTCGACGAGATACCGAAGTATCCGTCGATGCGCCCTCGGGCGCGGGTTACGACATCGCTGGCCATGACTCTCCAGTCCGGGATTCAAGAAGAAAGATTGCCCCGGAACGGTAGCGGAAAGTTCACTCGACCCAATAACCCGGCACACGTGTCACGTGTAGGAGTTACGCGCCCGCGACGGCCACCAACCCCAGTTCGGCGTCCGAAGCGAGCAGCGCGTTGTGCGGCAGCACCCGAACGGTGTAGCCGACCGCACCCGACAGCGGCACCGGCGCCTGGATCGAATACAGCTCGATGCCGTCGTCGGAGCCGGTGTGACCCATCTCGATGGTGGTGGTGTCGGACAGGTCGTCGGTCGGCGAGACCCGGCCGAGCACCGCCTGCACCACCACGTCCGACGGCGCGAGCCCGCCGAGGTCGATGCGCGCGTGCAGGGCCAGTTCCGCGCCGATCACCGGGGTGTCGGGCAGACCGGAGCTGTCCACCTGGACGATTCGCACCGATGGCCACGCGGCGTCGACGCGCCTGCGGTACTCGGCGACCTCCGCCGCACCCGCGAACTTGTCGGCGGCGGCACGACCGAACGCGGCGGCGGCAGGCCCGTAGTACTGCTCGGCGTAGTCGCGCACCATCCGCGACGCCAGGACTTTCGGGCTGGTGGTCTGCAGGGTGTGGCGCACCATCTCGGTCCAGCGGACCGGCACGTCGGCGGCGTCACGGTCGTAGAAGCGCGGGGCGACGGTGCGTTCGACGAGTTCGTAGAGCGCCGAGGCCTCCAGGTCGTCGCGCCGGGTCTCGTCGCGGACGCCGTCGGCGGTGGGGATGGCCCAGCCGTTCTCGCCGTCGAACATCTCGTCCCACCAGCCGTCGCGGATGGACAGGTTGAGTCCGCCGTTGAGCGCGGACTTCATCCCCGAGGTACCGCACGCCTCGAGCGGGCGCAGCGGATTGTTCAGCCACACATCGCAACCCCAGTACAGGTAGCGGGCCATCGACATGTCGTAGTCGGGCAGGAAGACGATGCGATGACGCACCTCGGGATCGTCGGCGAACCGCACGACCTGCTGGATCAGCGCCTTGCCGCCGTCGTCGGCGGGGTGGCTCTTGCCCGCGACCACCAGCTGCACCGGACGTTCGGGATCGAGCAGCAGCGCGCGCAGGCGTTCAGGGTCGCGCAGCATGAGGGTCAGCCGCTTGTAGGTGGGGACGCGGCGGGCGAAACCGATGGTGAGCACGTTCGGATCGAAGACGTCGTCGATCCAGCCCAGCTCGGCGTCGGCGGCACCGCGCTGTCGCCAGGAATCGCGCAGCCTGCGCCGCACTTCGTCGATCAGCACGCCGCGCAACGTGTTTCGTGTCGACCACAGCTGCCCGAGGTCGACATCGCTGAGCTTCTCCCAGCCCCGCGCCTCCTCGACCAGTTCCGGGCCGACGAGTTCGCGTGCCTTGTCGATCCATTCGCGCGCGGCCCAGGTCGGGGCGTGCACGCCGTTGGTGACCGACCCGATCGGCACCTCGGCGGCGTCGAATCCCGGCCACAGCGCCGCGAACATCTCCCGGCTCACTTCACCGTGCAGTTTCGATACACCGTTGGCGCGCTGGGCCATTCGCAGACCCATGTGCGCCATATTGAACACAGAGGGGTCGCCCTCCCGGCCGAACGCCAGGATCCGGTCGACGGAAAGCCCTGGCAGCAAAGCAGATTCGGACTCACCGTGCGAACCGCCGAAGTACCTGCGCACCAACGGCATCGGAAAACGGTCGATACCGGCGGGAACCGGGGTGTGGGTGGTGAAGACGGTACCGGCCCGCACCGCGGCGAGCGCGGTCTCGAAATCCAGTCCGCCCGCGATGAATTCACGCATGCGCTCGACCCCGAGGAAACCCGCGTGACCTTCGTTCATGTGGAAGACATCGGGATCGGGCAGGCCGTTGGCGCGGGTGTAGGCACGCACCGCGCGAACGCCGCCGATACCGGCCAGGATCTCCTGCTTGATGCGGTGATCCTGGTCGCCGCCGTAGAGCCGGTCGGTGACGGCGCGTAGCTCGGGATCGTTCTCGGAGATGTCGGAATCGAGCAGCAGCAACGGGATTCGGCCCACCTGCGCGATCCACACCCGGGCCCGCAGCACCCGTCCCTCCGGCATGCCGACGTGGATGAGCACCGGTGAACCGTCGCTGGTGAGCAGCCGCAGCGGCAGACCCTGCGGGTCGAGTGCCGGGTAGTGCTCCATCTGCCAGCCGTCGGCCGACAGCGACTGCCGGAAGTACCCCGAGCGATACAGCAGCCCCACACCGATCAGCGGCAGGCCGAGATCCGAGGCGGCCTTGAGATGATCACCGGCGAGGATGCCGAGACCGCCGGAGTAGTTCGGCAGCACCTCGGTGACACCGAACTCCATCGAGAAGTAGGCGATCCCCGCGACGTCGGTGCCGGTCTGTTCCTGGAACCAGCGCGGCCGGGTCAGATAATCCTGCAAACCGGCGACGGCCGCGTCGACGCGCGCGAGGTACTCGGGATCGGCGGCGAACTCGTCGAGCCGCTCGGCGGGCACCTCACCCAGCATCCGCACCGGATCCTGGCCGACCTCGCGCCACAGCTCCGGGTCGAGATCGGCGAACAGATCCTGCGTCGGGCCGTGCCAGGACCACCGCAGATTGGTCGACAACTCACCCAGCGCGGCGAGCCGCTCCGGCAGGTGAGCACGGACAGTGAACCGACGAAGTGCCTTCACCCGCCAGAGAGTACCCCGGTCGGCCCAGGGCGGCCCGGCCATCATGAGCCGAAACCCGCTGATCACGCATGAACATGGGTAACTCCCCAAGAACCTCCCAGCCGACCCATACCCGACGCGGGCCCGACTGCCAACGGTCGAGCTACCCGGAGACCCGCTGAATACTCGGGGAGGCGGAATAGGCGGCGAACTCGGGGCTGGGTGGGACTTCCGTGATCACGTCGATCAGGACGGCGGCGGGGTCGGCGAGGATGAAGTGGCGCTGGCCGAAGTCCTCGGTGCGCAGGTCGAGTTCGGGGTGCAGGCCGCCGGATTTCACCAGTCGATCCCACTCGGCGTCGACATCGGCGACCTCGAAGTTGAGCACGAGGCCCTGGACCGGTTTGCCGAAGCCGGTCGGGATCGTGGGGTGCGTGGGGTCGAGCAGCGCCAGTTCATAGGCTGGCTCGCCGTCGGCGCCCGGCCGTCGCAGGCTGACGTACCAATCCGCCTCGAAGACGATCTCGAAGCCGAACCAGCTCGTGTAGAAGTCGCGCGATTCCGCGATTCGAGTGGTGGCGAGTACGGGGTAGAAGCTGCTGAGTTTCATGCGTTTCACCTTTCACATACCGATGGTATGTATCGTACGATAGTTCACATACCAGCGGTAGGTCAATGGGGAGGACGGCGATGACAGAGACTGCGCGGACACGGCAGCGCGAGGAAACGCGGCGGGTCCTGCTGCACGAGACACGGGCCCTGTTCGCCGCGAAAGGCTATGCCGCCGTTGGGTTATCGGAGATCGTGGCAGCGGCCGGGGTAACCAAGGGCGCGCTGTACCACCACTTCGACAGCAAGACCGACCTGTTCCGCGCGGTCCTGGCCGAGGTTCAGGAGGAGGTCGGCGCGCAAGTTGCCGCCGCTGCGGACACCGAACCCGACCCGTGGACCCAGCTCACCACCGGCTGCGCCGCCTTCCTGCGCGCCTGCGCCGATCCCCTGATCCAGCGGATCCTGCTGATCGACGGCCCCGCCGTCCTCGGCTGGCACGAATGGCGCGCCATGGACGAAGCCAATTCGGCCCGCCACCTCCACGAAGCCCTGCAATCCCTCGTCGACACCGGCGTCCTGCCCGCGCAACCGGTCGCCCCTCTGACCCAGCTGCTCTCCGGCGCGATGAACGAAGCCGCCCTCTGGCTGGCCACCAACCCCGAAGCCCTTCCCGACACCATCACCGCCCTCGACCGCCTGTTGACGGGACTACGCGGACCCGCAACCAACTGATCACCCGAGAACATGGGTAACTCCGCCAACCACCTCATCCTCCCCACGCATCCGACGCGAGACCGACTACATACCGTCGAGCTACCGGACGGCGCGCAAAATTCGCGGGGAGCCGGGTAGGTTGGCGGAGTGACCGGCCGGATAGCCATCGATGACATCGCCCCGTCCATCCCCGGCGGCCGCCCGGCCAAAGCCGCAGTCGGCGAGGTGTTCCCCGTGCGTGCCGTCGTCTGGCGCGAGGGCCACGACGCGGTAGCTGCAACCTTGGCCGTGCGCGCCCCCGGCTCGTCCCGGATCACCCGCATCCGGATGTCGCCCGACTACCAACCTGACGTCTTCAACGCGATCTTCACTCCCCACGTGGCCGGTGTGTGGACCTACCGGATCGAAGGGTGGAGCGACCCCATCGCCACCTGGCGCAGCGCGGTCGAGGCGAAACTGTCGGTCGGCCAGACCGCCGCGGATCTCGCCAACGACCTCGAGACCGGCGCCCTCCTGTTCGAACGCGCCGCCCAGGCCGTCCCGAAGAAGCAGTTCGAACGCCTGCGCGCCGCCGCCACCGCCCTGCGCAGTGACGAGCAACTCCCGGCTCGGGTCGCCCCCGCGTTCTCCGAGGAGGTCGCCGAGATCCTGCGCGCCACCCCGCTGCGCGAGATGGTCACCCGCGGCACCCAGTTCTCGGTGCTGGTCGAACGCCGTCGCGCGCTGGTCGGTTCCTGGTACGAATTCTTCCCCCGCTCCACCGGCGGCCGCGACGCCGACGGCACGCCCATCCACGGCACCTTCGCCACCGCCGCCCGCGAACTCCCTCGGATCGCGGGCATGGGTTTCGACGTCGTCTACCTGCCCCCGATCCACCCGGTCGGCGCGGTGAATCGCAAGGGCCGCAACAACTCTCTGACCACTGAACCCGGCGACGTCGGCTCCCCGTGGGCGATCGGCTCGGCCGACGGCGGCCACGATGCCGTGAATCCACTGCTGGGCACGGAGCAGGACTTCACCGAATTCGCCACCGAGGCAACAGCTCTCGGCCTCGACGTCGCCATCGACCTGGCCCTGCAGTGCGCCCCCGACCACCCCTGGGTCGCCGCCCATCCGGAGTGGTTCACCACCCTGCCCGACGGCACCATCGCCTACGCCGAGAACCCGCCGAAGAAGTACCAGGACATCTACCCGGTCAACTTCGACAACGACCCCGACGGCATCTACGCCGAGGTCCTGCGCGTGGTCCGGCACTGGATCTCCTTGGGCGTCACCATCTTCCGCGTGGACAACCCGCACACCAAGCCCGCCGACTTCTGGGAGTGGCTGATCACGGAGTTGCGCCGAACCGATCCCGACGTGATCTTCCTGTCCGAGGCCTTCACCCGCCCGGCCCGCCTCTACGGCCTGGCCCGGCGCGGCTTCAGCCAGTCGTACACGTATTTCACCTGGCGCGTACACAAGTGGGAACTCACCGAGTTCGGCTACGAGATCGCCGCCAAGGCCGATGAAGCCAGGCCGAATCTCTTCGTGAACACCCCCGACATCCTGCACGAAAGCCTGCAGCACGGCGGCCCCGGCATGTTCGCCATCCGCGCCGCCCTCGCCGCCACGATGGCGCCCACCTGGGGCGTCTACTCCGGTTTCGAGCTGTTCGAACACGAGGCAGTCCGCGAAGGCAGCGAGGAATACCTCGACTCGGAGAAGTACGAACTGCGTCCCCGCGATTTCACTGGTGCCCTGGAACGCGGCGAATCGCTGGAACCGTGGCTCACCCGCCTCAACGAGATCCGCCGCAATCACCCTGCGCTGCAGCAGTTGCGCTGCATCCACTTCCATCACATCGACAACGACGCGCTGATCGCCTACTCCAAGGTCGATCCGGCCACCGGCGACGCCGTCCTGGTCATTGTGAACCTGAACCCTTATGCCGCTGAGCAGGGCCATATTTCGCTGGATCTGCCCGCGATCGGCCGCGAGTGGCACGACCATCCGGTGGTCTTCGACGAGGTCAGCGGTGAGGAATACCACTGGGGCCAGCAGAATTTCGTGCGCCTGGACCCCACACGGGCAGTCGCGCACATCTTGTCGTTGCCGAACGTCCCGGCCGCCGTCCGCGCACCGCTGGCCTACCGCGAGACCTTCTGATGAAACGTCGCGATCTGCTGCTGCTGGCCGCGGGCACCCACCCCGACCCGCACACCGTCCTGGGCGCGCACACCCACGCCGACGGCACCGCGGTCCGCGTCATGCGCCCGCACGCCGACACCGTCACGGTACTGGTCGGCGACGCCGAGCACCGACTGAAGTCGTTGGGACACGGCATCTTCGACGCGGTCCTGCCATACCCACAGATCGACGACTACCGCCTCCGCACCGAATACCCCGGCGGCCAGACCGTGATCTCCGCCGACGGCTACCGCTTCCTGCCCACCGTCGGCGAATTCGACCTGCACCTCATCGGCGAGGGCCGCCACACCCGCCTCTGGGAAGTACTCGGCGCACACCCACGCCACTACACCACCCTCGACGGCGACGTCGACGGCACTTCCTTCGCGGTCTGGGCCCCGAATGCCCGCGGCGTCACCGTGTTCGGCGATTTCGACCACTGGAGCGGCACCTCCGCCCCGATGCGCGCGCTGGGCGGTTCCGGGGTGTGGGAGGTGTTCGTGCCCGGCGTCGGGCCGGGCACGCGCTACAAGTACCGGATCCACGGCGCCGACGGTCGTGTCGTCGATCACGCTGACCCCCTTGCCTTTTCGACCGAGATCCCGCCCGCCACCGCCTCGGTGGTGTCCCGCTCCGACCACGTGTGGACCGACAGCGACTGGCTCGACCGCCGCGCGAAGACCGACGCGGTCCGCTCCCCCATGAGCGCCTACGAAATCCACCTCGGTTCCTGGCGCCCCGGCCTCGACTACCGCGAATTGGCCCACCAGCTCGCCGAGTACCTCCAGCAGACCGGATTCACCCACGTGGAGCTGCTGCCCGTCGCCCAGCACCCGTTCGGCGGATCGTGGGGCTACCAGGTCACCTCGTACTACGCCCCCACCTCGCGTTTCGGCAGCCCCGACGACTTCCGGTACTTCGTCGACCACCTACACAACGCAGGCATCGGCGTACTGCTCGACTGGGTCCCCGCGCACTTCCCCCGCGACGAATGGGCACTGGCCCGCTTCGACGGCACCCCGCTCTACGAACACCCCGACCCGCGCCGTGGCGAGCAACTCGACTGGGGCACTTACGTTTTCGACTTCGGCCGCAACGAGGTCCGCAACTTCCTGGTCGCCAACGCCGCCTTCTGGATCGAAGAATTCCACATCGACGGCCTGCGCGTCGACGCCGTCGCCTCCATGCTGTACCTCGACTATTCCCGTCCCGAGGGCGGCTGGGAGCCCAACATCTACGGCGGCCGAGAGAACCTGGAAGCGGTCGATTTCCTGCAGGAACTCAACGACACCGTGCACGGCGCCCATCCCGGCGTGGTCACCATCGCCGAGGAATCCACCACCTGGCCCGGCGTCACCCGCGGCACCGACGTCGGCGGCCTCGGCTTCACCATGAAGTGGAACATGGGCTGGATGCACGACACCCTCGGCTACCTGGGCCGCGACCCGATCCACCGCTCCTGGCACCACAACGAGATGACCTTCTCGCTGGTCTACGCGTGGAGCGAAAACTACGTGCTGCCGATCAGCCACGACGAGGTCGTGCACGGCAAAGGCACCCTGTGGACGCGCATGCCCGGCGACGATTTCGCCAAGGCGAGCGGCGTGCGCGCCCTGCTCGCCTACATGTGGGCCCACCCAGGCAAGCAACTGCTGTTCATGGGCCAGGAGTTCGGCCAGTTCCGCGAATGGGACAACGACCGCGGCCTCGACTGGCAGGAACTGGAAAACCCGCTCCACCAAGGTATTTCAACAATGGTCGCCGACCTCAACCGCACCTACACCGCCCACCCCGCCCTGTGGACCCAGGACGCCACCCCCGGCGGGCACTCCTGGATCGAAGCCGACGACAGCACCGCCAACGTCTTCGCCTTCCTGCGCTGGGGCAGCGACGGCAGCGCGGTGGCCTGCGTGTTCAACTTCTCCGGCTCCATCCGCGAGAACTACCGAATCGGCCTGCCCCACACCGGTTCCTGGACCGAGATCCTCAACACCGACGCCTCCGAATACGCCGGTTCGGGCATCGGCAACCTCGGCGCCGTCACCGCCACCGACACCCCCAGCCACGGCCACCCCGCCTCGGCCACCGTCACACTGGCCCCCCACAGCGCCCTCTGGCTGTCCTCGAACCACTGATCCCTTCCCCGACGCGTCGCTCAGCTACGGGCGGGACATCCTTATCGGCGCACGCGTGTCGGCCCTTCTTCGTGCCGCAACCGCCGGACGCGCGTCAGGCCTTATCCGTGGCCGCACGGCAAGCCCCGCGCCGATCGCCTCGGTTCGAACGGTCTCGCGCCTGGAAACATCGAAGCCGCCCCCACGATCTTGCTGCGGGAGCGGCTTCGATGTCGATATCAGTACAGCGCGGCGGCGAGCTTGCGGCGGGCCGCGATCACGAAGGGCTCGGCCGGGTCGAACAGCTCGAAGAGCTCGAGCAGCCGGGTCCGCGCCTTGGTGCGGTCGTCGCCCGCGGTGCGTTTGATGACGGCGATGATCCGATCGAAGGCCGCCTCGGCACGCTGCTCGAACATCTCCACGTCGGCGGCGTCGAGCGCGGCATCCAGATTCGCCGGGTCGGCGTCGGCGGTGGCGACCACGGCCGGATCGAGCTGCTGGGCCCTGGTCAGGAAGCGCAGCTGGCGCAGGGCCGCCTTGGCCTCCTCGTTGCCGGGCTCCTCGGCGATGATCGCCTCGTAGGCCGCCTCGGCGCCGGCGAAGTCACCTTCGGACAGCTTGTCCTCGGCGTCGACGAAGCGCGGGTCCTCGACCTCGGGTTCGACGGGCGCCGCACCCGGGTCGCCCTCGAGCTTGCCCGCGGTCGCGTCCATCACCGCGTCGAGCCACTGGCGCACCTGCGGGTCGGGCTGGGCGCCTTCGAAATCGGCGAGCGGCTGCCCACCGGCCACCGCGATCACCGTCGGAATCCCCTGCACGCGCAGCGCCTGGACGATGTTCATATTCGCTTCGGCCTCGATCACGGCCAGATCCCAGACACCGCGGTCTTCGGCGTTGAACCGTTCCAGCGTCCGAACCAGCTCGACGCTGCCCGCGCTGCGCTGCGAGAACAGCGCGACCACCACGGGCACCTGCGTCGAGCGCCGGATCACTTTGGCTTCGAAATCCGCCTCGGTGACTGTGTGGTTCCCCGCGCCGGGAGCAGCGGCGCCGCCGGTCGCGGCGGGCGGCGGCTGCTTCAGCGCGGACAGATCCACCGCGCCGGACATGGCGGCGGCAGCGACGGGCGAAGGACGACGGGCAGCGGGTCGAGTCACGCTTCCCAGTTTGTCACGAAGCCGTCGGCGAGGCTGCCGCGGCGTCCTTGCTCGCGTCCGCGCTGAGCTCACCCAGCTGACCCGTGCGCACCGCCCAGACCTCGAAGATCACGGTGAACAGCGGCGGAATGCTCGACGCCAGCGCCAGCACCGTCGTCTTCCAGTTCCAATTCAGCTCACGCGAAGCCAGCAGCGCCGAAATCACGAACAGCACGAAGATGCCACCGTGCACCGGCCCGAAGATCTTCACACCGATCTCATTGCCCTCGGCCGGGATGTACTTGAACGCCATACCGACCAGCAACCCGATCCAAGACAGCGCCTCGAGCACCGCGAAGAACCGAAACCGACTAGCCGTACTCCGCAAATCAAAGAAACCCATACCCCCATTGTGCCGGACCAACTACGACACCACGTAGTGGACCCCACCACACCCAAAGCCCCCGCAACGCAGCTCCGCCATGCCCGCACTCCCAACCCCCACGCCCGACCCTTAGGGAGGGCCGCCGCGAAGCGGCGTAGCGGCCCGGCCGCGAGTTAGCCGCCGTTGCGCCGAGGCGCAGCCTCCAGCAACGG
>NZ_JBHXRR010000044.1:0-15979 GCF_042716665.1 Nocardia sp. NPDC058658
GGTGGCGGCGGCGACGTCAGTATCAGGCTCGGCTCTCGCATTACCGCCGCCGTGGTCATCCGCTCGACTGACGATCCGTGAGTGCCGTTGCAGTATTAGCCGTTCGGCTGCCCAGCTATGCCGACCCAGCGCTGTTCAAAGAAGTCGAGGCGGGCCGATTGGCGGCTCCTGCGCTGGCCCCGGCGGTTGAGTTGGCGGCGGCGATGCTGAGCACCAGTGCGGTCGCCTTACTGACCGGGCACCAGCCAGCCGCCGTCGCGCCTAAGGTGCACCTGGCTGACGTGCGAACCGGCCATTCCTGGGTGAAGCGGCCGCGCTACGTATGGTTCCTTGTGACAGCTATCGGTGCCACACTGTCCAAACGGCGGCGATGATCCACCACAGTTCCTGAACGGTGCGGCCGCACTGCAATGTATCCGTGCAGGTCCGGCTGTGGGGAGCAGTGCGCCGGATGGGACGGAGCCGATGTTCGGATCGACTCCGTCCCGATCTCGCTGCTCGACAATCGCGGTCCGCAACTCCGGCCCTGTCCCGCCCGTACCAGGAGGTCGTAGGACTGGACACGATCGAATGTTCCACGATCGGTTGGCCGGCTATCGAACCGAGTTCGCGGCCTCGACGATGGTGTCGGCGACGGTGACCGGCTGGGATACCAGTGAGGCGTGTGAGGAGTTGATCTCATTCGTCGTGCTGGGTGCGGCCCGTCCGGCCATGAATCGTTGTGCCGCAGCGGGAATGACGTGATCCTCGCTGGAGATGAGGTACCAGCTGGGTGTGCTCGCCCACGAGGGCGGGCCCGAGGGTTCCAGGTTGGCGTTGAGTGCGGCCGAGCGCTGGTGCGCGTACATGTCGGCGGCGGTTTCGGTGCTGACGTCCTGGGCGAAGATATTGTGGAAGTACGGCGCGTCGATGTAGCCGTCCACGTTGTGACCACCGATTCCGGTGGCGTCGTCCACGACCCGGACCTGCAGTGCGGGTGGCAGGAGTTGGCTGCCGGGGAAGCGGATCGGGTCAAGCAGTCCCTGTACGAATTCGCCTTGCGCCGGTGCGAAGGCCGCGATGTAGACGTTGGCTGTGACTTTGGGGTTGTGGGTGTTGGTGATGACGGCACCGCCGTAGGAGTGCCCGACGAGCACAACGGGTCCGTCGATGCTGTCGAGAACACCCTGCAGGGCGGCCGCGTCATTGCGGGGGCCACGCAGTGGATTGTTCACTGCGACAACAGGATAGCCACGTCCTCGTAGCTCGGCAGCGACTCCGTCCCAGCTGGTGGCGTCGGCGAATGCGCCGTGGACCAGTACCAGGGTGGGTTCGCCGGGATCGGCGGTGGCCAGTGCCGGGGCGACTGGGCTGACAACGACAACGGTCGCGGCCAGCACGCTCAGCAGCCGACGCCGGCGTGGATTCGGGACATCAGTAGACATGATCGATCACCTTTTCGGGAGCGCTCAGTGCGCGAGCGGTGGTGTGGGAGAGGGAAATTCGACGGGCTTTCCGGGCGGCAGCCACTGCACCCGGTGATGCACGCCTTCGGACTCTTCGAGCAACCGCACGCGCGCGCGGTCGTGGCTCTCGCTGAAGTGGGTCCAGCCTTCGTAGTGCACCGGCACGGCGATGCGCGGTTCGAGGAGCCTGA
Source organism: Nocardia sp. NPDC058658 (assembly GCF_042716665.1). Classification (NCBI taxonomy): domain Bacteria; kingdom Bacillati; phylum Actinomycetota; class Actinomycetes; order Mycobacteriales; family Nocardiaceae; genus Nocardia; species Nocardia sp. NPDC058658. Next base: position 1,637 of record NZ_JBHXRR010000044.1, read on the forward strand.
TGAATCGGGCGGCGTCGCGGGCGTCCATCGTGTACTTCACCGGCCCGGTGAGCCCGAACCGGACGGCGCCGAGATGCAGCAGCGCGATATCGACGTCGAGGCGGCGCGCGACTTGCTCGAGGCCTTTGAAGTAGACCGAGTCGCCCGACATCCATACCGCCACAGCGGATTCCGATGGTCGTTGGATCGCGAAGCCGAGGTTTTCACCCACGAGCAGGCGACTGAACGGCGGCCCGTGGCGACTGGGAGTGGCGATCACCCGCAGCGGTGCGCGCACCGGCGAGGCCAGTACGGTCTCCTGCCAAGGCACCATCGGTTCGGCGTGGGCCAGGCCGAGCCGGCGACTGCCGCTCGTGGTGGTGATGACCCTCGGCACGGTACGCAGTAGTGCGCGTCCGACGTGGTCGAGGTTGTCGGCGTGGTGGTCGTGGGAGAGGAGCACGACGTCGATCGGCGGGTAGGTCGTCCACCCGTATCGCCGGGCCGATCGTCTTCACCGAGTAGGTGCCCAGGGCGAAGTCGTAGCGCGCCCCCGGCTCGTCGAAGGTCGGATCGGTGAGGATGGTCCACCCGTCGATCTCGATGAGCGTGGTCGGCCCGCCGATATGGGTGATTCTGACGCCGGTCATGGTGAGCGCTACGTCGCCTGCGGGAATCGGGTCGCGGCGTGGCGCAGCGTCCAGTCCAGGGCATAGTCGGCGATTTCCTCCCACCCGTCCTGGCTCACCAGCCGGTGCGTGCGGCCGGGGAACTCGATCCGCTCCACCAGCGCGGTGCCCTTGGCGTACTTGCGCAGGGCGGCCTTCTGGATGGCGGGTGGGGCGACGTGGTCGATGCCACCTGAGATGAGCAGCAGCGGCGCCCGGTCTGCCTTGCGGAAGTCGACCGCGGTGATGCCCGACTTCTTCTTCGGCAATGACAGCACGCCTTCGAAGAACACCCGATTGGACGAATTCACCGCGCTCGCAGCCCATTCCAGGTCGGAGTCGGCGCGGCTGAGGTCGTTGCCGAACGTGTAGTGGAAGTGGCGCTTGGAGATCGGGCTGGCTTTGCCGAAGCGGAACGGGTTGGACAACACCGGAAGACCCGTGTGCAAGGTCGAGAACGGCAGGGCGAGAACGCCGGCCGGTTGACCGGGCGCCACTCCGACCCCGGCGATGCCGAGGCCTCGATCGAGCAGCATCTGGGTGAAGATCCCGCCGAACGAGTGGCCCATGATGACGGGCTGTTCGGGCATCGAGGCGATGAGATCGGCGTAGAAGTCGACGATCTCGACGATGCCGACGCCTTCGAGCGAGCGCGGATCCTCGCGGATGTCGGCAGGGGCGCGATCACCGATGCCGGGCCAGCCCGGAACGATTACCTGGTGTCCGAGGTCGCGGTAGCGCCGCGCCCAGGTGTCCCAGCTCAACGGAGTCATCCAGAGTCCGTGGATGAGCACGATCGGCGGCTTGTGGGTGTGCTTTGGTTGGCTCATTGCGGTGTTCTCCGTTCCGGTGTTCACGATTCGATGAAGTCGAGCAGGTCCTGGGACAGTCGCTGCTTCTCGGTGTCGGGGAGCGCGTGACCGGCGCCTTCGTAGACCTTGAGCTCGGCACCGGCGACGAGTTTCGCCGAGCGCAGACCACCCACGTCGATGGGGACGATCTGGTCGTCGTCACCGTGGATGACCAGTGTCGGCACGGTGATCTCGGCGAGGTCGCCACGGAAGTCCGTGGCGGAAAAGGCGGCGATACATTCGTAGGCGCCGCGATGGCCTGCGGCGAGGCCCTGCAACCAGAACGCGTCGCGCATCCCCTGGGGGATGTCGCCGCGCCGGTCGTGGCCGAAGAACGGCCCATCGGCGAGGTCGCGATACAGCTGCGAGCGAGACGCGCGTTCGCCGGCGCGGATCGCGTCGAAGACCTCGATCGGCAGCCCTTCGGGATTGTCGTCGGTGCGCAGCATGAACGGCGGAACAGCCGAGACGAGAACAAGTTTCGCGACCCGCGAGGATCCGTGGCGGGCGATGTAGCGCACCACCTCACCGCCGCCGGTCGAGTGCCCGACCACGGTCACATCGGTCAGGTCGAGGGTGTCGAGCAGCGTAGCGAGATCGTCGGCGTAGGTATCCATATCGTTGCCGTTCCAGGGCTGGGTGGAACGGCCGTGTCCGCGCCGATCATGAGCGATGACGCGACAGCCGTGCTCGGCCAGGTACAACGCCTGGCTCTCCCAGGCGTCGGCGTTCAGCGGCCAGCCGTGGCTGAGCAGGACCGCACGCCCGTCGATCGGACCCCAGTCCTTGTAGAAGATCTGAATTCCGTCATCGGCGGTGATCGTCGGCATTGCGGCCTCCTCGCGAGTGGGTGCTGAGCACTGTGTTCACGATGGGCCACAACGGCTCCGCGCGAACCACGTGTCGCACGTAGTCCTGAGGTCAGTTCGCGGTCGGCGGCACGTGCTCGCGCAGTTGGCGGCGCGAGGAAATGCCGAGTTTGCGAAAGACTTTGCGCAAGTGGTAATCGACGGTGTTGGCACTGAGGAACATGGTCGCGGCGATCTCGGCGTTGGTGTGGCCTGTTGCTGCCAGCGCTGCCACCTCGGATTCCTGGGCGGTCAACTCGACCGACCTGGCAGGGCTGTCGACCTGTGCCCGCTCGCCGAAGGCATCCAGCTCGTGTGCTGCCCGCTCGGCGAAGGCGACTGCGCCGAATCGTGTCAATCCCTCTGCTGCGGTGCGTAATTGGACCTTGGCGTCGGTGCGGCGACGTTGTCTACGCAGCCATTCGCCGTAGAGGAGATGGGCACGATAGAGGTCGATCGGGGTGTCGGTCTCGGTCAACGCGGCAACAGCGGCCAGATAGAGTTCCTCGGCGTCCTCGGTCGGCGCGATCAGCGCTGAGCACCGCAAGGCAACACCCTGTGCCCATGGCGACCCGATGTCGTCGGCGAACCTCGCGAATTCGACAGTGACTCGTTCGGCGTCGGCGGTGTGGCCCGCTCGGGCGGCCGCTTCGATGTACTCGGGGAGTTGGTGCGGCGAGACCTGCAGGAATCGATCGGCTTCGAACGGCGTCAGCAGCGTGTAGGCGTCGTGGTAGTGCCCCTCGGCGAGGTTGCGGATCGCCAGGGCGTTGATCGTCGCGGTGTGGACACCGCCGAAACCCGCGGCCAGGGTCGACTCGGCGATCTGGGTGACCACCGCTGTCGGCGCTCCCGTCCAGGCGAGGTATGAGCCGTTGACGACATGTTCGGCCGGATAGCCCATCGCTTGGCGCAGCTCTCGCACGCGTGCGACCGCCCGCCCGGCGGCGGTGACATCGCCGCGATCGAGTTCGGTCAGCGACCGCATCCAGAGCAAGGAATCCAACTCCCGGAGGGTGCCCGACTGGGTGGCGATCCGCTCCCCACGATCGAGCCAGTTGTTGCGTGCCCGCTCGTCCCATAAGGCGCTGGTGAAGATCACCCCCACGATGCTGAACTCGAGCGCTCGACGATCGTCTAGTTCACTCAGGACGTGGGCTGCCTTCCGCATCGGAGCGACCGCCTCGGCATAGGTGTCGAGGAGCAGTGCCGCGACACCGATGAGGACTGCGCGGGTGATCGGTTCTGCCTCGGTCGCGGCGGCCCGCATCCGAAGACCGAGACCGCGCATGGTGTCAGCGGTCACCGCGCGTTCGGCGCTGTGGGCCACATCGAAAGCGCGCAGCAGGGCAAGGTGCTCGCGGCGTGTGTCCCGGCCGTGGAACAGGTCCGCCGCCGCCGTCAGTTGATCTGGTGCGAGTCGAATCGCCTCGGGATCGCCGAGAAAGGCGGCAAGCGATGCCCGCACGAACAAGCGCCGTCCGGCGGCGACCGGCTCGAGCGCTTGCGGGTCGGGGATCCGATCGGTCAGGTCCACGGCGAATCGCCCGGCCCCGGCTTCGGATGCCGACTCGGCGGCGGCGAGCAGGCGATCGTCGCGCAGCACGGGATCCTCGCTCAACTCAGCCGCCCGTGCCAACAGACTCGCCCTGGCGATCAGGCCACCACGCCGCCCGGCACGCTCTGCCGCATCGACCAGGCGTTGCGCGATACCCTCGTGGGGGCGCGCAGTCGCCGCTGCGGCGTGCCACGCCCCGACATCGGCCGACCCGGATGCCTCGGCGGCCTGAGCCAGGGCACCGTGGACGCGACGACGCGCGGCAGCCGTCGCGGCACGGTAAACGGCCGCGCGCACCAGCGGGTGCCGAAATCGCACTGCCCCATCGATGACGACCAGTCCGGCGTCGTCCGCCGTTTCACCCGCGCTCTCGTCGATATCGAGGAGTGCGGCCGCGCGATCCACCAGCTTCAGATCTCCCGTCGATTCCGCGGCTGCCACCAGGATCCAGTCCTGGCAGGAATCGGGCAGCAGATCCAGCTTGCGCCGATAGAACTCTTCGAGTCGTTGGCTCGCGCGGAGCGGGCGGGGGACGAAGGACGAGTCCGTGAGTTCGCGGATGGTGAGATCGCGCGCGAGATCGGTCAAGACCAGCGGGTTCCCGCCGACCTCGTCGACGATATCGGCGGCGACCCGCGGCTCGAGCACCCCGTCGAACGAGTGGGTCAGCAATGCGATGGCATCGGTACGGGCCAATTCGTCGATCTGAAGCGTCGGCACTCCCGCGAGCCGGACATCGACGTCGTCGTCGGGACGTGCCGCGAACACCACCACCGCCGCGTCGGCACGCAGTCGTCGCGCGACAAAACCCAACGCGTCCAACGATTCCCGATCCAACCACTGTGCGTCATCGACCGCGCACAGCACGGGCCCGCCGCGACCGACGATCGCGAGCAAGCTGAGCACCGCTCGCCCGACCAGGAACCGATCCGGCACCGCGCCCGCCGACACTCCCAGCGCGACCCGTAGCGCCTCCCGCTCCAGGTCGGGCAACTGCGCGCTGTCGACTTCGAGGGATCCGACCAACCGCTGCACGCCCGAATAGGGCAGGGTGGCTTCAGCCTCGTAGCCGTCCGAGCGCAGGATTCGAAACCCGTGCGCTGACCCGATCATGGACTCGATCAGTACCGACTTGCCGATTCCCGGCTCGCCGCGCAGCACTACAGCGTGCCCGAGACCGTTCCGCGCGGCGGCGATGAATCCGTCGAGGTGGTCGAGCTCATCCGCTCGTCCCATGGGCTTGAACAAAGAACCCCTCCTGCTCGGGCATATGTCCAGTTATGTTGCCGAGCGTAGGGCGCTGTGACCAGGCAAACTGGTCTCGCCGTGCACGATTTCTGGACTGATGGTGCCGCACGGATCAGTCGCGATCAGGCGGAGAGTCTGACAGAGGGAGGCATGTTATGGCCACAGTGTTCGAGACCGGCGCTTTGGCACCGACGGAACGTGCCGCGGCGATCACCGCTGCCATGCAGGAGGCGTCCACACCCTGCCATGTGGTGCACGAGAATCCAGGCGTTCCCGCGCACGCCCGGTTCGATGTCTGGGAGTTCGGGGATGCCAATATCTTTCGTGCCGACATCTCCGGTATTCAACTGATCCGGACGGCGAAACAGATCCGGACGAACCCCTCGCCCATGCTGGCTCTCGCGGTGCATCGCAAGGGTTCGGCCCGCTACGAACAGGACGGCCTCCAGCGCGAAGTCGCCGTCGGCGACCTCCATCTGATGGACCTCAACGCCCCGTACGACTTTCGTTGGGACGGCGACGGCGGGTCGACCTGCCTGCATGTGCCCCTCGATCAGCTCGATCTCCCGGTCGAACGCATTCGCCGGGCCGCCCCGCACCTGCATCGCAGCCCCTTCTACCGACTCGTCGCCGGGCACATCACCGAAATGACCCGGTGCGCAGACGATCTCAGTGCCGATCCCACCGCGCGCCTGTCCGGCTCGGCCAGTATCGACCTGATACGCGGGCTGTTGCTCTCGACGAGCGAACCCGACCAACACGACGGCGCGGTCATCCCCTCGGAGATCATGCTCGCCGAGATCCGCGGCTACGTGCGACGCAATCTCGCCGACCCCGAACTCGATGCCGCCCGCATCGCCCGCGCCCTCAACATCTCTGTGCGTCACCTGTACAAGATCTGTGCCGCCGCCGACTACAGCCTCGCCCAGTGGATCATCGGCCAACGTCTCGACCGCATCCGCGACGACCTCGCCAGTCCCCACCTGCGTCACCTCTCGATCGCGATGATCGCCCTGCGCTGGGGATTTCGCGACGCGTCGCACTTCACCCGACGGTTCCGGGTGACGTACGGCGTCACCCCTCGTGAGTGGCGCCGTACCGCCGCCGAGGACCGCGGGCACGGCGACTTCGGCGGTCCGCAGATCTGACCCGCGCTGCGGTGCACAGGAGCGGTGAGTGGACGAGTGCCCGCAGGTTGGGTCTGCCCATCCCTGGGGTGGGTTTCGTGTATTCCGGTACTGCGGGATCGTTGACCTCACGCTGGCAACTGCGTCGTAGGGAATCGCGTCGCGTGTGCCGGTCCTGCTGATCGAAACGAGGGGCGACACGATGTATATGAGCCGAATCTGTTTGCGTAACACGGCTATAGCGTTCAGCGTGGCAATGGCCGCTGTCGGCTTCGCAGGTTGTTCCGCGACCGCTGACACCAGCAGCGCCGAGTCGGCGTTCCTGGAGGAGATCAGAATCAATAACGCCACGTTGCCGGGCAAGTCGACGTCGGAGATGGTCACCGCAGGTCACGCGACGTGCACACATCTGCGTGGTGGAGTGTCGGTTCTCGATGAGACCGCCGCGGTCGAGCGGACTCACCAGTTCGGTCAAGGCCCGCTGTTCGTCAGCGCCGCTACTACCAACCTGTGCCCGGACTTCGTGTCCTGACCGCACGCTGGCGGGGTCTGCGAACTTGGTTGGGTGGCACCGGATTCCGCCCGATCTCGGGCGTTGCACGCCATGATCCGCCGGATCAGGGCGCCGGGCCTCGGCTCGTCAGGGCCTGGTCGCGGGCGCTGGCTTCGGCCAGGTTCTGACCGCCGATAAGACCCCCCTTATCGGCGGTAAGAGACGGACAAGGTCACAGAGGCTCACATCGTGCCGAGTGGAATGTGTCAAGTCCAACGCACGGCGGCCGCTGGTCGATTGCCGCGAACCGTCCGCGATATCCAATGCGATCGACCAACCTGGTCGGCACCAACGTTACCCGCAGTATTCCATCGAGAATAACTATGCCCCGTGTGGCGTAACGATAATAAGCTGGCTTACTGCGTCGGCTCCTCTGCGGACCGTCAGGCGGAAAATGCTTGGTTCGGGAGCGGTGACCGTGATTAGGAGCCTTCCTTCGCGGCGGTGGGCGACTGGGCGACCGACGTCGGTGTTGGTTTCGGTGTCGGTCAAGGTCATGCGGAGGCCGACGGGGCTCTGGGCGCCGGTGATTTCGGTGTCGAACGCGATGCCAGCTGTGGCCAGGTCAGGTGCGTCGATGCCGAGGTCGTCGGGGCCGAGTTTGATGCCGAAGTGGGGAGTTCGGCCGAGGATGATGGCGGTGATCGCTGCGATGGTTTGGGGGGACTGGGCGATCGGACCGTGTTGTTGAGGTAGTTCCAAGATTTTTGCAGAGCCGTTGGGTTGAGCTGCGTTGTGGGGGACAGTGCCGTCACCGTCGCCGGAGAAGGGCAGGGGTGCCCCGGTCTTGGGGTCGCGGATGACGTCGGTGTCAGAAGCTGGATGGAACGAATGGTGCAGTCCGGTGACAACCCCCGCATCGAGTCGCAGGCTGCAGACAGTCTTTTGTGCTTTGCCGATCACCGGGTGATGGTGTGGCAGAACGGTATCGCGGAGCATGTGGGCGCGGTCGAAGGTTTGCTCGGCAAGATTGAGGTTGCCGCCAAGGTCTGCGACGTCCGAACTGGTGAGTCGGCGAATGTAATCGCCATCGTCAACACAACGGTAGGTCGGCAGCAGATCGTGCAGGCCCGCCATGGTGACCGCAACAGCCCGTAGCCGCTTCGCGGGGAGGGGGATGGGAAGGCCGCGTCCCGAGTTGAGTACCTGTGCGGCTTTGGGGGATCCGCCGAACGGGGTGCCGACGGTGATGATGCTCGCGACGTCGTCGAGGGCACCCGAGATTGTGGTCAGCTCGCGACACAGTAGCCCGCCCATGGAGTGCGCGACGAGGTGGACGCGGGCCTGCGGGCGGTCAACTGCCTCCCGCCATTTCCTGATGTGCCTGTCGATCGCAGCAGCGAGTAGTTTGCCGTTATAGCGAGTAGACATCCGCCAGTCGTAGGCGAACTCCGCGACCGCGTCTGGCCGGAGCACAATCGCCTGGAGTTCGTCGACCAATCGGGTGTAGGGCTCGTATCCGCCCAGCACTGGTGCGGCAGTCGTAGTGCGAAGCAGCCCGCCTGGCCGTACCGTTCCCGGCTGGTCGTCCTGGACACGAAGGAGGTCGAAGGCTGACTCCCCAGCGGTCCATAGGCGTGCGAGCGTGCGGGGACTGAACCCCCAAATCAGCTTGTCAGTACTGGTGTCGCGGAGTTCGGAGCCCATGATCCCAGGAATGACCACGACCGCGTCGTCGGTGACCTGATTTGAGTCTGACATCGTTAGACCTTGAGAACTGGTCAAACCCGTTGAACCGGACGGGTATTCAGAGGAGCGTGCCATGGCCGTATGCTACGGGCAGCTCGTCGAACTGGTCAGCGGACTTCGTTCACGTCTGCTATACCCGATGGTGAAACGGTTGGCGAAGCGAGGGGGGAAAGTGAACCGACTGGTGATCGTCGCGGCACGCGACTACGCCGAAGACGTCGGGGGAGAGTTCGCTGCCGGTATCGGTCAACAACTCGATGAAGTTGAAAAGTGGTGGTGCGACCCAAGCCTCGGCGAACGGGGATTCGTAAGGAGGAGATCGGAGTGGATAAGAAGCCGCAGCGACATCGAAAAGCTAATTGATGCCGAGGGCCTGCGGGACCTCGCCGAGGAGGATGCGGTTGTGGTCTATATCGCGGCCCACGGCGAATTCGACGAAGGCAGGCACTATCTCCGATTGCCAGAATCCGCAGCCAGGGGGTCAAATAGCCTCTATCCGTCGGCTGATCTGCTTCAGGCGGTGCTGGATTCTGGGGCGCGACATGTATTGTGTATCGTCAACGCCTGCCATGCTGGGAATCTGAGCGCCGAGCTTGAAAGATTGGCACCATCCTTGCTTCGGGATGATGATTCGCAAACGAGGCACGTATTCACGGCAGGTGATTTTTACCAACGTCCAGAAATGCTGGATTTGACCACTGTGCTTCAGACGGTGCGGCAAAGGTTACTGACAGGAATGTACTCCGGTCCCTTGCTGAGTATGGATGCATTCTGGCGCGAACTCGATGACGCGGCCGAGGGTAGTTCCATTCGGCCCTGCCATATTTTCGGCACACGGCAAACCAGCCGGAAACCCAGTCCATGCCTACCGAACCCCGGTTACCGAGCGCCAGATAATCTTGTGGCGACTCAACGTCAACAGCTCGCCGCGACCAAATCCGAGGTCGAATATTGGCTCGCGCGGGCGAGTGGGCGCACGAGCGACACCGATCCCGGTTGGTACTTCTCGGGTAGGAAGGAACTTACCCAGAAGATCGCATATTTTTTCCGTGAAAGCGCGGGCATGCTGATTGTGACGGGTACTGCGGGTTCGGGAAAGTCAGCGCTGATTGCGCGCGCGGTTACCCTCAGCGACCAACAGTTCCGTCGTGACCCTCGTTATGGTGTTGCGGTGGCCGCAGCTGATCCTGCTACGGTTCCCGAAATGGGCTGTATAGATGTCGCTGTGCTGGCGCGCAACAAGGATAGTGGACAATTGCTCATTGAACTCGCCGATGCGATGGGCGTCAGGGCGTGGGAGGAACACGTTAATCGTGACCAGGTCGCAGCCTTGCGTGCGGCAGTGGGCGAGTACATCGCTGCGCGTCAACAGGTAATCACCATTGTCGTCGACGGACTCGATGAGTCTCCGGTTCCGCTGCGGATTATTGCTGACGTCATCTCCCCGTTGAGCCGCTACAACATTCGCTGGGTGATCGGAGTGCGTAGCGATCGGCCGCGCCTGGAAACTGGTGCGCTGAACATTCACCCCACGCTCATCGCGCTGAAATCCGTGGCCGTCGTCGATATGACGGAATTACGCACGGATGGCCCCGACATTACCGACGACATCGAGATGTACGTAGCTGCTGTCCTCGAAGGTGATTCCCCCTACAATGACGATGCGCAGGCATGCAGGGCCGCGGCAATAACAATCTCTCAACGTGTAGTCGATTCGTTTCTTGACGCCCGCATTGCCGCAGACCAACTACGCAAAGCTAAACTCAAGCAGGATCTTGACGACGTTGCCTGGCTACGATCTCTAGGTGAGGGCACTGTCGGGCTTTTGAGACGAGACCTCCGCAGCTGGGCACATGCTTCTGGCCTTCCCGAGGAGCATGCGCTCGCGGTTATGCAAGCAGCCGCGTTCGCCGGTGGGCGTGGGGTTCCGATCGGACTGTGGGAGACGATCGCGACAGCGATACATGCCGCACCATTGAGCGAGGGTGTTGTTGCGCGAGTCCTCAGCGGCGCATTGGCTGGCTATCTCAGCAAAGACAGTTCTCGCGGCGACGTAGTCTATCGACCTGTGCATGATCGGCTCCGCGAAATCTTGCAACAACCGCCGTCCACATTAGCAAATGGCGGCAACGCATGAATTACACCGAGTATCAGGCCGCCGTTCATAAGCGCATTGCTGAAGCTCTGATTGGCAAACTTCCGGAGGATGGTGACATTACCCCAGCTGCGTACCTGCGGCACGAATTGGTAGCCCATGCTGCAGCAGGCGGAATCCTTGACGACGAACACATTCCCGCCCGATTTCTGCCCTGGGAAGCCAGCGGAACCGTCCGCGGACACGTCGGAATTCCCGCGCGAGCGCGATACCTGGGCACCACACTCGGTGCTTGGGCCGGCATCGAACCATACATATCCCAATCGCCATTGGAAGCAAGGAGGCTCAGCCTAGATATCGAACGTGACCACCCAACTGAGGTGTTCGGCGGTCAAATAGTCAGGTCACGCAGGTTCGGCCTGTGGGCTAGTCGCAATGTCATGGTCGCTTCCCGTTATCAGTTGACTGCGATCGTTGTCGTGCGTGGGCCTGATGGCACGCCGTTGCTGGCTTCGGCGGGTGCGGACGGAATGATTCGGTTGTGGGATACACGGGTGGGTGCCGGGGTAGGTCAGCCTCTGGTTGGGCACACTGGCCCAGTGCGGACTTTGGCGGTGGTGCCCGACGGTGCGGGCGCGCAGTTGTTGGCTTCGGCTGGTGACGATGGGTCGATTCGGTTGTGGGACACCCGCGCTGGCGCCGGGGTAGGTCAGCCTCTGGTTGGGCACACTGGCCCAGTGCGGACTTTGGCGGTGGTGCCCGACGGTGCGGGCGTGCAGTTGTTGGCTTCGGCTGGTGACGATGGGTCGATTCGGTTGTGGGACACCCGCGCTGGCGCCGAGGTTGCTCAACCCTTGACCGGGCACACCGGCGAGATGGGTCGGCGGGTGTTGGCTATGGCGGCAGTGCCGGGCGTTGACGGCGCGCAGTTGTTGGCTTCGGCCGGTGACGAGGGGATGATTCGGTTGTGGGACACCCATAAAGGTGCCGAGGTTGGCCGACTCTTAACCGAGCCGTCCGGCGGAGTGCGAGCTTTAGCGGTCGTGCCGGGCGCCGCCGGGGCGCAGTTGTTGGCTTCGTCCGGGTTCGATGGGTCGATTCGGTTGTGGGATACCTGCGCCGGAATCGAAGTGACCGGTCATTTCGGCTGGGAGCGCGCGTTGGCGGTGGCGTTGGCGGTGGTATCTGGTCCTGATGACGTGCCGTTACTGGCTTCAGCCGGTGACGATGGGTCGATTCGGTTGTGGCATACCGTCAGTGATGCCGAGGCGAATTTGCCTTCGCCGCGGTATGTCAGTGAGGTCGTACGAGCCCTGGCCGCCATGTCGGGTGCTGATGGCACGCAGTTGTTGGCTTCAGCCGGTGACGACGGGTCCATTCGGGTATGGGACGTTGGTACTGGTGGCGTAATTGGTCGACTCGTAGCCGGGCATACCGACGTGTCACGCAAGAGGGTGTTGGCTTTGGCAGTGATACCGGGTGCTAATGGCACGCAGCTGTTGGCTTCTGCCGGTGATGACCGGATGATTCGGCTGTGGGACACGCGACTGGGCGCCGAGATTGGTCCACCTTTGACCGGGCATACCGGTGGCGTGCGTGCATTGGCGGTGGTGCCGGGGACACGCGGCGTGCAGTTGTTAGCTTCGGCGGGATACGACCGATCGATTCGGTTGTGGGACACCCACGCGCATGACGAGGTTGGTCGACCTTTTACCGGGCATACCGGTTTTGTTTTGGCGTTGGCTGTGTTACGGGGGGCCGATGGCACCCCATTGTTGGCTTCAGCCGGTGACGACGGGTCGATTCGTTTGTGGGACACCCGGACTGGCACTGAGGTCGGCAAGCTCATGACCGGTGATGCTGCCTGGGTGTTGGCGTTGGCGGCGGTATCGATTGCCGATGGCACGCAGCTGTTGGCTTCGGCTAGCGAGGACGGTCTAATTCGGTTGTGGGACACACAGACCTGCACTGAAGTCAGTGAACCCCTCACGGGGCATATCGGCGGAATACGTGCGTTGGCGACGGTATCGATTGCCGATGGCACGCAGTTGTTGGCCTCTGCCGGCGAGGACGGATCGATCCGGTTGTGGAGGAACCTGGGTGGACAATCTCAGGAGGTTGAATGCATCGTATTTGGCGCGCGGGTGACGGCAATGGTGAGCGATCCACAGCTCGGACAGTTGTTCACCGTATGCCAGGACGGGATCTCAACAATCCAGTTCGGCTAGTGCCGCGTCATGAGGTTCCCCCCGGGTAGTGGACACCGACTTGACAGACCGCTCGGTCTGTTTGAAGGATGTCCGCATGCCTCCTCGTAAACGCCGGTCGTTCACGGCGCTGGGCTGCGGTATGAGGGCTTCGAACCGTGCGGGTGTGGTCGGCAACCAAAATTCCGACCGCGGACCCGGGCGCAACTTCGCGCTCGAAGCGCGTTCGCTGCACGTAACGGTGTTGCGCTCGGTGAAGCCATAGCTCTCCGGGACGTGTGACGTGTTGACTGAGCTCAGGTTTGGTGGAACTGCCAGGTTCGACAGCGGAAGGAACTTGACTTCTGACACGAGATCGACACGGGTTGAGAAGGAAACGATGGGAAATGTTGAGCAATGTCGGGATGAAGAGAAGTCGCATACATGCTGGTAACGGGCATTTTTGGGACGTAATGAGTCGTTACTTGGGGCGCCCCAACTCTAGTAGGTGAACAGGAAGTCGATCACCGGATGGGTCGTGCCCGCCTTGCGGCGCTCGAGATAGGGACCGACCAGCCGATCGAGTCGGCTCCGGTGCTCGCGTGCCGCCGCCCGCCACTCCGACGCTGGCAATACGCGCAGGTCAGGGGAGTGGTCGAGGTAATCGGCGGTGCTCACTCAACTATTGTCCCGCACCGGTTCGGAGCTTCTGAAGGAGCCTGAACGGAGGTCCGTGCATGCCGGTCCAAGGCTCGATGAGGGTCGAATTTTGACTTCTGACACGCTTTCGACACGAGTTGAGGCAAAGTTTCGACCTGCTTCACGCCAAGCCCGGGCCCAGCAGTCCGGTGTAGTCGGCGACCTCGCTGGGACTGTCGACGTAGTGACGGGCAGCAGTGGTGCCGTTGTCGCTGTGCCCTAGTTGGCGCGCGGCGTGGCTGGCTATGACGCCTTGCCCAGCGCAGCGAGAACGATGCTGCGGTAGCGATCGGGCCGATTGCCGTGCTTGGCGCCGTTGGCTGCGGAGTAATGCGGCACTGTGACGCTACGAATCTGAGCCAGCCCGATGCCATTCGCGAGGATGGTCTCGCGGTCGTGGAAGGCGCGGGCGGTCTTCTGCCCCAGCAGGATGAACAGGGGGTCCTCGACGCCGAGAACCCGCAACTCGTCAACGAGATCCGCGACATCGGCGTCGAGAGTGTGGGACCTCATGTCGATTGACGAGGAGTCGGAGTTGAATTCTGATAATAGGTCGGTCATATAGCCGCCCCAATGCGGTGTATTTCGGAAGGCTTCGGCAAGGAAATGGTCATTGTGCTTCGGCCCGGTATGAAAGTTTTGCCATGGCTGGAGATTCTGTCCAGCGCCGCCGCGATTCAGCCCGAGAATAACCGTCCGGGCGTGGAGAACATCGTCGAGATTTCCGGTCGGAAATGAAATGTCACTGAGCCTTTTTCATCCTGCCGACGCGGCTTGACGCTCGCGATCCTGGAGAACGCCGATTGCCTTCACAAGCCGGGTGGATTTGTCCGGGCAGCACC
>NZ_JBHXRR010000045.1:0-14081 GCF_042716665.1 Nocardia sp. NPDC058658
GCCCAATAAACACAGCCTCAAACCTCTGGGACTACTAACCCCCGGAGCTCTGCCACCCACCCGGCCCAGGACTACCCAAACCCCGAAGCCCAGCCACACAACCCAACCGCGAGACCACCAGCCCCTACAGCAGCGCCACACCTCCCCTGCTGACAGCAGATCTGCCCACAGCAGCATCAGCGGCGAAACATAGTGTGCCCAAGGCACCGTGAACTCATGGCACACGACGAAAAACCCCCGATGTTCACCTGGCGAACCCGCGAGCAACTGTTCGCCCGACGCATCCTCGTCCTCGACGGCCCCCTCGACGACGACAACGGCACCCTGCTCATCACCCAACTACTCACCCTCGGCGCCCAGAGCCCCGAAGCCGGAATCTCGCTCTGGATCCATTCCCCCGGCGGTTCGGTCCCCTCGATGCTGGCGATCCGCGACGTGATGCGACTGGTCCCGTGCGAGGTGTCCACCCTCGCACTCGGATTGGCTTGCAGTGCAGGGCAATTCCTGCTCTCCTCGGGCACCCCCGGCAAGCGGTACGCCCTACCGCACGCCCGCGTCCTCATGCACCAGGGTTCAGCGGGAATCGGCGGCAGCGCGGTGGAAGTGGAAGTACAGGCCGACGACCTGCGCCACACCGTCGACACCGTGCTCGGCCTCATCGCCGCCGACACCGGCCAACCCTTCGACCGCATCTACGAGGACTCCCTGCACGACCGCTGGTTCACCGCACCCCAGGCACTCGAATACGGGTTCATCGACCACATCGTCGAATCGTTCGACCAGGTGATCCCGCACCGCCACCGCATCGGGATCACCACATGAGAACTGCTGCCGTACACAGGTTCCCGTCGCTGGCACGCCAGGTACCCGCTGCCGCGCAACGCGAACAGGGCCCGCAGCGCGGGGTGGGCATCGTCGCCTCGGTGCCGTTCGGTGGCGGACTCGCCGCAGCGGTCCTCCCGTACTCCACGTCGTTCAGCTACCTCCGGAAGGCCAGCACATGACCTACACGATCCCGAATGTGGTGTCCCAGCACCGCGGCGGCGGTGAGCGGATCACCGACATCTACTCGCACCTGCTCAGCGAACGCATCGTCTACCTCGGCACCCCCATCGACTCCGGCGTCGCCAACGCCCTCATCGCCCAACTGCTGCACCTGGAATCCGACAGCCCCGGCCAGGCGATCAGCCTCTACATCAACTGCGAGGGTGGCGACCTCTCCGCCATGCTCGCCGTCTACGACACCATGCGATTCATCAAGGCCCCCGTGCACACCACCTGCGTCGGCCAGGCGATCGCGGTCGGCGCGGTCCTGCTCGCCGGGGGCGCACCCGGCCATCGCGCGATGCTCCCGCACACCCGAATCGTGTTGCACCAGCCCGCGACTCGCGGTCAGGGCACCATCCCCGACCTGATCCTGCAGGCCGACGAGATCGTCCGCATGCGCGCGGCGATCGAGGCGATCCTGGCCAGGCACACCGGTCAGACCCCGGAGACCCTGCGCCGGGATACCGACCGCGACCGGGTGTTCACCGCCGAGACGGCGCTGGACTACGGGCTGGTCGACCGGGTTCTGCACGAGCGGGAGTGAGCCGTCCGCGCGGTGAGACCACGCTGGACGGACATTTTCACTCGGATCGGTTCGAATATCGACCGGATCGCCGAAGAATGTCCGCCCAGCGTGGCAGTACGCCGAGCACCAGACTCGGTGCGCAAGTCGCACTGACGGGACGGCACCGAGCCAGCGTCGACGCTCACTGCTTCTCGATGCGGTCCAGGTAGACCCGGCGGACATCGTCGTCCACCCGGGTGATGGCGGCGTCGTCGTGGGCCGCCTTGCGGACAGCGCGCATCACCGACTCCGGGACCAGCCCGACAGCGTTCGCCAGCGCCCCGACATACCCGGGTACCGCGGTCTCGGCCGCACGGGTCTTGACTGTGCGGACCACCGCGGCGGCGATATCCTCCGGGTCGACGGCGGGCAGGATGCCGTAGTCGATGCCCGAGCTGAGCTCGGTGCGCACCGCCGACGGCAGTACCGCACTCACGCTCACCCCGGTGGCGTCCATCTCCAGCCGGGTGGCCGCGGTCAGCCCGACCACCGCGAACTTGCTGGCGTTGTAAACGGCCAGGCCCTTGAGCGGGAACTTGCCCGCCAACGAGGCGATGTTCACGACGTGCCCGTAGCCGCGCTCGACCATGCCCGGCAGCGCCAACCGCATGCCGTGGATGACGCCGTAGACATTGACGTCCATGGTGAGCTGGTCGATGCGGTCGGACTGGTCGAGGAACGGGCCGTTGGGCATCACGCCCGCGTTGTTCACCAGCACGTCCAGCGGGCCGTGCCACTGCGCGGTCGCGTCGAGAAACTTTGCGTAGGAAGCCTTGTCGGTGACGTCGAGGGCATGGCCCATCGCGTGGTCGCCGAGGTCGGCGGCGGCCTGCACGGCCAGCGCTTCGTCGAGGTCACCGAGCGCGACGTACGCGCCGGCCTCGATGAACGCCTTGGCGGTGGCGAGTCCGATGCCGCGGGCGGCGCCGGTGATCGCGATGGTGGCGCCTTCGAGATCGATCCGGGGGTAGCTCAATGTCGTGCCTCTCGCCGAGTACGTACACGCGCGACCGAGCAGGTAGCGCGCGGGGAAGCGACCGGTACCTCGGCGAGGTCGATCGGCGAACGGTTCACGTCCACTCGTGGCGCGAGAGCGCGCACGTCGCGGCGCTCACGCGGAGACTGCCGTCGCGTGGGTGATGGTGAAGTCGGTGGGGTCGAAGGTGGCGACGCGGGTGGTGAGTTCGCCGGTGGACCAGGGCCAGCTGAAACTGTTGCGGCCGTTGGCATCCATGTAGTAGCTGTGGCAACCGCCCGCGTTGTAGACGGTGCCCGCCAGCGCGGCCTGCACCTGGTCGACGTAGCGCGCCTGCACCTCGGGGCGCACATCCAGCGCCGCCCAGCTCGCGCCGCGAGCCTGCTCGATCGCCGAGACGAGGAAGGCGACCTGGGCTTCGAGAATGGCGAACGCCGAGGAGTGGCCGGTGCCGAGGCTGGGGCCGAGCACGGTGAACGCGTTGGGGAAACCGGTGGTGACAGTGCCGAGGTAGGCCTCGGGCGAGCCTTTCCAATGTTCGGCCATGGTGCGGCCGTCGGCGCCGCGCACGATGTCGGCCAGCGGGGTGTCGAGGATGTGGAAGCCGGTGCCGAGGATGACGGCGTCGACCTCGGCGGTGGTGCCGTCGGCACCGACCACGGTGTTGCCACGGAATTCGGTGACCCCGGTGGCGTGCACGTCGACGTTGTCGCGGGTCAGCGACTGAAGGTAGCTGTTGGAGAACAGGATTCGCTTGCAGCCGAGGAGGTAGTCGGGCGTGAGTTTCGCCCGCAGTGCCGGATCACGCACCACCGCACGCAGATACGCCGAACCGACGGCCTGCACGGTCTGCATCAGTGGCCGCGGGTGCCGGAACGCGACCCCGAGCCCTTCCATCAGGCCGTACTCGATCGACCGCAATGCCTTGTGCGCGAACGGGAATCGTCGCATCACCCGCTTCTCGAAGCCGGGTACGCGGTGGTCGAGTTTCGGCAGCACCCATTGCGCGGTGCGCTGGAACAGGTGAAGTCGCGCGACGTCGGGCGCGATCGCGGGCACGAACTGCACCGCCGACGCACCGGAACCGACCACCGCGACCCGCTTGCCGCGCAGGTCGTAATCGTGATTCCAGCGGGCGGAGTGGAAGACCTCGCCCGGGAACTCGGCCAGGCCGGGGATCGAAGGCAGATTCGGTTCGTTCCAGGGGCCTGCGGCCGAGACGACGAAACGTGCCGTCAGCTGACCCTCGCTGGTCTCCAAGCGCCAGAGGTTCTCGGCGCTGTCCCATCGGCTGCCGAGCACCGCGACCCCGAAGCGTGTGCGTTCGGCCAGCCCGTGCTCACCGGCGACCTTGTTGACGTAGTCGAGGATCTCGGGCTGGGTCGCGAACAGCCGCGACCATTCGCTGTTGGGCGCGAAGGAGAACGAGTACAGGCCCGACGGCACGTCGCACGCGCAACCGGGATAGGTGTTGGCTCGCCAGGTGCCACCGAACGTGTCGGCCTTCTCGACGATCACCACGTCGTCGACACCGGCCTCGACCAGCTTGATCGCGGCGCAGATGCCGGAGATCCCGCCACCGATCACAACTACTTCGTGGTGCTGGGTCATCAGATTTCTCCTTCGAGCGATACTTGCGCGGCTGTGCGTGCGGGTGCGAACCACCCGGTGCCGGGCGATCCCCATGCCGCCACACGACGATTCACACGGGCGCCCCCGCTCGCCTCGTGACGGCGGGCATGGCGATTGCCGCGCCCGATCTTTCCGTCGCTCATGCGAATTCGCGATGGGCGGTGCGGATGGCCGTGGCGACCCGGGCGGGGACGTCTCGCCGGGCGGCTGCCAGGGTGGCCGGTCTGCGGGCCGAGTCCATGAAGTTGGGGCCCATCGCGGCAAGTTCACCGGGGCCCGGTTCAACACGGATCACGCGCGTTCCCGCAGCTTGGAGCAGCGCCACTTCGCGGTCGAGGACGCGGGTCATCTGTGCGCGGAGCAGTCGCTCGATACGGTCCAGTCCGGTCGCCGGTGCGCCGCCCGCCGAGGTCATCGGCGCGACGATCACCACCTCGTCGAGTTCGAGCGGCAGGAGCAGATCAGCCGACACCGACGACACCGACCCGCCGTCGACGTAGGACCGCCCGCCGATCTGCACCGGCGGAAACCAGCCCGGAATTGCCCAGGAGGCGGCGATCGCATCGCCAAGATCGGCCGCGCTCCGGCAACTCGAATCCTTGTGCACCGCAGCATCTTCGATCGAGGCAACATCCGCGTCCACACCACTGCGAGCAACCTCGACCCGCCGACCGGGCACCTCGGCCGCGACTTGCACATTACGGCTCACTTCACTGTGCGGACCGAACGCTTGCCCCCTCGCCGCGGCCCCGACACGACCCTGCGCGCCGAACGTGGTCCGGACACCGGTGGAGGCTTCTGCGGCGACCAGCCAGGTGGCCGGGTGGCTCACCCAGCCGTCGGAATCCGCCAGGGCTCGGCCGTAGGCGCGCAGCCAGCCCGCATCGCCACGGCCGCGGGGCAGGAGGCCGGCCAGCGCGGTGTAGGCCGACCCGGCGCGCACACCGGCGCCGAGCAGACCGAGCGCGGGCAGCCCGAGGCCGGGCAGCGGCGGCAGCTTGCCCGGGTCCACCGCCACGTGACCGGCCAGCACCTCATCGGCGCCGGGTGTGGCGTCGAGGGCGGCGAGCAGGTCGGTCGGGGTCCGGCCGGAACCGAGGGCGGCCACGATCTCCGCGCCCGCCGACGTGCCGATCAGGACGTCGGCGGTGCGCACGTCCCAGTTCATGGCGCGTTCGACGGCGTCGAGGGCTACGGCGGTCCAGGCGAAGCCGAGCAGGCCGCCACATCCGATGGCGAGGCCGCGTCGTGTACTCATGATTCGAATACTAACGGTATTCGAATTCCGGCGGTAGCCCATTTTGCTAAACTCCCGCACATGGCCAGGATGACGCGCAAGGAGTCGCACGCACTCACGCGTGAAAGGCTGGTCGAGACCGCGAAGCGGTTGTTCATGGCCGACGGCTACAACGTGACCTCGCTGGAGAAGGTGGCCACCGAGGCAGGATTCTCCAAGGGCGCGGTGTACTCCAACTTCGCGACCAAGCACGAACTGGGCCTGGCCGTGCTCGACGTCGTGCATGTGGAGCGGGCCCAATCGCTGGCCGACGCGATGATGGTGCACGACACCATGGCGGAGCGGATCGAGGGTTTCGCGCGGTGGGCCGACGAGAACATCGGCGATGTCGGCTGGACCGCGCTGGAAGTCGAGTTCGCGACGAGTACCCGGCACATGCCCGAGGTCCGCACCGAGCTCGCCGAACGCCGGAACACCCTCACCGCGATGCTCGCCACGGTGATCCGGACCCAGGCGGATCAGCTCGGCCTCGAACTCCCGATGTCGGCGGAAGACACTGCGCTGCAACTGCTCTCGCTCGGCATCGGCCTGGGCGTGCAGCGCGCGATCGATCCCGAACTCCCGATCAGCGCAATCGTCGACCTGCTCCGCACCCAGATCGCCGCCGCCGGTGTGACGCTGGACGGTTGATCCCCAGGCAACCATGGCGGTATCGCCCGAGAAGGAAAACCACCAGCGCCTGTTGATCTTGATCGGCTGACGAGTCAGGCGGCCATCAGTACGGCGTTGGGTGCGATCGACATCGGGGCGCCGTCGGTGGGCGCGATCTGGCGTCGGCCGCCGAGCACCACCGCGCCGGTCGGCACGAGTGCGTGCCTGCGCATCGATTCGGCCACCTGGGCGACGAGGTCGCCCAGCGAGGTGCCGAGCGCACCGGCCAACGCCGCGATCATCTCGCTCGACGGCTCCTTGCGCCCACGCTCGACTTCGGACAGATACTGCGGCGAGATCCCCGCGCGACCCGCGGTGTCGACGAGGGTGGCGCGCTGCTCCGAACGCAGGGCCCGCAACCGTTCACCCAGCGCCTCACGCCAGAGTGGTTCCGGCCGCGCCCGCTGTTCACCGCGTCCGCCAGGAATCACCCGCAACCCGTTGTGCTCGCCCATACTCCGAGCGTAGGGACGTCAGCGCCGAAACACCCGCCTCTTCTGCTCTGGGCGTAACCACTCGACCCACCCCGAGTAAGCCCTTCCAAGGTGCCCGAAGGGCCCCGCTCGTGCGCGCCAGCGCTCCAAATTACCGCGTGATGCCGAAGCGGGCGTCTGCCCAGGCGAGGGCGTCGGTGAAAGATGCCGAGACAATGTGGCTGTGGTCGATGTCGTCGTACTTGCGGTAGTCGACCGATTCGCCGCGGTCCTGCTGTTCGCGGACCATCGCATCGGTCGACGCCAGCGGGACTGTCAGATCGGACCGGCCCTGCAGGACCAGGACCGGCACCGTGAAATGGAGGCCGCCGGGGTCGTTGTCGTCGAGGACGCGCAGCAGCCCCGAGACGTCGCCGTCGGGGGTGAAGACGTCCTTCGCCGACAGGCCGCCCCACTGGTCGCGCAGGCCGCCGGTGCATTCGGTGTCGGCCTTCGGGAGCAGCGACCGGGCGCGATCGGTGAGGAAGCGCGCGGGGTCGACGTCGGTGATCGTCTGGGCGCCGCGCACCAGCAGCGGCAGGTAGATCGCGATGTCGCCCGTGCCGAGTTTGCCCAGCGGGTTCGACGCCGCCCACTTCGCCATCCGGACCTGTTCGCCCAGATGCGAAGCGGGCGCGAGCGCGATGGCGCCGAGCAGGGGCGAGGCGGGTGCCCAGCCCGCGGAGTCGGCGGCGGCGAACAGGGCCGCGTGGCCGCCCTGCGAGTGCCCCATCGCCACCCAGCGCGAGCCGACGGATTTGTCGACTTCCCGTGCGGCCGTGGCGATATCGGCCATCGCGCGATGTTCTGTCTCACCGATCAGGTAGCCGTGATTGCCCGGTGTGCCCAAGCCCTGGTAGTCGGTCCTGGCGACGGCGTAGCCCTTCGCCACCCAGCGGGCCTGCTCGTCGAGGCTCGGCGTGGAACCGTCGGACCGCGAGGCCGCGCACACATCGGCGACCCCGGTGCTGCCCGGCCCCCAGGAGATCAACGGCCAACCACCCGCGGGCGCAACACCTTCGGGCACGGCCAGCGTCCCCGACACCGCGACCGGCTTTTCCTGCGCGTCCAGCGATCGATACAGCGTCAGATAGTTGCGCGCCCCCGGCACTGCGCGTGCTCCGGTGAGCGGCTGGGACCGGATCACCGAACCACGCGGTCCCGGAATCGATTCCGCGCTGGGATTGTAGAAGTCGGAAAGAGGTGCGGCCGAGGCGAATTCGACGGGCGTGCTGTCGTCGGCGCAGGCCGCGGCGGTCAACGCCAGGCAGGCCACCACGAGCACCCGAGCGGTACGTCCGTACAAGTTTCCCCCCACTACGCCGACGGCCGACAGACCGCCGACCAGGTTACTCGATACCGTCCGGACCGCCGGGCACCCCACTGACCACCCGCCGACGGACGTCGCGGATCTCCGAGCTGTCGGAACCATCGGCACACGGAATCGCTGCGCGGCCGGACGGTCTCGCATTTCGGCTGAGAACACGTACGGCGCGTTCACCATGTGGTGAACGCGCCGTACGGACGAAAAAGAACTAGCGGCCGATCGCGGCAGCCATCACGCGGGTGGCCGAGATCAGGCCGTCGATCAGGTTGCCCTGCCGGAACGAGGCGAGCGCGGCGGTGACACCGAGCTGGCAGATGCGGTCGTTGGCGCGCTCGGCCACATTCGCACCGGAGCGGACCTCGATCGCGCCCTGGTTCGGGGACACGGCGATGAGCACCGAGTCGGCCGACTCGGGAGTGTTCGGCAGGATCGCGTCGGCGCCGGCCGCCGGATCGGTACCGAGGTCACCGAGGTAGATGTTGAAACGAACCTTGGTGGCGCGGGTCGCCTCGGTGAGTGCGTTGTCGAGGGAGATGCGCTCGTGATCGGTGAACGGCACCTCGTCGAACACGGTGCCGGGCTCGTGCACAGCGGACACGCGGCCGCTGCTGGTGAGGGCGGATCCGTGCGGCAGGTCGGCTTCGACCACCGCGGGCCAATTAGAACTTGCCACTTGCCCGGCCTCCGATCAGCTCCGCATGCGCGGTTTCGAGAGCCGCATGACTGCCATGCGGCTCGGCGGTGTGGTGACCCGCCGCAGCGGTCACCTCATCGGTAGCACTCCACAGCACCGGCCGGTGGGTCCACTTCTGCCCGAGTGCGAAGTGGGCCGGCTTCTCACCGGGGAATGGCTTACCGAGATAGGACAAACCCGCGATCGCGAAGTAGATCGCGGCCGGGATGCCGACGAAGATCAGCACTGTCTCGAGAATGCTCACGCTCCAACGGTAGACGATGCTGTGTAGTAGTTCATCCTCCGGCTGCCGGTAAGCCGCGTGTCACACCAACCAGGCGGCCGCGTTCGCGGGCAACCGATCGTCGGCGACCGGCGCACTCGACAGCAGCACCTCCCCCGGCGGCAACTGGATCGCGCCGTCGGAAGCATTGAGCACGCAGGTCAGCCCGCCCGGACGACGGAAGGCGAGACAGCCGTCGGGACTGCCGTACCACTCGATCCGCTGACCCGCGAACTCCGGCCGGGTGGCGCGCAGGTCGATCGCCAAGCGGTACAGCGACAACGTCGAGTGCAGGGTTTCCAGTTGCGCTTCGACGGTGCGATCGGCCCAGTCAGCCGGGATCGGCAGCCACGACTTGCCCTCGGTGAAACCGAACGGGGTGGTCGAGCCCTCCCACGGCATCGGGACCCGGCACCCGTCACGGCCGCGTTCCTTGTGACCCGTGCGCTCCCAGACGGGGTCCTGCAGGACCTCGTCGGGCAGGTCGTCGACATTGGGCAGACCCAGTTCGGCGCCGTTGTAGACGAACACCGCACCGGGCAGGGCGAGTTCGACCATCATCATCGCCCGCGCCCGCGCGACGCCGGTCTTGCCGCCGCCGTAGCGGGTCACCTCGCGTTCGATGTCGTGGTTGGACAACGTCCAGGTGGGTGGGGCGCCCGCGTCGGCGACGGCGTCGAGGGAGTGCGTGATCGCGTCGTGCACGCCCTCGGCGGTGAAGGGGGTTTCGGCGAGGCGGAAGTTGAACGCCAGGTGCAGCTCGTCGGGGCGGACGTATTCGCCGAAGCGGACGTTGTCGTCGACCCACACCTCGCCGATCGACACCGCGTCCGGATAGTCGTTCATCACCGTGCGGATGCGGCGGTGGATGGCATGTACGCCCGGGTTGTTGAAGCGGGGATCGTCGTCGTCGTGGACGAGCATCTTGGTCTCGACCTTCGCCATATCGGGCAGGCCCTCGGGCTTGGCCATGCCGTGGGCGACATCGAGGCGGAAACCGTCGACGCCACGGTCGAGCCAGAAGCGCAGGGTCTTCTCGAAATCGTCGGCAACCTCAGGATTGTCCCAGTTCAGGTCGGGTTGTTCGGGAGCGAAGATGTGCAGATACCACTGACCCGGCTTGCCGTCGGGTTCGGTGATCCTGGTCCAGGCGGGGCCGCCGAAGATGCTCGGCCAGTTGTTGGGTGGCTCGTCACCGTTCTCGCCGCGACCGTCGCGGAAGATGTAGCGGGCGCGTTCGGGGCTGCCCGGCGCCGCTTCCAGTGCCTCGGTGAACCACGCGTGTTCGATGCTGGTGTGGTTGGGCACCAGATCCATCGTCACCTTGATCTCGCGGTCGTGCGCCTCGGCGATCAACTCGTCCAGCGCCCCCAACCCGCCGAACAGCGGGTCGATATCGCGCGGATCGGACACGTCGTAGCCGCCGTCGGCCTGCGGTGACCGCATCACCGGACAGATCCACAGCGCGTCGACGCCCAATAGCTCCAGGTACCCCATCTTCTCGCGGACACCGCCCAGATCGCCGACACCATCACCATCGGAGTCGGCGAACGAACGCGGATAGACCTGATAGAACACGGCGGTTTTCCACCACGGAGCGGTGCTTGCTTCCCCCGGCACCGGCGAGGCAGGTGTCTGTGTCACACGTGCAATATTGCCAAAGTTCGCCCGGGATAATCATGTGAGGCGAGACTTTCTGCGAATCCCGCAAATAACCAGCGTTCGCCACGCCGGGACGAAACATCGTGGTAAAAGACCGCAACGGCGGGAAACAGGGCGGCTACCTGCTGGTCATCAGCGAACACCGGGCACCCGTACGCTGGGCGGGGCAGCTACGGGGCGTTCTGCAAGGAGGCTGCGGGAATGCGGTGTACGCCTGGGGTCAGCTCGGCGAGTTCTGTAGGGAGGCCGCGGCCATTTGGAAGTAGTCGAGCAGGGCCTTGCGATGCTCGCCGTCCAGGATCGACGGTTCGATCTCACCGACCGCGATCGTCATGCACCGCATCCACGCATCACGTTCGAGCGGGCCGATGACAAACGGGTTGTGCCGCATCCGCAGCCGCGGGTGCCCGCGCTCATCGGAGTAGGTGCGCGGCCCACCCCAATACTGTTCGAGGAACATCCGCAACCGGCGCTCGGCCGGACCGAGGTCCTCCTCCGGGTACAGCGGACGCAGGATCTCGTCGGCCGCCACCTCGCGATAGAACACCGACACCAAGCGGCGAAACGTCTCCGCGCCGCCCACGGCTTCGTAGAAGGAGGTCGTTGTCTGCTCACCGGAAGTCACGCCGTCCATTGTGCCCCGATCACCACGGTCACGAACGCGCTGCCCTTCAACCACAGTTCATCCGGAAGTTTGAAAAATAGCCGTGCAATACCGCCGAAACCATGGTCAACTGGGGTCAGTATCGGCCCCAGATACCACATGATCCTGCCAATCATGAAATTGAGGTCACGAAGATGAAGCAGCGACCGAGCGCCCGTTCACACGAGGCGCGCACGCACCGACAACTCCAGCCCGCCGACGTCCACAACCGTGGCTCGGGGGCTGTTCCGCTGCGTATCTTGTCCGATCCTCATCCGGGCGCACATGGTCACCACGACCTGCCGCATATCCCCGCGCCTCTGCATCTCGCCGGAGACCACGACGCCGCCGCATGGCGCAAACGCCGGGTGCTCCTCCTCAACGCCACTTACGAGCCGCTCACCGCGCTGTCCGCGCGTCGCGCCGTCGTCCTGCTGATCTGCGCCAAAGCAGACGCTGTCCACGACGATCCCGAAGGCCCCGTGCTGCACTCCGCGGGCTCGGAAGTCGCGATTCCCTCCGTTATCCGCCTGCGCACTTATGTGCGTGTGCCCTACCGCGCCCGCGTGCCGATGACCCGCGCCGCGCTCATGCATCGCGACCACTACCGATGCGGGTACTGCGGCGGCAAAGCCGAAACCATCGACCACGTGATCCCCCGCAGTCGCGGCGGCGAGCACTCGTGGGAGAACTGCGTCGCCAGCTGCGCCCCCTGCAATCACCGCAAGGCCGACAAGATGCTTGCCGACCTGGGCTGGCACCTGCGCCATCCGCTGGTCTCCCCCAAAGGTCCGCACTGGCGACTGCTGTCCACCACCGCCGACCTGGATCCGATCTGGTTGCAGTACCTCGGCGAAGGAGCCGCATAAGCTCAGCGTTCCACAGACGCGCACGGCCGCAGCGTTGGCGGAGGTACGCGTAACCCTCAGGCGCTTTCGATGACCATCGTCGCCCAGGTTCCCGGTTCGAGGGCTTCGAAGATGTGCGGGAGATCGCCCAGGTAGCGGATGTAGTCGCCGGGGCGCATCTCCACGGGTTCGTCGGCCGGGCCCGCCATGGCGCGGCCCGCCGCCAGCACGACGTGTTCGACGACGCCGGGCGTGTGCGGATCCGAGCGGCGGGTGTGGCCGGGTTCGGCCGCGACGCGGTACACGTCACAGCGCGTCAGTGACTGGCCCGCTGCGAGCAATGTCACTCGATAGTCGGCGTCTGCCGCCGGAACGGGTGAGCCCTCGTCGGCTCGGATGACCTGAACACCGGGCCGCGGCGGATCGAGCAGCCGCGAGAACGGCATCTCCAGCGCGACACACAGTGCCCACAGGGTTTCCAGGCTGGGATTGCCGGTGCCCGATTCCAGTTGCGAGAGAGTGGATTTCGCGACGCCGGCCCGGCTGGCGACTTCGGTCAGCGACAGACCCGCGCGGGCGCGTTCGCGTCGAAGCGCGGCCGCGATCACCGCCTGGGGCGGTCCGACGACAGGGTCCTGCCGGTCCATCTGCGCCTCCTGGGGGCTGGCGATACCGCGTTGACTTTACCCACCCCTGACGTTCAATATAAACAACATGCGTTCGATTTGGCGAACACTCGACCGGACAACCGTGGCTGCCGTAGCCGCGGCGTGCTTTGCCGTCGGCTTGTTCGGGGTGTCCTACGGTGCGTCGACGATCGCGGCCGGGTTCCCGATGTGGATGCCGATCGTGATGGCGGTGACCGTGCTCGCCGGTGGATCGGAGCTGCTGTTCTTCGGGATCGTGGCGGCCGGGGGTAGTCCGCTGGCCGCGGTGGTGGCCGGACTGCTGCTCAACGCACGGCATCTGCCGTACGGATTGTCGGCGCCGGAGGTGTTCGGGAGTGGCTGGAAACGGGTCCTCGGCATCCACGTCCTCAATGACGAGTCGGTCGCTTTCGCGGCGGCGCCCGGCAATCAGGAACGCAAACGCGCTGCGTACTGGGCCTGCGGCATCGGTGTCGCACTGTGCTGGCCGCTGGGCGCGACCCTCGGTGCCGCACTCGGTTCGCTCGTGCCCGACACGTCCGCGCTCGGCCTGGACGCGGTGTTCCCGGTGATCCTGCTGGCACTGATCCTGCCCGCGCTGCGCGATCGTGCGACGTTGTGGCCGGTGCTGGTCGGTGCCGGGTTGGCGGTGGTGGTCGCGCCTTATGTGCCCGCCGGGCTGCCGGTGCTGATCGCGCTGGGTGGGCTGGTGTTCGCGCTTCGTCCGCCTGCCCCGGCCGTCGAGCCGGTGCCGGTCGAAGCGGTGCAGGCGTGAACGCGCCGTACCTACTGCCTGCCATGCTGGCACTAGCCGTGGGAACCTACGCCCTGCGCTGGACCGGCCCCGCGATGCGTCACCGACTACGCCTGTCCCCCAGAGCAATTCACCTACTCGACACCGGCGCCCTGATCCTGCTGGCGGCGCTCGTCGCAACAGCGACGCTACCCACCGGCTCCGGCCACCTAGGCATCGCCCTCCCCGCCGGCGTCGGCGTAGGCGGAGTACTTGCCTGGCGCCGCGCCCCCCTGCTCGTCACCGTACTGGCCGCAGCAACCACAACCGCGCTACTGCGACTCCTCGGCGTGCACTGACCCCGTCACACCGCCTACCCGACCCCCACCCCACCCGCACCACTTACTGCACCCCGACCCACCAACACCGCACTTCCCCACCCCGCACGCCAAAACCACACCCCCACTCCACCCCCAACAACACAGTGCACCCCAAATCCGCCATGACCGCACTCCCACCCCCCACACCCGACCCCTAGGGAGGGTCCGCCGCGAAGCGGCGGTAGCGGCCCGGCCGCGAGTTAGCCGCCGTTGCGTCCGAGGCGAAGCCTCCAGCAACGGCGGC
>NZ_JBHXRR010000046.1:0-12801 GCF_042716665.1 Nocardia sp. NPDC058658
CAGCTGGCTGCCACAGCGTTCCACGTCCTCTGAAAACGACACGGTCGTCGCAACCTCTCAATCGAGAGTGTTGCGACGACCGCTAGAACCCGCCCTTTCGGACGGCGGCCTTTTTCGTGTGCTTCTACAGGCGGGCTTTGACCGCGGCCGAGATCCTCGACCCGTCGGCCTTGCCGTCGGCCAGCACGGTGGCGGCCTTCATGACCTGGCCCATCTGCTTCATCCCCGGGCGCTCACCGAGCTGCTCGGCGACCTGGGCGATCGCGGTATCGGCGACCTGGGCCACCTCGGCGTCGTTGAGCTGAGTCGGCAGGTACTCCTCGATGATCTCTTCCTCGGCGCGCTCGTTCGCGGCCAGTTCACCGCGACCGTTCTGCTCGTAGATCACAGCCGCCTCGTTGCGCTTCTTGGCTTCCTTCTGCAACAGCGCCACGACATCGTTATCGGAGAGCTCGTGCGCTTCGGTTCCCGAGACCTCGGAGGTCTGGATTGCGGCGAGCAGCATCCGCAGGGTCGCGAGACGCAGTTTGTCCTTGGCTTTCATCGCGGTGGTCATATCCGCGCGCAGCTTGGCTTTCAGTTCCGACATGGGCCTACCGTAGTCGGCCGCCTCGGGAAGTCCCATCACATTTTCATCGCGACGGATAGCAGACCCGGCACAGGCGAGAAAATTCCGGACGTTTGTGCGGAAACACATACGACGATCCGGGATGGGGTCGCCTATGCTGGGCAAATGCCCGTTATCTCGACGTCCGCTGTCCGCCGAACCGCGTTGGGAGCCGCCGGGGCCGCCGTCGCAGGCATCGGCTACGCCACGCTGATCGAACGGAACGCGTTCGTCCTGCGCGAAGCGACGATGCCGGTGCTCGCACCCGGTTCGCCGACGTTGCGGATTCTGCATGTCAGCGACCTGCACATGATGCCGGGCCAGCAGCTCAAACAGCAGTGGCTGCGCGAACTCGATCGCCTGGAACCCGACCTGGTCGTGAATACCGGCGACAATCTTTCCCACCCCAAGGCCGTGCCCGCCGTTGTGCAATCCCTCGGCGCGTTGCTGGCTCGTCCCGGCTTGTTCGTGTTCGGTTCGAATGATTACTTCGCGCCGGTACCGAAGAATCCGCTGAAGTATTTCAAGAAAGATCATCGCCGCGTATACGGTGATCCGCTGCCGTGGAAGGACCTGCGCGCCGCATTCACCGAACGCGGCTGGCTCGACCTGACCCACACCCGCCGCGATCTGGAAGTGGCCGGCATCCGCATCGCCACCGCCGGTGTCGACGACCCGCACATCCAGCGCGACCGCTACGACACCGTCGCCGGTGCGCCCAACCAGTTGGCGCAGCTCAGCATCGGTGTCACCCATTCGCCCGAGCCGCGCGTGCTCGACCGCTTCGCCGAAGACGGCTACGACCTGGTGCTGGCCGGTCACACCCACGGTGGACAGCTGGTCGTGCCCGGTTACGGCGCGCTGGTCACCAACTGCGGGATCGACAAATCCCGCGTGAAGGGCGCCTCCCAGTGGGGCGAGCACACCCAGCTGCACGTCTCGGCGGGCATCGGCACCTCCCCGTGGGCGCCGTACCGCTTCTGCTGCCGCCCGGAGGCCACGCTGCTGACACTGGTAGGCGCCCAGCCCAAGCGTCCCTCCGCGGACACCGGCTTCGGCATCTCGACCTCGGAGGCCGTCGCCCGCTAGGGTCTGGCTCCGAACGACATTGTCCGCGAGATGTCAGCAGGAGAAGACCGTGAGCACTGGATCCGACGACCCGACCGTCTTCGGCGGGCCGAACCAGCAGTGGCAGCGGCCCGGGTCGCCGGATCCTTCTGCGCGACAATCGAATCCGAGCGCACCCGATCCCACTGCGGCGTGGACGCCGGGCGGCACCGGTCTCCCGCCGACTCTGCGCTGGGACGGATCGGGCCCGCCTGCCGGGCTCCCCGAGCCGACCCAATGGGCTCCCGCCGGTCCACAGGATTGGCAGAATTCCGGGAATATCCCTGCGGGACAACAGGGTCCAGCTTCGCCACCTCCGCCACCGCCTTGGCCAGGCACGAATACGCCTGTACGCCAGCCCGGTTCGAATCCGGCGTGGCAGCCCGGCATGAACCTCCCTGTGGGACAACAGCCGCCGGTGCCGCAGGGTGACGTTGCTCCAGGTTCAGGACTTCCGTGGCAGCCTGGCACGAATCCACCCGCTGGACAACAATCTCCGGGGCAGTGGGGCGCGCCACCTGTCCAGCAGTGGGGCGCTCCCGCTGCGGCCGGTCAGCCGTGGGGCGCTCCCGGTCAAGGGAATCCGCAGCAATACGGCGAAGTACCCCCGCTCCAGCACAACGGCGTCCAGTCCTACGGCCAGCCCGTTCCACCCCGGAAATCGGGAAACAAGGCGGCGATCTGGGCTGCGGTGGGTGCCGCGGCGCTACTCCTGGTCGGCGGCGCGATCACCGCGGTCGCGGTGAGCCGCGGGGACGACGCCCCGTCCACCGCCGCGGGCACCACCCCCTCGATGGTCAGCGCCCTGACCACGTCCCCAGGTCCGGCCTCGTCGAGCAAACCCAAACCGAGCACGACCCCCTCGGGCGCCGCGTCGAGCCGCAAGCCCCTCATCGACGGCTACCAGGTAGTCGCCTCCCCCGACCGCGGCGCCGCCTACGACGTCCCCGCAGGCTGGAAGGTCGCCTCCGAAACGACCATCGGCGGCGTCGGCGAACCCCCGGGCGACTCGGTGGTCGGCAAGGGCTACGCCACCGACGGCACCGACTACTGCCCCAACTCCACCCGCACCATGTCACTGCTCACCGGCTCCAAGAACGCCGACAGCGCCGCCGCGGGCGCCGAACTCGGCACCAAAGCCGCACCGCTCGCCTTCCAGGGCGCGAAAGGCACCCCAGGCCCCGCCCAGCCGCTGAAGTCGATCGACGGCAAAACCGAGGGCATGTTCACCGAAACCACCGGCACCGTCCCCACCCCGGCCCCCGGCTGCGCCACCACCTTCTCCGTCTACACCTACGCCTTCAAGGGCGCCAAGGAAGGCAGCTTCGTCATGGTCATGATCGCCGACACCGGCGTCCCCGGCGCGATCGACGCCACCGAGGCCAAACGCATCTTCAGCTCCGTCAGAGCCCTCGACTAACCCCCTCCTGACCAGCCAATTTAACGTTTCACGACCCCACGTTGTAAGCTACTTCAGGTTCGCCTCACGGGGTGTGGCGCAGCTTGGTAGCGCGCTTCGTTCGGGACGAAGAGGTCGCAGGTTCAAATCCTGTCACCCCGACGTGTTGGTTGAGACACAGAAGAGCCCCTGATCAGTTCACTGGTCAGGGGCTCTTCGCTTGTCTGTGGGGGTTCGCGGTCGAGGGGGTTCGGCCAGCAGATGGTGACGGCCGTGAGGGAGATCAGGCCGAGGATGAGGGCCAGGATGGTGGGGCTCATGGGATCGCCCTTCCGGGTGAGCGGAGCGGGA
This sequence comes from Nocardia sp. NPDC058658, assembly GCF_042716665.1. Lineage (NCBI taxonomy): Bacteria > Bacillati > Actinomycetota > Actinomycetes > Mycobacteriales > Nocardiaceae > Nocardia > Nocardia sp. NPDC058658. The sequence goes on from NZ_JBHXRR010000046.1 coordinate 3,465, forward strand.
GCGCGGCGGTGGGCTCGGTGGTTCGAGTCTGGGCGGTGTGATGGCGAGTGGGGTTGCCTGTGTGTTCGGGGTTGGTTGAGAAGTTCTCCCTGCGCGAGGCTCGGTGTGGTGAGGGTGTCGGTGTGAGCAAGGGATAACGTGGCGCTTACTTTCTGTCACTTGATAGAAATTCGCGATCGATAGCGTATACACCCATGTCGACAAGGGTGGATGGCTCGGGGACCCCGTTGCGCGACGTCGTGTATTCGACGTTGCGGGGTGAGTTGATGAACGGCGACATCCGGTTCGGCGAGCGACTCACCGAGCCGAAACTGTCGACCAGGTTCGGCATCTCCCGCACGCCGGTTCGAGAGGCGCTCACCATGCTCTGCTCGGACGGGCTGCTGCAGCGCGAGGAGTTCGGGTTCAGTCCGGTGCGGCCGAGCGTGGCGCGGATTCGCGACCTCTACGAGCTGCGGCTGACCCTGGAACTGGGCGGGATGACGCGGGTTCGGGCCGATCCGAGCACTACCCACGACGCGGCGCTGCTGCGTGCCGAACAGCGGAAGTGGCTGGCCCTGCAGGCCGACCCGCCCGCTCAGGAACCCGGTTTCGTCGTCGTCGACGAGGAGTTCCACGTGGCGCTGCTGACCGCGGCGGGCAATGCCGAGATGGTGCGCGCGCTGGTCGCGGTGAACTCCCGGATCCGGCATGTGCGCATGTACGACTTCATGATCAACAACCGCATCGAGACCACGATCAGCGAGCACCTCGGCATTCTCGAGGCCGTCCTGGCGGATGACATCCCGCTGGCACAGCAGCTCTTGCACACCCACATCGGCGATTCGTTGGACGTGGTGCTCGAGCGCATCTCACGTGCCGTCGCCGCGATGTCGTCCAGCGAATAGAGGAGCGTCAATGTCTGTCACGCCGACCGCGCGGGTCGCCGCCGCCTACGCACGGATCGCCGAGGTGGATCGGCCCGAAGTGTGGATCACGTTGCGGCCGCAGGAGGATCTGGCGGCCGAAGCCGGCGAGCTCGAACGTCGCCTTACCGCGGGCGAGCAGCTTCCCTTGGCCGGCTTGCTCCTCGGAGTAAAGGACAATGTCGATGTCGCCGGGTGGCCCACCACTGCCGCATGTCCTGAATTCGCCTATACGGCAACCGAAACCGCCGCAGCCGTGCAGCGACTGGTCGACGCGGGCGCGCTGGTACTCGGCAAGACCAATCTCGATCAGTTCGCCACCGGACTCGTCGGCACCCGCAGCCCGTACGGTGCCGTCCGCAACGCGCTGCACCCCGAATTGATCTCGGGCGGTTCGAGTTCCGGCTCTGCTGCCGCTGTCGCCCTCGGTATCGCCGACCTCGCTATCGGCACCGATACAGCCGGATCGGGTCGCGTGCCCGCCGCATTACACGGCATCGTCGGTATCAAGGCCACCCTCGGCGTGATCCCCACCCACGGCGTCGTCCCGGCCTGCGCCGACTACGACGCGGTCACCATTTTCGCCGCCGACCTGAACCTCGCGGTTGCCGCCGCAAAGCTGATGGCAGGTAAGGACACTCGTGATCCGCGAAGCCGCGAGTGGCCCGCGGACGTCCGTCTCGCCGCCTCCACACAGCCCCGGATCGCCGTCCCTCGGCCCGAAGACCTCGAACCGCTGAGCCCCGCCTATCGTGCGTCTTTCACTGAAACCGTTGCTGCACTGGGTCTTCCCGTCACAGAAGTGGACATCTCCCCGCTGCTCGACGCGGCCCGGCTGCTCTACGACGGCGCAATCGTTGCCGAGCGATACGCGGCCGTCGGCGAATTCGTCGACAAGGGCGCACCCGGCCTCGACCCAACAGTGTCCGCAATCATCAGCGCGGCAAAAGAACTCGACGCACACGCCTTCGCGCAAGACCTGGATACCCTCGCCAAAGCCCGCACCATCGCGAAGGAACTACTCGCCGACTACGACGGGCTTCTGCTGCCCACCACCACCGACCACCCCTCGATCGCCGAGGTCGAAGCCGACCCGCTGGCCATCAATCGCCGCCTCGGCACCTACACGAACTTCTGCAACCTACTCGACCTCGCCGCCGTCGCCGTGCCAGGAAAACCCACCACCGACGGCCTCCCCTTCGGCGTGACAGTCGTAGTCCCCGCCTTCGCCGACCAACTCGCCGTCGACCTCGCCGCCCGCATCACCGGCACCGAGCCACCGCTGTTCGTGGAAACTGGTGTGCCCCTTGCGGTTTTCGGCGCCCACCTGCGCGGACAACCCCTGCACTGGCAGCTCGAAGGTGCCCGCTTCGCAGGCGACATCACCACCACCGACGCCTACCGCCTCACCGCCCTCGACACCACCCCACCCAAACCCGGCCTCGTCCGCCACGGCGACGGACAGGGCGCACCGATCCGCGGCGAACTGTTCCTGGTCTCTCCCGCCGCCCTCGGCCGCTTTCTCGCCGAACTACCCCCACCCATGGCGCTGACCAGCATCGACCTGTCCGACGGCCGCGCCGTGGTCGGCTTCGCCTGCAGCTACGACGCAGCCGTCGCCGCCACCGACATCACGCGTTACGGGGGCTGGATGGCGTACCTACAGGATCGGTGACGTCGATCCCGAGTTCGGTGAGCAGGCCCGTCACGCGGCGACCGATGTCGTCGCGGATGGGCCGCACGTCCTCGACTTCCAAACCCGCCGGGTCCTCGATGATCCACTCCATATAGCGCACTCCCGGCACCAGCGGGCACGTATCACCGCACCCCATCGTGACGATCACGTCCGCAGCACGGATGATCTCGTCGGTCCACGGCTTCGGGTACTCGCGCGAAATGTCAACGCCCACTTCGCTCATCACCGCCACCGCCGACGGATTGAGCTGCCCACTCGGCACCGACCCACCCGACCAGGCCACCGCCCGCCCCAACGCCAACTCCTCGAAGAAGCCCAGCGCCATCTGCGAGCGACCCGCGTTGTGCGTACACAGGAACAGCACCGTCGGACGCGGCTTGGCCACCTTGCCCTCGACCTTGGCCAGCGCCTGCAACCGCTGCCGCCCGAAACGCTCGGCCAGCAGCGGTAAGTACAGGGTCACCGACGCCCTCGCGGCGAAATCGTCGTAGGAGGAATGCAGGAAACGATGGATCGTCTCCAGCTCGAACATTGTCGCGAATTCTTCGCGCAGCCGTACCTCAGCACGGTCGAGCGCGTCGGAGTGCTCCGCAATATCGACCACCCCCCAACCCTTACCCGAATTCGGGCCATACGCAAACGCCCGGGCCGATCACCCCTCGAACCGACCGGCCCGGAACGCATACCCCCGTCGACACCCATGGAACATCTTCGGCCCAGTCCGTCGGCGTGGTTACCGTCGGCAGTGCGGCTTCAGCGTCTGGAAGAGCCACCTTCTGGTCTGCACCGCCGGGCCCGACCGATCACCCCTCGAGACCGATCGGACCCGGTTGTTCCGGTGTCCGAAGCAACAATGCGGTGTCGGTCTCTAGAGCTTCTTAAGAACAACTTGTCGGCGCGGGCCGGTCTTCGGCGATGATGTAAGTACCGACACAAGGAGAGCGACGATGGAAACCGCGATCGTCTGGTTGCTGGCCAGCATTCTGTACTGGTTCAGCAACTTCTGACCCAAGCCCTGGGCCGGAACCCGCGTCGTGCCGGCCCGTCACTCAGCTACGTCACGAGGTAGGTGCGTACCTATCTCGTGGCGTTGTCCGGATCACATCGAGCGGGCGGAATAGTTCACCGGCGGTCCTGGTTGGAACCACTGTCGACGTCCGAACAGCCCCGGGCCTCACCCCTTTGTCGCTACGAGCGACCACCCGCCGAGAGGCGCTTGTGGGGCGTCGGCCTCCAGCGAACGCCGCCAGGTCACCCTCATCGACCTGGCGGCGTTTTCTATGTTCCGTGCAGCGCGCAGTCCCGCACGATGCCGACCATCTCCTGGTACCTGTTCGCCGCAGCCGAGCCTGGATAGCGGACGTTGTGCCGGTAGTAGCGGTGGTAGGCGATGATCAGCGCAGCCAGCTCGACCATGCCGCGCAGCACGCCCGAGCGTTCTTCCGCGGTCACCGGGAGGACAGACGAATAGCCGTCGACGATCGCCTCGGCGCGCTCTCTGACGAGCCTGCCGTCTACAACCCCGAGGCCGATGATCGCCATGCCGAGATCGAGCAGTGGATCCTCGCGGCACGCGGTTTCCCAGTCGATGACGACGAGCGTGCCCGTTTCACCGACGATGATGTTGTCCGAGTACAGGTCACCGTGAATAAGCGTGTCCTGCCTTCCGCTGTGGAGGCCGTCAAGCGCGTCGAGTCGCTCGGTCAGCCAGTGCGCGAAGGCCCGATCCGTGAAATCGGCAATGCGCGAACGGTGCTCGGCGGTGAGCCTGCGGCCTTTGGCCGGCAGTTGATCGTCGCCTATCACCTCTTCCGCGGGAAGTCTGTGCAGACGCGCGAGCGCTACGCCCGCTTCACGGAGAAGCTCGGCGGGGAAGACGGGGTAGACGTTTCCGTCGACCCAGCGTTTCAGGATCATGACCCGGCGATTCGCGTCATCGTCCGGGGCGACGACGAGTGCAGGCTCGTCGCCCTTTGTGCGAACCAAAACTGTTGTCTGGAAACGGTTTTCCAGCCTGCCCATGAGCGAAGCCAGCCTCGGCGCACTCGTCGGATCGTTGTCAAGAATCGTGAGCGCGTAATCTGTTTCCTCGGCGTCCGCCGCTGGACGATCCGGATCTCGCTTTGCTGCACGCAAGCGAAAGCTCGAATTGGCAGCCCCGCCAGGCACCGCCTCGATCGATACGAGCTCGCCGATCCCGTACCGAGCACAGATATCGGCCGGGTCCAGGTCTGCCAATGTCGTGTATTCAGCCATGCCCGATTCGTCAGTTCCTCCCAGTAGCGGCGAGCTCAGCCCGCCGATCCGTGACCAACCCGCTCCACCGCTGCTTCGCCGTCGACTCGCCCTCGATCCAATCCGAACGCAGCGTCGACGGTGAATCCCGGTCGGTGAACATATAGGCGATCTCTACCAGGTAGGCGAACTCGGCCCCCCGAACTCCTTCTCGCAGCAGAATTCGTGCATGGTCGCTCAGCTGTGGTGAATCGAGGACGGCGGCGTGGAAGCACGCTGCCAGCCGGGCGTAACCTGCCAGCGAAGTCAAGCCGACCGCCGCAGCGGAGATGGCGATTTCGTCGGCGCGCTGCGGCAGGTCCGGGTCGTGCCCGGCGTCGACGACCAACGCGGCGACCTGCAACAGCACCTCCGCCCAGCCGACCCGGGCAGCGGCGATCAGCTCGCGTGCGTGCTCGACCTGGATATTGGCCCGAGCTCGATCCTGGAAGGCCGCGGCGAAAGCGAGGTAGGACTGGCACAGCGCCGCCTCGCCCGAAAGCCCCGCTGCCGTCGACTGATCCCGTGCCACCGCGAGCGAGGTACAGGCCAGCGCGATGTTGCCCTGCGACCACCACAGTTCGCCGAGTGCGCGCTGTTGTCGGCCGGTCGCGCCGAGCTGCTCGGCGATCTCGAGCGCGTTCCGGAATCGGCCCAGCCTGCGCAGCAGATGGTGCAGACCACGGCGGGCGTCGGGCGCCAATCTGCCGCCTCTGTCGGCGACTTTGCGCATGCCACGCATGGACGCGTCGAAATTGCCCAGATCACGTTCGCACATGGCGATGTAGTACTCGGGAATCTCGCGCATCGGCGCCGGAAGGTCACCGGTCGTGAGGACCGCGCGGAGTTCGTCGACGATCGTCTGCCGGTGAGAGCTGTTGCGTCGTGCGATCACCGACAGCGTCAGCGCCAGTGCGACCGCCGCGGGATCGACGGGCAGCGGCGTGCCATCTTGCGCACGCGGAGCGTCACCGATGTCGATCGTCTCGACCGCGGAGTCGCGGACGAAGGCAACCGCGGCGTCCTCCAGCCACCCCAGCCGCAGCGAGAAGTCACGTGCGAGCCGCAACCCCTCGCGCAGACAGGCAACGAGTACGAGCCGGTCGTCGTGGGCTCGTCGCCACTGCTCGCCGATCGCGTCGAACGCGCGCTGAGCCGCACGCCGCCAGTCCGATTCGCTCCACGGGTCGCGAGAGTCCTCGTCGAAATCGGCGTTTCGGATCGCTGAGCGAACCAGCTTGTGCAACCGGTAGGGGCCCAGCGTCGAGTCGTCGTGCTCCACGAACGGACGGTCGACCACGCACAGCGCCGCGCTGTCGCGGGCAAGTCCGGCCGCGGCGGTCGCCAGTTCGATCGAGAAGGACTCGAGCAGACTGACCGCACGGACCACCGACTGCTCGTCCAGGGTCAGATCGCGGAAAGTCGCGGTGACCAGCCCGGAGAAGTCGCGGTCGAAGGCCTCGACCGGTGGGATGGCGCCGTCACTGTGTTGCAGTTCGACGAACAGCGACACGGCCATATCGAGGTAGAGCGGCAAGCCCTCCGACCTGTCCGCGATCACCTGGCGGTGGGTACGCGGGATCATCGGGCGGCCGTCGCGGGTCAACCGTTGAGCGAGGAAAGTGTCGCGGTCGTGCGGCGACAAATAGCCGACGAGGTGCTGGCGTGGTTCTCCGGTATCGGATCTGAGCAACGGCCAACGGACCGCACCCGTGCGCCACAGCTTCTCGCGGAGGCGGTCGTCGTCCCAACGCAGACGATTGCGGCCGGTCACCACGAACAACACATTGGGCATCAGCCAGACCAGCCGATTTATCAGCCGCTCGTTCTTGCGGCTCCCGCGCTCGGCGACGTCTTCGAAGGTATCGAGCAGCACCACCGGCAGCAGCGCCTGCTTCGGCGGCAACTGGGCGATGTCCCATGCCAGCAGGTGCGGGTAGAAGCTGAGTGCCTCGAGGTCGGGTTCTTCTTCGAGAATGGTGGGTAGCCGCCGGCAACGGATGGCGAGCGCGTGGTCGTGCCGTTCGCGCAGCGCCTTGACCAGCGCGCTCACACTCTGACTCACCAGGCCGCCCACCATCCCGGGCAGCTCGAAGGTGTCGGCGACCTCGCCGAGGAGTTCGTTCACCTGTTCGGGCAGCGTCGACGAGATTCGACTCAACCGTGTTCGCGCGCGCAGATAGTCGTCGAGCGACTCACCTGGGCGGTTGACCTCCCAGTATCGGCTGAGCGCCAGATCGAACGCGGGTGCTCGGTGACCTCGGGACGCCAGCGCAAGCCGGATCGCCAGGATCACCTCGGCCAGTTCGAAGGTCGTACCGTCGGCCAGATCCAGATACACCGGAACGGTCTGCGGCAACGGTGGGTCCGGCACCTCCCAGTGCGACATCGCGACGTCGTCACCGCCGAGTCGGCGCCCGATCTGCTGCGACAGCGTGGTCTTGCCGATCCCGCCGACGCCGTAGAACACGAGCACGTTGCGCCGCGGACTCTCCAGATCTTGGACATCGAACGTCGGGGCCGACACGGTTTCCCAGACGTTGCGGACGCTCTCGACGACCGCCGCCCATTCGGTGTCCCGATCCGAGAACACCTCGTTGGCCTGGAAATCGTCCGCGTTCCCCCGGAAAGCACTGTCGAGATTCGACGGTGACATGCTGATCCCCCTGACCAGATAGTCGACATGAAATGCCTTCTGCCAGTGTTTCATCCCGCTGGAAGTCACGCACGGGTGTTCGGAATCCCGAACGAGGAGATGTCCGGGGAGACGGCCACGCTATACGGGTTACGGTGCGTGGCGAGGGCTACTCTCGCCCGCATGCGGCACATCACGAGTGTTCTCGCCGGAACTATCGCGGCGGTGCTGGCTTCGGCGGGTTTGGTCGCCGGTCCGGTGCATGCCGCGCCGAGGGCTAGTTGTGAGGTGACGTCGGGGCGGGAGTTGGCGCGGGCCGAGCCGGAGCAGGTGGGGTTGGATTCGGTGAAGCTCGAGTCGGCTTTGCAGTTCGCGGCTACGCGGAATCGGTTGAACGTGCAGATTTTTCGGCACAACTGTCTTGTCGGGGAGGGGTTGCGCAACGGGGAAACCGGGAATACGCCGTGGAATATCTGGAGTGTCACCAAGTCGGTGGTGTCGATGTTGGCCGGGATCGCTTCCGATCAGGGGAAACTCGATGTGGCAGCGCCGATCGATCGGTATCTGCCGGCGGGTCTCGGGGATGCGGTGCATCGGTCGATCACCGTGGAGAATCTGCTGACGGAGACGTCGGGGATGAAGGTGGGGGTGCTGTCGGAGGGGATCACCGCGGTGATTCCGATCGACCCGCATTCGGCCGTGCAGGCGTTGTCGGTGGAGTTGAGCAATCCGCCGGGGACCACGTTCAGTTACAGCCAGCGGAATGTGGACCTGCTGTCGTATGTGATCCAGTTGGCCGTGGGGGAACCGTTGCAGCAGTTCGCGCAGCGGGAGTTGTTCGACCCGCTCGGCATTCCGCGCAGCGACTATTACTGGGCGAGTGACCGATCCGGTCATACCTACGGGTACGCCCACCTCATGCTGCCGCCCAACGACCTCGCCAAGGTCGGGCTGCTGGTCGCCAACGACGGTCGGTGGGGTGCCGATCGGGTGATCTCGGCGGATTACCTGCGTAAAGCCCGCACACCGTCGAAGGCGAACCCCTGCTACGGGTATCTGTTCTGGTTGGGCGCGGATTGCGGCGAAGCCCCCGAGTTCCTGCCCGACGACACGTTTTTCATGTCCGGTCTCGGTCTGCAGAACGTGTTCTTCCTCCCGAGCCTCGACATGACGGTGATGTGGACCGGCCCCTTCGGCAACCAAACCGCCTACGGCCCCAGCGGCATCCTCGCCCACGCCGAAGAACTCCCCCACGAATTCTTCCGCCGCCTGTTCGCCGCCATCACCGACACCAAGGTCCCAACCGCCGAACCCTACGTAGAACCCCCACTAGAATTCGACGCAGGCAAACTCATCGACGCCAACATCCTCCTGGCCGTCTTCGGCATCGGCCCCGGCGCCTACCCCGGCTGCACAGTCTTCGACTGCCTCAACCAGCCCCTCGCAGCCCCGTTCGCCAGCATTCCCCCCGGCTGCGCCATCCTGGCCTGCGTCGGCAACGACCCCAGGACCCCAGGCATCCGCCCACTTCGCTGATCACCCCAAATCCGCCATAACCGCACCCCCAACCACCACGACCCGACCTCGAGGAGGGTCCCGCCGCGCAGCGGCGGTAGCGGCCCGGCCGCGAGTTAGCCGCCGTTGCGTCGAGGCGCATACCCCAGGCATCCGCCCACTTCGCTGATCACCCTAAATCCGCCATGACCGCACCCCCAACCCTCACGCCCGACCCCTAGGGAGGGCCGCCGCGAAGCGGCGTAGCGGCCCGGCCGCGAGTTAGCCGCCGTTGCGCCCACGGCGCACCGCCCCCCAACGCCGCGTAATACG
>NZ_JBHXRR010000047.1:0-8823 GCF_042716665.1 Nocardia sp. NPDC058658
GGCGTGCTGGCGCACTGAAACCGCTTACAACCCTACCCGGCACGAGCCCGAAAAACAGCTGATTGCAGCGTAGGGGTTGACTCAGGAAACTCATGAGTGCACCTTCGCGATGATGGGGTCGGCGATGTACTTCTCGGCGAAGCGGCGCAGCGAGTCCTGTTTGGCGGCCAGCTCGCCGTCGAACCCGATGCCGTCGGCCAGCCAGGGCACCACGATGTTGTCGGTGACGCCCGCGTCGGCCAGATCCTGATAGCCCTCGCGACCGAACTTGTCGATGCAGACGGACTGGATCTCGAACGGCTGCTCTGACCGGCCGTATTCCGTGCGCAGGTCACGCAGGGTGGCGATGGTGGTGACCAGGTCGTCGAACTTCATCATCGCCGAGGTCCAGCCGTCGCCGATGCGGGCGGCCCGCCGTAGCGCCGGACCGGTGTGCCCGCCGATGTAGAACGGCACCCGTTCACTGGGGGCCGGACTCATCTGCAGCTCGTCGAAATCGAAGAACTCGCCGTGGAATTCGACCATGCCGCCGTCGAGCACCAGCCTGATGACCTCGATCATCTCGTCGACCCGGGCACCGCGGCGCGCGTACGGCACCCCGCACCACTCGAATTCCTCCGGCGCCCAGCCGATGCCGACGCCGAAGCCGAAGCGGTTACCGGACAGGTTGGCGATCGAGCCGACCTGACGGGCCAGCAGCAGCGGATTGCGGGAACCGAGTTTGAGGACGTTGGTGTAGAACCGCAGCTTCGTGGTGACCGCGGCCATGGTCGCGGCGGCGATCAGTGGGTCGACCCATGGTGTTTCCGGACCCCAGAACCGGCTGCCGTCGGGGGTGTAGGGGTAGTCGGCGGACTGGGATTTCATGTAGAACAGCGAGTCGGGCAGCCCGATGGAGCTGAACCCGCATTCTTCGGCCGTCTTGGCCAGCTCGGCGAGCTGGTCGAGAGGACTCAGTGCGATACCGAGGGTGAACTTCATTCAGGACGCTCGCTTCCTACAACCCACATCGAAAAGTATTGGGAGCCACCGCCGTACGCGTGGCCGAGGGCTTTGCGCGCGTTCGGCACCTGGTAGGCGCCCGCGCGACCCATCACCTGCTTGGCGGCTTCGGCGAACCGGATCAGGCCGGAGGCGCCGATCGGGTTGGACGAGAGAACGCCGCCGGAGGGGTTCACCGGGATGCGTCCGCCGATCTCCGTCTCGCCCTTGTCGGTGAGCTTCCAGCCGTCGCCCTCGGCCGCGAAGCCGAGGTTCTCCAGCCACATCGGCTCGAACCAGGAGAACGGCACGTAGATCTCGGCGACATCGATCTCCTCCAGGGGATCGATGATCCCGGCCGCCTCCCACAGCGCGGCGGCCGCATCCCGGCCCGCCTGCGGGTTGACCTGGTCGCGCCCGGAGAAGGTGGTCGGCTCGGTCCGCATCGCGGTGCCGTGCACCCAGGCCACCTTCTTGCCTTCGGCTTCGACCACCGCCGCCGCCTCGGCATCGCCGATCACCAAGGCACACGCGCCATCCGAGGACGGGCAGGTCTCATCGAAACGGATAGGGTCCCACAGCATTTGGGAGGACAGCACCGATTCGAGGGTGATGTCGGGCTGATGCAGGTGGGCGAGTGGGTTCTTCGCACCGTTGCGCCGATCCTTCACCGCCACCTGTGCACCGATGTGCATGGGCGCGTTCGACCGGCGAATGTAAGAGCGCACGTGCGGCGCGAAGTAGCCGCCCGCGCCCGCGCCGACCGGCATGGTGAACGGCACCGGAATCGACAACGCCCACATGGCATTCGACTCCGACTGCTTCTCCCAGGCCACGGCGAGCACCCGCTTGTGCACCCCCGCCTGCACCAGATTGGCGGCGACGACACCGGTCGACCCGCCGACCGAGCCCGCGGTGTGCACGCGCAGCAACGGTTTGCCCGCCGCACCCAGCGCCTCGGCCATGTACAGCTCCGGCATCATGACGCCCTCGAACAGATCGGGCGCCTTGCCGACGACCACCGCGTCGATATCGGCGATGGTCAGGCCCGCGTCATCGAGCGCACGATCGATCGCCTCACGGCACATGCCCGCCATGGACACATCCGTACGTTTTGTCACGTGATGGGTTTGGCCGGTGCCGAGGACCGCGGCGGAGAAGCCGGTCTGCTTGGCATTCATCGTGTCTCCGATTCCAGAACGGCGACCAGGTTCTGTTGCAGCGCAGGACCACTGGTCGCATGAGCGAGAGTCCGGTTTGCGGTGCCGGACATGATGGCCTCGGCGGCGCGGCCGATGCGCTCGAGGCCGGCCGAGAACATCGGGTTGGCGGCCAGCGCACCGCCGGACGGATTGATCACCGTGTTCGCGGACAGGCCGATCGCCTCGGCCAGGATCAGCTGCTGATGGCTGAACGGCGCGTGCAGTTCGGCGATGTCGAAATCACTGTTGCCGCCGGTCGCCGCCGCCGCTGCCGCGGTGGTCGAGGGGGAGCGGGTCAGGTCGCGGCCGCCGAGTGCCTGGGCGTCGATATTGTGCGCGATGCCGGTGATCCAGGCCGGGCGCTCACACAGCTCCCTCGCGCGATCGCCGACCGCGAGCACGATAGCGGCGGCACCGTCGGTGATCGGGGCGATGTCATGGGCGCGCAGCGGATCGGCCACATACGGTGCAGCGAGCAGACTTTCGAGGTCGCCGCCCGCGACGGTGGCCATGTCCTGCTCGGTCCATCGACCCGAGTCGAGTCCGGCGCGCGCCTGTAGTCCGGCCACCGACACGGCGTCGATCCCCAGCGGACCGACCAGGTACGGGTCGAGCTGCATGGTCAGAACCTGGCGCAGCGTGCCCGCCGAGGACTTGCCGAAGCCGTAGACCAGCGCGGTCTGCGCCTGCCCGGAACGCAGTTTCACCCAAGCCTCGTAGAGGGCCCAGGCGGCGTCCATCTCCACGTGCGACTCGTTGATCGGCGGCACCGCGCCGATCGCGTCGATCGCGGAGATGAACGAAAACGCCCGTCCCGCCAAATAATCCGAGGAACCGGAGCACCAGAAGTCGATGTCGGACTTGGTGATGCCGAGGTCGGCGTAGAGCTGCTGGAAACACGGCACGAGCATTTCGACGCCGTTGGTGGTGCCGTGGGTTTCCGGCACATGGGGTGCGTGGGCGAAACCCACCACCGCGATCTCGGGCCCGTGGGCTGCTGTGGTCAACGTGGCCTCTCTAGAGGTGATTCTGGTAGGACTCGTACGGGGCGTCTTGTTCCCCGGTGGGCCGGAAGTGGTCGATATTGGCCAGGGTGTGGCCCCACTCCTCGCGCGGTTTCCACACCGCCTCTACCCGCATGCCCATGCGGACCTCGCTCGCCTCGCAGCCGAGAATCAGGTGCAGGAACGGGATATCGGCGCCGTCGAGCAGCACGTAGGCGGCCACGTACGGCGGCTTGATCCGCTGGCCGAGGAACGGCACATTGACGATGCAGAAGGTGGTGACCGTGCCGGTGTCGGGTAGTTGGACCAGGTCGTCAGTGGGCTCGCCGGTGGTCGGATTGGCGCCCCGCGGTGGGAAATACACGCGCCCGCCCGCTTCGGAACGGCCGCCGATGAGCTTGCCCTCGGCGAGGCCGCGCAGGTAGACGCTCTCCTGGGGGGAGGCGGTGTGTTTGTAGTCGAGGGCGACCGGGGTGGTCAGCATGGTGACCGGTGCCTGCTCGGAATAGTCTGCGGTGCTGGTGCTTTCGCCGGGGACGAAGCAGGCGATGTCCTGGATGCGGCCGGTGCGCTCGTCGGCCCAGCGGGCGCTGACTCGCATTCCGGTGCTCAGTTGGTTGGGGGAGGTCACGTCGAGTGCGTGCAGTAGGGCGGTGTCGGCGCCGTCGAGCTGGATCAACGCCCACGCGAACGGGCGGTCGAACGGCTGGCCTGGCAGCGGCTCGGTCACCCACGTCCATGACTGGACGGTGCCGCTCGCCGCGACCTCGACCAGTTCGGTCAGCGGGGCACAGGTGAGTGGATCGTATTCGGGTGGTGGCACGAGTGTTCGGCCGTCGCTGCCGCGCACGCCGAGTATGCGGCGTTCGCGCAGTCCGGTAAGAAAAGCGCCGATGATGGGTCCGACGGACCTGGTGTAGTCGAAACGCACCCGAAGGGGTGCACTCAATACTTCCACTGCGGTATTCCCCTTGGTCACGATATCGAGTAGAACAGGTTCTTATTCTGCTCGCAAGGATTCGCCGAAAGGGCGCCGATCATGAAATTCGGATTGCAACTCGGATACTGGGGCGCGCAGCCGCCCGTCGACGCGGGCGAGCTGGTGATCGCGGCCGAGGAATCGGGGTTCGACGCGGTGTTCGCGGCTGAGTCGTGGGGGTCGGACGCGTTCGCGCCGCTGGCCTGGTGGGGCTCGTCGACCTCGCGCGTTCGCCTGGGCACCTCGGTCGCGCAGATGTCGGCGCGCACCCCGGCGGCCACCGCGATGCACGCGCTCACCCTCGATCATCTCAGCGGCGGACGGGCGATTCTGGGGCTAGGCGTCTCGGGTCCGCAGGTGGTCGAGGGGTGGTACGGGCAACCGTTCGCCCAACCTTTGAAGCGCACGCGCGAGTACGTCGACATCGTGCGGCAGGTGCTCGCCCGCCAGGCGCCGGTGACCTCCGACGGCACGCACTACGGGCTCCCGTATGCCGGTCCGGGCGCCACCGGACTCGGCAAACCGCTCAAGCCGATCGTGCACCCACTACGTGCGGATCTGCCGATCTGGCTGGGTGCGGAGGGTCCGAAGAACATCGCCCAGACCGCCGAGATCGCCGACGGCTGGCTCGCGATCTACTACGCCCCACGGCTGGCCGGGATGTACAACGAATGGCTCGACGAGGGCTTCGCGCGGCCCGGCGCCCGTCGCTCGCGCGCCGATTTCGAGATTGCGGCCAGTGCCCAGGTGGTGATCACCGACGACCCGGCTGCCGAGATCGAGCGGATGCGCTGGATCAGCGCGCTCTACATCGGCGGCATGGGCGCGCCGGAACTGAACTTCCACGCCCAGGTGTATCGGCGGATGGGGTACGGCAACGAGGTCGACGAGATCTCCGCGCTGTTCCAGGCGGGCCGCAAGGCCGAGGCCGCGGCGGCGGTGCCCGACGAGATGATCACCGACACCGCGATCTTCGGCGACGAGGCCCATGTGCGCTCGCGGCTGAAGGAATGGGAGGACGCGGGCGTGACGATGATGTTGATCTCGGTCTCCGATGCCGAACAAATGCGTAGGCTCCAACCCCTTGTCGCCACGTAGAACACGTTCTAAATTCGAGGGGTGAGTCAGCAGACAACGGAAGTCCTCGGACTGTGGAATATCGCCGCGACGGATCCCGAGCGGATCGCCGTCGTCGACCCGGACGGCCGCGAGATCACCTATCGGGAATTGGCGACCCTGGCCAACCGCTACGCCAACGGGCTACGCGGCATCGGATTGAAGACCGGCGACGTCGTGGTCAGCATGCTGCACAACGGCGTCGAGGCGATCGCGGCGTACTTCGCCGCCTACCAGGCGGGGCTCTACATCGTCGCGGTGAACTGGCATCTGACCGCGCCGGAGATCGCCTACATCCTCGGCGACAGTGACGCTTCGGCGTTCCTGGCGAGCGAGCGGTTCGCCGCGACGGCTGCTGAGGCCGCTGACCTGGCCGGCCTGCCCGCTGACGCCCGGTTCGCGGTCGGCGCGGTGCCCGGCTTCCGGCCGGTGTCGTGGCTGGGGGCCGCCGATACCGGCAGGCCGTCGGATCGTTCGGTCGGTGCGCCGATGCTCTACACCTCGGGAACAACGGGGCGGCCCAAGGGCGTTCGCCGTCCGCTCACCGGTGCCGATCCCGATGAGGTCCCCGCGCCGAACAAGGCGTTCTTCAGCCTCTTCGGACTGGCGCCCTACGACGACCACGTGCACATCTGCGGCTCGCCGCTCTATCACACGGCCGTGCTGAACTTCTCGACCATCTCGATTCAGTTGGGGCACAAGCTGGTTCTGATGGATCGGTGGGATGCCGAGGACATGCTCGCGCTGATCGAACGGCATCGCGTGACCCACAGTCACATGGTTCCGACCCAGTTTCATCGCCTGCTCGCCCTGCCTGCCGAGGTGCGTGCTCGGTACGACGTGTCCTCGCTGCGCAGCATGGTGCATGGTGCGGCACCGTGTCCGCCGCAGACCAAGCGGGAGATGCTCGAGTGGTGGGGGCCGGTCGTCACCGAGTACTACGCGGCCACCGAGGGCGGCGGCACCGTGATCAACGGTGCCGAATGGCTGGTCAAGCCGGGCTCGGTGGGCAAGGCGTGGCCGTGGTCGGTGATCAAGGTGCTCGACGAGACCGACGGCACCGAGCTCCCGGCGGGCAAGGAGGGCCTGGTCTACATGCGGATGGGCGCTTCGAGCTTCGAATATCACCATGCCAAGGAGAAGACCGAGGAGTCGCGCGTCGGTGACCTGTTCACCGTCGGCGACATCGGCTACCTCGACGACGACGGCTACCTGTTCCTGTGCGACCGGCGCTCGGACCTGATCCTGTCCGGCGGGGTCAACATCTACCCGGCCGAGATCGAAGGCGTGCTGATGAGCCATCCGAAGGTGGCCGACGTGGCGGTTCTCGGTGTGCCGGACCCGGATTGGGGTCAGCAGGTGAAGGCGTTCGTGCAGCCGGTCGAGGGCGTCGACGACTTCACCGACGAACTCCTCGAATTCGCCGCCGGTCAGCTCGCGAAGTACAAGCTGCCCCGCACGGTGGAATACCGTGCGGAGCTGCCACGCGATCCCAACGGAAAGCTGTACAAGCGCCGCCTGCTGTAACCGCTCAGACGGGCTCGCGCCATTCTGGCTCGAGCCCGAACAGCGGGAACAAGCGCTGGGTGTCGAGGAAGAAGTTGAGGCCGGCGATGGTGTCGCCCTCGAGTTCGAGCACCGTGATCGACCACGGCACCCAGACGCCGGGCTCCTCGCTCGGCTTGTAGTGACCGAAGGCGGGCGATCCATTGGCCTCGATAGGCACCATGCGCGAGTTGCGGCAGGCGCTGCCCGTGCTGAGCATGAACGCGGCCACATTCTCGGGTCCGGAGATCCAGAGGTCGAACGGCGGCATCGACAGCGCCACATCGGCTTTCAGCAAGGTGGTGAGCGCGTCCATGTCGTAGGCCTCGAACGCGCTGACGAAATCGTCGATCAGCTTGCGCTGGTCGGGATCGGTCTCGTCGAACTTGTCGGCGACCTTCGGCTGCACCTTCGACATGGTGGCCCGTGCCCGCTGCAAGGCGCTGTTCACCGACGCGGGCGACATCATCAGCGCCTCGGCCGTCTCGCCCGCCGAGAAGCGCAGCACCTCGCGCATGATCAGGATCGCGCGCTGTGTGGCGGGCAGATGCTGGCAGGCCGCGACGAAGGCCAGACGCAGGGTGTCGCGGATGGAGGCGTGGTCGGCCGGGTCGGCGCCGAAAGCGAGCGCGTTCGGGATGGGCTCGATCCACACATAGTCCGGCTGGGGCATGGGCAGCGGCGAATCCGGGCGCCCCGGCCCGTTGAGATCCATCGGTCTGGCGCGGCTCTGTGGGCGGTCGAGCATGTCCAGACAGATATTGGTGGCGATCTTGTACAGCCACGACCGCAGGCTCGCGCGACCCTCGAAGGAATCGTAGGAGCGCCAGGCGCGGGTGAAGGTTTCCTGCACCGCGTCCTCGGCCTCGAACGAGGAGCCGAGCATGCGGTAGGCATACGCGCACAACTCGCGCCGATGCGTCTCGAATTCGGCGAGTACGGCGGGGTCAGGGCCGGTGGTTGCGGTTGTGGCGTCGCTCATAGTTTCACCCTGCCACAGGGGTCCGACAGCTGACAGGGGTGAAAACGAACTATCTCGATTCGCGAAGTTTGCGTGGGTGCGATGAATCGGGGTCGGTCGCCGCGTCTACATGTTCGAGACCGCAACGACGCCCCGAAAGGCTGAATCCCATGAGCAACAAGATGATCTTCATCAACCTTCCTGTCGCCGACCTCGACCGCTCGAAGAGCTTCTATGAGGCGCTGGGCTGGAAGGTCAACGAGGACTTCACCGATCAGAACGCGTCGTGCATCGTCATCGACGACAACATCTGTTTGATGCTGCTGACCAAGGACTTCTTCACCACGTTCAGCAAGCGGCCGATCGCTGATACGACTGCTCGGATCGGGGCGGCATACGCGTTGTCGCTGGGGAGTGCGGCTGAGGTGGACGTGCTCGCCGATGCGGCGGTGGCGGCGGGGGCTACCGAGGAGGTCAACGATGACAAGAAGGCTCAGGAGGCTCAGGTCGGGATGCATGGGCGGACCTTCATTGATCCCGATGGGCACCAGTGGGAGCCGTTCTTCATGGATTACCCCGGGGTGTAGGGGTTGGGCCTCTGGGTTAGTGGGCCCGGGTGGGTTTTGGCTGGCGTCCCCCCCGGGGGGCGGTAAGGCACCGCCGGGGTTCGCTGGCCGCGGGTGGGTGTCCGGCACGGCTCCGGGGTTTGGTAGGCGCGGGCGGGATGTCCGGCAGAGCTTCGGGGTTTGGTAGGCGCGGGCGGGATGTCCGGCAGAGCTTCGGGGTTTGGTAGGCGCGGGCGGGATGTCCGGCAGAGCTTCGGGGTTTGGTAGGCGCGGGCGGGATGTCCGGCAGAGCTTCGGGGTTTGGTAGGCGCGGGCGGGATGTCCGGCAGAGCTTCGGGGTTTGGTAGGCGCGGGCGGGATGTCCGGCAGAGCTTCGGGGTTTGGTAGGCGCGGGCGGGATGTCCGGCAGAGCTTCGGGGTTTGGTAGGCGCGGGCGGGATGTCCGGCAGAGCTTCGGGGTTTGGTAGGC
>NZ_JBHXRR010000048.1:0-6048 GCF_042716665.1 Nocardia sp. NPDC058658
TACCGGAAACGAGGTGAACGAACCCACCCTCGAACTCAGCGCCTGACCCATTGAACCGAAGGATTTGCGTTACACCACTACTGGGGACTTGACCCGGGCGTGACGGATCCAGCTCGAGATGCTGTGTCTTCAAACCACTTTCATTCAGCAACGGCCGCAACGGAACAACGCTGGGGAAGTTGCTCGGGAACACATCCACACGCAGGCGATGACCGGGCAGGAGCACACCGTCGGTACCGCGAATGCTGATGTCGACCGTCGTCGGCTCGCCCGGCACCACCGGTCGGCGGGTGTCCAGGGTGAGGAACGGGAACGGCTCGGTGTAGTCGCCGTTGGGTGAGCGGGTCGACTTGCTGTCGTCGATCGCGCGCAGTGACGCCATCACCTGACCCTGCGTCCACACCGTCGAACGGCCATCGGGGGCAACATCATTGACCGTCACTGTCCAGTAGCCGTCGGTCGCGTCGAGCACCGTGTTCAGATGGGCGGCGATCGAACCGGAGATCTTGGTCGGCTGGGTCACCGGGGCCGAAGTGAAGGTAAGTCCAGCACTTTCGGCGATGCGGGCGTCCTTCAGGCAGGCATCCGGCAGCGGTATCAGGCCCGCCATGCCACGCGCGGAATCACGCGAGCAGATGGTGGTCAGCCCCGGTTCGATCGAAACACGCTTGGCCGCACCGGGTTCGGTGACCAGACTGCCGTCGAACCGCGCGCCCGGCGCGGTCCCCGACGACGCACCGTCGAGGTACATCCGCCGGTACTCCATACCAGGACGCGGGAACGAGACGTCGCTGGTCCACTGCTCACTTCCCTGCTGCCACAACGTGACCGAGTCATAGCGATCGACGCCGTTGTCGATTCCCTTGAGCCACTTGTCGAACCACGCGCGCTGCAACGCGTCCAGCGGCGCGGGCCCGGCGGGCTGGCCCATGCCCGAGCTCAACGTGATGTGGTAGATGTCGTCCATGACGAGCTTCTTCTGCTCGGCGGGCACATCGACCGCGTTGTAGATCTGCGGGGTGGTGTGGGTGAACAGGTCGTGCCAGCCGCCGTAGACGAAGGTCGGCACCTGCACCTGATCCGATTTGCCGACCCAGGAGGTGCGCAGCGGGCTGTCGTCGTCGAGGATCGGCGCCAGCTCCGGCGGGATCTGGTCGACGGTCGGCGTACTCAGCGCCGCGATCAGCACATTGAAGAAGGTGAACGGGTCGCGGACGCGATCGGCGAGCCAGACCCAGTCGAACTTGCCGGTCAAGATCGACACCATGTCGGGGAGCAGTTTCGCGCCGTTGACGGCGAGCAACCACATCGGGATGAAGCCGACGCCGAGGTTGCCGCCGGGCGCGGCGACGTCGCGGATCAGGTCGCTACCGGGCACGATCGGGAAGATCGCCTTCAGAGCTTCGGGATGACGCTGCGCGGTCTGCAACTGGTTGATGCCCGAGTAGGACACCCCGCTCATCCCGATCTTGCCGTCGGACCAACCCTGTTCGGCAGCCCAGTCCACGACCTCGACACCATCGAGTTGCTCGCGTTCGCCGAACACCTGCCAGGTGCCCTGCGAGAAACCGGTGCCGCGCACGTCGACGACCACCTGGGTGTAGCCGCTGCGGATCAGGTTCCGGTCGACGGAGAAGGTGCGAGCCGCGCCGCCGGGGACGATCCGGAACATGTCGCTGAGGCTGCTGAAACCGAACGGCGAGAAGTCCAGGTTCGCCAACACCGGGTTCAGCAGTTCCGACAGCCCCGGCACCGACAGCGTCGAGTCGGCGACGTTGGTGACCAGCTTGGTGTAGGGCGTCATGTTGACGATCGTGGGCGTCGGTGCTGCGATCGGCTGCCCGTCGGCACCGGCCGGGTGATAGACGTTGGCTTTCAATACGGTGCCGTCGCTCATGGTGATCGGCACGTCCCACTCGATGAAGACGTTGGGGTACTGCTGTGGTGCATTATGGGTGGCGACGAACTGCGCGTCGAGGCCCTCCGCGTTGGGCGATGCCACTCCGACCGGCGCAGATGCGACTACGCCTGCGAATACGACGACCGATGCGACGAGCGCAGCCAGCCGTCCACGATGTGTGATCATGCTTCGGTTCAGCCCTCCACCATCGGGAACCATGCCGTTCCCGTACCGCAAAGTAACGTAGCGCGCGTCACGTTCGATCGCAAGAACATGTTCTGGGTAATCCACGATCAGCGCCCGCGCGCGCCCCGCGGCGATCACCTGACAGAATCGGCACTGTGACAGCGCCCGAGCTCGACGACGGCCGCCGATACCGCGGCGCCGCGCCGGGGCAGCGTCAGCAGGAACGCCGCACCCGGCTGATCGAGGCGGCCACCGATGCCTTCGGTATCGACGGCTACCGCAACACCACAGTCACCACGATCTGCGCGGCGGCAGGCGTCGGAAAACGCTACTTCTACGAATCCTTCTCCGACAGTGAGGATTTGCTGCTCGAGGTGTATCGCGAGACGGCCGCGCGGATGATCGAGGCGATCCACACGGGCATCCGCGATGCCGATACCGACGTCGACACCCAGGTGCGCGTCGCACTCACCGCGTACTTCCAGCTCATCCTCGACGACCCCAGGGTGCCCAGGATCGCGTTCTTCGAGATTCTCGGCGTGAGCCCCGCGGTGGACCGGGCCTACTACGACGTACTCGACGCCCTGGTCGACATCTGCCTGGCGCTGGTCACCCCGCACGTCGACCTGGAAACCCACCCCGCCGTGAACGTGCGCACGGTGCTGTTCGGCCTGGTCGGGGCGATCGTGATCATCGCCCAGAAATGGGTCCTCGACGAGTACCGCCAGCCGATGACCGATGTGGTGGACAGCGCGTGCCTGGTGGTCAACGCGGTACTGGCCAGACTCGGCTAGGAACTTCGGGTGAACAGCGGCGAACCATCGCGTTGACGTATTGCCTTGTGCGACACCATGTGCCCACACTGGTGTGTCTGTGTCGACAGCGTCGTCGCCTATCCACGATGAGCGAAGGATGCGCGATGCCGTTTCTACTGATCTCCGGAGTCTTCGTCGCCAAAGGCGCTCAGCCCGACGGTGATTCGGTGCGCTTCCGGCCCGACGACCTCACTCTCTGGGATCGGGTCGGCGGTCCGCATCGGGTCAAGCGCAACGCTTCGGGGGCTGCTCAGTTGCGCCTCGACGGCATCGATTCGCTCGAAACGCATTACACGCCCCGGCACGGCACCCGCATGCACCAACCGTTGCCACTGGCTCACGCCGCCGCCGAGGAACTGCTGGCCTGGCTCGGCTTCACCGGCGTCGTCCGCAACGCGAGCGAGACGGTGACCAGTACCGATCAAGCCGACGTGCCCGGTTTCATTCTGACCCGCGGCGCCGATCTGCACGGCCGATGCGTCGCGTTCGCCGGGCGTGGACCCGCACCCGGCGACTCGGGCAGCGAGACCTTCGTCGACGTCGCCCTGCTGCGCCTCACCCTCAACCACCATCAGTTGGCGACCGGCCTGGCCTACCCCACGTTCTACCGCAGCCTGTTCCCTGCCTTGCGCGAAGAATTCACCGCCACCGCGAACGCCGCCGCGGCCGCCGGACTCGGCATCTGGCCAACCGACGCGACAACGAGCGGCGCCGCAGTCACCTCGCCGACCTCGCTCACCGACGACCTCGTACTGCTCCCGAAACTGTTCCGCCGCCTCGCCGACTACCTCGAGCTCGGCGACGGCGACCTGTCGCTCGACGGTTTCCCCGCGTTCCTCGCCCAGGCGGCCGACCGCTTCTTCATCGTGTCGACCGGTCACTCCACCACCGGCCTCGACGCGATCACGGTGATCGACGGCGCGACGGTCCGCCTCACCCATCCGCCGACCGATCTGGTTTTCGACGAGAAGTAGGCGTTGAACGTCGGCGTCTGCGGGTAACCCCGGAGTATGACCACCAACGAGAACCGACAGCTCGATGAGGTCATCGAGCGGTTGATCATCCGGTACCCGACCATCGCACCCGCCGAGATCGCCGACATCGTGCACAGCGTGTACGACGCATTCGGGAAGGTCCATATCCGCGACTACGTGCCGTTGCTCGTCGAGCATCATGTGAAGGAAGAGCTCGGCACTCCGACCGGGGACATCCCACCCATCCCGGATTGATCGGGCGCGCGCTCGGGCTAGCGTTGACGTAGCTCACGTCAACCATGAGGAGGTCCGCATGCCCGACACCGTCCGCGGAGTCATCGCCCGCGCGCAGAACGCGCCGGTCGAAACCGTCGACATCGTGATTCCCGATCCGGGGCCGCACGATGTGGTGGTCCGCGTCCAGGCCTGCGGGGTGTGCCACACCGACCTGCACTATCGCGAGGGCGGGATCAACGACGAGTTCCCGTTCCTGCTCGGCCACGAGGCGGCCGGTGTGGTCGAATCCGTTGGCGACGCCGTGACCCATGTGGCCGAGGGCGACTTCGTGGTGCTGAACTGGCGCGCGGTGTGCGGCGAATGCCGAGCGTGTCGACGCGGACGCCCCTGGTACTGCTTCGACACCCACAATGCCAGCGTCCCGATGACGCTCACCGACGGGACCCCGCTCACCCCCGCCCTCGGCGTCGGCGCGTTCGCCGACAAGACCCTCGTGCACGAAAAGCAGTGCACCAAGGTCGATTCCGAGACCGACCCGGCCGTCGCGGGCCTGCTCGGCTGTGGCGTGATGGCCGGTATCGGCGCCGCCATGAACACCGGAAACGTCTCACGCGGTGACAGTGTCGCGGTGATCGGCTGCGGTGGTGTGGGTGACGCCGCCATCGCCGGTGCGCGCCTGGCCGGTGCTGGCACGATCATCGCGATCGACCGCGATCAGCGAAAGCTGGACTGGGCCAAGGACTTCGGCGCCACCCACACCATCGATGCGACCAGTGAGGACGTGGTCGAGCGGATCAAGGAGCTCACCGACGGTTTCGGTGCCGATGTGGTGATCGACGCGGTCGGCCGCCCGGAGACCTGGCAGCAGGCGTTCTACGGCCGCGATCTGGCCGGCACGGTGGTGCTTGTCGGAGTTCCCACCCCCGACATGAAGCTGGAGATGCCGCTCATCGACCTGTTCTCACACGGTGGGTCGTTGAAGTCCTCCTGGTACGGCGACTGCCTGCCCGAACGCGACTTCCCGATGCTCGTCGACCTGTTCCGACAGGGCAGGTTGCCGCTGGACCGGTTCGTTACCGAGAAGATCGGCATCGACGAGGTCGAGCAGGCGTTCGCCGCGATGGGCGACGGCAAGGTGCTGCGTTCGGTGGTGGTCTGGTGACCCGCATCGAAAGAGTCGTCACGTCAGGCACATTCGCGCTCGACGGTGGTACCTGGGATGTCGACAACAATGTGTGGCTCATCGGTGACGACAACGAGGTGCTCGTCATCGACGGCGCCCACGACGCCGACGCCATCACCGCCGCGGTCGGCAACCGCCACGTCACCGCGATTCTGTGCACCCACGGCCACAACGACCACGTGACCGTCGCCCCGGAACTCGCGAAACGCCTCGACGCGCCCGTTCTCCTGCACCCCGGCGACGAGCCGCTCTGGCGCATGACCCACCCGACCGCCGCCTACCGCTCACTCGCGGACACCCCGCGAATCACGGTGGCGGGCACCGATATCGACATTCTGCACACGCCAGGCCACTCCCCCGGCTCGGTGTCACTGCACGTCCCCGACCTCGCGGCCCTGTTCACCGGCGACACCCTCTTCCAAGGCGGTCCCGGCGCCACCGGCCGCTCGTTCTCCGACTTCGACACGATCATCGATTCGATCCGGGACCGGCTGCTCACACTCCCCGAGGAAACGACGGTCCACACCGGACACGGCGACGCCACCACCATCGGCGCGGAAAAACCGGCGCTCGCGGACTGGATCGCCCGCGGTCACTGAGCTGGACAGGCGATCACCAGGCTCTCAGGGTTGTTTTCGGCCCGAAATTCCGCCATGAACTTGGTTTTTAACCGGGTGGGCGGGCCATTCAGAACCCCACTTGATCACGAAAGAAGCCCTTGATCGATGATTCTTCTTGCGACAGAACGAATCT
>NZ_JBHXRR010000049.1:0-5624 GCF_042716665.1 Nocardia sp. NPDC058658
TCGAGTGGCTCGCGCTACAGGCCATGCACCCGCCGAGACCGAGAGGTCACAACCCTAACTGTTAGGGCTGCGGAAAGGATGGTGCCCTAGTGAGCACCGAACCCGGCCCCGCCGAAGTCCAGGAAGCGATCATCGAACTGCTGCGCACCGAGGAACTCGCTGTGCTGGCCACCATCGACGAGCACGGCGCACCGTCCACCTCGGCCATGCACATCGCCGCCGACGGCCTCATCGCCTACATGCACACCTTTCAGTTCAATCGCAAACACGCTCAGATGCAACAGAATCCGAATGTCAGCTACGTGGTGAGCCATATCCCGCCCGGCGGATTCGCGGGCAGGCACGCCATTCATTCGGTGCAGATCCAAGGCAAGGCCACCCTCGTCACCGATCCCGAGGAGATCCAGCGGGCGGTCACCGTGAGCTTCGAGCAATTCCCGTGGCTCGCCGATATGTCGCTCTACGACAATGTCAAACTCCCCGACCAAGGGCAGCAGGTGTTCTATCGCATCGAACCGATCCGAGGACTGTGGGCCGATCACCGGGTGCGCCAGCTCTGGCGGGTATTCCTGGAATTCAGCTACGACGGGCGCACCATCACCGATTGCCGTCCCTATCATTCGGCGCGGCGCAGTGGCTGAATCACCTTGTGAAGCAACACAGTCGCACTTGACGCTAGTCGCTGAAACTGATCAGCTGGACGGGTGTTTCGCAACGGGTGGGGAAATATTCGTCGGCTGAGTCGAGCTCTCACGATCGCTACGGCGGCCGTGGTCGTGTTGTCCGTCGGCACGACCACGGCCGTCGCCGCGCCGATCGCGGCGCCCGTGATGCGCACGCCCGCAGGCGGTTTCGAGGAACTGTTCGTGCCGTCGAGCATGGGCCCGATCAAGGTCCAGGTGCAGTGGGCCGCACGCGGCGGCAGCTCAGCGCTGTACCTGCTCGACGGCCTGCGCGCCCCCGGCGACCACAGTCAGTGGACCACCGACACCGACGCGCTGCGCCAATTCGCCGGTGACGACGTCACTGTGGTGTTCCCCGTCGGCGGGCACTCCAGTTTCTACACCGACTGGTACCGCCCCAGCAGCACCAACGGGCAGAAGACCACCTACAAGTGGGAGACGTTCCTCACCCGCGAGCTGCCCGATTTCCTTGCCGGATACGGGGTTTCGCGCACCAACAACGCGATCGTCGGCACCTCCATGGGTGGCAATGCCGCCTTGATCCTCGCGGCCCACCACCGCGACCAGTTCCGCTTCGCCGGTTCGTTCTCCGGTTTCGTCAACCCCACCTACCCGATGTGGAACGAGGCCATGCGCGCCGCCATGCGCGACGAGGGCAACTTCAACGTCGACGACATGTGGGGGCCGGCGAGCGACCCCGCCTGGGCCCGCAACGACGCGACCGTCCAGGCCGAACGCCTGCGCGGCCTGCCCCTCTACGTCACCACCGGAAACGGCATCCCCGGCGCCGCCGACGTCCCCTACGGCCTCGCCAACACCCTCAATGCCATGAGCCTCGAGGCGATGACGGTGGTCGCGGCGGGCATCTTCCGCGACCGGGCCACCGCGCTGGGCATCTCCGCGCGCGTCGACATCGTCAACGGCACCCACAACTGGCCGTACTGGCAGCAGGCGCTGACGAACGCGCGGCCGATGGTGTTGGACGCGCTCGGGGTGCGCTGACCGCACACAAGTCGGCGAATCCGGAACGATTCCGACCGTCACGTCGGTCTGTGAACGATCAGCGCGGTCACACCGAGTGCCACCGAGCCGACTACCTGCCACCGCCCGCCCCGCCACGCACGAAACCCACGCGGTTCCCACGACCGACAGAAGTCGTGGGTAGGTGGACGCGCTACCGTGCTCGAATGCCGCCTACCGCATGCCCGCCCCGCACCTTGGTTCTCGGCGGTGCCCGCTCCGGTAAGTCCGCCTTCGCCGAGGAACTCCTCTCCGACGCGCCCGCTGTCCGCTACCTCGCGACCGCGATCCTCGACCCCGCTGACCACGACTTCGCCGACCGGATCGCCGTCCATCGCAACCGCCGTCCCGCGCACTGGTCGACCGTCGAGAACACCGAGCCCGCAACAGTTCTCGCCACCGAGGCCCCCGCGACGCTGCTCGACGACATCGGCACCTGGCTCACCACGCGGCTCGACGCACGCCAGGCTTGGGACGCACCGCGCGGCACCGTCACCCCCGATTGCGATGCGCTCGTCGAGGCCGTCGAGGCGTACGGGCAGCGGCTGGTGATCGTGTCGCCCGAGGTGGGGATGGGTGTCATTCCGGCGACCCGGTCGGGGCGACTGTTCCGCGACGAGATCGGCACACTGAACCAGCGTCTCGCACAAGCCTGCGACGAGGCGTACCTGATCGTCGCCGGGCTGCCCGTTCGACTGAAGTGAGCCGGGTCGGTCGCCGCCGCGCACCGCGATCCGGGCAAGATGGGCGTCGAACACCCCACTTCCGAAAGGCTTGCCAGTGACGCACGGATTCGACCCGGTCGTGGCCCCGGACGCGCAGGTGCGCGTGGCGGCCGAGCAGCGCCAGACGCAGCTCACGAAACCGGCCGGATCGCTGGGACGGCTCGAGGAACTCGGCAACTGGGTCGCCGCCTGCCAGGGCGTGTGCCCGCCCAACCAGTTCGAACGGGCCCGCGTGGTGTTGTTCGCCGGTGATCACGGCGTCGCAAAGCACGGTGTTTCGGCGTATCCGAGCGAAGTCACCGCGCAGATGGTGGCCAATTTCCTGGCCGGTGGTGCCGCCGTGAACGCACTCGCCGCCGTGGCGGGCGCGACCGTACGGGTCGTCGACATCGCCGTCGACGCGGACACCGATCCGTCGATTTCCCAGCACAAGGTGCGCCGCTCGAGCGGCGCCATCGACCGCGAGGACGCCCTCACCGAAGCCGAGGTCACCGCCGCACTGGCCGCGGGCCGCGCGATCGCCGACGAGGAGATCGACTCCGGCGCCGACCTGCTCATCGCCGGTGACATGGGCATCGGCAACACCACCCCCGCCACCGTCCTGATCGCCACCCTCACCGGCACCGAACCCGTCGCCGCCGTCGGCCGCGGCACCGGCGTCGACGACCGGGGCTGGATCCGCAAGGTCGCCGCCATCCGCGACGGCATGCGCCGCGCCCGCCCCATCGCCGCCGACCCCGTCGACCTGCTCCGCGTCGCCGCTGGCGCCGACTTCGCCGCGATGACCGGTTTCCTCGCCCAGGCCGCCATCCGCCGCACCCCCGTCCTGCTCGACGGCGTCGTGGTCACCGCCGCGGCCCTGGTCGCCGAGGACATCGCCGCAGGCGCGAAAGCCTGGTGGCTTCCTGCCCACCGCTCCACCGAACCCGCCCACGACCTCGCCCTGAAGCACCTGCGTCTCACCCCACTGATCGACCTCGAGATGCGCCTCGGCGAAGGCTCCGGCGCCCTGACCGCCCTGCCGATCCTGCGCGCCGCCGTCGCCACCCTCACCGAAATGTCGACCTTCGCCGACGCGGGCGTGAGCACGTCGGCCGAGGACACCGTCGACCTGGCCAAGTGAACAAGCTGTGCGCTGCGGGCGAGCGGACCCTACCTGTCCCGCGTGGTGAAAGCGCCGACCGACTGCGAGCGCTCCCGACTCTGATCGCCCCCTCGAACGCCGCACCG
This sequence comes from Nocardia sp. NPDC058658, assembly GCF_042716665.1. Lineage (NCBI taxonomy): Bacteria > Bacillati > Actinomycetota > Actinomycetes > Mycobacteriales > Nocardiaceae > Nocardia > Nocardia sp. NPDC058658. Next base: position 3,659 of record NZ_JBHXRR010000049.1, read on the forward strand.
GCCACGTGGACGCCCCGGTCGAGCATGCATATCGAACCGGCCACTGCTGCGGTCGAATTCGATCGACCACGCGACCCATCATGCGGCCTCACCGATCGACGCGCCGCCTGCCACGAACTGAGTGCCACGACACGACGCCCAGACGCCGGATGGGCGACCCGGTCATGAACGCGCTGCGCCTGGCGATCTCCTGGCTCACGGTCGCGCCGGTGCCGGGCCCTGCGAAGGTCGACCGGCAGACCGCTGGCCACGCGATCACCGTTGCCCCAGTGGTCGGCATCGGCCTGGGAGCGGTCGCGGCGGCTGGGTTGTGGCTGCTGGTCAGCGCGGGCATGACCACTCTGCTCGCCGGTCTGCTCGCCGTCGGCCTCCTCGCGTTGCTCACCCGAGGTATGCACCTGGACGGTCTCGCCGACACCGTCGACGGACTCGGCAGCTACGGCCCACCACAGCGCGCCCGCGAGATCATGAAGTCCGGCGGGGCGGGCCCGTTCGGCGTCGCCGCTCTGATCTTCGCCATCGCGATCCAATCGGTGGCGTTCGCGACGCTGACCGAGCAACACCGCTGGCTCGCGATCGTCCTCGCCGTCGCCGCGGGCCGAATCGCCGTCGTGCTGGCCTGCCGGGGTACCGCCGCCGCCCCCGGCGCGGGATTCGGCGCCTTGGTCGCGGACACTCAACCGCGCGCCGCCGTGCTGATCTGGCCCGCACTCGCCATCGTCGCCGCAATCTGGGCGGTACCGAACAGCCCCTGGCTCGGCCCCGTTGTCGTGCTGGCCGCCCTCGCGCTGACCGTCGCGATCACCCGCCACTGCGCCCGTCGTTTCGAAGGCCTCTCCGGGGATGTCCTCGGCGCGGTCGTCGAGATCACTGTGTCGGTGACCGCAGCGGGCTACTCGCTGGCGTTTTAGCTGGTCACGCGACAACCGCAAACTCGCACTGGTCACAAGTCCAAGATGTTGGCGGCTGTGTGGTCCCACAGACCGTCCGGTCAACGGTACTCGGGTGCGTCGCCAGCACACCGGTGGCAATAGGGTGGAGCGCATGTCATCCGAGCGCCTCTACTTCCGCCAACTGCTGTCCGGCCGGGATTACGCCGTCGGCGATCCGATCGCGACACAGATGCGCAACTTCGCGTACCTGATCGGCGATCGGGAGACCGGCGAGACCCTCCTGGTCGACCCCGCCTACCAGGCGGCCGACCTGGTCGACGTCGCGGCGGCCGATGGCATGCGCGTGTCCGGGGTGCTCGCCACCCACCACCACCCCGACCACGTCGGCGGCACCATGCTCGGCTTCACCCTCGGCGGGGTGGCCGAACTGCTCGAGAAGACCAACGTGCCCGTGCACGTCAACAAGCACGAACTCGACTGGGTGGCCCAGACCACCGGCATCGCCCCCAGCGAGCTCACCGGCCACGACCACGGCGACAAAGTGAAGGTCGGCGCCTTCGACATCGAGTTACTGCACACCCCCGGCCACACCCCCGGCAGCCAGTGCTTCCTGTTCGACGGCCGCCTCATCTCCGGCGACACTCTGTTCGTAGACGGCTGCGGCCGCACCGACTTCCCCGGCGGCAACACCGACGACATGTTCAGAAGCCTCCAACAACTAGCCGCCCTCGACGGCAACCCCGTCGTCTACCCCGGCCACTGGTACTCCGAAGCACCAAGCGCCGCACTGTCCTCCGTCCGCGACAGCAACTACGTCCTCCGCCCGAAGTCCCTCGGCGAATGGCAAGCACTCATGCCGGGATAACACACCCCGCAAAACCAAAACCAAACCCCGCCATGCCCGCACCCCCAGCCCCGCAAACCAAACCCCGCCATGCCCGCACCCCCAGCCCCGCAAACCAAACCCCGCCATAACCGCACTCCCAACCCCCACGCCCGACCCCTGGGGAGGGTCGCCGCGAAGCGGCGTAGCGGCCCGGCCGCGAGTTAGCCGCCGTTGCGCATGCGCGAAG
>NZ_JBHXRR010000050.1:0-4463 GCF_042716665.1 Nocardia sp. NPDC058658
GGGATGCACAGTCCCGACGGCTTCGAGCGTTCACTCCGAGCGATAGCTGCCTGAATCTCGTAACTCCCCTGTCCACCGTTCGGGGGGAACCTCAGATAACCCATTGGGCTGCACAACGCGCACTGGAATGGCTCGGCGAACATCTCCAGACCCCACCCACGCTGGCGGTTCTCACACGAGTCAACTCGTTCGCTGGGAGGATCTCGGAAAACCTGTCCCAGGACGGGGCCTTCAATGACGAGCACCTGGTCCCGATCGATCACGTCCTCTATTGGGATCCAGAGTTAGCAGCCGCTTCCGCCCTTGTCGTCGGCAGTGTCCTCGAATGGCCGACGCAATCTACCGAACAAGCGGCAATCAACACGCTCGACTGTCTCGCCGACTATTATCGTGTCAAGGTCGGCCTTGGTACAGCCGGAGCCCGGAGCAAGATAACAACTCTCGAACGTGCCATCGTCGCCATCCAGGGCGGAAAGAATCCCATCTCAAAGACCGCGAAGGTGCTCCTCCACGCGGCCGCGGGCGCACAATCATTCACTGGTCGTGCAGTAACAGATTGGCAGATCGCGCGTTCCGTATTAGGCGGCACTGCGGAGCTCGACGAGGTCGGCACCAAGGCCAGGCTGATCCGGCTCCTCAACGCGACCGACGCAGTAGCGTGGGCGCTCTCAGGCACGTGGGACGGCACAATCGGCTACCCCGGGGCCATTGACGCGATACGAACGGCACTGGCAGTCGAAGCCGTAGACGTGCAACAACCTAGTGACGCGCCACTACATCTGATGACGATGCACAAGTCCAAAGGCAAGGAGTTCGACGCAGTCGTCATTGTCGAAGACCGCTACCCCCCGCCGCTCCTCGACGCTGATCCAGGGTCGAAGAACCAGCAAGCCGATCGCAGACTGCTGCGAGTGGCCATAACGCGTGCTCGCCACCTCGTCATCCTCATACGCCCGAACGGCACAGCAGCGTTGACACCTCCGCCGTCGGCAGGTCGGCGATCACCTGCACTGCGTTCCGATCACTAGAGTCGCGAGGTGACATCCGCGTGGCAGGAGGCGAGGCTAGTGTCAACGGCACACGAGGGATGCTCGAGCTGCCCGGAGCCGGCGACTCCCACGACCCAGGGTGCGTGGAGGAAGCAGTACATCTACCCGGCGGCAACATCTGCCACCGACGTTGGTACGAACAGGCTGATTCCGAGTAGGGTCCCATAGCGCCCCACAGGGACAAACTGAGCGGAGGACGAGTGACGGACACTCTGGCGGAGGTCAAGCGCCACGGCAAGCACTACACACCAACTGACCTCGCAAACTTTCTAGCAGAGCGAGTGCTTGGGCAAGTAGATGGTAGCCGTGAAGAAATTTCCGTCCTCGACCCAGCTTGTGGAGATGGTGAGCTTCTGCTGGCCATCCATAAGGTCGCCGCAGAGCGGCTGCCGACTACTCGGTTGGTCTTGACCGGCTACGACCTCGACGCCAGCGCGGTAGCAATCGCCCAGATGCGGGCCGAGGAAATGGGAGTCCGTATAAATTTGCACGAAGGCGACTTTCTCGACGCGAGCCGCGAACTCCCAAACGGATCATTCGATGCCGTGATCACGAACCCTCCTTACGTACGAACTCAACAGCTCGGCCAAGAAGCTGCCCAGACGCTTGCAACCAAATTCGGCCTCACAGGCCGAGTTGACCTAACCCATCCGTTTGTGGTCCTACTTCCATCCCTGCTTCGAGCAGGTGGCGTCGTCGGCCTGCTGTGTTCTAATCGTTTCCTCACGACCAAAGCTGGCGCAAATGTACGAAGGGTATTTCAGCGTTCCCTGCAACCAGTGGAACTGTACGACCTAGGCGACACCAAACTATTCACCGCCGCAGTATTGCCAGCGATTATCGTGGCGCTCAACCGCACGCCCGACCAGGCAACTTCGTGCACATTCACGTCCGCATACGAAGACGCGTCGGCGGATCCTACAGCTCACCTGGATCTCTATACGGCATTGATATCAAAAACCGACAACGTGATCAATCACGACAGTCGGACAATAGCCGTCCGCGCGGGATATCTGGTGCCAATAGACAATACGGATGAGCCGTGGAGGCTTTCACACGCCTCAGGCGACGAATGGCTCAAGAAAACCGCAGCTGCGACCTGGCGAACGTTTGGCGAGATCGCAAAGATTCGCGTGGGAGTTAAGACAACCGCCGATAAGGTATTTATATCCGACAACTGGCATAAAGCAGATCCAAAACCGGAAGGCGAGATACTTGTACCGCTAATTACACAAAGCAATCTAACTCCGTGGTGCATTTCGGAGTCACTAAGCACTCGCGTACTCTACCCCTACGACATGAGTAGATCCAAACGAACTCTTGTCGATATGGCCAGATTCCCGAACGCTATGTCGTATCTTGAGGCTAACGCTACACAACTTAAGAGTCGGCGGTATGTCGTTGAGGGCGGGCGCGAATGGTTCGAGATATGGGTCCCCCAGAAACCGAGCATGTGGGCTGCCCCGAAAATTGTGTTTCCCGATATCAGCGTGAACGCAAGATTTGCACTTGATCTGTCCGGAGCAATTGTTAATGGTAACTGCTACTGGATCTCATCGGACGACGTCGGCGACGATGATCTCGTGCACTTGATGCTGGCGGTCGCAAATTCGAGTTTCGGACTCCGCTTTTACGACGAAGTTTGCGGAAACAAACTATACGCTGGCCGTCGACGATGGATGACTCAGTACGTGTCAAAGTTGCCTCTGCCGAATCCAAACATCCCCGAATCGAAAAAGATCGTTCAGATCACACGCGAACTTCTCGCCACCGGCGAAGCGCCAGATGACGAGCAGATCCGCATCATCAACGATCTTGTCGAGTCCGCCTTCTCCAATCCCCCTTCATCGGTGGATCACGAGAGCCGAGACACTCTCTTCTAGACGAACCACTCCGACGGCAGCCTGAGCTGAAGTTTAGAATTGGAGACATTTCCTTTGAACTGTCGAAACTCCTTGAAGAAATCCTGACCTGTCGCGACGACAAGTTCAGTTAGTGTAAAGTTGGGACCCGAGCGCTCACCGTAAAAGATGGCGTAGCGAATGTCAGCGACAGCCAATACGCCATTAGTTGACGCCACTGGCGTGCGCGATTCTGGCAACTCAAGGCCAAGGTCTACCGTCCGGGCGAGTTGCAACTTTACCTCCAACGCCTGCGAAAGAACATCGGGAAACTGACCATTATCGGCAAAGTGAGACAAGCCCAATGCCTCACAAACACTCCGATGTACAACAGTTCCACGGTTGCGTTCTTGGGTGAGGCCTGGATCTGCAAACGTCTGACCAACCAGCGGAAGCAGCCGCTTATAGACGGTTTCTATATCGAGAATCTGGCCAGCCGATGGCGGGCTAGTCGGTGACACGGCACCCCCAAGAAAGGAAACCGGACCGAGAATGCTCAACAATTCCAGCGTGTCCATTGGCGATACCAACAGTGAACCCGCCGTCTCATTTATCCTATTAGCCTGAAACTTGCTAGTAAGGGTTCCTGTCGTGTCATACGAGGCCAAGTCACCGCCGGCAATAACCTTGATCTCCGCAATGAGATCATTCTTAAGTATGATAATCACATATCGCCGCGCGGCATCGACCTCTTGGTTCCAAATCTGAAGATTGTTCGCCTGCTGGACATAGACATCAATATTCGCATGTCGAAGTCGCGGATTTACCTTCCTGAAGGAAGGTGGGGCAACATAACCAAGCGCCTGGCAGACCATTGTTTTGGCAACTTTGGATCGAGTTCTCACAGCAAGATTTGCCAGATCTGCACGGCCTACGAGCTCATCTGTCAAAATGCATTCAAGCTCATTCGGCGTGTAGAATAGGCCAGTCAATTCAGTTGCTGGATCTGCATAGATTAGCTCGGTAGCTCGATCATTGTAAACGAACGATCCCTCAGCACGTATCGCTCGGCGCACGCCTTGTGCAGTTGCCAGATCACCAATCTTCACTGGAGCCCCGCCACCAGATCGGTTACGGTTATACCAAGACCTCTCGCATACTTCACGAGCGTAAGGTAAGTCGGGTTTCGTTCGCCACGCTCGACGGCACCGACATACGTCCTGTGTAGTCCGCTGTCATTTGCGAGCGTGTCCTGCGACTTCCCCGACTGCTCTCGCAGACGCCGGAGGCAATCGCCGAGCTGCCGGAGGAGGTCCGGGTCCTCAAGTTGATCTTCGTCTACACGCACCACGCAATCGTGCCGAGTAGACACTCAATCTAGCGACACTCTATGAGTAGCAACTGAGACCGATCATGACCGAGCCCTTTTCATCCTGCCGGTGAACGATGTTGCCCCGCAGCATGATTGATGCGTCCCCGGCGTGCGAACTGGCGAAGCCCCTGGTAAGAGAGCTGATTACCAAGTCCGCTCGTCCACCAGAGGCTTCTCATGTTGTTCTACCGTGCCGCGCTG
>NZ_JBHXRR010000051.1:0-4365 GCF_042716665.1 Nocardia sp. NPDC058658
GCCTCCAGCAACGGCGGCTAACTCGCGGCCCCCAGGGGGCCGCGCTCGAGCGCGCCAGCGCTCCAATAAACACAGCCTCAAACCACCTGGGACTACTCAAACCCCGAGGCCTTGCCAGACATCAGGCCCCGGGACAACTCAACCCCCGAGGCTTTGCCAGACCGCACGCCCCGAGACAACTCAAACCCAAATCCCCACCCCACGACAAAGGCCCCGGCACCCCAAAGGAGCACCGAGGCCTCAGCCCAACAATCAGGCAGGCACGCGAATAATCAGCGCATCACCCTGACCGCCACCACCACACAGCGCCGCAGCACCCACCCCACCACCGCGACGCTTCAACTCCAGCGCCAGGTGCAGCAGAATGCGCGCACCGGACATGCCCAGCGGGTGTCCGATAGCGATAGCCCCACCGTTCACATTGACCTTCTCCGGGTCGTACCCGAGCTTGCGAGTCGAAGCCACACCCACAGCCGCGAACGCCTCGTTGATCTCGATCAGGTCCAAATCGGCAGGCGTAATGCCCTCCTTCGCGCACGCGGCGAGGATGGCATTGGCCGGCTGATCCTGCAGCGTCGAATCCGGCCCGGCAACCTGACCCGCAGCACCGATCTCAGCGATCCACTCCAGCCCCAGCTCTTCTGCCTTGGCCTTGCTCATCACGATCACCGCAGCGGCACCGTCAGAAATCTGCGAGGCGGTACCGGCGGTGACGGTGCCGTCCTTGCGGAAGGCCGGACGCAGCTTGCCCAGCGACTCGACCGTGGTGTCGGCGCGAATGCCCTCGTCCTCGGTCACGTAGACCGGATCACCCTTGCGCTGCGGCACGGCGACCGGCACGACCTCGTCTTCGAACAACCCGTTCTTCCACGCGGCGGCGGCACGCTGGTGCGAGGCCGCAGCCAGCGCGTCCTGCTCCTCGCGGCTCACCTTGTCCAGGTCGTTGCGGTCCTCGGTGAGCAGGCCCATGGCCTGGTCGGTGATCACGTCGTGCAGGCCGTCGTAGGCCATGTGATCGACGAGGGTGGTGTCGCCGTACTTGAAACCCTCGCGGCTCTTGGGCAGCAGGTGCGGAGTCTGGCTCATCGACTCCATGCCACCGGCCACGATGATCTCGTGCTCACCGGCGCGAATCAGCTGATCGGCCAGCGCGATCGCGTTGATGCCCGACAGACAGACCTTGTTGATCAGGATCGACGGCACATCCATCGGAATGCCCGCGGCGATGGCGGCCTGCCGCGCGGGCAACTGTCCCGCACCGGCCTGCAGCACCTGACCGAGGATCACGTAGTCGACCGCCTCGGGCGCGACGCCGCCCTTTTCCAGGGCCGCCTTGATCGCCACACCGGCCAGATCCGAGGCCTTGAAGCCCTTCAGACCGCCGAGCAGCCGACCGACCGGGGTACGCGCACCGGACACGATGACAGAAGTGGTCACGAAAGCCTCGCATTCATTGAGTCGAACCTCGCCGGACACAGGCGGGGACGCCGCACGCGTTCAGGAGTTGACCTCCACGGTAACCGGTCACAGGTACGCGCTAGCTTCGTGGGGTGACCAACGAGAATTTCATCCCCGCCGACTACGTGATCGCCATCGACCACGTGGGCATCGCCGTGCCCGACCTCGACACCGCCGTGGCCTGGTACACCGACAATCTCGGCATGGTCGAGACCCACCGCGAGGTGAACGAGGCCCAGGGCGTCATGGAAGCCATGCTGTCGTGCCCCGCCGCCGCCGATCGCGCGACCGCCCTGCAGTTGCTCGCCCCGCTCACGCCCGAGTCGACCATCGCCAAGTTCATCGACCGTAGCGGCCCCGGACTGCAGCAGCTGGCCTACCGGGTCACCGATATCGAGGCGGTTTCGGACTTCCTGCGCGGGCGCGGCGTGCGTTTGCTGTACGAAGCCCCTCGTCACGGCACGGCCGATTCCCGCATCAATTTTATCCATCCGAAGGATGCTGGCGGTGTGCTGGTCGAGCTCGTCGAGCCGAACCCGGATGTTACGCACTAGTACACCGGTACGGTCGGTTTATCTCGGCGCGATCACATTCACGGTCGAGTCTCCATAGGCTCGCTCGAGGCTGTATTTTGTGTGCCATGTCGTCACCTGAGTCCGATCGCAATCGCTTCGTTGCACTGCCCTTCACCGTTGTGCGCAAGGGTTATGCGCAAGACGAGGTGCGCAACTACTTCGACCGCTTCGACGCTGAGCTCCGCGTCACCGCCACCGACCGGGACGCTGCCGCCGCGCAGGCCCGCAATCTCGCCAGCCAGCTGGAAGATGCGCGTGACGAGATCGATGAGCTCCGCAAGGAGGTCGACCGGCTTTCCGTGCCGCCGACCACCGCCGAAGGCATGTCCGACCGCATCTCGCGCATGCTGCGCCTCGCCTCGGACGAAGCGTCCGAGGTCCGCGCGCTCGCGCAGGCCGAGGCCGCCGAGATGGTGTCGATCGCCGAGCAGCAGGCCACCGAGATGCGTGGCAAGTACGAGTCGCTGCTCGCGGAGACCAAGGAGAAGCGCGAGGCGCTCGAGATCGAGTTCGAGCAGACCCTCGCGAACGCGCGCACCGAGTCCGCCAAGATCATCGAAGCCGCCCAAGCCGATGTCGAACGTCTTGGCAAGGAGGCCGAAGCCAAGCGCAAGGCCACCCAGCAGGACTTCGAGGCCACCATGAACGATCGGCGCACCAAGCTGACCCGTGCCATGGAGGAGCTCGAGGCCACCAGTCGCGCCGAGGCCGCCCAGCGGATCAAGGACGCGACCGACGAGTCGAACCGCCTGATCAGCTCCGCCACCCAGACCTCCGAGCGCAAGATCGCGCACGCGAAGGAACTGGCCGAGGAGATGCGCGTGCTGCGCGGCCGGGTCCTGGCCCAGCTGCTCGGTATCCGCGGTCAGCTCGATTCCGTGCCCGCCATGCTCGCCGCGGTCAACCGCGAGAGCGAACTGCTCGACGGCACCCCCGAGCGCAAGTCGATCAGCAACAACGGCAACAAGTCGGTGTCGAGCTCGCGTCAGAACAAGGCCATCCCGGAGGTCGCCGACGAGGACATCGTCGACGAGGACCGCGAGAGCGCCGACGTCAACTAGCACGTCTGTCGGACACGTAACGACATTCACTACGAAAGAACCGAAGGCCGCCTCGAATCATCGAGGCGGCCTTCGGTTTTCGTGGTGTCCAGGTCGACTGTGGGTCAGGACCAGCGGCGGGTGATACCCCTGGTGCGCCTGCCGTTCCAGCAACCCTGGTGCCAGTGTCTGCGGTCGTCCTCGCCACCCTCTGCGGCCCAGGCGACGATATGGGCGACGCCGACCGCGATCTCGTGGTCACAGCCCGGGCACCGATAGGTCTTCACCGCGCGGGCGCCGGGAACCGTTCGCACGATGTAGGTTTCGTCGCCCGGACCGTCCTCGGTGCGGCCGTACACGTCACCGAGCGGTGCGGGCCCTGTAGGACGCCCGGTGCGTGGTTTACGTCGCGGCATCCGACTTCCTCCTAGAAGAGGCGGAAAACGTTGCTCTCCGTGCCACGTAGCTCGTCGTAATCGAGCGTGAGGCAGCGGATTCCACGGTCCTCGGCCAGCGTCCTCGCCTGCGGCTTGATCTGCTGCGCCGCGAACACCCCGGCCACCGGGGCCAGCAGCGGATCGCGATTGAGCAGTTCGAGATAGCGGGTGAGCTGCTCGACGCCGTCGATGTCACCGCGGCGCTTGATCTCCACCGCCACCGAGGCGCCGTCGGCGTCACGGCACAGCAGGTCCACCGGGCCGATCGCGGTCATGTACTCGCGCCGCACCAGGGTGTACCCCTCCCCGAGCTTCGTCACGTGCTCGGCGAGCAGTTCCTGCAGATGTGCCTCGACGCCGTCCTTCACCAGGCCGGGGTCGATGCCGAGCTCGTGCGAGGAATCGTGCTCGAACTCCTCGATGGAGATCCGCAGTTCCTCGCCGGCCTTGTTGGTCACCACCCACAGCGCCTTGATCTCGTTCGGCTGAGCCTTCTGCCCCTCCCGCAACGGCCGAACACCCTTGGGGAGCTCCGCGGGCGGTTCCAGAGTCGCGATATCGCGCTCCTCCAGCCAGCACGGCGGACTCATCCAGTTCAGCGGCTTGTACGAGCCACCGTCGGAGTGCACGAGCACCGACCCGTCGGCCTTGATCAGCAACAGCCGGCGAGCCATCGGGAGGTGGGCGGTCAGTCGACCGACATAGTCGACCTGGCAACGAGCAATGACGAGGCGCACCCCAGCACTCTATGGGAAGGCCCCGGGAACGCAAAAAGGCCCTCCAACCGAAGTTGGAGGGCCTTTCGCAATGATGTTCCGGCAGTGTCCTACTCTCCCACACCCTGTCGAGTGCAGT
>NZ_JBHXRR010000052.1:0-3369 GCF_042716665.1 Nocardia sp. NPDC058658
GTGAGAGATTCCTCGAAGGATCACACGGTGACCGCTCTGTCGTCGATGCGTCGAGCTCGATCACCGTGCGCTACACCACTATGCGGGACTCAACTAGCGATGCGATATCGGCGTAGCGGGAGCATCGTCGCTGTAATCGAACCGGATCGAACCAGCTTCCCCACGGGTGAAGGTGCCGACGAAGTGACCTTCCAACCACGCGTACAGAACACGGGTCATCGCAGGTCCATCGCAGGTAGGGCCGTCGGCTCGATATGCAAGGCCCGCAATATCTTCCGAAGACCGACGAGATCGTTCAGCCGCGCCACTCGCTCGATATCGGCTACCAGTTCTCGATCGACACCGGCACGCTCGGCCAGCTCACTGCGCGTCATACCCTGGATTACGCGTTCGTCCCGAACCACCTGAGCCAGGGTCGCAGGACAGCGCAGGTATTCCCGTCTCGGTCGATGCAGCACTTCTCGCACTCGTGCCGCGTTGCCCGCGATGGCATGAACCACCAGGTTGGACCCACCGTCGAGGTGAGTCGGAGGCCGCCCACCCCACCAGTCGACCAACAATTGCGCCGGGTCTTGCGCCGAACGCAGCAGCCGCAATCGCTGGGCCGTCCGTGCGCGAACCTGACCGGATAAGCCGGTCAGGGACTTCGTATGCAACACCCGGGCAAGTGCGTGTTGCGACACCTCGGACAGTGGCCGACGCACGGCATGTCTGCCCGGCGGATCTTCGTCGATCACCCATCGACCCTCCATCTTCCGAGCAGCCAACGAACCTCCCGCAGCCAGAGCGCGAACTCGCCGGGGCGACACTCCGGCGAGTTCCGCGTACTCCGCGACATTCATGACACAACTATACCGACAGCAACCCGCCATGCTGTTCAGCCGACATGTTCGATGAGGCGATTCGAGATCAACCCCATCGCGGGCCAGTTCTCCGGCGAAGAGCTCCCGGTTCTTTGTGCCTACCGGCTCGGTCCCGACGGCGGATACGAACAAACCCACCGGGTGGCCGCAGGCGATACGGCGGAGCTTCGCACGCCGTTCCCGGTCACCATCGCTCCTGCCCTGAACCGGGCACGCAACCGACGCTGCACAGCTACCCTCGGACGTCAGTCAGACCCGTCCTATCGGTACTCTCCCAGATGGAACCGTTGATCATTCTGCGCCGCAGTATGATTCGGCCGCTCCGTAGGTCGACGGTGCCATCCGGGCGGTATGAGCCGACGAGAATTCAGAAGGGTGCCGAACACTGTGACCCCACCGAGGCTGTTGCGCGGACAGAACATCCCGCTGCCCGCCGACACGACCAGCATCGAAGCCGTGATCGGCTGGGCCGAGTCAACAGTCGAGGTGGACGCTTCTGCCCTACTCCTCGGAGCCGACGGAAAAGTTGGTTCCGACGCCGATTTCGTCTTCTACAACCAGCCCCGGTCCGCCGACGGTTCGGTGCGGTTCGAGGGTACGGGGGACACGGGATCGGGAACGCAGGCACGGATCGTCATCGACTTGTCGGCCGTTCCTGAACACGTCCATGCCGTTGCGCTGGTCGGCAGCGTCGCTACGGGCAAGTTCGGTGCGCTCGGTGAACTCACGTTCACGATCCTCGACGGGGCGCGACGTTCCCTGGCCGTATACGCCTCGACGGACGCGACGACAGAGACAGCATTCGTGTTCGGTGAGGTCTACCGCCGAGCCGGCGCATGGAAAGTCCGGGCGGTGGGTCAGGGCTGGGACTCCGGGTTGGCCGGTCTGGCAACCGATTTCGGTGTTGTCGTCGACGAGGCAGACGATCCCGCACCCATCGGCCTGCCGGAGTCGACGAACATCGCGACCCCCGCCGAGCAGATACCCGAGCACGAACCCGGCGCACCCTATCGACTGTGGGGTCGGCCGCGGAACTGGAACGACCACGAACTGGACGTGCCGGACGAGTGCCTGCCGGCAATCCGAACCCTGCTTTCAGATGACTTGTCCGACCACCGCGTTGAACTGACTCGCGAGGTCGAGTTGATTCCCGAACCATTCGGTGCCCGGGGACCTTGGGCGATTTCGGTCCGAGGCCAGGGACGCACGATCGGTTACCTGGATGCCGAGATCTCGCAAGCTTGGACGGGCCCCATCAGGCGAATCGTCGCCTCGGGATTCATTCCGACGACTTCGTGCCGCATCTCCTACAACGAATACGAGGGTTGGGATGCGACCGAGTCCCGTGCCTGGGTGCAAATCGGACTCGGCGAAGCGTGCGACGCGATTCCGTTGAACGAACTGCCCAAGGCTGCGCACACGATCGTCCCCCGCTCGGCCATCGTGCAGGTGACCAAGGAACACGAGCACTTCGACGTACTCCGTGAGTTCGTGCCCGCCAACGGTCACGGTGTACTGATCGTCACTCTGCACGAGAATGTGCCGGATGGCGGGCGGGCGAAGCCGCACGTGGAGGTCCGCGTCGACGATCGGCGGGTCGGTCAGCTGACCCCGCAGATGAGCCAACGTTTCGCGCCGCTGATCCAGCACCTCGGCGAACGTGGGCTTGTCACGGCCTGCTGGGCCGACATCACCGGTTCCGCGGTCGCCGCGAAGATCCGAATCGACAGCATCAAGGCCAACGAGGCATCTCCGCAGGTGCTGGACGGACCACCCGTCACTTCCCCGCAGCTGTGCCCCGAATTGGACGATCCACTCGCGTACGACCTCACCGCCGCAAGAGCATTGCTCGAACCGCGACAACTCGTGCAGCCTGTATCGAGGCCGTTGCCGGTCGAACCGCCGGATGGCTCGATCTTGCGCTTCGCCAGGGGCAGCTACACCTTCGTCGCGGTGCGCCGCGGCAGCAGTTGGGAAACCACCTCGACGGGGAACGGCGGTGCGATCGAGCAAGTGATGTCGTGGACGAACCTGGGCACACGCGCCCGAACATTCGACATCGCAACCGGTTTCGCTCCCGTTGAACGCCGCGGAGACACCCTGACCCGTCAATCGCTCGCCGTCATCCGCTTCACCGTGGGCAATCACTACCTCGCGGCAATCAACGTGTGCTCCAGGGGAAGCGACGAGGGCGACTGGTATACGACGGTGACCGACGCCGCAGCGCGCCGGCTGCCGTTCGGCGATCTTGCGAGTTGGCCGGAGATCGCACAGCACGGACAGCACATCCAAGTCGTATCCGCATGGACACAGCTCGGCTTGCCAACAACTCCTTGAACCTGGATCTGGCCCAGTTTCCGTGAGCCGTCGGCCGGGCTGTTCAGTCGCTCAACAGGATTCGCTTCCTCAACAGGTCTGGCTTCGCTCGGCCGAACATCTGCCGTTTCAGCATTTTGATGCGGTTGACGTGGCCTTCGACGGTTCCGCTGCTCCAGGGCAGCGTGAA
>NZ_JBHXRR010000053.1:0-3211 GCF_042716665.1 Nocardia sp. NPDC058658
CAGTGTCCAGCCGTTCTTGCGTTCCAAACCAGCCAGCAGCCCTGACACGTATTCCCGTGCCCGCTCCCGCGGCTCCGAACGCGAGAAACGCGGACTTATCCGCGCCATCAACGAATCCAACTCAGCCACAACACGATCCAACACCACACACCAGACCTACCAGCACCTACTCACCCAGGTGCCGTTGCAGTACTAACCGCCACAACGGCACCCGTGCCAGTCCATGCGCGACGTCGTCTACCGAAACGTCAAGTGGCAGGCCGTAGAACCGCTCGAAGGTCATACCGTGGGGAAGTAGCACCGTCTGCCAAACGCTGTAGCCCACCTCGACCGCGGTGAGAACAGGAATGCTGCGGTCGCGGGCCGCACGGGCCAGGCTGAGAGAGAGGTGGGGAACGGTGTAGTCGATGGCGTCAACGACGAGGTCGACGTCGGTCAGCATCGCGGCGACGTTGGTCGTCGTGACTCCGGTATCGAAGAACTCCACGTCGGTCCCTGTACCGACGTCAGCGCAAAGCTCCGCGATTACGGCAGCCTTGTTCTGGCCCAGGGTGTGGACCGTCGCACCGGCTTGCCGGTTGAGATTCGACACGCAAAAGTGGTCGGGGTCTGTCAGGCGTAGGTGGCCGATGCCGAGGCGGGCCAGCGTCTCCGCAGTCCTTCCCCCGACACCGCCGACGCCGGCAATGAGAACTCGCGCCGACCGCAGGAGCCGCTGCTCGTCATCGGTGATCAAACCTCGATTGCGTGCCAGCGGGCCGCCGTTGAAGTCAGGCATCGGCGACGGTCGACAGCGTCGCCGGGTCCAATGACCAGGCGAAGGGCTCAGTGAAGAAGTCAGCGAACCGGGTTCGGTCCCCTCGCCGACGATCGGCGCCAGCAAGGCCTGGGCTCACCGAAGACAGCTTGACCGCAGCCACAACATCCCACGAGTTATATACGCGGCGCGGCTCGCTGACCGCGATCGCCGGGAACCCCAACGCCACGATCGCCTGCCGAAACGGCTCAGCGAGAACCATGTACGCGTGACGGTAGCCCCACTGCTCCCCCAGATCGAACAACGCACGATAGAGACCGAGCGTCACCATCGACTTCCGATAATCGCGGACGACCGCGCAAGCGCTGACCTCGAACGTGTCCCCCTCCGGGGCGGGAAGATCGAACAGTTCACACGCCTGCAGTTGACCAAGGCGACCTTGGATCATACGAATGGATCCGACCGCAGTGCCGTCCTCGGTCGCGAGTACGTGGATGGAGTAGTCGTCGTATTTGTCACGGAACAGACCGTCTGGATCGAGCTGGTCCGGACGGATCCGCCCGGAGTCGAGGTAGACGCCTGTTCGCAACGCGTGCCATCGCCGCATGGCCTGCGGCGAGCCGTCGGTGAGGTGGAAGTGGAACACGGGAACTCCCTAACTGGAGAATGGGTCGGCGGCTCGGGCCGATGCGGTGTGCGGTGCTGTGCTGAACCTCAGCCGATCGTCGCTGTCGCCCTCGACAAGCACTCGGTAGGCTGCGCGAGCAGCGAACCGGCGCGGCAGATAGCGTCGCCAACTCGACATGCGCGAATAGAAATCCGGGAAGTACCCGTAGATGGCGTGGCTCGACGCTGACCCCATATACGACACGGGCTCGGCATCGCCGAGCGCGACGAACGGGATACCTAGGTAAACGCGCAACAGGCGGTACGCAGAGGCATCGATCATCGCGACACAATGGGCAACCTCGGCGGCCATCGCCGACACATACATTCCCCGAAACAACAACACGATAGCTGCGCCCCGGCCGCAGCTACGGCTCGTAACCGATCCGAAGCGACCCTACAGCAAGGCAGTCCACGAGGGCCAACAGGATTTCATGGATTTGCGGTCAGCCGAATCGTCAATGCATGGAGGGACAACCACCAATGGGTGTTCGATCTCCGTGCGAGCAAAGGGAACTCTCGACTCTTCGAGGAGTTGGAAGGTTTCGTAGACTCACTGCCTGAACTCGGCGCACATTGGGACACTTCCCATGATTCCGAGGTGATCGGCGATCCCATCTAAGACTCCCTGCGTCGCTCAGGTAAACGGCCCCGTACCGACCGGATCTGCGCCGGTCGGTACATGTCAAGGAGCTCGAAGCTTGGTCGGTTCAGTACGAACTACCCTTACCGACAGTACGTTTCAGGGTTGCCGAAGTCATGGTCGAGCCGTTGGAGGTTGATCGACGGGACGAAACCCCACAAGAAATCCTCGACCGCACGACACCATTGCTCGGACCGTGTTGCCTGATCGCCGACAAGTCCGCAGAAATATCGAATGGTGACTCCCGCAGCGTCGAGAATCTGGTCTGCGCCGGGGAGGACGACGTAGGAGCCAGTGATGCCTTCGACGACGGCACTGCAACTCTCCGACAGCGTCTTCGGCGATTTCGATGGCTCGGTCTGCTGTTTGGTCGACGGCGGCAAAGGATCGGCTTGCACCTGCGAACCACCGTCGAGCGTTGCGATGACCTGAACCCATCGCTCCGAACTTTCCCGCGCCTGAGAACTGCCTACGACCCGCCCCCCACCGTTACTTGTTTGGCAACCAGTACCGGCGCCGATGTCGTAGGAACCGTTCGCAAGCGGGCCGATACGACCGGACGCGAACCCGACGATCATTGGAGTCTCGGTCCGATAGTTCTCCACCGAACTCGGCGCTGTAGCACCGGTAACCTCAATCGGGATTGCGAGGAGCGTGCAGGTCCCATTACCGGCGCCCGGCATCAGGATTGTGAAGTCGATGAAACCACCGGGCGACGTCGAAATTCGCGCAATCGTGGTCCCCAGACCGTGATATGGGCTGATGCTGTCGGCCACCGCGCAGGGTGACCCGATGACCGTTCCGACACCAATTGCAAGCAGTCCCACTCCGAGCACAGCGGCGCGGCGCAATCCGGAATTCGTCGTCATACTTCTTCCTTCTAATCGCGAAACAAGAATCGACGCTATGCAACCGGTGCAGCTTCCTCAATCATCCGAATGACCGACAGTCGCTCTCTTGCTGAGGGTCATGCTGTATGGCGGACCGGCCCAGCGCCGCCTGCCATCACTGAGCCTTTTTCATCCTGCCGACGCGGCTTGACGTTCGTGGTCCTGGAGAACGCCGATTGCCTTCACAAGCCGGGTGGATTTGTCCGGGCAGCACCGCAGCTTACGCAGGATCTTCCATACTTTGAGCTGGGCGAA
>NZ_JBHXRR010000054.1:0-1564 GCF_042716665.1 Nocardia sp. NPDC058658
CTCGGCTGGGGTATCCCAGCCGAGCGTCTTGCGTGGACGACCATTGAGCTCCTGGGCGACGTGCTCGAGATCGGCAGGACCGAACACGCTCAGATCGGTGCCCTTCGGGAAGTATTGGCGCAGAAGACCGTTCGTGTTCTCGTTGCTGCCGCGCTGCCAGGGTGAGTGGGGGTCACAGAAGTAGACCGCCATGTCGGTGGCCATCGAGAACTGCTTGTGCCGGGCCATCTCGCAACCTTGATCCCAGGTCAGCGAACCACGCAAATGGGCAGGCAGGGTCGAGATCGTCGCGATCAGGCCATCGCGGACGGTTTCGGCGTCGTGCCCGCGGGGCAGATGGACCAGCATCGTGTAGCGGGTTGCGCGTTCGACCAGGGTGGCAATCGCGGTGTGGTTGCCCGCCCCCATGATCAGATCTCCTTCCCAGTGACCGGGCACTGCCCGATCCTCGACTTCGGCGGGCCGGTCGCTGATCATGACCATGTCATCGACAAACCGCGGATTACGCTGATCCGGTGACCGCTGGGGTTTGCGGCGTGTCCGCCCCGACCGAAGTGCTTGCACCAGTTCACGTTTCAGACCGCCACGGGCCTGGAAGTAGAGTGCCTGGTAGATCGTTTCGTGGCTCACCCGCATGCTTTCGTCGTCGGGAAAGTCCTCACGGAGCCGGTTGGTGATCTGTTCCGGTGAATGCCGCTGACGCAAACGGTCGGCGACCTCGGTCCGCAAGGCCTGGTTGGTCACCAGTTTGGACTCCTTCGGCCGCGCGCGTGTTACCGCGGCTACTCGATGCGCTTGATAGGGCAGGTAGCGGCCCTCGACGCGGTGAGCGCGGACCTCACGTGACACCGTGGACTTGTTCTTGCCGATCCCGGTCGCGATCGCGGTGATCGTCATATCCACCGCCAATCCATCGGCGATGGCGAGCCGATCATCTAGTGACAGGTAGCGGGCATCGATCGGGGTCGGCTCGGCGATAGCGGTGGTGCTCACCGGTTGTTGATACCGGCTGACGGTACCGGCGCGGTAATCGACGACAGTGCCGTCTGGACGGATCCGCTTATCGTTGCTGCGGCGGATACCGGCTGCCCAGTCCTCGCCGGTTCGGGAGTGCACCCCGACCTCTGCGGCGGCTCGTACCACTGACCAGCCCTCACCAGTCAACTCCAAGAACCGTGCCCTGGCCTCGGCTTTCCCGCGAACCGCTCGCTCGGCGGCGATCAGGCCGGCGGCGACGAGGATTCGGCGGGCGACCGAGTGCGATGCACCGACCGCTTTCGCGGCCTGGTTCACCGAGCCGGTCTTGTCGAACACCTCCGCTACCACCGCTGGGTCCGGTGCCGGTCGGTGCGAGCGAGGGCTACCAGCACCACGACCGACTGCCCGCAGCACCGCGTAAGCGCGCCCGCGCCCGATCCCCAATGCCTCAGCGGCTTCTTTCACCGGTACTCCGGACTCGACCAGCCGGGTCAGCTGGCTGCCACAGCGTTCCACGTCCTCTGAAAACGACACGGTCGTCGCAACCTCTCAATCGAGAGTGTTGCGACGACCGCTAGAACCCGCC
>NZ_JBHXRR010000055.1:0-1549 GCF_042716665.1 Nocardia sp. NPDC058658
CGGGAATCAAAGTCCTGACAGCTACGAGCGGTCGCTCTCAGCGGTAGTCGCCTGAGCCGCATAGCCCCCTTGTCCACCGTTCGGGGGGAACCTCACGCAGCCGCTCTGCTAGGCGACATTGGGAGCGGCTCATGTCCGACAGGTTCGACATCGCGGTAGTCGGGGGTGGCCCCGCGGGTGCCGCCGCAGCCTGGAAGGCGGCCGCAGTCGGCGCCCGCGTCGTTTGCTTCGACAAAGCCGCCTTCCCGCGCGAGAAACCGTGTGGCGACGGCATCACGCCACGGGCCGCAAGTCTGGTGGCCGCGATGGGGCTTGGCGCAAGCCTGACCAAGTTCCATCAGATCGACGGTATCCGTGTCTTCAGCCCCCGACGCTGGCAAGCGAGTTGGCCCGAACGGGAGGGTATCCCCCGAACGGCCTACGTGGCCCGCCGCACGGATTTCGACCAGATGCTGATCACCCATGCCGCGGCCACCGGCGCGGATGTCCGCGAACGCACGCGAGTTGTCGCGCCGATTATGGAGCGCGGTCGGGTGGCTGGAGTGGTGGTACGCGATGAAATGGGCACCGAACGTATCGTGCGCGCCGACGTCGTCATCGCCGCCGACGGGGCGTATTCGACGCTGAAACGTGCCCTGGCTCCCGCTTCCTCGATCAATGGCTACACGGCGGTGGCGATCCGCGCTGAAATGGATGCATGCCGCGACGACGACAATTACTACGAGATCTACACCCGGCTGTGGCACGAAAATCGAGCTCTTCCCGGCTACGGCTGGGTCTTTCCACTCGGCGATCAGCGTGTAAATATCGGAATCGGCTATCTCACGAGCTACAGGAAGTGGCGACAAGTGAACGCGGCGGACCTGATGGCGAACCTGATGGCCGACCTGCCCTCGCACTGGCAACTACCCGACCTCGGTTCGCTACGGCGTTCAAAGGCATTGCAGGCCTGGCGATTGCCTACCGGGTTCAACACTTGGCCACCATTTCTGCCTGGAATCATGTTCGCAGGTGATGCGGCGGGTACCGTCAAACCGGGCAACGGCGCTGGAATCTCGAAAGCGCTGCAATCGGGGATGATTGCTGGTGAGTGTGCTGTGAACTCGCTGCAGACAGACGGCCCAGATGATTTCTCCGACTATGCCCAGCAATTGTCCCAGCTCTGGGGCACGGAGTATCGGATGGGGCGAGTGGTACACCGGGTGATTGGCAACCCTCGGGCGATGCACATCGCGAATACGCTGCTCGACCAGCCCCGCGCGCGCCGCACTACAATTCGTGTCCTCTACGGTAAAGACGGCCTCGCCAGCTACACCGAGGAATAAAAATCGCGGTGATGAGAGCGTCGCACTGGTTCGCGTGCAAGTGGTTGGCTCATCGGTCTGCCTGCCTCCCCGAGCCTGCGGCGAGGGCGATCCACCAGAGCGAAAAGCTGGCCTGGTCCCGCCCTGCATAGAGCTCCTATCAGGTTCGATTGCTGAGTCGTCGCCAACAGATCAGTGCCGCACCAAGATTCAGGAATCCGTAGTGGATATCGGTGCGGCGTTCC
>NZ_JBHXRR010000056.1:0-1535 GCF_042716665.1 Nocardia sp. NPDC058658
CTTGGTTTTTAACCGGGTGGGCGGGCCATTCAGAACCCCACTTGATCACGAAAGAAGCCCTTGATCGATGATTCTTCTTGCGACAGAACGAATCTCGAACCAAGGGCTTCAGTGAACAGTGTGCATGATCGTGACGGTAAGGGCGTGAGCGGGGACCTGTCCCAGTTCCGACGCGAGTTCTACCAATGCCTGACCGCGCGAGCGGACGCCTTGTTCGAGTTATGTGATGCGGTGTTGTGCCAGGACGGGCCTGTGACCTCGTTGGTCGAGTTGTCCCTGGCGGGTCCACATCGCCGGGGACACGGTGCGCTCTATGACGGCCTGGCCGCGGGCCGGGTCGATATCAGCCGACTACGACGGTCACTGACCGCGACACCGCTGCCACGCCACGAGTCCGGCGCGATCGTACTAGCGGTCGATATGAGCCCTTGGCTGCGCCCGGACGCGCAGACCAGTCCAGCGCGGTCACACTGCCACGTCAGCGGGCGCGGTAACAGCAACAATCAGCTGATCCCGGGCTGGCCGTACTCGTTCATCGCCGCCCTCGAGCCCGGGCGGACCAGTTGGACCGCGATCTTGGACGTGGAACGAGTCCCGCGCGGCACCGACCTGACCGTGATGACCGCGAACCAGATCCGGGCCCTGGTCCAACGCCTGAGCCAGGCCCAACAGCACACCGCCGGCCTGGACCCCAACATCCTGATCGTGTTCGATGCCGGCTACGACATCACCCGCCTGGCATGGCTGTTGGCGGACCTGCCGGTGGACCTGCTGGGCAGGATCCGTTCCGACCGCGTCTACTACCCCTTGCCCGAGGGGCCGCCCAATCCCCGCGGTGGGCACCCCGCTCGGCACGGGACACAGTTCAAACTGATCCACGCCCACACCCGCACCCCTGATACCGACACCGAATCCGATACCAGTCGCTACGGTCGCGCCCGCGCGGTGTCCTGGAACGAGCTACACCAGCGCCTCTATCGGCGCGCGGGATGGGCGAGCCATGAAGGTCGGCTTCCCATCGTCAACGGCACTGTCATCCGCCTCACCGTCGACCATTTACCCGGTGAAAGATCACCGAAACCGTTGTGGCTGTGGCACTCCCGGGCACATACCCCGTCCCAGGACATCGACCGGCTCTGGCGGGCATACCTACGCCGGTTCGACCTCGAACACACCTTCCGGTTCCTCAAGCAAACCCTGGGATGGACCCGTCCACGAGTCCGGACTCCCGACCAAGGTGACCGCTGGACCTGGCTGCTCATCGCGGCGAGCACCCAACTCCGCCTCGCTCGCTATCACGTCACAGATCTGCGTCGTCCTTGGGAAAAACCTGTCACCCAACCCCACCAACTCAGCCCGGCCAGAGTCCGGCGAGGGTTCATCAACATCCACCGCAAGGCCCATAATCCCGCCAGTGCACCGAAACCCACCCGCCCCGGACCAGGACGTCCACCAGGCTCGAAGAACAAGCACCGAGCACCCCGTCCGGCGGTCGGCAAACCCACCGACACCGAAACCCCAGGTTAAAAACCAAG
>NZ_JBHXRR010000057.1:0-1428 GCF_042716665.1 Nocardia sp. NPDC058658
CCTGAGACGTGATGCGTACCCGTTGAGGGGAATTCAGTGATCCTATGCTGCCGAGAAAAGCCTCTAGCGAGCTGGTACATGGCCCGTACCCCAAACCGACACAGGTGGTCAGGTAGAGAATACTAAGGCGATCGAGAGAACTGTGGTTAAGGAACTCGGCAAAATGCCCCCGTAACTTCGGGAGAAGGGGGACCACGCCTGGTGAACGGATTTACTCCGGGAGCTGGGTGGGGTCGCAGAGACCAGAGAGAAGCGACTGTTTACTAAAAACACAGGTCCGTGCGAAGTCGTAAGACGATGTATACGGACTGACGCCTGCCCGGTGCCGGAAGGTTAAGAGGACCGGTTAGCCCAGCAATGGGCGAAGCTGAGAATTTAAGCCCCGGTAAACGGCGGTGGTAACTATAACCATCCTAAGGTAGCGAAATTCCTTGTCGGGTAAGTTCCGACCTGCACGAATGGCGTAACGACTTCTCTGCTGTCTCAACCACAGACTCGGCGAAATTGCATTACGAGTAAAGATGCTCGTTACGCGCGGCAGGACGAAAAGACCCCGGGACCTTCACTATAGCTTGGTATTGGTGTTCGGTACGGTTTGTGTAGGATAGGTGGGAGACTGTGAAGCGGGCACGCTAGTGTGTGTGGAGTCGTCGTTGAAATACCACTCTGATCGTATTGGACTTCTAACCTCGGACCATGATCTGGTTCAGGGACAGTGCCTGGTGGGTAGTTTAACTGGGGCGGTTGCCTCCTAAAATGTAACGGAGGCGCCCAAAGGTTCCCTCAGCCTGGTTGGCAATCAGGTGTTGAGTGCAAGTGCACAAGGGAGCTTGACTGTGAGACTGACAGGTCGAGCAGGGACGAAAGTCGGGACTAGTGATCCGGCACCGGCAAGTGGAAGCGGTGTCGCTCAACGGATAAAAGGTACCCCGGGGATAACAGGCTGATCTTCCCCAAGAGTCCATATCGACGGGATGGTTTGGCACCTCGATGTCGGCTCGTCGCATCCTGGGGCTGGAGTAGGTCCCAAGGGTTGGGCTGTTCGCCCATTAAAGCGGCACGCGAGCTGGGTTTAGAACGTCGTGAGACAGTTCGGTCTCTATCCGCCGCGCGCGTAAGAAACTTGAGGAAGGCTGTCCCTAGTACGAGAGGACCGGGACGGACGAACCTCTGGTGTGCCAGTTGTTCCGCCAGGAGCACTGCTGGTTGGCTACGTTCGGAAGGGATAACCGCTGAAAGCATCTAAGCGGGAAGCCTGTTCCAAGATGAGGTTTCTCTCCCACTTGATGGGTTAAGGCCCCCTACAGACCATGGGGTTGATAGGCCAGAATTGGAAGCCAGGTGACTGGTGTAGGTGACTGGTACTAATAGGCCGAGGGCTTACTTATGAAGGTGTTACGCGTCCACTGTGCGGTTTCTGAAACAACA
>NZ_JBHXRR010000058.1:0-1403 GCF_042716665.1 Nocardia sp. NPDC058658
GCTCACTAGGGCACCATCCTTTCCGCAGCCCTAACAGTTAGGGTTGTGACCTCTCGGTCTCGGCGGGTGCATGGCCTGTAGCGCGAGCCACTCGATGGCCAGCATGAGTTCCGCCAGCCCCGCCGGGCCGAGGGCCGCCGACCGGCATCAGGAACACGCCCGTTCGAGGGCCGATTAGTGAGCTCCCGGCAGCGGCCCTCATCTCCGAAGAGGTCCCCGATCGACCTCGAAGGAGACCTCTGTTGTTCGTCGGTTGGGACTGGGGAAACAGCGCCCATGACATGTGCGTGATCGATCCCGCTGGTAGCCGGCTCGACCGGGCGACCGTCCCCCATACCGAAGACGGCATCGCGCGTGCGTTGGCGAAGCTGGCCTGTCACGGCGACCCCGCCGATCTGCCGGTAGCGATCGAAACCACCCGCGGCCTGGTCGTGGACCGGCTGCTCGCCGCCGGACACCCGGTAATCGCGGTGCACCCCAACGCTTTCCACGCAGCCCGCCCCCGATGGGGCGCCGCCCGAGCCAAGAACGACCCCGGAGACGCGTTCAAACTGGCCGACTACGCCCGCACCGACATCCACCGCCTGCCCCGATTGGCACCCACCCTGCCCGAAACTCTGGAGCTGCAAGCGTTGACCCGTCAACGTGATGACCACCTCGGGTTGCGTATCGCGGCGGTCAACCAGCTCGCCGCGCTGCTCGACCAGCACTGGCCCGGCGGGAAAACTGTTTTCGCGCAACTTCATTCGGCGATCGCACTGGACTTCCTGGACCGTTACCCGAGCCCCCAGGCCGCTGCCACGCTCACCGGAGCCCGGATCGAGGCGTTCTGCAAACGGCGTGGCTATTCCGGTCGCCGCACCGGCGCCGAACTGCTCGCACGCCTGCGTGAGGCCCCGGTCGCGGCCAGCCGCCTCGGTGAACCGGTCACCACGACGTTGATCCGCGCCCAGGTCGCCACCGTGCGAGCACTGCAAGCCGGCATCGACGCACTCGACAAGACCATCGCTGCCGCCGTCGAAACCCACCCTTACGCCAGGTTGTTCGCTGACCTGCCCCGTATCGGGGTACTCAACCTGGCCCAGATCATCGGCGAGGTCGGCCCGATCCTCGAACGCGCCACCGGTTTCGAGCAAGTGGCCGCCGAGACCGGCGTCGCGCCGGTCACCCGCGCGTCCGGGAAAACCCACACCGTGGCGTTCCGCCATGCCACCAACCACCGCGCGCGCCAAGCCCTGCACATGTGGTTCGACAACAGTCGTCGCGCCGATCCGTGGGCCGGGCAACGCTACGCCGATGCCCGCGCTCGCGGGCAACGACACCCACACGCCCTGCGCACCCTGGGTCGGTCTTGGCTGCGGATCATCTGGGCGTGCTGGCGCACTGAAACCGCTTACAACCCT
>NZ_JBHXRR010000059.1:0-1382 GCF_042716665.1 Nocardia sp. NPDC058658
GTGAACGACCGGCGCTTACGAGGAGGCATGGGGACATCCTTCCAGCAGGACATTCGTCCTGCGAATCAGGTGTCCACTTTCCGGGGGGAGCCTCATACCTCCTTCGCGTAGAGGCGGTGCTCGTCGACCTCCTGAACAACCGACGGGATAGGGCAATGCCGTATCCGTTGGCAAGATGCTCGGAGTTGCTCGGACGTTGGGCGCTGAGATCGTATCGAAACGACCGATCTATTCAATTTCTATGCGCGGCATCCCAGCAGTATATCGACCACAATGATACCCATTCGTCACAACGCGTCGCCGCACTGCTCGGCGAAGCGTATCGGCGGGCCGGAGAACTCGACCTGGCGAACGAATCACTTACCCTCGCCCTGCGAGCGCCCGACCGCGACGGCACCTATGAGGTCGAAACCAGCACAGCGGCAACGACAATAGCGATGATCGCCCTCAGCGATCCCGAAAAATGTGACGAACGAAGCTGGTCACAACTGCATCGGCAAATCCGACAACTGGAGGGTGCTGCTGACCGGCTCGTCGCACTGACGGCACTAGGACACATCGGGGTGAATCTGGGTCGCCCAGACCGTGCGTTGGCGTTGTTCCATGAAGCGCTGAGAGATCCGGCGGCGGGGATATGCGTGTTCGAAGCGATCGCCGCCTTGGAGGGTTGCGCAGCCGCTTACACGGCAGCGGGCTCGGATTATTTGTACACTGCCGCAACACTTCTCACCGCCACTCGACACCTCCGGCCTGCCTACGGCCTGCCGGCCCGTGACGACTTCCAAGTCGACAGCGACTCAGGCACGTTGAGTGAGGACACATTTCGCGAGGTCGAGGCGATAGCCGCGACGATGAGGCTCGACGATGCGATTGCGTACTCTTTGTCGGTCGAGCTAGCTCCTAGCTCGGAGACCGATCCACTAGCGGTTTTGACCAAACGGCAGCGAGAGGTCGCACGGTTGGTCGCGACAGGAATGACCAACCGAATGGTCGCGACCCGGCTCGGAATCGCTGAATGGACCGTGGTCAATCATCTTCGACAGGTCATGAGCAAACTCGGCTGCGCATCTCGATTGCATGTCGCGTTGATGGTGGAACGCGCCGCGGATACACAGCGCGGAGGCCGGATTTCGTCGCGGCGCACTGGTTCCGATCCGCCGGGTGAGCCCCGCGATTCCCGACAGATCAGCCACCGGCGACCGACAGAATATTGCTATTCGCGGCAGCGGGTCGGCGTCATATGCTCAATTCCTCAGCAGGAGGTGCAGAGGCGGTCGGCGTACACCGCTGAGGTTCCCCCCGGGTAGTGGACACCGACTTGACAGACCACTCGGTCTGTTTGAAAGGATGTCCGCATGCCTCCTCGTAAACGCCGGTCGTTC
>NZ_JBHXRR010000060.1:0-1349 GCF_042716665.1 Nocardia sp. NPDC058658
CTGAGGTTCCCCCCGGGTAGTGGACACCGACTTGACAGACCACTCGGTCTGTTTGAAAGGATGTCCGCATGCCTCCTCGTAAACGCCGGTCGTTCACGGCCGAGTACAAGGTCGAGGCCGCCCACCGGGTGATCGATACTGCTCGCACCGTCGCCGAAGTCGCTCGCGAACTCGGTATCAACGACGGACTGCTCAGCAACTGGGTCAAAGACGAACGACGACGTATCGACGCCGCGCAAGCCGTCGGCGAGACACCCCTGCAAGCAGTCGAGCGGGCCGAGCTCCTCGCCTTGCGGAAGCGAGTTGCCGAGCAGGACAAGGATATTCAGTTCCTGAAAAAAGCATCGGCGTACTTTGCCGCGATGCAGCAGAACCGGCCCGGTTCGAACTGATGGTCAAGTACGCCTGCCCCGAAAACATCACCGAGACCGCAGGCACCGCCTCGCCCGAAGGACAACGATTCTCGATCCCGAGAATGGCCCGCCTGCTCAAAGTATCCAAAGCCGGCTACTACGCCTATGTAAAACGCAGGGCGACAACCATTCTCACCGACCGCCAACAGCGGCGCGCGGACCTGGAAACGAAGATCCTCACCGTTCACCGCGACTCCCACGGCACCTACGGATCACCGCGGATCACCGGCGAACTACGCGATCAAGGGATGCGGGTCTCGGTCAACACCGTCGCCAAGATCATGGCCTCGATCGGGGTCGAAGGCATCAGCCCGCGCACGTTCAAAGTGAAAACCACCGTGCAGGACCCGAACGCGTCGTTCCCGCCCGACCTGGTGCAACGTCGGTTCGACCAGGGCCGCCCCGACGCTGTCTGGACCACCGATATCACGTACTTGACGTGCGGTGAAGGTGACATGTTCCTGTGCGCGATCCGTGACGGACATACCCGCAAAGTGCTCGCCTACAGCCTGGCCGACCATATCGGTGCCGACATGGTCACCGAGGCGATCGACGCCGCCGTCGCCGCACGCGGTGGGCAGTGCCGGGGCACGATCCTGCACTCAGACCGTGGTGGGGAATTCACCGCGCACTTGACCGCCCGGGCTTGCCATCGGCACGGGCTGCGGCGATCGATGGGCGCGACCGGAATATGTTGGGACAACAGCCCTGCGGAATCGCTATGGTCGAGTTTCAAGCACGAGCACTACTACCGACACGCGTTCGCCACGATAGCCGAACTTGTTGCCTCGGTTGACATGTGGATGAGTTTCTATAACACTACTCGGCGGCACTCCGCGATCGGGAATCAAAGTCCTGACAGCTACGAGCGGTCGCTCTCAGCGGTAGTCGCCTGAGCCGCATAGCCCCCTTGTCCACCGTTCGGGGGGAACCTCA
>NZ_JBHXRR010000061.1:0-1348 GCF_042716665.1 Nocardia sp. NPDC058658
TGAGGCTCCCCCCGGAAAGTGGACACCTGATTCGCAGGACGAATGTCCTGCTGGAAGGATGTCCCCATGCCTCCTCGTAAGCGCCGGTCGTTCACGGCCGAGTACAAGGTCGAGGCTGCCCATCGCGTGATCGATTCCGGCCGCACGATCGCCGAAGTCGCCCGAGAACTCGGCCTCAACGAAGGCCTGCTCAGTAACTGGGTCAAAGACGAGCGGCGCAGGATCACCGCCGCCGAGGCCCACGGCGACAAGCCCCTGGACGTGGCCGAACGCGCCGAACTTTTGCGGCTCCGCAAACAGGTCGCCGAGCTGGAGAAAGACAACTCCTTCCTGGTAAAAGCCTCGGCGTACTTTGCCGCGATGCAGAAGAACCGACCCGGTTCGATCTGATGGCCAAGTACGCCGGCCCCGACAACATCGAACAAACAGCTGGCACCGAAGCCCCTGAGGGCCAACGGTTTTCGATCACCCGGATGGCGCGTCTGCTGAAGGTTTCCACGTCCGGCTACTACCAGTACTGCAAACGCGGGGCGGCAACAGTTTTGACGCCACGTCAGCAACGTCGCGCGGATCTGGAAGTCAAGATCACCGGAGTCCACACCGACTCTCGCGGCACCTACGGGGCGCCACGGATCACCGCCGAGCTGCGCGCACAGGGCGAGCGGGTCACCGAGAAGACCGTCGCCAAGATCATGGCCTCGATCGGGCTCGAGGGCATCAGCCCGCGCACGTTCAAGGTGCGCACGACCGTGGTCGATCCGACCGCGTCGTTCCCGCCCGATCTGGTCGAGCGTGTCTTCGATCAGGGCCGCCTGGACGCGACCTGGTTCACCGATATCACCTATCTCACCTGCGGTGAGGGAGACATGTTCTTGTGCGCGATCCGTGACGGGCATTCCCGGAAAGTGTTGGGCTACAGCATCGCTGACCACATCGGTGCCGACATGGTCACCGAGGCGATCGATTCCGCGGTCTTCACGCGGGGTGGCCGTTGCCGCGGGACGATCCTGCATTCGGACCGGGGCGGGGAGTTCACCGCGCACCTGACCGCGAAAGCCTGTTTCCGGCACGGGCTACGGCGATCGATGGGCGCGACCGGTATTTGCTGGGACAACAGCCCCGCGGAATCGTTCTGGTCGAGTTTCAAGCACGAAGAGTATTACCGGCACGTCTACGCGACGAAGGCTGAACTCGTTGCCGCGGTTGACAACTGGATACATTTCTACAATGCTGTGCGGCGGCACTCGGCGATCGGGATGCACAGTCCCGACGGCTTCGAGCGTTCACTCCGAGCGATAGCTGCCTGAATCTCGTAACTCCCCTGTCCACCGTTCGGGGGGAACCTCAG
>NZ_JBHXRR010000062.1:0-1279 GCF_042716665.1 Nocardia sp. NPDC058658
GTCCGCGTTTCTCGCGTTCGGAGCCGCGGGAGCGGGCACGGGAATACGTGTCAGGGCTGCTGGCTGGTTTGGAACGCAAGAACGGCTGGACACTGGCCGAACGTGCTGGTGAGAGCTGTCCGGACGGGATGCAACGGCTGCTGCGTAAGGCCGACTGGGATGTCGATGCCGTCCGCGATGATGTGCGTGACTATGTCGTCGAACACCTCGGCGACCCCGAGGCGGTGTTGGTCGGCGACGAGACCGGGTTCATCAAGAAGGGCACGAAATCGGCGGGGGTGCAACGTCAGTACTCCGGCACGGCCGGGCGGACCGAGAACTGTCAGATCGGGACTTTTCTGGCGTACGCGTCCCAGCACGGGCATGCCTTGATCGATCGCGAACTGTATCTGCCCGAGTCGTGGACGAGTGACCGGCAGCGTTGCCGGGCTGCCGGTATCGGTGACGAGGTGGAGTTCGCGACCAAGCCACGCCAGATGATCGCGATGCTCGAACGCGCGGTGGCCGCGAAGGTGCCGTTTCGGTGGTTCACCGCCGATGAGGCGTATGGCCAGGCCGGCTACCTGCGGCAATGGTGCGAGGATCACGATGTCTTCTATGTCATGGCCACCCGCCGCGATCATCAGTTGACGACGCGCGCTGACCGTGTCGGGAGCGCGCAGGATCTGGTCGCGGAGTTCGGTGCACGCAGTTGGCAGCGGTTCTCGGTCGGTGCCGGCGCGCACGGGCCACGCGAGTACGACTGGGCACGGCGCCAGATCGAGGGTACCTGGGCGGCCGGGCGGGGGCACTGGCTGCTGGCGCGGCGCGCGGTGCGTCCCAACAGTAAAGGTGAGTTCGAGATCGCCTACTACATCTGTTACGGCCCAGCGTCGGCGCGGTTGGTGGATCTGGCCTGGACCGCGGGATCGCGTTGGCATGTGGAAGAGGCGTTTCAGCAAGCCAAGGGCGAGGCCGGGCTCGATCATTACCAGGTCCGCAGTTGGCGGGCTTGGTATGCCCACATCACCTTGTCCATGCTGGGGCTTGCTTGGCTCGCGGCCTCGAAAATGCTTGCTACAAAGGGGGATTCAGCGCGCCCGTTGAGGGCATGATCGCGCTGACGATACCTGAAATCCGCCGTTTGCTCATCTCGTTCATGCTCACTCGTGCCCATCATGGGGATCATGTGTGGTCTTGGTCGAGGTGGCGGCGGCGACGTCAGTATCAGGCTCGGCTCTCGCATTACCGCCGCCGTGGTCATCCGCTCGACTGACGATCCGTGAGTGCCGTTGCAGTA
>NZ_JBHXRR010000063.1:0-1087 GCF_042716665.1 Nocardia sp. NPDC058658
TTTGGGGTACGGGCCATGTACCAGCTCGCTAGAGGCTTTTCTCGGCAGCATAGGATCACTGAATTCCCCTCAACGGGTACGCATCACGTCTCAGGATATGTGTGTGACGGATTTGCCTATCACACTCCCTACACGCTTACACCAGGTATTCCATCACCTGGCCCAGCTACCTTCCTGCGTCACCCCATCGCTTACCTACTACAGCCAGGGTCGTATGCAGCCATCATCCGCTTCGCCCGAAGGCTCCGTCAGACAACATTTGGATACTTAGCACAACTGATTCAGCATTGGGCGCGGATACACGGGTACGGGAATATCAACCCGTTGTCCATCGACTACGCCTGTCGGCCTCGCCTTAGGTCCCGACTCACCCTGGGCGGATTAACCTGGCCCAGGAACCCTTGGTCATTCGGCGGACGAGTTTCTCACTCGTCTTTCGCTACTCATGCCTGCATTCTCACTCCCGTGGCCTCCACAGCTAGTTCACACTGCTGCTTCCACGGCCACAGGACGCTCCCCTACCCATCCACACACCTGGCCCCAACCACTACAGTCAGGACGGGTTATTGTGTGAATGCCGCGGCTTCGGCGGTGTACTTGAGCCCCGCTACATTGTCGGCGCAGGATCACTTGACCAGTGAGCTATTACGCACTCTTTCAAGGGTGGCTGCTTCTAAGCCAACCTCCTGGTTGTCTAAGCGACCCCACATCCTTTTCCACTTAGTACACGCTTAGGGGCCTTAGCCGGCGATCTGGGCTGTTTCCCTCTCGACTACGAAGCTTATCCCCCGCAGTCTCACTGCCACGCTCTCACACACCGGCATTCGGAGTTTGGCTGACTTCGGTAAGCTTGTAGGCCCCCTAGGCCATCCAGTAGCTCTACCTCCGATGTGAAACACGTGACGCTGCACCTAAATGCATTTCGGGGAGAACCAGCTATCACGGAGTTTGATTGGCCTTTCACCCCTACCCACAGCTCATCCCCTCAGTTTTCAACCTAAGTGGGTTCGGGCCTCCACGACGTCTTACCGTCGCTTCACCCTGGCCATGGGTAGATCACTCCGCTTCGGGTCCATAATGTGCGACT